>NZ_MWPY01000031.1:0-207143 GCF_002148625.1 Enterobacter sp. J49
AACGGCTGGCTATCGAAGGTCACCAGGCTTTCGTCGACCTGCACGTCATACTGTTTTTTCTCCGGTGGCAGTGCCAGCATGGACTGCTGTTCCTCCACCCAGTGATCACAGGGGCGGGGCTGGATAGTTTCATGCTTCCGTTGATTGGCCACATCGTACAGCCAGCGCAGGCCGTAATGGTTTGCGGTTTCAACATCGACGGTGAACCCCATCGGGCGCAGGCGTGTCATTAGCGGGATGTAGAAGCTGTTGCGGGTGTACTGCACCATTCGCTCCACCTTGCCTTTAGTCTGTGCCCTGAAGGGGCGACAAAGCCGGGGAGAGAAGCCCATCTCTTTGCCGAACTGCCACAGGGAAGGATGGAACCGGTGCTGTCCGGTCTGGTAAGCATCTCGCTGGAGACCACCGTTTTCATATTGTCTTACAGAACTTCCCGCAGTACACCGCCGAAGAAGCTGAAAGCATTGCGGTGATAGGCTTCCTGCGTGTCGTAGCGCATGTTGTCGGTGAACTTGATGTAAAGCATTCTGCTGTACCCCAGAACAGCAACGAACACATGCAGGGGGGATTTGCCGTTTCGCATGGTCCCCCAGTCAACCTGTATCTGCCGCCCGGGCTCGGTTTCGAAGCGAACGACCGGCTCTGCCTGTACGGGGAGTGTCTGCGAACGGGTGAACTCTCTCAAGATAGTAAGCCCTCCACGATGGCCCAGCTCCATGATTTCCCGGGCAATAACGGTAGCCGGGATTTTGTAGGGATGCGCATCGCTGATCCGCTTAGAGATGTAATCGCGGTATTCATCGAGCAGTGATGATGATGCCGGGCGTGGTGAATACTACGGCTTTTCAGATTTGGCTTTCAGGTGGCTGCGGACAGGATTGCGAGAAATACCCAGTTCCCTGGCAATGGCCCGGATACTCATTCCCCGCTTGTGCAGGACTTTAATTTCCATACGAATCTCAAAAGTGATCATAAGCTCCCCTGTATTCAGAGGAGCAGATTAACCCTTGGATCAATTTTCAACCGCTGGGGTGGATCAGTTTTGCACCGTTGGTAACATTTACAGACCATCTGGTCATTGTAGCTCTGAAGACTACCACTGCATGGAACATCACAAGGGAGGATGCCGCAAAGAAGTCACAGAATGGCACGTGGTATGAATACCACTTGTCCCCCGGTGGAAAAAAAGGAAAATCCGCAAAAAAAAATAGTTTAGAGCTTTATTCTGTTTATTGCTGTGCGATCGAGTATATTTTCATATAAAATCCATTGATTCATCTATTTATGGAGTATTATTCTATTTGTGGGCGGGTTTACGTGAAATGACTCATTTAACTGAATTCCATTGTAGAATGAGTAAGTTAGTAAAGACCCGAAGGGAGTATGGATGGTAATCGTGAATGTTTCTCTGAAGTGCCTGTATAGAATGCTACTACTCTATTTGTTCTTGTTCCCAGTTACTACCCATGCGTCCTGGGCTCCATTATCGACCGTCGACTCCATGGATACCGCCCCTTCAGGCAAGATCAACAGAATTAACATATCGGGTATCCTTTCTGGTGTGAATCACTCCACTGAGCGGCTGGGATGTCCATATGTTGACTATCTTTCTACAGGGAGAGAAGCACCAGAATCTGTAAGAAAAAGGGCCTGTTCTCTTGATGGGGGCCTGTCGATAGTGGAGGGGAGCGGCCAAGGAAATTGGTCGGTACGCAATGCTCCTGTGGCTCTACAGGGAGACCTTTATGATGCAAATGTGCGTACCGTAGGCGAGTTTATAGCCTATCTCTCTGAGACCGGGAAAGTGGGTGATATGCTGACTATCCATACCCTTGGAGCTCAGGAGATCAAGCCTGGACGGGAGAAGGGTTATTGCGCCTATCTGCGTATCAAGGATGCCAATCAAGGAGTGCCAGTAAATAGAGATCCTCGCTGTTACCGTTTAGTGCCTAAAGCCACCACTTGCGAGGCACAGGCTAATACTGATATCGATCATGGAATCGTACTTGCTTCCCAACTATCTAATGGTGAGGTAAAAAAAGAAAATGTTTTAACATATGTCTGTCCCGTTCCAGTAAAATTGCGATTTTATTTGAATGATTCAGGTGCAAGTATTGTATTGCCTCCGCTGGATGGTGTGGGTAAAATAGAAAGTAAACTTTATCTTAATGATCACGATCTGCATAAGGGAGGAGAAGGAGGGGTCTTGTTAAACCTTTCACAGGGATACAATGTGTTAAAGCTACGTTCCGTTCTTAAAGGGAGCGGGGTCGGGAGTTTCAGCGGGAGTGTTGTTTTAATTTCAACCTATGAGTAACATTGCATCGGATTTTTAGGGTATGGTAATAAGCTCATACACCTACCATATGAAAATTTTTATCGACTCCCTGGTTCGGTCAATAGCGATTTTAACACGTTCTAAACCCTCTTAACGGTCCTTCCGAAATCGGCTATAAAAATAGTTAGTACTAACGCAGCGGCAGTAGACATATACTGCCATCAAAACAAGCACTGTTCTAAACCCCCTGGACTGATGCCGTCGAAATGTCTGCGGCATAGAGGTCTGTCATGGACTACAACAATATAACCGAAGATATCGGCCTGGAAGAGGCGCGCCCGGTACAGGTTCAGCTGCATATGACGGCGTACATGGTTTTTACCACAGGACTCCACGAATAAACTCATACCACCATGAACCTGGCGGTAATCGTGCACACCCCCCCTAAACAAACAGGATAGATTTATCCCGCGGAGAAAGGTGGTTATACAGCCGCACATAGCACCCGGCCACGGCGATATTCAGTACCAGACATATCATCACCACTCTCCATACAGAGCGGTTTAATTGATAAAGTGGTACTTCTGTAAGCCCCCGCATAATCGTGCCATTCACATTTAGAGATCATCCGTCATAATCAACCTGCCAACGAAGGAGATCGCTAAGCGTTAAGCCCGTTTTACTGAGTACCAGCTTATATTAGGTCGGTCGAGCTTTTAATTATGTATGCCGGGAGGTCGATATTTATGAGACCACCTTTTACAGGGGGAAGTCCAGAAACGATGGCATGAAGCCTTCCGATATTAAAAGATCAAGGATCTGGACAATGAGAACCGACGCCTCAAACAGACGTTTCAGAGCCTGGCGCTGAAATACGCTATCGAAAAAAGCTTTAAAACCAGCCTGTAACCGTGAGCTGGTTACTCATCCGATGACGACGTTCGGACACATTATCTGTCAGGCCTGCCGGAGTATGCACCTGAGCAGAACGGTTTACCATTACCGCACTGATACCACAAATGACGAACCCGTTATTGTCGCGTTGCAAGCACTGGCCGAGCGATAACCACGATACAGTTTTCCGAAACTTTTCAGGTTCTGCGACGTCAGCGATATCAATGGAATCACAAAAGGCTCCACCGTATAAACTGTCTGCTGAAACTGATTTTTCGCCGTCAAGGTAAACAACGGTTGCCGGTGCGTAATTCCTCGCCACTGGTCTCGCCGGAAGCGCTTAACCAGAGATGGTCTGTCGATTTGATGCATGATGCTCTGGTCTGTGGCTGTCGTTTTCGTACGTTCAATGTCGTTGATGACTTAACCGAGAGACGTTGTCGATTGAAATCGTTCTAAATCTGCCAGCCCAGCGAGTCGTCCGTGTTCCCGACAGGATGGCTGCCCGGTTGTGTTTCGTATGGATAACGGCCCGGATTTGATCTCTTTGGCACTGGCAGAATGGACAGAGAAACAGGCATTAAACTGGAGCTTATCCAGCCGGGTAAACCGACGCAGAACGCTTTCATTGAGCACTGCTTGTCTAATGTAAACCGGGATGTATCATGGAAGGACGAAGGCCGTTCTAAGCCTGTCATCATAAATGGCCGCCACTATTTTTCAATGAATACGACTTTCAAAGACAATATCAGTGTAAATCTTGCCTGTAAGGCAGATTCTGCCAAGTTAATTACATCTTTGGTTCAGCTACCCGTTACGGAAGTACAGATACTCAGTGGGGTTCCACGTTCCCGGAAAAGATAGATCCCGGGCCCGATTACTGTGATAGTCATGTAATAAGTTGTGCCTGGTGCCGACTCGGTTCCCCAAATATTATCCGGTGCGTTGTCATGTATACGTCTGTCAAACCGAGTGTACTTAAGTGCGAAGATGCCGTCTCCGTCTTTGTCACTAAATTCATACCGTACGTCTCTGTCAATAAACATTCGTCCTTTATCAGTATCAATATATCCTCTTTCTGTTCTGAAACCGCTACCATCTGCGTAAAAGTAGAGATGTGTATTTTTATTCACCATCGCTTTATGCTGACGGTCGTACATAAACGCATCAAAACTGCAACTAAGTACCTGACGGTGTACTGGCTTCAGTAAAAACAATACTGCAATTATAAAAAGAAGGGTTAAAAAGGATAACGAAACAATCACCCATTTATCTTTAACGAAATCAGTCATTTTCAGCTCTTAAGATTTTACATTTTTCAGATGTTGGAGACGTTTTTCCAGTACACGCGGCGAGAAAGGTTTCATTTACAGGAGGCGGTAATTTCCGATAGTAAACAGCCGTCTGGTTACTGTCACAGTCGATCCTGAGCATTGATCTTACTTGTTCCGTCTGCACAAACGACGTCACCCATTTTCTACCTTCTTCGCTTTGTTTACCCAGTGCGAAAAAAGTACATTTGCCGAGCGAAAAGTGAGGGTTTAAATGATTTGTGTTCATTTTCAGAGGATTGCGTACATACGCATGAAATAGTATAGACGAAAGTGCCAAAACTGCGGCAGTAAGTATAACTCCGATTAGGATCATCATTTTCCAGGGCTTAACTCGCTGGGAGAAGGATGTCATAACAGGCTCAGGCCGCTCTGCAATGGTCATCGTCGGCTGTAGAGACTCCTGTGAAACATCAATATCCCCTTCAAATAAAAAGCCTGTTTTGGGGATAGTGGAAATGATCTTATCGTTCATTCCCAGTAATCTGAATGCCTTCCTTAATTCACTTATGGCCATGTAGAGATTGTTATTGGACGGAGTCGAGCCGTAGTCCTCCCAGACATGTTTGAGCAAATGCTCACGACTGAGTGTAATTCCGTTGTTTTGTATTAATTCCACGATGAGTCTTGCAGCCTGATTGGAAAGTATGACGTAGCTTTCACTATCCAAATAAAGTGACAATTTCTTCAACTCCGAAGAGAACACGGCTGTTTTGTTTATTATATAAATCATAAAGTTAGCATTCTATGTTTATGTGCAAGTGCATGTGGTTAATTTTCACATAATAAATTTTGATGTCAAACACTGATTGTTACATCGCGAAAATAATAAATTAACTCGAATAGCTTTTTTGGTCCACCATTAATAGAAGAAGATTCTTTTTCATGGTCTATTTTATAATTGTTGCAGAATAAAAAACTATGTATTGATATTTTTTAGTTAAATGTGTTTCAGTGGGCCCTTTGTGATTAATACTGTCCCTGCTCCGACAACGTGGCTCCGTTACAGTTAGGACGGTCGCAACCTAGGATGCATGCTCGGGCATGACATGAACTGTAACACCCGAGCCCGAAGCATAAACGGGAAATAAGCTTTAGCTTGTTCAAGCAAATTAAAGAAATGAAACAAAGGAATAACACTAGTGAAACTGAACCAAATTATGGCTGTAGCAGTGGTCGCTCTGGGTATCTCTTCTGTAGCGCACGCTAACCAGGGCTCTGGTGCTGTAACATTCTCAGGCGCTATTATCGACGCGCCATGCTCTATCAGCCCTGATTCTGTAGACCAGACCGTTGAGCTGGGTCAGGTGGCTAACTCTGCGCTGAAAAATGGCGGCAAATCCATCATGAAACAGTTCACCATTAACCTGGAGAACTGTTCTATTGAAGAGGACAAGTCCAACGTCAGCGTAACCTTCACCGGCGTAGAAGATGAGAACCAGGCTGGCACGTTGAAGATCAACGGCTCAGCATCTGGTGCGAGCGTCGCTATCACTGATAAAGCAGGCGTGCTGCTGCCACTGGGTAAAGCAAGTGAAGCTGTAGCTGTCGCTGAAGGAACTAATAAACTGACCTTTAACGCATATCTGCAGGGCACCTCAGCATCAGCTGTAGTACCGGGTGACTTCACTGCAGTGGCAGACTTCCAGATGTCGTATCAGTAATAACTCCTTCGTACTACTGACGTAAGACACCCTAGTGCAGAAAACATCAGCACTAGGGTGTCTCAACGAAACAGTGAGGGATGAATGAGCGCGGCAAAAATAACATATGCATCCATATTGATGGCGATTATGGCTCTCCCCGACGCATTGTACGCAAACGGCCATAACTGGGGCAGAGGGCAGGTCAGCATGCAGGGCAGTATTATCGATGCAGCATGTGCTATCTCAACAGAAAGTCGCGACCAGACACTTGCGATCGGTACGCATTCTACTGGAAGTCTGAGACGAGGTCAGGAAATATCAAGCAGGTTAACAATAGAACTAATAAATTGCGTTCAGAAACATCCTGACCCTGGCCATCCTGATAATAAACAATTCCAGGTTACCTTCGACGGAGAGGCCGATGGTGAACACTTCAGGATAAGTGGTAACGCAAGAGGCCTGGCTATAGAAATTTCAGATGAGAACGGACATATAGCAAGGCCTGGGAAAGCCCTCCCGCCTGCAAATATTTTTCCGGGGAAGATGACGCTTAATTACAACGTCAAACTGGTTAAAAACACGAAACGAATTATACCCGGTAATTATCACTCAGCCATACGTTTCAAAATGGATTACTTCTGACCGGACTAGTAATCCTCGGCCCAAGAAAATAAAGGTTAAGGTATGATTTTTGCCCAACGTGGGAGGTTATTCCGCGCCCAAGCTCTGGGCTTATGCGTTTCACTGGCGCTAGGTTCGCCCGTTGTTATAGTGCACGCAGCAGAAGATATCGAGTTCAATATCGATGTGCTTGACGTCAACGATCGCGAAAATATCAACCTTAGCCAATTTTCCCGGGCCGGCTACATCATGCCGGGAACTTATGCCATGGTCATTCATGTTAACAAAAACGAATTGCCAGAGCGTCAGATAACGTTTTACCCAGGTATTGATGACTCTAAAAGCAGCCGGGTATGTATTGACCGGGGGCTTGCGGAACAGCTAGGTCTTAAGTCGGATCGCCTAAAAGATCTGACATGGTGGCATGACGGAGAGTGCCTTGACGAAAGCAGTTTGGAAGGTACGGAAGTACGCGGCGAGCTGTCAACGTACTCCCTGCACATAACCATCCCGCAAGCCTATCTCGAATACACTGATGACAATTGGGAACCACCTTCGCGCTGGGATAGTGGGGTCCCTGGGCTGCTACTCGATTATAATCTGAATGCACAGACTCAGAAGCATCTTAAGCAAGGCCAACGTGGGTATTCAGCCAGCGGTAATGGCACCGCTGGCCTGAACGTGGGCGCATGGCGCCTGCGCGCGGACTGGCAGGGTTCTGTCAACCATGAGACTGGCAGCGGGCGGCCTACTCAGCGAAAACTCGAATGGAGTCGCTATTACGCCTACCGTGCTATTCCTTCGCTGCGCTCAAAACTCAGCGTCGGGGAAAACTATCTTGATTCCGGTATGTTTGACAGCTTCCGCTATGCCGGGGTGAGCCTGGTGTCTGATGATAATATGCTACCACCCAATCTTAGAGGATATGCTCCTGAAGTTGTGGGGGTTGCAAAAACTAACGCTCGGGTGATTGTTAGCCAGCAGGGGCGGATTCTTTACGATACACAGGTTGCGGCAGGCCCGTTTCGTATCCGGGATATTAATGACTCGGTTACTGGCCAGCTTGATGTTCGTGTGGAAGAACAGGACGGTAGCGTTGAAGAGTTCACGATGAATACTGCGAATATCCCATACCTCACCCGCCCGGGCTCAGTACGTTATAAAATTGCTGCCGGCAGGCCGTCCGACTGGCGGCATAAAATGAATGGCCCGTGGTTTGGCACTGGCGAATTCTCCTGGGGGGTGAGTAACGGCTGGTCTCTGTACGGTGGTGCCCTAATTGGGGGGGGCTATAATGCTCTTTCCGTAGGTATGGGGCGCGACTTGCTTATGTTTGGTGCGCTGTCATTTGACGCCACCCAGTCGAGTGCAAGCCTGCCAAATGCCCAAGAACGGCTTCAGGGTGGTTCCTATCGGCTGAGTTACTCAAAAAACTTTGATGAATATGACAGCCAGGTCACCTTTGCAGGATACCGTTTCTCTGATAAAGATTTCATGAGCATGAATGAATTCCTGAATGCTCGCGAATCAGGTTTGCGTCAAGGCAATAGTAAAGAAATGTACACTATTACAGTAAACAAACATTTCCGCGACTGGGGGCTGAGTGCTTACCTGAATTACAGTCATAAAACGTACTGGGACCGACCGGCAAATGACAGATACAACCTGACTTTGTCAAATTATTTCGATCTCTGGAATTTACGTAATGTCAGCCTGTCTATGTCAGCCTATCGGGACAAACAAAGGGGTAAAACCGATGATGGCGGCTATTTATCACTAACCATTCCATGGGGCAATAGTTCGACTCTGGGATATACAGCGAATATGGCTCAAAATGAATTATCACATCGCGCGAGCTATTACGACCGTATTAATGAGCACAGTAACTATCAGCTTAGTGCTGGCAACTCTCGCTCAGGGATGAATGGCAGCGCCTATTATAGTCACGACGGCAATCTGGCTCGCCTCAGTGCGAACGCTAGCTATCAGGAAGGCAGTTATAGTGCAGTTGGGCTTTCAGCGCAGGGCGGACTCACCGTCACGCCGGAAGGCGGGGCGTTGCACCGCTCCGGGATGTCCGGCGGGACTCGATTGCTGGTTGATGCTGGCGGAGTAGCAGGGGTACCGGTCAGAGGTTATGGTAACACCTCAGAAACAAACCGCTGGGGTAAAGCTGTAATTGTTGATGTGAACAGTTATTACAAAAATCAGGCAAGTATTGACCTTGATAAACTTAAAGATAACGCAGAGGCTACTAAATCCGTGGTCCAGGCAACCCTAACGGAAGGGGCGATAGGTTACCGAAAATTCGACGTCATTGCAGGTCAAAAAGCGATGGCGGTGATTAAACTGGCTAATGGGAGCGAACCACCTTTCGGTGCGACGGTAATAAACAACCGAAGACAGGAAACAGGGATCGTTAACGATGGTGGCAGTGTATATCTCAGCGGAATTAACGCCGGGGAGACCATGACAGTACACTGGTCGGGTGAGGAACAGTGCAAGATTGAGATGCCATCTCCTTTGCCTGCGGAGATGCATTTAAAGAATCTGCTGTTGCCTTGTACACCAAGCCTAAAATGATTAGCGCCACGGCGCATTTACGGTCGTTCACGATAAACCGGCCGCATTAATACTCCCTGTGTGTCATTAATATGGGGATTTTGGAGAGATATATGAAAAAGACAATACTGACTAACATTTCATCAATGGCCATGCAAACAGTGGCCTTGGCGTCGTTGATCGCACCGCTGTCAGCACAGGCTGCGATCGCCCTTGATCGTACCCGCGTTATCTTTGAAGGGGCGCAAAGCTCCGTCAGTCTTAGCGTCAGTAATCAGAACAAGCAGCTACCTTACCTTGCTCAGGGGTGGATCGAAGACGATAAAGGAAACAAGATCAACAGCCCCCTTACGGTGCTGCCTCCGGTTCAGCGTATTGAACCCGGCAAACCAAGCCAGATAAAAATTCAGGGGCTTCCAGCTACCAAGCAGCTTCCGCAGGACAGGGAAACGTTGTATTACTTCAACCTACGTGAAATTCCGCCGAAGAGCAATAAACCCAACACGTTACAGATTGCACTTCAGACGCGCATAAAAATGTTCTACCGCCCGACTGCGATTGCAATGGATAAGAATGCTACGCCACCCCAGGAAAAGTTAACTCTCCGCACGGATGGCAGCGGTTATACAGTTAATAATCCGACGCCTTACTATGTCACTATCGCAGAAGCTAAGGACAGCAGTGGTAAAACCCTGAAAGGATTCGAACCCGTTATGGTGGCCCCGAAAGACAGTGCGCCACTTGGAGTTAATATTGCAGACGTACCGACACTAACTTATATCAATGATTACGGCGGTCGTCCTGAACTTAAATTCAACTGTAGTGGGAATACCTGTACTGTCTCGTCCTCAAAAAGCAACAGCTAACGGCCCTGATTGACTGCATTAACCTGTTTGTCATATTGACACAAGGATCTGTTCTCGATGAAACAACCTGCGTACATAACTGAACAGTCTCGCGGTCGCTCTGTGACCAGGCAGCTAAAGGCTTCGTGGCTTATCTTCCTGTTCTTTTATTCTGGCGCTTTGCGGGCTGCGGAATCATGGGAGGTTGAAGGCTCTAATGGCCTGCTGTATGTCTACGGGACCCTGACTGAAAGTGCCTGTCGTCTGGAAATGGACAGCCTGCATCAAGATATCAGACTTGAAGACACCGGCACCGGACGTTTGCTTAATACGGGCGATAGCGGGACGCCCGTATTGTTCCGGATTGGATTCAGTGACTGCCTTCGAAGCGATACAGTGAGAGACGGGCGGACAGGGAATATGGTCGAGGCTTTTCTCCAGCCTGTGGTAAAGGTCAGCTTTAGCGGACCACGTGATGAAACCATCCCCGATCTATTTAGCGTCAGAGGCGCATCGGGTCTCGGTCTGCGCATCGCTGACAAGGCCGGGAACAATGTTCTTGCTAACAACATAGGTGCTCCGCTGATTCTTGTTCAAGGGCAGAACTCACTTTATTACAGTGTGGCACCGGTGAGGACTTCAGCGCCACTGGTCGCCGGTAGTTTCTCAGCGGCGATTGATTACAAACTCAGCTACGACTGAAGTCAGGAGAATCACTATGTCCACTGGACTCTCTAAGTCCATTTTTTGCGCGCTGGTCGGGCTCGCATTCCCTGTGCCAGTGTGGGCGCAGACAATCGTCACCGTTAAGGTTACCGTAGTGGAGCCAGCGTCATGTGTCATAAATGACAACAAAACGATAGAGGTGGATTTTGGCACTGTCGTGGGGGCCAGTGTGGACGGAGTAAAATATAAAAAGGCTATTAATTATACCCTCGAGTGTAAAAGCCAGACGACAAACGCCATGAAAATGGCAGTCACCGGGAATCCCGCTTCCTTTGATGACACTGTGCTTATGACGAATATAACGGATTTTGGCATTGCACTTCGGGCGAACGGCGAGAGATTACCGGTTAATGGCTGGTTTAACTTTACTTATCCGGATAAGCCATTGCTTGAGGCTATCCCGGTAAAAAAAGCAGGTTCTAACCCGACAGGGGGTGATTTCCGTGCTGGTGCCACATTAATAATAATTTATCAGTGATGGAAATTATGATGAAAAGCATGATTATTTTGCCTCTCCTGTTTCTGATATATGCAGAAACTGCTTGTGCTGCTGGGGAGATGGCTTTTCGTGGAACGCTACTGGATAGCGTACCGTGTGAGATTAATAACGCCGAAGCGCTTTCTGTCGATTTCGGTGATGTAGGTGTGAATAAAATCGATGGCGAGCGCTATCTGCAGGCATTGTCATTCCCGCTTCACTGCCCAGGCGGGCCTTTCGAAGAGCCATTCCGACTAATGTATTATGGGCAGGCCAGCGATTTTGATCCTGCGGCTCTCAAGACGTCAACTGAGGGGCTAGGAATAAAACTTAAAGCGCAATGCAACGGGCAAGATTTTTGCGAAGTGAAAATCGGCGGAGGGATAGGCATAAGCATGTCCGGGAATGAAGCTCTGCAAATGAACTTTCAGGTTGTACCAGTTAAAAAACAAGGTGCTATGCTTGAAGCTGGTGAGTTCAATGCAAACGCCTCGTTCCGCCTAGAGTATTATTAATAGCCCAAGACTCGATAAAAAGCGTATCGTAATGACCATCACATACGCAGGAGTAATACATATGAAATGCGTGTGGTCTTTGTTTAGTTTTTTATGCGTGGCACCAATGTGCCATGCAATTGCACCGGAAATAAATATCCAGTATCGAGGTGTGCTTGTGGCTGAACCATGTGCCATCCCACCTGGAGAAGAAGAGTTTACGCTCGATGTTGGTGCGATCATAGATAAATACCTTTATGCTGAAAAGAGGACGCCCGGGAAACGATTCCAGATTCGGCTTACCGAATGCGACACGTCTCTTGGTAAAACGGTCAAAATTATGTTTCAGGGGGTAGAGAATTCATCATTACCAGGATTTCTGGCAATCGATGGCAAAAGCAGTGCTCGTGGGATCGCTGTTGGTTTAGAGACGCCTGAAGGTATCCAGCTCCCGATCAACACATACGGTGCAAAGCTTGCTCTGGAACCTGGAAGTAATGTCATTCCTTTTAATGTATATATTCAAGGTGAGCCTCAGGCAATCATGAGTAAAAATATAACGCTCGGTGATTTCTCCGCAACAGCAACATTCGCCTTAGAATACGAATGATATTTGTTTTTGGTAACAGGCCTGAAGTGGTTTGGTCCGTAAATATCGCCGCTGAATATTGGTGCTACGACCTTTAAATACATAACTAAATGTTAGGAGATTGCCTGCATATTAGATGTGCAGCGGGTTTCCTGCGCACTTTTTACATAATCAAATAGTGGATTCCGATAGTGATGTCTCCTTTTATTATTGCAATCGATCATAACGATAATTATTTATCACAAGGCCTGAGGTACATACTAATAAATTTTTTCCATCGCTGGAAGCGGGAAGTTTCTTTTACGAGTATTGAACATAAAGAATATGCCGATTTGATTATCGCCAGCGAAGAACGGATCCGCGATATTCGTCCGTGTTTTAACAAACATAACCCTCTGAAACTAATAACCATCAGGTGGGATTATGGCTCACGAAATGAAAAACGACGTATCTGCAATACAGAGGTCGGTTCCTTCAGCCGGAGCGACATGCCTGAAGTCTTGCTGCGACTGGTAAAGCTGGCGTGCGCAGGGAAAAAGGATGATGCCGTGTCTTTCAGGCGATGTCTGTGTTGCAGCACAGCACTGAGTAGCAAGGAAAGGGTTGTCTTACAGGGCGTTTCTGAGGGGCGAACACTAGCCACGATGGCCCGTAATCTCAATGTCAGTGTGCAAAGCATTAGCCGTTATAAACGCAGTGCAATGGAAAAGTTGGGATTTGCTCGTGATCATGAGCTGTATATCTGGTTCCGCCTGGGGGGGTTGGACACCATTTCTGAGAGGTTTACATGGCGATGAAAAAACGTATGCGAACATACCTTCGGGTTGTAAAGGTGTCTACGCTCCTGCTTATGTTAACCGGGTGTGTCGGCAAGCAATCAGCAGGTGAGCCGCAGACAGAATCTGCCCGCCTCCAGCTTTGCCAGAAGGAGCTTGAAGGGCTCAAAACCGTGGTGCCGAAGGAATATAATAACTACCGTCACGATTTCGATCGGTTGATGCAGGGAGCGGCTCAGTATTCCAGTCTTAGAGCAGTCGTCGGTGGTGAAACCCGTTATACCGTCGATGCCCTGTATGTCTATAAAGTCAACCTGTTGTGTGCTGGGATAGGACAGAGGATGCTGACCGGGCTCGCTGAGAGAGGGGAACGCACATTATGAAACGCCCTGAAGGAGACTCACGCATCTGTCTCCCTGCTCTGTTGGTGGGACTGCTGATAATAGGGGCTTCTGTACATGCAGATGAAGGGGTACCTGCGCTACTCCGGTTTGCAGAAGAGTATCAGAAGAAAAATCCGGTAAGGGATCTTTCTCCTACACTAAAGCCACAAGAACCTTCGCCTCCCCAGGCGGAGCCGGTAAAGTCCCGGACGAGTTCTTCTGTCAGCCATATGCCGGTGGCACCGGAGCGTAAGGACGTAGGAAACCGGATGAAGGCCCTTCAGTCCCGGCTGGTTAAACAGCAAAGCTCCATCGCTCAGCTTGAAGATAAACTCAGGGTTCTCCAGCAAACTGTCAATACTCAGGAACAGTCACTTACAGAGGCCAGGCAGAAACTAAAAGGAGCAAGGATGTCTGGAAATAATGAGCATGACATCCACGCAAAGAGTTTAGGACGTATTGTACAAACCTTACGTAAGGCTTTTACCGGTTCACCCGATGAGAAAGAGTTACGTCGGTTGGTACTAACGTCTCATGAGAATGAGAAACACCTCTCTTTACAGCTTGCTGAGAGTCAGGCGTTGACTGCTGCGCTGAAAAAACAACTCCGTGAACAGCAGAAAAGTCATGAGAAGAACATTCAGGAAATCACTCTCAAGGATCAGGCGAGCAATGAAATGCAAGCTATCGTGAGCGAACTACGTCAGAAGCTTTCGGATGAACAGCGCGCCCTTACAACAATTAAGGAAGCGAATGCTAAGCTTCATGAACAGGGCAGAGCGTTAGAAACCGCACTTAATGCACTTAAGGCTACCCACGCACAGGTAGAATATGAGTCGCAACAAAAGGATAGTGAGATCACAGCGTTGAAAGAAGCCAGTCAGTCTGTCACGAGTAAAGCCTCAAGCGGAACCTCGGATACCCCCATACTGGAAAAACAGATACAGGCATTAAAAAAGGAAAACGCTGAACTTGTAGCCTTTAAAAAAGGGGTGATTGCTACTGATAACGAATTTAGTGTTCTTAAACTAAAAGCAGAAGCTATTACATCAGAAAAAGCATTACTTGAGGAACAAGTAGAAGTTCTCAGAAACGAAAATGCGGAACTGAACCTTCTGAAATATAGCGAGAACGCCTTAATTAGTGAGCTGGCTGCGCTTAAAGAAAAGGAAAAAAAATTATATGCTGAAAAATCTGACCTTGAAAAACAGATCCAGTTAATAAGAAATGAAAGCAGCGAAAAGCCTATACCGCCGAAAAAAATGATAACGACAGAAGCGCTGAAAAAAGAGTCTGTGCGTAGAAATTATGCCGAGGGAAGTATGTTAGGTCGGGATATATTGAATCTTTTGGAAGAACGTACTAACTGGGGAATTGCTATCGACAGAAACACCCTGCTGGCAGGTATCATTGATACGATCGAAGGAAACCTCCGCATCAGCCCGGGTGAATACCAGGCTGCCTTGGTTGAATCAGAACGCCTAGTTTTAAGCGCCAGGGATAAGATCAGGAAAACGCAACAGAGTGCTGGCGAGGCCTTTATTCGGGATTTTGAAAGCCAGGAAGGGGTTAAGAAGTCTTCTTCCGGCTTCTGGTATAAGGTTGATTATGAGGGAGACATGCCGGTTCCTGAGCATGCTACTGTGGATATTGTCGTTAAGGAAAGTCTTACTGATGGGCTGGTCATTCAGGATATGGATCTAAGCGGAAAAGTCCTTTCTCAGCCCATTAATGATTTTCCTCCGCTGTTCCGTGAGGCCATTGGTTATCTCAAAAACCATGGTTCAATTACTCTGGTTGTTCCCCCGGAACTGGCCTATGGTGAAGTTGGATATCCACCTCACATACCGCCGGATGCTACAATGGTGTATGTGCTTCGTATTGAGAATATCACACCTGCGTCAGAGAATAATTGAAAAAAAGATAGTACTCATAGGGTGCTATCTTTATTTTGATCCGCATATACTTAACCGCAAAAGTGATCTGCTCCCTGTTGATTAATACACACCGATGTCAGTAATGTCTTTATAAACCACATGAGGACATCCCCATGAAGAAGTGTTTTTCCGACGAACAGATCATCAGTATTCTCCGTGAGGCTGAAGCCGGGGTTTCTGCCCGGGAACTCTGCCGTAAGCACGCTATTTCAGACGCCACTTCCTACAGCTGGCGCAAGAAGTCTGGTGGCATGGAAGTTCCTGAGGTAAAGCGGCTTAAGTCGCCTGAAGAACAGAACGCCCGATTCAAGAAGTTACTTGCCGAAGCCATACTGGATAAGGAGGCGCTTCAGATGGCTCTTGGGCGAAAGTACTGACGACAGGCCAGAAGCGGGAAGCCGTGGTGGTGATGTGTGATGCGACCGGTCTGTCGCAACGTCGTGCCTGCAGGCTTACAGGTTTGTCTCTTTCGACCTGCCGTTATGATGCTCAGCGTCCATCTTCTGATGCGCATTTATCAGGGCGTATCACTGAACTGGCGCTTGAACGCCGACGTTTTGGTTATCGGCGCATCTGGCAGTTGCTGCGCAGGGAGGGCCTTCACGTCGATCACAAGCGGGTATACCGTATTTACCACCTTAATGGACTGAGCGTAAAACGCAGACGACGCCGTAAAGGGCTGGCGACCGAACGGTTTCCGCTTCTGCGCCCGGATGCGCCGAACCTGACATGGTCGATGGATTTCGTTATGGTCGCTCTGGCCAACGGTCGCAGGATCAGGTTCCTGACCTGTGCGGATGATTTCACGAAGGCGTGTCTGACGTTCACCGCTGCTTTCGGTATTTCAGGCGTTCAGGTCACGCGTATTCTGGACAGCATCGCGCTGTTTCCGGGCTATCCGACGACGATAAGAACCGATCAGGGACCGGAGTTCACCTGTCGCGCACGGGATCAATGGGCCTATGAGCATGGCGTGGAACTGCGTCTTATCCAGCCGGGCAAGCCGGCTCAGAACGGATTTATTGAGAGTTTTAACGGACGATTCAGAGATGAGTGCCTGAACGAGCACTGGTTCAGCGATATTGTTCATGCCAGGAAAACGATTAATGACTGGCGACTGGATTATAACGAGTGCCGTCCACATTCTTCGCTGAACTACCAGACTCCGGCTGAATTTGCAGCGGACTGGAGAAACGGGAAATATGAAGAAAAAACAACCGACATTACTAGCTGAAGGTTGTATCTAATCTTTGCGGCAGGTCATTATCTGCCTGTAAGAATGGATATGTGAGGTTGGTTAAATTTATTGATTTTTTATTTTAAGCTTGAATACGGCTTTTTAGCAAGGCGGGAGGTTGTATAAGTAAATACAAAGTGTGTTAATTTCTCTCAGTTCTGCTGGTCGTTAATAAATGATAATTATGTTCTAAAGTTTTATCAATATAATGTTTATAGTTCGATATGTATTTTACAGCCCAGGTGGTTGGAGAATGATGGCACTCTTTTGACCACCAATGGGCTGAATACTTATAAAGAGAGGATTATTACAGCAAGCGTTATTGCAGCAATTCCAAACCAACCCAAGGGTTTAAGCTTATGACCGAAGAAAATACGGCCAAGAGCTGCGGTACCGGTAACACCAATAGCTCCCCACATGGCATAAGCCACGGCGAGGTCCATTGTTCTGACTGCCTGGCCTAAAAGCGCAAATGCTATCCAGACAAGTAGAATGGCACCCATGCCCCATCTGACGTAGGAAAAACCCCTGGATTTTACAATCATCATATTTGCAAAGATATCAATGATTGCTGATAAAATCACAAAACCAATTGCCGATGCAGTCATTATTCATGCTCCTCGCCGAGTGTCACACACGTTATCCCGATAATGGCGATAACAATACCCACAAATTCACTTGTAGTAAGGCTATCTTTGAAAATATAAACACCGATAATTGATAATAATATCAGGCCAACACCTTCCCATATAGCATAAGCGACTCCAACGCCAATCTTTCGAATGGAAAGCGCAAGGAAATAGTACGATATGGCTAAGGCCAGCGCCATGATTATGTACCCCAGGTAACCGCCATTACGTGCTGCGGAGGTCATGAAAGAGGTACCTATTACTTCGGCTACTATAGCTAATACAAGGAATGCCCATGAAAGTAATCTACTATTTTTAACGTTCTCTGTTGAGTTCATTGAATCCTCCATAACCAGTCTTATCATGAAATGAATTTAGTATTACTGTTGTAACGTGAAAGTTTCTGAAATCTCCTTGTTAGAGTAGATGAGCAATTCATTGTTTGCCAAAAAAGAGGCCTCTTTACAGGGGCGAAGCTGGCCTATAGCCACAGAGCAAAGATAGATTGTGCAACTTAATAAATAAGTTACTTCCCCTTCCATTAAATCTTACCTAACTCTTATGGTCTTTGAAATGTCAGTTGCAAAAAAATAGGAACTTTCCAGGATTTTATATGTTAATTAGTTCTGGGATATCAAACGCCAAACCCGTTGGATTAACTTTGCATATATGTTCAGCCAATATATCGATTAATGTCACTTTATAATCCAGACAGGCCATTAAGTAAGTGTGATTTAAAGTAAAGGTTTTCATATGCAAGTATGGTTTTGCATAGAAACCAATCGTTTATTAGTTAGTGTTAGGTTTGTTAATGTCAGGATGGTTTTATCCTCGAGTCTGCACCAAGTGCGCCTAACTCACTTCGTAAGCGTGGTTTTTTGGCTCGGGGCTAATAAATAAGACCGTCTGGCGTTTCGCAAAGCAAACAATATTCATTGTCTATTTTTAATTATAAACTAAGTGTGAATTATCCGAAAAATAGGGTTATCTTGTTTACACACAGTCCCAGATATTTATCATACGTACTTGCCAACGAGGAAAGTGGTTCTCCATGTGTGCATTGTGATGCGTGTGTATTGAATGATTGACTTTGTCATGGTGGATATTTGCTCTGGGTTTAAGTCGATGACGGGATTACCTTGAGATGTCCGTTGCAAGTATTCACCAGTTTTTTTGTGAGGGGAAGTGTTTTATTGCGGAAATCAATCATGTGGGGCAATTCAGGGTGTGTTTATGCAGATACTAATATTTGCGAGGACATTAAGCTCGCCCTGGATTGAGTCATGAACAGACAGCCGGGAAAGACCGGCACTTTTTTGAACCTATAATGGTGGAATGTTGTTAGCATATTAATGCTTACCGATTTCCTTTAAGACAATGCTTCTTCAACAATAAAAGCAAAACTTAGTCAAACCTGAAAGGTCATTCGCATGGATGTTAACCGCTATAAACTATACTCCACGCTGCGTTTTCGTCAGGGTGTTAGCATCCAGTCCAATGATTTTTGTCTTCAATTGCAGCTTTTCTTGACGAGTTTTCATTCCGGTCAGTCCGTTGAGTTTTTTTGCCATTCTTCCCATCAAGAGGGTGTGACCTGCTCCCTGTTGATTAATACACACTGATGTCAGTAATGTCTTCATAAACCACATGAGGACATCCCCATGAAGAAGTGTTTTTCCGACGAACAGATCATCAGTATTCTCCGTGAGGCTGAAGCCGGGGTTTCTGCCCGGGAACTCTGCCGTAAGCACGCTATTTCAGACGCCACTTCCTACAGCTGGCGCAAGAAGTCTGGTGGCATGGAAGTTCCTGAGGTAAAGCGGCTTAAGTCGCCTGAAGAACAGAACGCCCGATTCAAGAAGTTACTTGCCGAAGCCATGCTGGATAAGGAGGCGCTTCAGGTGGCTCTTGGGCGAAAGTACTGACGACAGGCCAGAAGCGGGAAGCCGTGGTGGTGATGTGTGATGCGACCGGTCTGTCGCAACGTCGTGTCTGCAGGCTTACAGGTTTGTCTCTGTCGACCTGCCGTTATGATGTTCAGCGTCCATCTTCTGATGCGTATTGTATCTTGGGGGCTGATCTTGAGCCAGCCCACTCCTTTTAATCAACCGTAACATTAACCACCGCACTCCCCCTATATGCGCCGTAAGTTGATATGGAAAATGGTAGTATTTCTGCCCAAAGCATATGTCCAACAAAATAGCCATCTTTTGCCGTGAAATTGAGAGTATTACTTCCCGTTTCCTTTGATACCAAAAGTTGTACCGGGATAATGTCCCCGTCTCTGTTTTTCATCTCTACAGTATTTTCTCCTGTTAAACTGGTCAGTCTCAGTCTCCCGGATCCGGTCTTCCCTTCACCACCAGTACAACGGATGTTCACCAAAAGGGAGCTCTCCATTCCCGTGAGCTCATTTACGTTTTTATTCCCGAAATCAAACTCCCCCTTAACGGCATCTATTTTACAGGAAATAGGGGAAGGTTCAGGTCGTATTGGCGGTACAGTCCCACCACCTTCGCCATGAGAACTCAGAAGAAGGAATGCAATCCAGGGGGCCCTTTCGGCAAAACCATGCATTAAAGCAGAAAAAGAGCCATAAAAGATGCTTCCCGGGTTCGCACAAGTCTCAAGTATACCAGAATATGTCCCCCCGTAACGCTCAAGATAAGGAACAGGTAGATACCCTTTTTCAGTGGTAGGTGGGGTTAAAGACGAACCCATGGACACGGGGGGGCCGCGACGACACGCTTTTCCCTGTAATGCTACATAGCAGGCATTACTTGGGGTGGTGGCTCCATTCTGACATCCCCAGTTCCTATATTGTGGCTCTACATCTTCTGGACCAAATGAAACTGTAACTTTCCATTTATCCATTCGCTCATCACCTACTTTGCCGTTGGTGCTAAGCCATTCTGTCGAGATGAGCTGAGCTCCATTAGCATGATTCATTCCTGTTACTAACAGGAATATCATATATACCGCTCTGATATTTATCATAACAACACCAAGAGTTGATTAACCAACTCAAAAGTCGGTTAATAGGCTTTGTCGATAGGTGCGGTATCATTGATCGGTAAATTAGTTATTACAATAGTGTGTACTTAAAATTAGGATTAATAACACTTTAATATTCAGTCTGCTTCCAAACACCCGTTTCTCGCTTTACCCACGGCGTCGATACTACTTCGTGTTTCCGGAAGGACCAGCCAGTTTTCGCGGATATAATGAAGTAAGATGCCCCAGTCGCCTGGCGGGGTGAAATTTTGCATAGCGTTTCTCCCCTGTTTGAGGGCATAAAAAACCGCAATGCAGGCTGTTGTAGGCTCATGGATTAGAGATGATACAGACCGTATTCGCCTGAGCGCTGGTGGAATACGATTGTCGGGTAGGAGTAGGGATATTAATATCCCACCAACGCTCATGGTTTACGATCTGGGCGTGCTATTAATTTTTATGATCTTCGTAAAAAAGGGATCCTGCCAGCAAATATGAAGTTTAAAACGTCTTCACATTGCATGGTAACCAACGCTATTATTGCTCGCCTGATGGCTGATGTGGGAGCTGATAGTATTACTACAACCTGGACTGACCCCACATTGGTAGACATTTCCTGTCCTCACGACGAGGCCTGTTCATGACGCCACCGGGATGACTGTGGCATCTGGCCCGGTGATAGAAGACTTCAATGTAATCGTAGATATCGGCCCGGGCCAGATCCCGGGTTTTATAGATGCGTTTTCTGATCCGTTCTTTTTTCAGCGAACTGAAGAACGATTCGGCCACCGCATTATCCTGGCAGTTGCCACGCAGGCTCATGTCCGAGGCCAGTTTATTGGCCCGACAGAAGCGCTGCCAATCGTCGCTGCCGTACTGACTGCCCTGTTCTGAGTGCACAATAACCTCATCGTCAGATTTACGCTGCCATCATCAGTGCGTCCAGTGCGAGTTCGCGTCAGAGAGTGGGCTTCATCGACCAGCCAACCACGTTACGGGCGAAGAGATCGATAACCACCGTCAGATACAGCCTGCCCTGCCTCTTACTCTACTCCGGACAGTTAAGCGCTGGGCGTACCTCGCTGTTGTTCTTGACCTTTTCGCAAGGAAACCAGTGGGCTGGGCATTTCGTTCTCACCGGACAGCAAACTCACCATGAAAGAGCTGGAAATGGCATGAGCAACGCGCGGCAAGCCGGTGGGAGTAATGTTCCACAGCGATAGTAATAATGCCGGTGTCAGTCTTTACCACCACTCAGTTTGCCGTTTAACCCGATTGGTGTGATTACTGATGCAGTGAAGACCTTCCCTCATCCTGACTCACACAGCGATCGACCTTTTGTGTCCTGCCCTGGACCCGTCGGTTGCCGGAAGCGCCTTCATGCGAGGCATCTCCTCACCGATGCGCGTGACTCAAGAAGGGCCTGACGGCTTGTCTCGTTACTGTCCTGTCCGGGTTATCTGTCTGGAGATTCAACTCTGTTTCCTCACAGGAGCTCTGTCATGGCTGATAAAGTTACCGAAGCCGCCGTTGTGGGTGGCGTGGATACATATAAAGATCTGCACGTTGCCGCTGTCGTTGATCAGAACAATAAAGTCCTGGGGACCCAGTATTTCGCCACAACACGACAAGGTTACCGGCAAATGCTGGCATGGATGACCTCATTTGGGGCATTAAAGCGAATTGGTATTGAGTGTACAGGCACCTATGGATCAGGTCTGCTTCGCTATTTGCAGAATGCCGGGTTAGAAGTTCTTGAAGTCACCGCCCCAGACCGGATGGAACGACGCAAACGGGGTAAAAGTGACACGATTGATGCTGAGTGTGCTGCTCATGCCGCATTCTCCGGAATAAGAACCGTCACACCCAAAACGCGCAATGGCATGATTGAGTCTCTTCGGGTGTTAAAAACCTGCCGAAAAACAGCGATATCCGCCCGCAGAGTCGCTCTCCAGATTATCCATTCCAATATTATCTCTGCTCCGGATGAATTACGTGAACAGCTCAGAAATATGACGCGCATGCAGCTCATCAGGACTCTGGGATCCTGGAGACCTGATGCCAGTGAATACCGCAATGTTACCAACGTTTATCGCATTTCATTAAAGTCCCTTGCCCGACGCTATCTCGAATTACATGACGAAATCGCTGATCTGGATGTCATGATTGCGGCAATTGTCGATGAGCTGGCACCTGAACTGATTAAACGTAATGCTATTGGATACGAAAGCGCTTCACAGTTGCTGATCACTGCCGGAGACAATCCCCAACGGTTAAGATCCGAATCAGGTTTTGCGGCACTGTGTGGTGTCAGCCCGGTTCCTGTCTCTTCTGGAAAAATGAACCGTTATCGACTTAATCGGGGTGGAGATCGTGCTGCAAATAGTGCACTTCACATCATCGCTATCGGACGTTTACGAACTGACGATAAAACGAAGGAATATGTTGCCAGGCGAGTAGCCGAAGGACATACAAAAATGGAAGCAATACGCTGTCTTAAGCGCTATATCTCACGCGAAGTTTATACATTATTGCGAAATCAAAATAGGCAGGTCAACAGCATCCCGATAATGGCTTGACTCTTAGAAGGGCGTCCAGGGAAACCATTACGCAAGCAGGCAATTCCGGCAGTTACTGTGGTGATACCGGATCAGGCAGAGTATGAGTCGACGTGGAAACTGCTGGGATAATAGTCCAATAGAACGCTTCTTCCGGAGTCTGAAGAATGAATGGGTACCAGTGACGGCTTCAGCGATACAGTCCACGCAATCACGGGCTGTATCGCTGGGTATTACAGCCCGCTCAGGCCGCATGACTATAACGGCGGGTTGCCCCCAAACGAATCGGAAAATCGATACTGGAAAAACTCTAGCGAGGTGGCCAGTTTTAGTTGAACACTTCAATGCAGTGAACTGTGAGTATCGAGGCTATCCCCACCATTAATGGTCCGCATGGCCTGCAGATAATTTGCCATTTGAGAACGACGTGCTTTTCCCGTGTCCCGGATATTTCATTACCCGGGCTATCTACCAGTGATAGCTAAGGCCGATCTCTGCCTTGTTGGCAACATCTGGCTGACTGCTGCGGTGTCTCAGATTATTCAGCTTATAATCCATAAAAATCTGCATATTCTTACCTAGATAGTATGTCAATCCCACCTCTTCATAGTTCAGAATATCCTGGTGATACCCTGATTCCGTTTGACGTAAACGGGTATAACCCACATGCGGCTGCAATCTGGAGGTTAACATCACCTTCACCAGCACTTCCTCGCTGTACGCGGGGCTCGAATTGGCAGCCGGTTCCGGATGAATGGCATTATTGCTGCGGGTCGACACGGCCGCCAGGTACAGCGCCGGTGTCTGATATCGCAGACCGCCTGCCAGCGTGCGGATCTGATTCCGATAGTTCGCATTCTTCCTCTGTGACCGGGTTGAGGTAGAGGTGGAGGCTGCGATAATAGCGCTGAACCGGGAAGTCAGAGACCAGCCCAGAGATGCCCCCAGCCCCTTTCCGTATCGTTTCATCACCGGGCGATCTGTCTGGTGACCCGGAAACTGATACTGCAGCGCAAGATGCACGGGCATACGGGCGAGGTTGAATGACTGGCGATACGTCAGCAGGTCCTCAGCCCGGCCGCGCATCACGTTGTCCACATAGTTGTATGACATTTCCCGAAACAGGGGAGAACGATCGGTCAGGGAGGTGGCGTCGTACAGCACGCCCCAGTTTCTGCCAACATCCAGACTACCCAGCGTCTGTTGTTTTATTCCAAGATAAGCAAGACGTGTGGCATTACGTGACGCGTCTTCCGCGCTGACGGTGTATTCCCACTGCCCGTAAGCCTGCCAGTCCTGACTGAGCCATTGCGTCCCTTTTAAACCGAAATAAAGATATGTCCGATCGCCATCATCACTGGCCTTGTGGCTCATGAACCTTCTTGCAACCAGCGTGCCGTAAAAATCCAGAGAGTGGTCTCTGGTCCGGGATAAAGAGGCTGCACTGGCAAGGTTGCTGAATGAGAAAAGTACAGACCATATCACTGTGGTGAAGAGACGCGTTGAGAATAAAGGCACTGACATGTCGTATGTGTCCTCCGGATAAGTGACGATCTCCTGAAGCCGGCTGGGGGCACAGAGATCCCTCGGGACATTGCTCTACACGCTTACAGTAGTAATATTCTTTTATAATAATTTTTTAGTGTTCAGGTACTTCAGTATTCCGTCATTCAGCGCACTGGCCATGCGGTACCGGAATGACGATGTGCTGAGCAGTTTCTCTTCGGCAGGATTGGTTATGAAGGCCGTTTCAACCAGCACGGAAGGGATAAAAGGAGACTTAAGTACTACAAAAGCGGCCTGTTCCGTTGTGGGGGAGTGCAGCGTATGGACAGGGGCAATATGATGAATGAGCTCAGAGCCCAGCGCCAGGCTTTCCCGGATGGTTTCCGTTTGTTCCAGATCGAAGATCACCTCCTGCAGATACCGGTCTCCGGCACTGGACTTTTCACCTGCTGCTATATCGGCAGCATTTTCACTGTCTGACAGATACCTGGCCATTGCACTCGTCGCTCCCCGGGTCGAGAGGGCAAAAACGGAGGCTCCCTGCGCGCTCGGGCTGGTAAACCCATCCGCATGGACAGAAACCAACAGATCCGCATTGTGATGATGTGCCTTCAATACCCGTTCATACAGGGGAACAAAGATGTCTTCTGAACGCGTGAGGCGGGCATCCACGCCATTCATAGTCAGCATGGCCTGAAGATATTTCGCGATTTCAAGGACAACGTGTTTCTCTTCTGTACCTTCATACCCTGTGGCTCCCGGGTCTTTTCCTCCGTGTCCCGGATCTATCATTACCCTGGGTTTACGCATACAACGAGGTTTGGCCTTCTTATGAGGTACCGGGTAAGCGTATGAAACAGGGCTCATCGTGCTGGTGAGAAGCGTTGCAAGCCCGGTAAGGATGAGCTGACGGCGCGTCGTATGTAGGCGCATACCTTGTTACTCCTGGGATAAATTATAAATGTTATGATATAACGTATCATTTCTCGTGCCGATCTCAACAGTGTTACCGTTTGTCGCTTTTGGTATACCGGGATGAACAAAGACTGGGCGGGGACATGCGCCCCCTCTCCATGCTGAATAACCGCAGTGACGTGGGCAACGACGCTGAGCGGGAAGGGGGCGTTGCCCTTCCCGGACTCACGTCGACGTTGTC
Source organism: Enterobacter sp. J49 (assembly GCF_002148625.1). Lineage (NCBI taxonomy): Bacteria > Pseudomonadati > Pseudomonadota > Gammaproteobacteria > Enterobacterales > Enterobacteriaceae > Enterobacter > Enterobacter sp. J49. The sequence continues at coordinate 25,641 of NZ_MWPY01000031.1, forward strand.
GCCTAAATAAAGACGCGAAGCCCTACTGCACCCAGATGATCGTCACTATTCCAGTCGTCATTGGCGTTGCCCCAGGCTTTCTGATAGCTGTATTCCACGTAGGTGACCGCATTTTTACCCAGCCAGTAGTCGGTTCCCAGTACGGTCGATTCAAGATGTTGTCCTTCCATGGCATCGCCTCCGCGCAGCCAGCTGACATCGGCGTAGACACTCCAGTTGTCCGTTAAATGGAGCCGGGAATCGTATTCGAGGCCCAGGATGGTCTCCTGATCTTCTGCCCGCAAAGGATTATGACGATACTGCCCCCGGGTCGCTGAGGTGACGTTATCCACTTTATTCACGTACCACGTGGCCTGGGCACCGTTGTACCAGGCGTGATCCCCCACGTTTGTCGTGTATTTGGCATTCATCCCCAGGGAATAGGTGTTCCCGTCATAGGGCTGTCCGTCCGTTTCGGTCCAGGGGTAACAGTGACTGTCCGAGCCAAAAGGCGTGCAGCCCTGACTGAGGCCGGTATTCACCGTATAGTGGTTGTAAGCCGCTGCCGTGGACAACGCCAGGCCATTCTCCCACTGATAGCGGGCAGCCATCGCCGCGCCGTTGTGAACCTGTGCGGCGCCGTCACGAAAGGCATTGTGCAGGTCGGGCCCGTTTCCGTAGTCGGCAAAACCAATCTTGTCGACGTTGTCATTCCCCTGCGCCATGACCCCCACGGTAAGATGATCGTCCGTGTAGTACCAGATGCCCGCTGAATTGACGATATCCGTCGACATGCCGGCCTGATCGTGTTTTCCTTTGCCGCCCCAGGCATAGGTGGTATCCACCCCCAGCCCCCAGTCCGTCGGCGCATACTGTTTACCAAACGTGAGGATACCCAGGGTTTCGCTGCCCACCCCGGCGTAAGCCTGACGCGTATAGACGTTGTTGCTGAGGCCATCCGTTGAGGAATCCAGTCCGTGAATGCCCGTTTCGTAGTATCCCAGCGCAAAGGTATCGCTCTCACCGGCCCTCAGGTTATGCCGCATGGCGATCCCCAGTCGGGAATCGTTGTTCTGAATATCGTGTTGCTGCGTGTGCGCAGAATCGGTCTTTCCGAACAGACGTAGCGAACCCAGCACGCCGATCGCGTTGTCATTATCGCTCCAGAGGGTTTCCCCCTTGGTTTGTGTGGCGGTATAACCCGGTGCGGCCTGCAGAGAATGGCTATCCTGCGCCATAACAGAACCGCTGAGAATAAGGCTGAGTGAGGCGGCTATCGCCGTGGGAATAAATTTATTCATTTTGTTGTTTCCTTTTTTAAACATTATTTGCCGTTCCTGACGTGTGTCAGTTCCACTGCTGGTGAAAGCAAAGCGGTTCTCCGGCGATGCGCCTGAGACCGTGTCAGGTTCGATAAGGAAAAGAAGGGCGGCTATTCAGCAGATTTATTATCACCATGACTAACTAAATGAAATATGGCGTATTTATTTTTCCTGTGTTGTGCGCAGAAATGCGCGTTATGTTGATTTGTGGTTTATTATATAAATGCGCTAATAATATTTTTTATAAATAGATCTATAAGCGGACTTATTTTTTTATTTATATTTCGCAGTATTTTTGAATCGTCTGGCTATGAATGTGGAAAGAAACAGACAGGCTGGTCATTAAAATGTGACGATGCCGTCTTTACCCGCAATCTTCTTCCGCCGCATTATTGCGTGCGGAAGAATGTATCCCGGACGACATATTTTGTTAATTATCCTTTCAAAGAATAATGATTATCATTATCGTGTTATGTTATAACGTCTTCATCGCGGTGGGCAGGGTACAGGAGGGGATGTGGGCGGGTTATTGGATACAGACACTAAACCGGTCAGTATGATTGCCGTGCTGGCGGTCTCGCTCAGTACGGTCATTGCCATGCTGGACAGCACGATTGCGAATGTGGCGCTTCCCCTTATTGCAAAAGATTTTTCGGTGTCCGAATCCGCGTCGATTCTGATCATCAATGCCTATCAGTTCGCCGTGATTGCGACACTCCTTCCTTTTTCAGCCCTGGGGAGAACGCTGGGTAATACGCGGATCTTTATGGTAGGTGTCATCCTGTTTGCGCTGTCCTCACTGGGGTGTTCCTTGTCGATCTCCCTGAATATGCTGACGCTTTTTCGCATCATTCAGGGGCTCGGCGCGGCCGCCATACTGAGTGTGAACGCTGCTCTGATCAAAGCGATTTATCCGCCACGACTCCTTGGCAGGGGGCTGGGCATCAACGTCATGGTCGTCTCGGTTTCGGCCGCCGCAGGGCCCTCTGTGGCCTCCAGCATCCTGTCGCTGGCTAACTGGAACTGGCTCTTTACGATCAATATCCCGGTGGCCTGTCTTTCACTCATTTTAGGTTGCTTCACATTAAGATCGGCGCACTGTGCAGCAAAACCCTTTGACCGCGGCGGTGCCTGTCTGGTCTTTCTGACCTGCCTGACGTTCGCATGCCTGACGCTGAGCGTGACAGGCAACCATGCATCGTTTGCGGCGGCCAGTTTTATTGTCCTCCTGTTTCTGGGAAGACAACTCGTTATCAATCAGAAGACGAAGCAGGCGCAAGCCATGATCCCCATGGCAATGTTCGCCAGTCCGGTTTTCTCGCTTTCTCTGTCTATGTCCCTGCTTTCCTACAGCACGCAACTGCTGGCCTATGTCGCGCTGCCTTTTTATTTTCATAACGTCCTACACCGTGACGTTGTGCAGGCCGGCCTGATGCTGACGGCCTGGCCGCTAGCCACCATGATGACCTCACTGATTGCCGGCGAGCTCTGTACACGATTTGGCGCCGAGCGGGTAGCAATAGCAGGCCTGGGGATGCTGGTCACCGGCATGCTTCTGATGACGTGGCTCCCTCCTTCGCCATCGGACGAGCAGATCCTGTGGCGCGTGGTCCTTTGCGGGTTTGGTTTTGGTCTGTTCCAGTCCCCCAATAATTTGCTGATTATGACCTCGGTCAGCCCTGAGCAAAACAATATAGCAAGCGGCCTGCTGGGAACGTCCCGCCTGGCCGGGCAAATCATCGGTTCAGCCCTGGTTGCCGTCATGTTCAATGTCTTCGGGGGAGGGGCCATTCGTGCCAGCATGGCGGCCGGCGCCCTGTTCTCTCTTTTATCACTGGGGGTCAGTTGTCTGCGGCTCAGGCAGGCGCACGTCAGAAAATGCGCCTCCGTGCCCGACGATGACAGGCATCCCGGCGGCAGACGCTGATGCCGCGCACGACCGAAAACGCGTCTGACAGCCCGTATGGCCTGTCGGGACGAACCTTCTCATTCTTAACGTACCCGGAGCACTCCTTTATGCTGAAAGTTCTGCACGTCCTGTACACGCTGTTGCTGGCCCTGTGCCTGTTTCCGGTGGTGGTTCATGCCGCGATGGATGAGCCCATCAGACATCATCGAATCATTATTACCGGCAACTGCCCGTTCGGTGTGATCCTCGCCAATCCGCTGGCTTACCGTCAGGTGGTCGGGGTGGGCCCCTGGGCATTCCTGCATGCTGATATGAACGTTCTGAAGGACATGAAGCCTGACATCGGACGGATCACCACGCATTTTATCAACGACGATTATTCCGTTAACCTGGAAACATTACTGACGCTTCATCCGGATCTGATTTTCTATTACGGACAAAGCCAGAATGACCACCTGGAACGCGCGGGGGTACCGGTCATCAATCTGGATACTGGCGGCAGTGCCAAATATGATCCCGAAGCGACGCAGAGCTACTGGGAAACCATGTTTGAGGATGCGCTTGGACTGCCCCGGACCGACAAATTTCATCGGGCGTGGGAGACGACCCGGAAAGCCATCCAGCCCTATGCCGACCGGATACGTCAGCAGCACGTTAGGGCATTATACCTCGAACAAAGTGACGGTAAGACCCTGCGTGTGAGTGGTCCCCATACATTCGGCGACACCTACCTCAATATGGTCGGCATGGAGAATGTTGCCGGACACCTTCAGGTCAGCGGTGATGCCGGTCGGTACATTACGGTCTCGATGGAGCAGATCATGGCATGGAACCCGGATGTAATTTTCGTTGTGTTTGGGAGTGCCCGGGCTTTGCTCGATAACCGCAATCCCGGACAGATGTGGCAGGGGACACGCGCCTGGAAAAACAAGCGGATCTACTCAACGCCAGTGGGATTACACAACTGGGGCGGATTGTCTGCTGAAACGCCCCTGCTTCCCTTGTTTATGGTCAGCAAGCTGGAGCCGGACTTTGTGAGTGATGCGGATATGAGAGGCCTGACTAGGGCGTATTACAAAACCATGTTTGACTACGCGATCCCCGATCGGTTGTTGAATGAAGTCCTCAGCCAGCGTTAAGCGACGTCCCTTTTCAGCCATTCCCGAGAACGTTATGCCGGAACAAAAAACCTACCGTCAGCTGCAGGTCCTGTTGTGTGTCAGCCTGGTTCTCATGATCCTGGCCTCGTTGTTTATCGGCCGATATTCTCTGTCGGTGCAGGATGTGGTGCATATCCTGCTGGGGGCACCCCACGCGGAGTACAGCAAAGAAAAAGCGGCGGTGATTGTCGATCTGCGCCTGCCGCGTATCCTCGCTGCCGTGATGGTGGGGGCAGGACTGTCTGTCGCGGGCGCGACGTATCAGGCCGTGCTGAAAAATGCCCTGGCCAGCCCGGATGTGCTCGGCACCTCCTCGGCGTCAGCTTTCGGCGCAGCGCTGGGGATCGTGATGGGGTTGTCTTATCAGGTTTCCACGGGATGTGCCTTTATCTTCGGGATGCTGAGCCTCGCTCTGGTGTTCGGCCTCTGCTTTCTACGGCAAAGCCAGGAGGCAATCGTGACGATCCTCTCGGGTCTTATCGTCGCCTCGGTATTTGTCGCTTTTGTCTCTGTCCTGAAATATCTGGCCGATCCGGAGGATACCCTGCCCGCCATCGTATTCTGGCTGATGGGCAGTTTTTCCTCGCTGATCAAAACAGAAGTCTTCAGCCTGATCCCGCTTTTTATGCTCTGCTATTACATCATTTACAGGCTACGGTGGACGATGAATATTCTTTCTCTGGGCGACGATGAGGCGAAAATTCAGGGCTTACATCCGCTGTTACTGAAGATAATACTGCTGGTCTCAGCCTCTGTGATGATATCGGCGTCCGTCGTTATCTGTGGCGTGGTGGGATGGGTGGGACTGGTGATCCCCCATCTTGTCAGAGCCCTGGTCGGAAACAATCATGGAAAACTGATCCCTGTTACGGCGTTATGCGGTGCGCTCTTCTTGCTTGTGATTGACACACTTGCCCGCGCGCTCACCTATGCGGAAATTCCCGTCGGTATTCTGTCCGCCCTGACAGGGGCACCGTTATTTGCATTTTTGTATGTCAGAGGAGCCTCCCATGATCATCGCTGAGAACCTGACCTATGGCTTTAAGGATCAACGGCCGGTTTTCGAGAATCTCAGCTTCCGGCTGGGGCAGGGAGAAGTGCTGTGTGTTCTTGGCCCCAACGGTGCAGGGAAAACCACCTTGCTCAAAGTTATTGCCGGGATCCTCCGTCCGCTTTCAGGACGTTGCATCATTGAGCGCCCTGACCACAAAAAGGTCTGCCTGGCCTGGGTACCACAGACCCGACATATCCCCTTTAACTATTCCATAGCGGATTTTATTACGTTTGGTCTGGGAGGGGATAAAGGTTATCTGAGGAGGCCCACACCTGATGATTATGACCGGGCTGAAGCTGTGCTGGTCAGGTTAGGTGCCGGGCATCTGAGAGACAAGCATGTCAATCAGATCAGCGGTGGCGAGCTTCAGCTTTGTGCTATCGCGAAAGCAATTGCCCCGGACCCCGATGTGCTTATTCTGGACGAACCGGAGTCCAGTCTCGATTTCACATATCAGCATCGCATCATCAGTCTGCTGCATGATCTTGCAAAGAAGGAGCAGAAGACCATCATCATGAACACTCACTTTATCAGTCATGCCAGTCAGGTGGCCGACCAGTGTTTACTGCTCCGGCCGGGATGCTATGCCTGCGGCCCGGCAGACCACATGCTCAGTGACATTCAGCTTAGCCACTATTTCGGGGTATCCATTCGCACCGCGACCGGTCCAGTTTCCTGAAAAAGACAGGGGTGGTCGCTGATGCTTCTCGTGTGTGTAGTAAAAAATGTGATCCCCCTTACCCGCGACAGACGAGATAAACGAGGCGTCATTCATCAGGGCGTACAAAAACCGCCCACGTCAATAAGGTCTGGCTTTTTGACGCGTTGCGTCTTTTTGCGGGTTAACTCACCGTTGACTTTATCCCCACCAAAGGATAAACATTACGTTATCCGTTTGTGGGGATAATTTTACTGGAGCAGCGGTACCATGAATACACTCGCAATTTACAGCCCCAAACAATTAGCTAATCACCTCAAACTAACCCGCCAGAAACATGGACTTACTCAAACTGAACTGGCCGCGAGAATCGGCATCAAGCAGGCTACGATTTCAAATTTTGAAAATAATCCTGATAAAACAACGATTAAAACATTTTTTAAACTGATTCAGGCGCTTGAAATGTCTCTGGTGCTCTATGAAAAGCACGACATACAGAATGGGGATCCTCATTCCCGCCAGAAGGAGGTGGACTGGTAATGGCTGTGCTCACAACATGGATGAATAACGAACGGGTCGGAGAACTCACGAAACTCGCGAACGGGGCGCATACATTCAGATATGACCGGGAATGGCTGTACAACCGCTATGCCAGGCCTATATCACTGTCCCTCCCCTTACAGTTTGGCACGATTACTTCCGACGCAGTCATCAATTATTTCGATAATCTGCTCCCCGATAATCCTGCTATCCGGGACCGCATCGTAAGACGCTATCAGACATCATCCAGGCAGCCGTTCGATTTGTTAGCCGAGATCGGGCGTGACAGCGTCGGGGCCGTCACATTGCTTCCTCAGGGAGAACACACTCCGGCGCCGGTGATGTCATGGGAGAGGTTGAATGAGACCCGGCTTGAAGAAATTCTGAGTTCGTATCAGTCCGATATTCCCCTCGGTATGATTAACGGGGAGGACGATTTTCGCATATCCGTTGCAGGCGCACAGGAAAAAACCGCCCTTCTCAAAATCGACAGGGAGTGGTGTATTCCGAGGGGGATCACCCCAACCAGCCATATCATCAAATTACCCATTGGTGAAATACACCAGCCCAGCGCAACCCTCGATCTGAGTGAAAGCGTTGATAATGAGTACTTTTGTCTCGCGTTAGCCGCGGCGCTGGGCATTGACGTTCCGGATGCCGAAATCATCAATGCAGGCCGTGTAAGAGCATTAGCCGTTGAGCGTTTTGATCGGCGGTGGAACAGAGAACGCACAATGTTATTGCGTCTTCCCCAAGAGGATATGTGTCAGGTGTTCGGTCTGCCCTCCTCGGTAAAATATGAATCCGATGGTGGTCCGGGGATCCCTGAGATAATGGCGTTCCTGCTTGGCTCGAGTAATGCACTCAAGGACCGTTTCAGTTTTATGAAATTTCAGGTCTTCCAGTGGCTGCTTGGTGCGACTGACGGGCATGCCAAGAATTTTTCTGTTTTTATTGAGGCAGGCGGAAGTTACCGGCTAACCCCTTTTTACGACATTATCTCTGCGTTCCCCGTGCTGGGTGGACGCGGTTTGCATATTGGCGACCTCAAACTTGCAATGAGTCTCAAAGCAACCAGGGGAAGGAAATATGAAATCAACCAGATCTACCCCCGACACTTCTTCGCCTTAGCGGATGAAGTGAACTTCCGGAAAAGTGAAATGGATGAGATCCTGAACTTCTTTGCAACGAACGTGCCTGCGGCTTTACAGAGGGTAACAGAATCTTTGCCCGACGGTTTTTCAGTTGAGGTTGTTGAGTCGATTACCCGGTCCATGACTAAGCTACATGCACGTCTGGTTTAACCGCCCGTTGCGCTAAATGGATGAGGGTTTGACTCTCTGCAAACAGATAAAGGTTATATCCCTTACCAGGGATATAACCTTTATTATCCCCATGAGGGGATAAAGTCAGCTGTATCCCCGGTAAGGGATAAAACCATGCGTTACGGTGAAAGGTGCAACGGGCCATACAAGCGTCACCACCATGCAGCAACATGATCGTCGTGGCGGGGGACGGGCCTGGCCAGCGTGAGAACACCTCAACCTCTTCTCATGGTGAAGATAAAGGTCAACGTACAGGATGGAGATGCCTTATCCCGTTGGCCGTGTGAGGCGCCGAAGCCGGTGCTCGCTGAATCGGTTTATGCCATCAGGCACATAGCGGAGAAAGCGTTCTGTGTCGCATTTGCTCCTCCCGTTCAGCCTCAACAATAGTGCTGCCCGCTCACCATTTGGTCAGAGCCGAAGAACAGGACATTTTTACGACCCCAACAGACCATCCGCAGGGCATTTTCGGCGACATTCTTATCTGCGTCGGACCCGCCATCGTTGTCTTTTTAACCAATCAGTTTTTCGGGCAGCAGCGTTTCCGTTTTTTGCTTGCGTTCTGTGCGCATCGACCTGCTTCGTATCTCGGCCCTTTGGGCGGCCATCCCTGAATCAGCATCAGGATGAATCACATTTCACCCGCGCAGCATAAGGGGCGGTAAGCCCGGGTATGCATCCCGTCATTTTCTCCTGTGTTGCCTTTCTCCTTCGTATCAGGCTTCCGGTAATCGTCCCCCGTCTCAACCCGGCCCGCAAGGGTAAATAGCACGCTACGCGCCCTTGCGGACCAGAACGACTCCGGGGAAGACGAACCGTCAGGCGATACGAAGACGAAATTCACACTAAAGGAGAAACTGCCATGACGATGAACCTGCATACCCAAACAACCGCCCCTGTTGCCGCACAGGCGACCAGCGTATCCCCGCTGGAGCCGTCAGGCTCCTCAAAAACGAAAGGGTGTAAAGACAAAATCAGAACAAAAACGGATGTATACCAGACGGTAACCAACAGCATTATCGAGGCCCTGGAAAGGGGGGTTAAGCCTTGGGTATGTCCGTGGAAACATAACGGCGCAGTGTCGGGTATTCCGTCGAATTTCAGTACCGGCAAGGCCTACACCGGGATGAATATCATGTTGCTGTGGTGCAGTGCGGCAAAACATGGCTTTCAGGATCCACGCTGGCTGACTTACCATCAGGCCACAGAGCAGGGCGCACGGGTTCGTAAGGGTGAAACCGGCACAACCGGCATTTTTTATAAGACGCTGGAGAAAGAAAACGATGCCGGCGAGCTGGAGCGGATCCCGATGCTGAAAACCTTCACCGTGTTCAACATCGAGCAGACAGACGGGCTTAACCTGGACGACGAAATCAGCCCGCAGGCAGTGACCGGGTTTGATCCACTGCCAGAGGCTGAAGCGCTTTTTCAGCGTACTGGCGCGAATATTAACGAACGCGGCCAACGGGCGTATTATCAGCCTTCAACAGATGAAATCTGGCTGCCTGAACGCCATCTGTTCGCAGATGCCGCGAACTTTTACGCGACTGGACTGCATGAGCTGGTTCACTGGACGGGCACAAAAAGCCGCCTTGACCGTGAGAAGGGGGGCAAATTTGGTTCAGAGAGCTATGCGTTTGAAGAACTGATCGCTGAGCTGGGCTGCGCATTTTTGATGGCTGACCTGGGCGTGAGTGGAGAGGTCCAGCACGAAAGCTATATTGCGTCGTGGCTGAAATCGCTGAAGGACGATAAACGCTATATTTTTCAGGCGGCCAGCGCCGCCAGTAAAGCACATCGATTCCTGATGGCGTGCTAAGAGGTAAAGCCCTGCGATACAGGGCTTCACCAGCTCTGGCTGCAGGATTTACAGTGCCGACAGTCATCGCCGGACGTTCGACGCTAATGCCTAACTCTGCGACTTCTCAACCAGCGAGTCGATGAGCTTCAACAAAGGCTCTGATGCCTTCTTATATGCCGAATAGCAAAGATGGTAGCCGGGTAAAGGCTCGCACCAGTCTTCCAGAACCCTCTTCATTTTTCCTTTCTCAATAAAGGGAAGGACGTCACCCTCCGGCAGATACCCCAGTCCGGCATTGGATAAGACGGCGGTAATCAGATGGGCCGGAGACTGACACCCTATCGAGCCGTCGACAAGAATATCCTGTTGGTTGTCTCCCTTTTTAAAAATCCACCGGCTGGTTTGTTTCTCGCCATGCTGTATCTGCCTGATACAGTGATGTGCAAACAAGTCCTGCGGCCGTTCGGGCTCGTTATGACGCTCAAAATACGCTGGCGAACCCACGACCGCCATTCTGACAGGGGGGCTAACAGGGTGACTGTTCCACTCTTTACGCTTACCCGGCCCCAGTCTGAGGTAAGCATCGAACGCTTCTCCGGCGAACGCTTCGGGACGATCCGTATCGCCTAACTCGAGACGAAGTTCCGGATTTGCCATAATAAAGTGATTAAGCTTCCTCATCAGCGCGGGACTCATCAAAAGCGAGGCGCAGTTGATCCTGACCGTTCGGTCATGCTGAAGGTGGAATTCGCTGAGTTTACTGAGTTCTGACTGTATTTCATCAACGTGTGATCCGATAGCATGCAGTAAACACTGGCCGCTTTCGGTCGGCGTAACCCGACGGGTTGTTCTTAAGAGCAAGGGAATATTGGTGCTCTTTTCGAGTTCAGCAATCGCATGACTCAATGCGGGCTGACTGACACCGAGATGTGCCGCCGCACGGGTAAAACTTCGCTCGCGGGCAACCGTGACAAAATACAGTAAACTGGTGAGATTACGTTTCATCTGGCAATGGCCTTTTAAATGAGTCCTGGCGCGCGTCTAAACATCATTCGTCTGCTGAGTACTGGAGGAGTATTTTTGCTGGAAAAGTATTCATCATCGTGAAGAATAATGGTTACAACTCGCCTGATCTTTACAAATCACTGGCGCGTCTGCGCAATGCACGGACATATTATCCTGTATGTTTGCATAAGAAATACCCTGTGTCGCACAGAAATGAGGGGTTTTTCATTAACGAAATATTAATGAGTTACCGCTCACTAAATATGGGATTTTTTTGCTGAATGCGTAATTTCCTGGGGCGCCAGCGCTCATTTTTTTCTGCAATTGTAATGAAAAAAAGGGGGCGATTTTTTACAGCCTCCTGATGTTGTGAGATATTCATTTGAGGACCATATGCCTGGTTTTCTTATCGGGCTAATTACTGCTGAGTCAATCTTCCGGAGAACGGAATGCTATTTTCAGATAGTATTCTTATTCGTCATCGTCCGACCGCATGGTCTTTATGACTCTGTAGGTTCTTGCTATCCTGCTGGCATACGCGTATCGCCGCATCGCTTGTCGGGCCGAATGTTGAAAACCGGCGTTGTAGGCCCCGACAGCCTGCCAGCTCACTCCCCATTTCTGAAACGCTTTTGCCAGATAATAGGTTCCCGTGTAGACATTAAGACACGGATCCTGCAGAAGTCGCTGTGGGGAGATGCCATATTTTTTCAGTTCAGGAAAATGCTGGGAATCTATCTGCATTAAGCCTGAACCGTAACCCGAAACCGGATTCCTTCCTGTTACGCTGTTATGGAAGTGAGATTCGTTCCAGGCTACCGCCCTGATAAGGTCGGGATCTATTTTGTAATCCCTTCCGGCACGCTCGAAACAGTCTCCAGCATAAAGGGGACCCGGCAGAAGGACTGACAGGATGAATGCAGTTGCTCTGACCATTTTTCCTCAATTCTTCTTATCAGGGGAGGGTGTAAACCATCCCGAACACTTACTCAGGTGTATGGCGCTCCTCATTCACTTTACAGCACACCCCACGCAAATAAATGATTTTCGAGATTAACATTTGCATTCATCAGCTTAAAAATTATGCTTTGAAGCAAAGCCTTATTCTTCAGTATATTGGCCGAATAAGGGCTGTATAATCGCTTATAGAGTGCCGGGGTGTGGTTTTATAATGGCTAATTAATAAAAATTAAAGTGTCAGGATAAATACGATAGCACTGCAGAAGTGATACATTTGTTTTACTGTGAATGAGGCAATTGTCAGTTCTATGACGCCTTTCGAACCTTATTTATGTGCATTTTCTCTGATGAGGTAAGGGTGATGCCACGGCAAAATGTATATATGAAACAGAGAACCCTGAATAGCATTCTCGCGATTGTGAATGAGCGACGCGAGGAAGGTGACACTCATGCTGAAGCAAATATCTCAAGCGTTTGCTCAGAAATGCTCGAATTAGGGATAAGGGTCTATCGCAGTGCTAAAGCAAAAAGAGAGGATGAGACACTTTCTCAGCAGGATAAAATTCAGCAGGAAATCATGACGGAGGCCGTCAAGTCACGGCTTGTGGCCCAGCAGATTTTAAAACTTATGTTTGATCTTCAGGATATCAAGGCCGATACCCGAAATAATTACGCCAGCCTGATTGACTGGTTGAAATCACAGGCACAGACACGGATTAGAATGATATTAAGTGATGATTAGCAAAAAGTGGCGTTGTCATTATCGATGTTTGAGGAGCCGAATATGCAGGTGCAGAAAGACCCACAAGATGAAACCGAAGCCCAACAGCTTTATCGTGATATTTATTTTTTTCACAAGCGTTCCATAAAATGCTGGTACATTAAAGATTCCTGCCATCACATTGTCGATGTCAGCGAGGGATTTAATTCTCGCTTCCTGCCACCTGGAATCACTTTTAATTCTGATCTTCCTGAGTATTACGTAACAGAAAATGCGGGCAGAAATAGTGAAATTATACAAAGTTTTGAATCACTGGTTACTGAACAAAAAAAGACAATCAATCTTTTGGTCTGGAACATTTTCTGCGATGTAAACGGCGTCAGAGCGTTCATCATGACCTTAATGCCCTGCGAATACAAAAACAGGGGAGGTTTGATGGTTTTTCTGGCCGATCTGGCGGAATGTAATCAACGTATAGATTGGTTTTCGTCTCTGTTGCCCGGAGCATTACCGACAAGGAAGAGGACCAGTCTGATAACGTTATCCGAACAGAAAGCGCTGGCCAGAATCACGCCAGGAGAATGGGAAACAGCATGGATGATTATTTGCGGATGCTCAATCAGAAAAATTGCGGCTTATAAGGGTGTAAGCCCTAAAACTGTGGAAAACAAAGCCAGAAATGTTTATGCAAAGTTAGGTGTTTTTAATCGGGAGGGATTGTTATGTGCGGCGGAAGAACATAAATGGATCAATCGTATTCCAGAAAAATTGATTTCATCACCTGCCATCATCAGACTATGAATAACCTTTTCCATTCATATTGTGGCTGTCTGTAGCCTGTCTTAAAACTCATCCGTTAAAAACGCCTCCTCTCCGATTCAACATCTTTTAGAATGATTGTTATTGAATAAGGAATGTTTTTTATAATAAAGAAAATGGTTTTTAAGTGAGTATATTGATTTTTCTCACTACGAATAACGAAGATATGAGGACGCGTTAACTTCAGGCTTAATTATAGGCACTATGGGGTTATTATCACTCGACATCTGTCTAACTTTTTATCCGAACTTTTTTTATCATAATGAATAAGCCTTGGTGACGGTTTTAGTATTTAGTGCAAAACACGTCGATTACCTGGGCTTAAATTATATCCGGAGAGGTTTTTTTCTGGCATCACGTGATGCGTTCAGGAAAAGGGGAATTCTTTTGTCGCAGGAGTTGTCGGGTGTGTTCTCCCCACGACAGGTTTGACATCCTGGGGCGGTAGCGTCCACGAGCAAAAGACTTGCCCAGAATGACTTTCATGACGAGAGAAATTTGATCTCCTGTTAATCCTGTTTGAGGAAGAAATATGGTTAAGACGTTGCATAAACAGCGTGATGAGCGTTTAGCCTGGCTGCCTGAAAGGTTCTGGTTTTTACGCGGTATGGCTGGGGTGGTGACCCTTTTCCCGAGGTGGCCTAACCGTCGTCTGGCGCCAGTGATGTTAAAATATCTTGCGGTTTCGCTACTGCTCTGGCTTGCCGCACGGGGCATGGTGCACGCTGAAGATCTGACTTCTGCAGGCAAAGCAGACGCTCAGGATACGTTTGGTCCGGATTCCACTATGATGTACTACTTCATGCTGGCTGAAGCCGTACTGGTTTTTCTGCTCTATCTGCGTAACCACAATCCGGCTACTTTCCTTTTTATACCGGTATTCATCGTGGTGACAAAAGTGGTGTTTGCCATTATCTCCGCCCGGTCGGGTGGCTGATAAGCTGGGCAACCGTCATGAATGAAACGCGTGCTGCTCGCTTTATTTTTCCCCAGACCCTGAATGAACGGTCAGGTCCCGTGGGATTACCCACAGACGAAACGCTCGCAGTTTTTTGCCCCATGGCATGGGGCTTTTATACGGGACAATATCTAACCGGCCTGATCATGTCAGTCATACTCTGGACGGGATTAAAACATTTCAAAAAGGGTAAAGGTTCCACCTGGTTATTTAACCTTTGCTACTGGTCTTTTCCTTCGATGCTTTTCAAAGGCAGATACAAATTAATACCTGATTCGTCATACCGGTTGTGGCTTCGTTGAGTAAACCTTAGGAGGGAGAGTGTGGAACTGAAGGCGCACCGCGTTATGGGGCGTTACACCTCGCTCGCATTTGTCATGCTCCTGGGGCTGCTTGTCATCTCCCTGAGTGGCAATACGCTGGCCTGGTTACAGATCGATGCCCTGATTGACAGTCATGAGGAAACCTATATTCCGATGGGACTGGATGCATCCTTTACGCTGTCCCGCAACCGAACCGATGCGAGCTATCTCGAGCAGACCGCCGAATCGTTAGTGTTGCTTCGCTACAACGTTTCTCCTGAATCGGTTAAGGCCAATCATCAGGCATTGCTGCGATTCTTCGACAATGAGACACGTCCTGCCATGCAGGACGTCTTGGAGGAAGAAGCCCAGCGGGTCATTGATAATAACGTCACCTCGGCATTCTATCTCTCAGGCCTGGATACTTACCCGTCCGCAGGCATGGTGGATATTCATGGCACTGTTCAGCAATGGATAGGCAGTCGTAAGCAACCGCCTGAAGAGAAGACTCTCAGACTGGAACTCCGTTATCGACGAGGGATGGTCACCATCAAAGCATTCAGGGAGAAGGCAAATGTGTCTGCGTTACATTAAGTTCGGGCTGTTTTTAGCCGCCAGCGGGAATTTCCAGGTTCTTGCCAGGCCTGTATCCCTCCCCCCTGTTGATATTCCCGTCGGACCTGACAGCCAGGTCAGAATCGCGATCAGCAACACAGATCCCAATCTATTTGTCGTACCGGGAGACCGTATTATTGCTGTCGACAGTGTCCAGGGCATGTTTGTCAATGCCAACAAGGTCCAGGGACAGGCGAACGGGGGGATTGTGCTCATGACAACGCAAACAAGGCCCTTCACATTTTACTTACGCACGGCAGGGGGACTGACGGTCTCGGTTATCGGCCTGCCGCAGAAAAGACAGGGCCGGGTGCTGCATTTCATCTCCGGTACACCTGCGCAGAATGAGTCCACCCGTCAATGGGAGAGATCGCAGCCTTACCTCCATTTGCTGACCGATATACAGAAGGCTGTTCTGAAGGGAAAGACACCGCAGGGTTTTCTGAAGGCTCCGGTCGTCGCCCTGCCACGGCTTCAGTTAACTAACGGACTCAAGGTGGAGCCGGTGGACATGTGGAGCGGTGGAGAGCTGCGTCTCTATCGGCTGAATGTCCGCAATACAGACCATCACGTGGTGGCGTTCACTGAGACGCTATTTCAGGCACAAGGCGTTCGCGCCGTGATGATTTTTCCTTTCAAAACCCGATTAATGCCTGACGAAGCTGCCTCTGTATGGATGACCGCCTCGAGTGAGAATGAGGATGGGAAGGCGCATAGTGACCAATATTAACGAGATGACGCGCAACAAGCAGATGGCTTTGCTGGTGACACTATTACTGGGTCTTGCAGGCGCAGGTATTGTAGCCTGGTACATTGGATCCCCTTCCCGGTCTGCGCCCGGAAAAAAACAGCCAGCTAAACCTGTACCGGATATGACCGGGGCGGTGACCTCTACTACCTTTGGCAAAAAGGTCAGTGAAAGCGCAGTCGCTGACCTGCAGCACACGGCATCTGAGGTGGACAAAAAACTGCACCAGTTTGAGCTGCAGCTGACGAAGATCACCGGAGAAAATGAGGTGTACCGGAAAACGGTCCAGATGCAAAACGATGCATTAAAACATCTTCAGACGCAGATGGACTCACTGCGTTCAGAACATCATGCCGATACACTCAAACTGCGGGGCGACAGGGCCGAACCTCAACTTCCTGTCGGCACATCCTTACCAACATCAGTGCCTCCCCCAACGGCATTTTATCCGGAGCCCCCGATGAACCAGACGGTGACCTCAGACCGTGCGCAGCACTCGTCTGAGCTGTCAACCATGACCGTCGCGTACAGCCGTAACAACGATAAACGTCACTCTCTGCCTTATATCCCTTCTGGCAGTTTTGCCCCAGCGACGGTGATTGAAGGCGCTGATGCGAATGCATCGGTCACAGGGGAGAGTGCCTCCTCTCCCATGCAGTTTCGTTTGACGGGGAAAGTGATACTCCCGAATGACGGTGAATACGATCTGCGCGGTTGCTTCGTGACGGCCGCCGCGTATGGCGACATCTCCAGCGAAAGAGCGCTGTTGCGCACCGATCGGTTGTCATGCCGCATCCATAACCGGATCATCGATCAGAAAATCAAAGGTCATATCTCTTTTATGGGCAAAAACGGCATCCGTGCGACGCCCGTGATACGTAACGGTAAAATAGTCGGGTTTGCTTTTGCCGGCGGAGCCATTGATGCCATGGGAGGCGCCATGTCCAGCGTCGGATCAACGACGGTCGGTCTTGGCTCCTCACACAGCGTAACGAGTGGAGAAGTTGCTCGCGCGGGTCTGGGCGGGGGGACCTCCCAGGCAGGGAAGACCCTGTCGGAATATTTCATCAAGCGTGCTGAGCAATATCACCCCGTCATCCCTGTCGGGGCAGGCGTCTCCGTCTCTGTTGTGTTTCAGGAAGGTTTTCAGCTCAGGTATGTCGATGGAGAGGAAGCAAAATCAACCCGGCAGACACCACCTGAAACATCTTCAGATAATGGTATCACCATCACGAAAGAGGTGTTAAACGAGCTCAAACTGGGTGACGCCGTTGGAACGGCGAATCCGTCACCGGCCACATGGAAATAAGGCTGCTATCCGAAGATCCACTTCACGACCATGGTAATACAAGAGCGGATGCGGATCCCAATGGGCTGTATGCGATGCCGGAAAGTCCGCGCTCTTCCCATACCTTCACGCGATTTCTCCCCCCATTCTTCACAACCTTTCTCAGCCCACAGGACCCAGCTATGACCAGGAATCTGACAGCTTTGTTTACAGGTATTTGCCTGCTTTCAGGCTGCGCTGGAATGAATACGGATTTTGACTGTCAATCGCTGGCTCACGATCGCTGCCTGACCATGGAGGACGCCAACCAGATAGCCCGGCACCTGCCAGCTGAAGCCAGCAGAAAAGGGGAAACCAGAATACCGGCGTTCTCTGACATGCCATCGTCAAAGCCATCTTCATTCACCCGTACTGTATTGGCAGGCATGGGAGGGTATTCACCCAGCGGGTCAGACGCATTCATGGCCTCAAACACGCAGACCCGAGCGAAGCTGCCCGGAAGAGCCGGCCCGGTTGTTGCGCGCCTGTGGATTGCGGCCTGGGTGGATGAGGAAGACGTTTATCATGCCCCTTCTGTTGTCTCATTCGTTGCGGTACCTGACCACTGGATGGGGTACAGAAAATGACCCTCTATAATGAATTTTTCCGACGCATGCTTACCGGCTGGCACATCAAGGACGGAGCACCGGAAGCGGACGCAGTGCTGAGGGAGATGGACTATCCCTCATTGCTCAGCATGCTTCCCTACCGGCATTTCGACCCTGAAACCGGTATGTTCATCAACAGCGCCACCGTCGGATTTGTTCTCGAATGTATACCGCTCATCGGTGCGAATGAGAGCATTGTGGATGCGCTGGACAATTTTTTGCGCAACAAACTTCCCCGTGAAAGACCCCTCAGCGTGCTGCTTCTGGGGAGTAAATGTATCAGTGATATGCTGGATACGGGCCTGACGGGAATGAGCTGGCGGGGTGAACATGCGGACAAATTTGCACGCATAACCCGCGCATTTTATGAGCGCGGCGCCCTCTATGGCCTGCCAAATAACAAAGGATATCCACTCTCGCTACGTAATTACCGTCTGTTTATCAGCTACGCAGAAGAATGTCGTCGTCTCGATGACCGCGTCTTCAGCTCGCTTGGCCAAACGCTGAGTATCCTTCAGCAATCTCTCTTTGCTGTCCGCCT
The DNA here is from genome assembly GCF_002148625.1 of Enterobacter sp. J49. Lineage (NCBI taxonomy): Bacteria > Pseudomonadati > Pseudomonadota > Gammaproteobacteria > Enterobacterales > Enterobacteriaceae > Enterobacter > Enterobacter sp. J49. The sequence continues at coordinate 43,993 of NZ_MWPY01000031.1, forward strand.
GCATTCCATGCTGGTTAATGATGGGGGATTACTGGGGCTGGTACGTGAGCTAATCAATTATCGTCACGACCAGGTCATGCCACCGTCCCGTCAGGTGGATCCCTATGAAGAACTGAACGCACAATGTGTTGAACCCTCAATCACGCTTGAAGTCAGGGCAGACAGTCTTCGCCAGAGCCTCTCTGCGGCCAATGGCCAACGAATCTCCACGCGCATAATGAGTTTCATGCCGGAGAAAAACCCGGAACAGTTTGCCTTGTGGCAGGCGGGAAATAACCTCAGTAACCTCCTGGATCCCGGATCAACCGTACCCTGTCCCTTCGCCATAACCCTGACAACAGAGCTGGAGCCTCAGGCAAAGAGTCAGAACGAAGCGCTGCGGAAATTTGCCACTAACGACAAACGTGCAAACTCTCCCTTCGGAAAATGGGTACCCGGTGTAAAAGCGGCGGCCCGGGAATGGGATGGGTTGCGCTCCCGCCTCTCGAAAGGACAGTCGGCGCTGGCGCGTTACAGCCTGAGCGTCACGCTGTTTTGTGAGGATGATGACGAAAAAGCATTGATGTGCGAGCTGGCATTAAACAATACCTTTCGTGCCAACGGGATTGTGTTGTGCCCGCCTACGTTTATGCAGATGCGTAATTACCTCGCGCTGTTTCCCTTCATGATGCCGGAAGGGTTATGGAGTGATATGAAGCGCAGTGGCGCCACGCTGAGGGCAGAAGCGTTCAATGTGGCGAATCTGATGCCCGTTGTCGCGGACAACCGGATCTGCTCCAGAGGCGTGCCGATCCCCTCTTATCGCAACCAGCTCTCGTTTCTGGATCTGTTTGACAGTGACTCCGGGCTGGGTAATGACAACTATAACCTGGGTATATGCGGGACGTCAGGTGGCGGTAAATCCTTCCTCATGCAAACCCTTATTCGCCAGCTCCTCGAGAGCGAAGGACGAGCATGGGTTTTCGACATGGGAGATTCCTATAAAACACTGTGTGCCAATGTGGGGGGCATGTATGTCGACGCCACTGAGCTGAAATTTAACCCCTTTGCAGGGGTCGTGAATATTGTTGAATCGGCGGAAAGTATTCGCGATTTACTCCTGGTTCTGTCATGCCCGTCAGGGGGTGTTGGCGATACCACCAAATCCATTCTTCTGAACGCCGTGCAAAGCGTCTGGATGGAAAAAAGAAATGCGGCGCTAATCGATGATGTCGTCGCGCATCTTAAGACCCTGGTTGTATCCGATCAGTATCGTACAGCCGATACCGTACGAAACCGGATGGAAGAAATTATCGTATCCCTGCACAAATACACCACCGGCGGCATATACGGGGAGTATTTCAACAGCCCAAACCCGGCGCTGGATGATTCGGTTCGGTTTTGTGTACTGGAAATGGGCAAACTCAAGAACAAACCCGATCTTCTGGCCGCCATCATGTTTTCCATGATGATTTATGTCGAACAGCGCATGTTCCTCTCGCCAAGGAGTGAACGTAAGGCCGCCATCATTGATGAAGCCTGGAAACTGCTCGCAAGTGAGAGCGGTTTTATCGGCGACTTTATTGAAAATGGCTACCGAACGGCCAGGAAATACGGCGGCGCCTATATCACCATCACACAGGGAATCGAAGATTTTGATGGTGACAAGGCCAGTATCGCAGCCAGAGCGGCCTGGTCGAATTCATCCTTCAAGATCCTGCTGCGTCAGAATCTAGAAGCGTTTCGCAAATATAACCAGACAAATGAAGGGCAGTTCAGCCCTGCTGAACAGAGCATCATTGAAGGTTTCCCGTCTGCCAAAGATGCCCACTTTAGTGCCTTTATGCTGCGTGTCGCCGGTCAGGTTTCTTATCACCGTCTGCTTCTCGACCCGCTCAGTCGGGTGATGTCCTCCTCCGATGGCAAAGATTTTGAATATCGGGAGCAGAGTCTGCGGGAGGGGAACAGTGTTGCCGAGACGGTCTGGCGTCTGGCCTGCCATAGGTATCCTGATGAAATGGAGTTACTTCTGAAATGGACGCAACAGAGATCCCGATAACAAAATGCATACGGTCGCGACGCCGGGAACGCAGCTGGCGATGTATCGCCACATCAGTGGCGGCTGTCAGCGGCATTCTGCTCCTCCTGAATCTGTGGCTTATGGTGAGCATTTTTTGTTCGCGACAGCAGGAGGTGGTGACCTTTGATATGCAGGGCACGGTAAACAGCTTTATGGCCCAGTTAAGCCATCAACACCCCGGAGAGGAGAGGGTAAAAAAAACCACGGGCCTTTTCAGTGCCGCGCTCAACGGCGCCCTAACTGACTGGCAACGACATCACGACGTGATCATCCTGGTGGCACCGGCGGTGGTCGCCGGCGCACCGGATATTACACCGGAGATTCAGGCAGACGTGGCGAAACGCATGTCGGCAGCGTCAGCGCCCATGATGAGAAAGCCAGACCTGCTCCGTTAATGACAACGGCGAATTTTTTGTCATCACACAGTTAACGAATAACTGCGTTACCGGTTATGAACCAGCCTGTTCACGTCATCAATCGTGAGCTTACTCTCAGGGCCCTTAGTCCGGAGCCGGGCAATCAGGAGAATTTCGATGAGAGACAGCCTTATCGCGGTATTTTTACTGGTTGGGCTTTCGCCACAGTCTCAGGCGAAAGATCTGGGGACCTGGGGTGATACCTGGCCGGTTGCGGAACAGAGTTTTCTCGCGTTTATCCAGACGCGACTGGCGACAATGATGAACGACGGCACGCTCTCTGCTCTGCAGCACCAGTTTGCGCAGCGGGTGGAAGCACATGCACTTCGTCCGGTTCCGGTACCTGGCCTGAAAGCAGACTCCCGGGAACATGTCTCCTGGTATGATCCCACTTTTACCGCGGAGCAGGACATCGCGGACGCACGAAATCACGTCTTCGTTCATCAGGGTGATCGCATCAATCCCCTCGACACGCTTTCCCTGAATCTCACGCTCTATTTTATCGATGGCGATGATAAGCGACAGATCGCCTGGATGAAGGCTCAGAAACCTTCCACACCCCATTACAAAATCATCCTGGTGAACGGAAACGTGCGGGAGGCGTCGGACAGCCTGTCTTCACGGGTTTACTTCGATCAGCAGGGCGTCATATCCCGCAGGCTGCAGTTAACGTATATCCCGGCCCGGGTAGTACAGGACGGACGACGTCTGAAAATCACCTCCGCCGCACTGCCGAAGGAATGAAAAAAACACCCTGATCGTCGCGCAGCGGAACAAGGAAAGAGGACGTCTGTAGCATCCTGACCTCGTCAGGTTTCAAATCGAGAGGAGACGCGAATGAAAGACACATTATCCGTCCTGGCGCTGGTGGCATTACTCAGTGCCGGAGCGACAGTACGGGCTTCTGCACCGGAGTGTCAGGGACATTTTGTCAATCCGATCACCGATATCTGCTGGCGGTGCCTTTTCCCTCTGACGATTGGCAATGTACCGGTGGCGGCCGGCAATGAACCAGATACCGAGAATCCGTCCAGTCCTGTACAGATCTGCCCGGTCAGTGAGCTTTACCGTATTGGTATTGCGATTGGGTACTGGGAACCCTTTGCTCTCACCGACGTGACCCGGGCCCCTTACTGTATGGTGAATCTGGGCGGATTCAGTATCTCTGCCGGCAAACTTGGCAGTGGTGGTGGAAAACGTCAGGGTGGGGATGATACTGCCGCGTTTTATCACGTCCACTGGTACAAATACCCGCTGACCTGGTGGCTCAATATTATTACCGATCTCGGGTGTATGCAGGGGGGCGATATGGACATCGGGTATCTTTCCGAACTGGACCCCACCTGGAATGACAGTTCGCTCGCATCGGTACTGTCTCCCGAGGCGTTTCTGTTTGCGAACCCCGTCGCTCAGGGGGCCTGTGCTGCGGATGCCCTGGCCAGCGCGGTATCCATGCCCCTCAACTCTCTGTTCTGGTGTGCCGGTTCACACGGGAGTCTTTATCCTTTCACGGGATTTGTTCCTGACCAGGCCAGCCCGCAGGCAGCCAGTGTGCTGCTGTCAGAACGCATGGCATACAAACTGCACCGGCAGGGCATGATCATGAACAGCGTGGGTCAGAACAATAAAGTGTGTTTTGAATACCCCTCTCCGGTCATGCCAAAAGACCGCTTCCGGTATCAGATGGTGAATATGTACCCCGATTCGGCACGGTGTCACCCCTTTGGCCGAACCGTGATGGCCTGGGAAGCCGGCCATGCCACACCGGCCAGCCGGCAGAACTTCGGTTACCTCATCTGGCGCAAACGCAACTGCGTTTTTCTTTGAGATCTCCTCATGAAAAATATGATCGTTATCCTGCTGTCTGGCGGGCTGCTGACCGCTACCTGTGCACAGGCTCTGAGCCTGGACGAATCCCTGCGATTACCCCATCCTAACCTACAGGCGCGGGCTCTCCGACCACCCGTTGTCTTTTCACCAAATACGACCGTCGCCGGGAAACCGTTTCGGCCAGCCGCTGAGGGAGATGCGCGCCAGATACTGTATTTTCTCTCTTTTTCTGTGCCGCGCGATGGCCTGAAGCTAATGATTGCGCAGGCCAGCCATCTTCATGTTCCCGTGCTGGTCAATGGTCTTATCAATAATGATTTTCACGAAACGGTACGGGTGCTTTTTGAACTCATACGGACAGAAAATGCCGGCGGTATTCAGATTGACCCCCTGTTGTTTGAACGTTATGACATCAGCGCGGTGCCCGCCCTGGTAGTGACCTGTGAGGCAGGGTATGACCGCTTAACCGGTAATCTCAGGATAAAGGAGGCGCTGGCACGCATTGCTGAAGAAGGAGAGTGTCGCGACGTTGCCCGGCAGTTTCTGGCTGGAATACGGGAGGACAAATGAAACTCCTATTAAGCGTCCTTACTGGCATACTTTACTGCGCATGCGCTCTGGCAAATACGCAGTATGACGAAGCCTCCCATTACGCCAACGGTGAAAAGGGAAAAGGACTGGACACCCTGAAAAATGCCGATCCGGCGGCATTAATCCCCGGCTTTACGGATAGCCCGGAACAGTCGAAATTGTATGGCGGGATAACGGCAGACCAGAATAGTGCGCTTGACAGTGAGGGTACCCGGGAGATGAATCACACTGAGGCAGGCAAAACCCTGCTGGATGTGATCAAGCATCGTCCACCAGACCGGATTTCAACGGATGCCCCCTTTATTCACGGATCGCTGGAGGTTGAGGATAAGGCGGAAAGCCTGACGCAGGACACCGACACGCAGTGTCGCGACGTCGAGATCAATAACACGCAGATTACCGGTTTTACCTGTGAGCGCACGCCTGCTGTAGAGCTTACCTGCACCCGAAATGCCGGGCCGGGCGGGGGACACGCCGAAGATATCGTCATCACGAAAACGTTCAGCGTGAGCAATAACGATTTTGTCTACCGCTACGATGGCGACAAACGCGTGACATTTCAGTTTCGTGCACCCGCATCAGGAACGGTGATCCGTGCCACGCTTACCCTGCATTTTACTGACAGAAATCTCTCCTACCGCATGCGCTGGTGGGGAGTGAACGAAGATTCCGTGGCGAAAAAGGAGAACTCATGGGTCTTAATCGGTGCGACGGGGGCAACCCTCAGTCAAGATCGATTCTCCCCGGCTGGAGAGATTGAAAATCAAAACTGTCTGCGCGGGAATCCGTCCCGCTGCCAGAATTATGCCCGGAAGACCCTGAACTGGTTGAAAAATGGCTCTGACGGTCAAATGAGCCTCACGCTCGAGATGCAGGTCAGAGAGAAAAAGTGGGTGCCGGACGTGGTGTGGACGGAGACCTGTCCATTTGATCCGTCTGAGCAGGTCAAAACCGGCAGCGTGTGTACTTTGCCGGGCGGAAACCGCACCTTTATCATTAACGGACAACCAGTTACCTTGCACAGCGCTTGCTGGCAGTACACCGATACCTATATTTCACAATCGCCGGATAGCGGTACCTGCGAATCCTACATGAAAAATCCCGCCTGCACTGTGGGCAGTATTGCCTGCATTGCATCGCTCAGTGATACCTGTCTGCGTGAACATGTGGTCTTCTCCTGTGAAAAACACACCCACAGCACCGCACACCTGTGTGGGGGCGAGCTGGTGTGTGCTGACGGCAGCTGCGATCACGCAGAAAACAAGCCGAACGCTGATTTTCGCTCCGCCGTATCTGGTCTTGCGGCACTGGCCGCGGCAGGAAAGGACGTGGCTCAACTGAACAGCATGAACGTGTCGGCCTTCACCGGCAAGGCCATTAGTTGTCGTAAAGCCATGGCTGGATTCAGTAACTGCTGCAGGGATAGCGGCTGGGGGCAGGATACGGGGCTTGCCAGTTGCAGTTCCGAGGAAAAGGCGCTGGGACAGGCAAAAGCACGGAAGTTGACCATCTATGTCGGGGGATACTGCGCGCACAAGGTGCTGGGCGTCTGCACCGAGAGGAAAGAAGGGTATTGCCAGTTTGACAGTAAGCTCGCAAAAATCATTCAGGAGCAGGGGCGAAGGGGGCAGCTTGGGAAAGGATTCGGGCGCGGGGAATCACCCGACTGCCGGGGGCTGAGCGTGGCTGAGCTACAGCACCTTGATTTCAGTGCCCTTAACTTTGCTGATTTTTATGATGATCTTGAGAATGGCACCACGCTTCCGGAAGACCAGTTCCTGATCGAACGGATAAAACAGCAAATCACAGACAAAATGAAGGACGGTGCTCAGTGAAGGTCTTTTTTATTGGGCTGCTTATCTTTGTGATCGTCCCTGTTGCGAAGGGCGAGGACACCGCCATGGGGCTTGCCACGATAAATACCTATGTTGAACGACCCATTGTTGGCTGGCACTGGTACAACGAACCCCGCCCTGAAGACGAGGCGGACACTCAGGAGAACATTCCCCTCAGCCGCCTTTCTCCGACCCTGCAGATGGCCCTGTTGAAAAAGCTGACGCAACAGCGACTTTACCGCGCAATTCTTTCACCTTCGGAACAGCACGCGGCAGATTTTTTGCGTCTGCAGGCTTATCTGATACGTCTTTCCGGCCAGTTCACGCAGACGGCCAAAAAAGCCCTGCTGGATTACCCGGCGCTGGATTACAACCTTGAGCACAGTCGCTATAACCGCACGGCCACTCTGCAGCAAAATGAGAGTCACCAGAGGCAAAGAATGGCCATCCATTCGCTGGGTCAGCGCTACGGGCTTTTTCTGTTTTATCGCGGGCATAATCAGATCGACAGCCTCATGGCCGCCAGCGTGAAAGAATTTACCACGCAGTACGGCCTGTCGCTTATCCCGGTGAGTGTGGATGGCACGCGCAGCGAGGCGCTCCCTCAGACGCGAGCGGACAGTGGACAAGCGCGTCGTCTGGGGGTCAGTTATCTTCCTGCCGTCCTGCTGGTTGACCCAAAGAAGGGGAATGTTCAGCCGCTGGTATACGGTTTTATGACGCAGGACGATCTCGCCCGACGTTTTCTCGATGTGGCAACGGACTTTAAGGCACAGTACTGAACACTCTCTGGAACAGAAAGGAGGTGAATGGTGTTATTCCGATGGGGCAAAATGGCCCTCCTGATCCTGACAAGTGGCGCATGTTGTCTCCATGCCTCTACACGGGATGTGCGCCGGATGCTGGAGGCAGGAAACGCCGAATCCGCGCAGCGGAGCGCACTTCCCCTCAGCCCTGACGTCATACGCTACGGTGATGAGGGGCAAGGTCCACAGCCTGATGCTCTCGATCCTCAGCCTCTTCAGAGGGACTACCAGATTGTGTTGTTTATGCAGGGAAGGTGCCATTTCTGTCAGCAGTTCGATCCGCAACTGGCGCAGCTGTCCCTGCAAACCGGGCTCAAAGTATTCCCGTATACCCTGGACGGTCTCGGAGATGCCAGTTTTCCCCGGGCTATTCCGGCTTCGCAGACGGTGATTGAGGCATTCTATGGCGTCGGACAACCCGTCGTGACGCCGGCGACATTCCTTGTGAACGTGAATACCCTTCAGGCCTGGCCGCTGGCGCTCGGCATAGCAGACATGCCTGCAGTAAAACAGCGTATTACTCAGATCCTCAACGCTTCGCCGGACTAACCGATCGCGCTTATCCCTTATCGATAGCGGATTTAAGCGTTGCCTTTACGTCCTGCGGCCATGCTTCGCTATGCCATCGTCGATTCTCATGCACCAGAGATAACCATCATGTTGAAAATTTTTCTCGCTGGATCACTGATCGTTGCCGCGAGCGCTTCCGCCTTTGCCAGCGTGGACAGTGATCTGAATACGTTCTTCAATAAACTGGGGTTTGAGGGGAATGCAACCGGGGCTGCAGCCTGGCAGGGTCAGGCCGCAGGCTACGTCACGGGAGGGAATCTGTTTTTGCGTAACCAGGTCAAACAGATTCAGGTGATGTCGTTGTCTCCGCCATCACTGACGGCGGGGTGTGGCGGGATTGATGCTTACCTCGGTGCATTTTCCTTTATTAACAGCGATCAGCTACAGCAGTTTGTGAAAAACCTGATGGCCAATTCGCAGGGGTATTTTTTCGATCTTGCCTTGCAGACGGTGGCGCCGGAACTCAAAGACGCCAAAGACTATCTGCAAAAGATCGCAACTGACCTCAACAGTATGAATATCTCCAGCTGCCAGGCAGCACAGGGAATCATCGGCGGCCTCTGGCCACGCACACAGGTGTCGCAACAGAAGGTCTGCCAGGATATCGCCGGCGATCATAATTTATTTGCAGACTGGGCGGCCTCCCGTCAGGGATGCACCGTAGGCGGAGAGATGGGCCACGTCATGAATAACGCGAGCCCCCAGGAGAAAGATCAGGTTCTGCGCAGTAAAAATCTGATGTGGGAAATTCTCAGCAGCAATGCCATGTTCGGCGACGATCCTGAGCTGAAGGAGCTGGTGATGAACCTGACCGGGACCCTCATTTACGATGGTAACGGGATGCCTTCTGTGCTGGTTCCTCTGGTCGATCATCCTGACCTGATCCGGGCGCTTATGTATGGCGGTGGCGTTCAGATCCAGCGGTGTGTTTCGCAGGGTGACTGTCTGAAAACGAAGACCGGGTACGTCACGGTCAGTGCAAACAACGCGCTGGTCAGAAAGGTCGAGACCCTGATTGCGGGGATCCGCGACAAATTGCGCACGGATGAAGGACTGACAGAGACAGAAAAGGGGTTCATCCAGAGCACCTCAGTGCCGGTAATGCGCTACCTCATCGATCCTATGCAGCTGGATCTCAATGTGAATATGCTGTCCAGACTCTCAGACTACATAGCCTATGACATGCTTCTGCAGTACCTGAAAGAGCTTGTCGATCAGGCCAGAATGCAGATGAGCAGCAGAAACTATCCCGACCCCCAGATGGCGGCATTGCGTAAAAATGTCACCGAAGCCTCGGCCCAGGTGGAGGCCCTTCAGCAACAGGTACAGACCAAAGCCGATGCGCTCATCGACCTGGACCGGCAAATGAACTACCTGCGGCAGGCAACGTCCAGTCAGCTGCTGGAACGCTATCAGCAGAACTATCGTTTCACCGGGAATCAGGGGGGACTCTGATGGATACGGTCTATGTCCTGACCGGAGGAGAGTTCCTCGGGACTGTTTTTAACGGTGTCGCGACGCTGATGGGCACCACAGAGTGGTCCTCCATGTTTCGGATCGCCGCGCTGATGTCCGCGATGGTGTTATTCTCCTTCTATCTACGGGGGCAGGATCCGCTGGAGGTCATTAAATTTCTGGCGGCGTTTATCCTGTTGACCAGCATTCTGATGGTCCCTAAACGCACGGTACAAATCATCGATCGTACGGATGCCTCCAGTATTCATACCGTTGAGCATGTCCCGCTCGGGCTGGCCGCACCCGCAAAATTTATCACAACTCTGGGGACGGCACTGACAGAGGCGTTTGAGACGGTATACCACGTCCCGGATTCGGTGACGTACAGTAAAACCGGCATGTTGTTTGGCGCAAATCTGGTGGGAGCGGCCACGGATTTCATGTTCCGCAACGGTGATCTGGCGGAACTGTTTACAGACTATGTCCGAAACTGCGTGGTGGGTGATATATTGCTTAACCACAAGTACTCCTTTCAGGCGCTCATGACGAGCACAGATCCCTATGCGCTCATTTTCAGCCAGCCCAGCCCATTGCGCGGCGTGATGGTGCCTGCGGGTAATACACTCGCAAACCGGGAAGGTTTCTGGACCTGTGAGGAGCTGGCCAGTCGTGTGCTGAAACCCCAGTTGAATGCCGATACCCTGTCAGGCGGTAAAACCTGGGAGTATTACGTTTCCCGGATTACCGGCGCCAGAGCGAACAGCAGCGCCCTGTTCGGTACGCTGATGGCAGACAGCTACAATTACTATTACAGCGGGGGGGCAACGGCGAGTCAGATCATGCGGTCTGCGGTGGTGATGAATGGCCTTAAACAGGGTATTTCAACCTACAGTGCGCATAACGGGGATGCCGCCGGGCTGATTAACCTCGCCACGCAGTCTTCCTACGCCAAAATGCGTCTGAGTCAGATTACCTCCGGCAGTATCGCCACGACGTATCTGCCGCTGATGAACACCGTCCTGCTGGCGATGGTGATCGGCCTCTTTCCGGTGATTGTTCTGCTGGCGACCCTTCATTCTCTGACACTTCAGGTTCTTAAAGGGTTTCTCTTCACCCTGATTTATCTCCAGGCCTGGGGCCCTATGTTTGCCATCCTGAACTATGCCGTCAGTGCATGGCTGACCAGTAAAACCCACTCCCTCAGTTTCTGCCTGGCAAATCTGTCCGTTATTCAGCAGACTCATGCTGATATCGGTGCCATTGCCGGCTGGCTGTCGCTGTCTATCCCGTTTCTGGCTATGGGGCTGGTCAAAGGGCTGGGCAGCGTCGTATCACAGGCGGGCAATTACCTGGGGACGGCCATGAACAGCACCGCCTCATCTGAAGCCGCGCGTGCCGGTGACGGTATATGGGCATTCAATAATCTGCAAACGGACAATGTTGCCGGGAATAAATGGGATACGAACTTTGCCCGACGCAGCGGGATGACGACCACTCAGCTGGCAAATGGCGCGATGGCCAGCCAGACCCCGGACGGCAGTGCAGTCTACGATACCAGTACCGCGATATCGCGTCTGCCTGTCGATATTCAGCTGGATCGCGCTGCGGTGAGTGGATTTCAGCGCCAGGAGCGTGAGGCGCAGGGGCAGTTGCACAATCTGACGACCTCGCTGGGACAAACGATTAACTCAGGGGTATCACAGCTGTCGCAGTGGGCACGTCAGCGTGGTCACAGCGATACTGTCAGCCAGGGGACAGACCAGAGCGTCAGTACCAGTGATGCGCAGGCGATCAGCCAGCTTCAGAGTGTGGTCTCACGCTATGCTCGCGACAATCACGTCAGCGAGTCGGAAGCCCTCCGGGAGGCAATGGAGAAAAGTCAGCATCTCGTACTCAGTGCCGGGGCGGGGGCGTACGCGAAAATTGACTCCGGGGATGAGATTTTTGGCAAACTGGCCCGTCTCGGCACCGGGGTGAGTGCAGGCGCGGATATGCATACCCGAGTGGATGCCAGCGGGCAACGCGGAACCAGCCATGGCGTCAGCAGCGATATCAACCATCGCCAGGGTCAGTCACAGGATTTCAGCGTTCAGGATCTGAGGGATATACGCCACGGTATGGATGTCATCACCAGCCACCGCGTCACCGATAACAGCAGCCACACAGAAAATGCTTCCGGTTCACTGGTCAACCAGATGGCCGCGACGTTCAGTGACATTCGCACTCAGGCAACCCAGCTCAGCGACACACAAACCCGGTCTCTGGAGTCTGCCCGGCTCGCAAGCTTTGTAGAAAATCACAGTGCGGCGATACGCAGCCATGCCACGCAGGAATTTGTGGAGTACGTGAAGCAGAGGGTGCCGGATGCCGATGCGATTCTGACCGATGTTTCCTCACCGCAGGCACGTGAAATACGCGAACAGCTTGCCGCGCAATTTGTGCAGGAAAGAATGATGCCCCAACTTGAAGCCGCATACCGGAAGGGGCAGCAGCTAACGACACAAGAGGCGGGTTCATCCGCGCCGACCGGCGTGCCCCCGCAGAAAATCAGGCGTGATTTCAACACGCGCCAGCATGAGATCCTTCAGGCAGCCGCGGTTGGGGGTGCCCGCGACGATGGCAGTCTGGAGGCTGACGTTACTGAGCACAATCATGGATCCCGGACATCATTTGAGGCTGCCCAGAAGACTATTAATGCCAGGCAGGCAGAAATAACGACTGACGCGGCTCATCTGTCTGAGGCCTATCAGACCGGGAATACAGAATTTGATGAAGCAAGAAAAAAGGAAATGGCCCGTCAAGAGGTATCTTCTGCGCCAGACACATTAAATGAGACCAAAGGCGAAAATAACCACGCCGGGTAACCCTTACGGGTATTCAGCATTAATAAACTGTCCATGACGACGTCATACCGGATGACATCCTCTCGGTTTTCCTGAAAGAGTGCTCTTACTCCGTCGTGATCGCCCGGATTTAAAATCACTGTATATCAGCCAGAAACATCTCCCGGTCCGCGATAAATGCTGAGATGGCTTTCACTGAACAGGTTGCCCTTAAATTCGAATATTTAGCATCCTGACGTGAGCGGGCACTCACTTTCCCTGATCCGCACTGAGAGTCAGCACAGGCCCGGAAAACCCAACCCAAAAAGGTGAGCTGTCGCCTCATCCTGTCAGCCGGATCCATAAACGTGAGACAGAAGAGTCTTCCGTTTTCATATTACCGCGTTTTTCTCCGGGCATCGTGTATGCCTGTTTCGGTTCCGCCACGGTTTGTTTTTGCCCGGCCAGGCAGCGAATATGCCGGGAATTCTCGCCTGCAGGAACACTGACAAGACTGCATATATTTCGGGAGGAGAGATGAGTGTAACCAAACATATAACGCAGGGGGGGCAGGTCTTCAGCTATATGCTGAATATGTTTATGCAGGTTAACCGGCGTATCGCTTTCTGGCTGTGTAATCTTTTTATTCTGCTCGTGCCAATTATTTTCTGGTTGCGGGTTCCCTGGCAGGAGATCTGCAACGGCGCGTTGTACTGGTGGTTATCCATTACCGCGAAGGGGGAGCACGCCCTGTTTAGGGTTCCACCTGTTTATGCCGTCAGGTACGAGGGCCAGATATTGCACTTCACGTCCGGTGCGATCCTGAAAGATCCCTATATGAACTATGCCGGCCAGCTGGTTATGCAGGAGTTGGGGATCGCCGTGTTACTCGCCAGTCTCGTGGTGCTGGTGGCAGGCTATGGCGTCTATTGCTGGCTTAAACGGCTTGGGGCGAACCAGGCACAGGATGTTCAGACCGGTGGGCGGACGTTAACGGAAAATGTGAAATCGGTGACGCGCATGCTGCATCAGTCGGGAAACGCGTCGACGCTGCATATTGATCAACTGAGTCTGGTTCGCGACAGCGAACTAAAAAATCTGCTCCTGCACGGTACGCCCGGGTCTGGAAAATCGAATGCGCTGAATAAATTGCTCCGCCAGCTGCGGGCGCGCGGGGATATGGTGGTGGTGTATGACAAAGGGTGCTCACTCGTAAAACGTCACTATAACCCGACGACAGACAGATTACTGAATCCGCTCGACAGGCGCTGCGAGTACTGGGATCTCTGGCTGGAGTGCCAGTCCACGCCGGATTACGATTCCATCGCCAATACGTTGATCCCGCAGGGTACGCGGGAAGATCCCTTCTGGACCGGTGCTGCCCGTACGATTTTTACTGCGGTCTCTGCTCGTCTGAAAAACGACCCTCAGCGGACCTATAACCGTTTGCTGCGCACCCTGCTGGCCATCAATCTGGAGGCGTTGCGCGAATACGTTGCGGGAACAGAAGCCTCTAATCTGATGGAGGAAAAGGTGGAGAAAACGGCGATCTCCATACGCGGTGTTCTGACGAATTATGTGAAGGCACTGCGGTATATGCAGGGAATTGAACACACCGGCAGGCCGCGTTTTGCTATCCGGGAATGGATGACACGGGTAAATGAACCCGGACAGCCTCGTGGCTGGCTGTGGATCACATCAAACGCCCGACAACACACGTCGCTCAAACCCCTGATCTCCATGTGGCTGGCTCAGGCCGCAAACTGTCTGCTGGAAATGGGGGAAAACTCGAACCGTCGGGTGTGGTTTATTTTTGATGAACTCACCTCCCTGCATAAACTTCCTGAGTTGCCGTTGGTCCTGTCGGAAGCCCGTAAATTTGGTGGCTGCTTCGTCCTGGGGTTCCAGAACAAACCCCAGCTCGATTTCACGTATGGAAAGGACTTTGCCGACGCAATGATGGACCTGCTCAATACGCGCTTTTTTTTCCGTTCACCGGATGAAGGTGTGGCCAGCTACGTCATGCGTCAGCTGGGTCAGCGGCGCGCCCGCATCTTCAGTGAGCAGTACAGCTACGGGGCTGATACGGTACGTGACGGAGTCTCATTCAGTAAGCAGGAAGAAGATCGGTATCTCGTTAACTATTCGGATATACAGTCCCTGCCTGATTTAAGCTGCTTTGTGACACTGCCCGGGCAATACCCGGTGGTGCGAATGAACATGCGCTTTGAAGATCTTGATATCATCGCCCCTGAATTTCTTCCGCGCGAGCTCAACGACAGCCTCGATCAGGAAATAGACGCGGAAATCCGCTCCCGGGACCTGGAGAATGAACGTGTGATGCGGCTGCTCGCGTCGCTGGAGGACGATCCGGGAGAAGCCGTCACCGCGGGCTGTACCTGTGGCGCTGACCATCCGGCATCAACAGATGATGCCGTCGGAAAGCAGGCAGTGCCGGAGGGCCTGATTGTCGAGAAGATGACCGGGGAAAGGGGGAGGAGACCAGAGCAGGAACGCACGGGCTTGCCAGCGGGGCATGCACTTCGTGCAAGCGAGCAACACCTTCTTACGCATTCCCGCTCGGATAGCCCCCCGCCCGGAGATGACTGGTAATGCTGACGATCGCCCCGGTCGCCAGCGGCGGTGCGGATTATTACCTCGCCGGGGACAATTATTATTTTCTGGGCGAAAAGGCCTCCTGCTGGATGGGGACGCTTGCCCAGACGATGGGTCTGCAGGGGGGCGTACAACCCCACGATATTGACCGCGCGCTCGCGGGCTATTTCCCGGGGGCGATCAGTCTGGCAAGAATGTCTGGTGGAAAAAATATCCACCGGCCCGGCTACGATCTGACGCTGTCTGCACCAAAAAGCGTCTCCGTGCTCGGGCTGGTCATGGGGGATCGACGCTTTCTGGAGGCGCACCAGCAGGCGATCAGCGTAGCGATGAACGAAATTGAACACCTCGCCACAACACGAATAATGCGTGAGGGTGTGAAACAGACCGTTATGACCGGAAAAATTCTGGCCGCTGCGTTTCATCATGATACGTCACGGGAGCTCGATCCCCATCTCCACACACATCTCATTCTCCTTAACATCACGGAATATCAGGGACGGTGGAGAACACTTTCCAGCGATAAGGTCGGGAAAAGTGGTTTCATTGAAACCCTCTTCGCCCTCCAGGTGGCCCTTGGAAAAATTTATCGCCATGAACTCCGTCAGCGCATTGAAGCGATGGGCTTCGAAACGGTCATTACAGGCAAAAATGGACTGTGGGAAATTGAAGGTGTGCCAGTGGACTTATTCTCAAGGCGCACTGAACGTATACGGGCTGCGGTGGGTGAGGATGCCCCCCTGAAGACACGCGATATCGCAGCCCTGGCAACCCGACAGCAAAAACAGGGATTGCCGGACCGGTCGATGCTGCTGGCAGACTGGAAGCAACGACTGGAACAGAATGGCTTTACATACCCGACGCTGCTGAAGGCGGCGGCTGAACGAAGCAGGCGGAAGCGCGAAAGCCTCGCGGAGACGCAGAGCCTGCCTGCCGATGTTCGCCAGGCTGTGAGAGATGCCATATCGTTGCTCAGTGAGAAACGCACCCGCTTTACGTACTCCGACGTGCTGAACCGAAGCCTGAATAATCTTGATGCCCGATCGCATATAGCCCTGCTGGCCCGACAGGCCATTGAAGAGGCAATCAGTGCACAACTGCTTATCCCCCTCGATCGTGAAAAAGGCCTGTTTACGTCTTCGCTCCATCTTCTGGATGAACTCAGCCTGCAGGACCTGGCGCGCCGGATACGAAATGAATCCGTGCCCGGAATGGCTCGAACGCGATGTGCGTCGGACGTATTGCCGACATCACTGACGGACGGGAGGCTACCCATCGCCATTATCAGTCTGGCCGGCGGGATGCAAAACCTGCGTAAAACGGTTCTGGCTGCCGCTGACCTTGCCAGATCGCAGGGGTGCGCATTTCGTGTTCTGGCCAGTGATAGGGCCGTTGCGCGGTTCCTGGAAAAAGAATCGCTCGGGTCAGGAACGGTGCTGACCCTCAACAGGCTTTCTCAGGCTGAACTGCCGGAGAAGGCCACCTGGGTTGTCGCCGGCGCTGAAACCCTTTCCCTCCGGGACACAGTAACCGTGATGGATACCGCATTGCGCACACAGTCTCAGCTCCTGATGATCGACAGCAGCGGCAGGCAGGGAACCGGTAATGCGCTTCAGATCCTGGAAGAGGCCGGCGTGATCAGGCTGCACGGGACATCGGTGCCGGTCACATATGCTGTGAAGAGCGAGGCGGATAAGGTTCAGCGCTATGCCTTACTGGCGGAGGAGTATGCGGGTTATTTCAGAAAAGGTGAAACCGTGGCCGCGCAGGTCAGTGGACCCCGCGAGCAGGCCGCCCTGACCGCCAGGATCCGCCAGACGTTATTTGAACGAGGATGCCTCGGTAACAGAACGGTCAGGGTCGATACACTGCTTCCTGTATGGCTGGACCGTAAAAATCGCCGTCAACTGGATACTTACCGGGAAGGGATGGTGCTGGAATACCGGGAACCCGAAAAACGCTCGGTGGTGCGCTACATCATCGACAGAGTCAGTCCCGAAACACGGTGTCTGAGGTTACAGGATGATGCAGGCCATAAAACAGGCGTGAAGTTAAGCCAGATTAATGCCGACTGGGGGTTGTATCAACCGCACACGATTGAGGTCGCAGAGGGAGAAAAACTCATCTGGTTCGCCCGGCAGGGAAAAACCTACTCACGTGACAGTGTCACGGTAAAAACGATAAATGACGCGAGCCTGACGGTGAGACATCGCGGAAAAGACCGGGTCATTTCCCTGCATGAACCGTTGAAAGCGGGTTATGGCTATGTCACCCCGCCGGGAGGCTGCGTGCAGGAAAAGGGAGTTGTCCTTGCCGCCGTCGCAGGTCGCGAAATGACGGGCAGACTGCTTGGCACGCTGGCCCGGAGCGGACACCGCATTCGCATCTTTACGTCATTTGCACCGGAGGATGCCCGGCGGCGGCTGTCACGCTTTTCAGGCCCCAGAACCGTGCTTTCTCAGGTAAACCAGAACGGAGACGAGCTGGCGACCGCCCTGGATACCCGGCGGGACGCATTAATGAGCGTCACGGAAAAAGCAGTCAGACAGGCCGTCAGTCTGACGCAGGGCAGCAATGTATTTTTTAACCGCATGGACGTACTCGCAAATGCACTGCCGCTTCATCCCTCTCTTGGCAAAGAGGCCGTGGACAGAGAACTGCGCCGGCAGATCCGTACCGGCGAGCTGATCCCTGTACCCGGGGCGCAGGGGGCAGTGCTGCAGCGCTATGTGACGGCCGAAACATACGAGGCCGAGAAGCGTATTATCCGGCTTGTGGCGGAGGGGCTGGGCACGCAACCGCCTCTGATAGCGCAGGGCACGGTGACCCTTCCGGCAGGACTCACGGACGACCAGCGCCACGCGTCCCGGCTGATCCTTGAAAGTGCCGATCGTTTCGTGGCCGTTCAGGGCTATGCAGGGGTGGGAAAGACAACCCAGATGAAGGCGGTCCTCACAGCGCTTGAGACCCTACCGGCACCGGGGCGGCCAGTGGTTGTCGGGCTGGCCCCCACGCACCGGGCCGTGGGAGAAATGGTGCTGTGCGGCATAAAAGCACAGACTCTGGCCAGCTTTCTGATGGAGACGGAACGTGAGATTCAGTCAGGGGCGTCTCCGGATTTTCGGCAGACTCTTTTTCTGATGGATGAGTGTTCGATGGTCGGGAACCGGGATTTTGCCGGATGCATGCAGCATATTGCGAACGGCGGAGGACGAGCCGTATTGTGTGGCGATCGCGACCAGCTGCTCCCGGTTGCGCATGGCGCGCCTTTTACGTTATTACAGGAGCGGAGCCCCCTCAATACGGCGATCATGAAGGATATCGTTCGTCAGGTACCCTTTCTGCAGCCTGCGATCTATGCACTGACGAACCGTTGTGTACCCGCAGCACTGGATATTATTCGTCAACAGGATCCAGATACCGTTCCGCGTGAGCCTGACCAGTGGAAACCTGCCGGGGCCGTGATAGCACTGCCACAGACGGCAGATCAGAAAAAAGAGGAAGGCGATCGTGTCCTGGCCGCGGTAGTGGCGGATTTTACGGGACGGACGGCAGAAGGCAGAGCATCCACCCTCATTGTCACCCAGACAAATGCTGATAAAAATGCAGTGAATGTTGCCATTCATCAGCGATTGCAGGCCCGCGGCAAGCTGGGGACGGAAACGGTTATTACGGTTCTGGACAGAGAGAAAACGCACAGCGATCGGCTCAAATCCGTCCAGGGAATGGCTGAACATGCCGGCAAGACGGCGCTGATTAACGACCGTTACTACGAAATTCACGTCAGAAAAGACTGCCAGACAGGCGGGATAGTGGAGCTGGTGGATGACACAGGACAGGTACAGTTATTCTCTGCCTTTGAAAGCAGCCTTCGCGACGTGGCTATTTTTACGTCTCGCCAGATAGCCATTTCTGTTGGCGAGTGTGTGACCTTTTCTCGTTCCGATCGCGAGCGGGGACGTACCGCTGGCGAAAACTGGCGGGTGTCTGCAGTCGTCGAAACCGGCGAAATTCACCTGACCCGCGGTGAGATCACCCGGCTACTGAAACCGGGTCAGGAGATGGCGGACCGGCATCTTGATTATGGCTACGCCGGCACGACACACAAGGCACAGGGCGCGAGCGCCAGATATGTCATTGTTCTGGCTGGCGCAGAGGGCGCGAGGGCGTCTCTCGCCACGCTTCGTGAGACCTATGTCGCGCTCTCTCGGGCTAAAGAGCACGTTCAGATTTATACCGACAATCTTGGTAGATGGCTGGAACGGGTTTCCGGATCGTCAGACCGTCCAACCGCACATGATGTTCTCCTGAGCGAAAACGAGCGAATGACGGCGCTGGTCAGGCGTCTGTGGAAGGGAGCCAAGCCTCTGAAAAAAATGGCCTGCGATCGTCTTATACAGGATCTGCCTGGCGTATGCCGGGAGGCCAGGGTCATCCCGGCAGGAACAAAATATCCCTCTCCTCATATCGCCTTGCCGGTGTTTGGTCTCGCCGGAAAACTGCAGGCAATCATGCTCTGTCAGGGTGAACGTGATGAGAACGGACGGTTACGACGGTTGTCTGGTGAGTGGCACTGTCTGGGGGAGAACGAAGCCGGGTTTACGCTGATACAGCGGAGCTTCAGCGGGAAAACGCGGGAGGCGGATTCAGTCAGTGACGGTCTGATCCTGGCGAAGTCATACCCGGAAGAGGGTGTTATCGTCAGAGCGCCGAAGGCTACGCTGCAGGATTTGATTGTCCGGCGTGTGACAGGAGGAACTGTTACGGATATTTCCGCCCGGGAAAGTCCGGAGATGGCGGTTCCACCGTTCGCTGAGACGTCCCGCCTCAGAATGAACGACAGACTGAATATGGACGAGGCGGTAAGCGCAGAAGTATTACGCCAGCAGAAGGAAGCTCGTGATTACAGCCGGTCTGTCGTCGCGTTTACGACCCGAGAGGTAAGCCCGTTACATCATCTTCAGTATCCGGAGCCCGAGTTTGAGAAGGGGAGGCAGACTTTGTCTGAGCGACATCCGGGAAGGCAGGCCCGGGCGAAGGAAGAGGAGGGGCTACAGAATTACCCGGGCATAACGAAGGAGAGAGATGAATCTGACCGGTAATCCGGCTTATCAGAACCGGAGTGAAGATATCCACAGATTCGGGGGATATCGTTGCCACAACGTGTGTATAAGAATAAGAGAAGGCCTCTGGTGATTAGGCCGAAAATTTTAGAACGGTTGAAACTTGCGAAGATAAATTTTGCGTAACCTCACAAAATTATAAAATTAAGAGAGTATTTCCTGTCGTGGCGTAATGGCCCTTGTGCTGTTGACGGAATATTGATTTTATGCGCGGTGTTGTTGGATACAATAATTCTGTCAAAACGCAGGGGTAAAGCATTAATTAATAACCTGAGGGCATGTTATGGACATTGCTGAGATTTATGACATTAAGAGCAATAGTATTTATTCCCTTCCGGAAGCATCTTATCGTCGTTTTATCGTTATTCCTGTCTTACTTGCTATCGGGCAGGGCACAAAAGCGTATGCGAGGCAGGTAGTGAAAATCAATAATATCGAAGTGGTAAGGGTGGAAGCTCAGCTGGGGAGCGTAAACTGTACCGGTTGGACGGGTGTGATTGAGCCCAATCAGTCTGCCAGTATTGCGGTCGAGGAAAAAATATCCCACGGTGGAAATACAACGGGTGGTATCACCGTTTTAACAGGGAAAGCATAACAGCATTAAAAAGAACTGTGAGGACCATCATGAAAATTAAAACCGTTCTTCTTTCATTATTTTTTTTGGCTGTCTGTACTGGAACAGCAGCAGCTGGAACGCTATTTACAACTCTTGGTTATGCGTTGACCCATGAACGCCATGTGCAAAGTGCCGATGGGTTTACGGTGAAATACGGGTACCGGGAAGATGGTTCCTCTGTAGGTTTTATGACCTCCTTGTCATATCTGTATTCAGACAGCAACCCTAAAGGGAATGGCATCAGGGGAGACACATCCAAATTCATAAAAAACAGCGACATAAAATATTTTGGTGTCGGTCCTTACTGGCACGTCACGCCTGTACTCAGTCTGTATGCCACGGCAGGCGTCGGGCGGGTGGCGGTCCAGTACCGAAACAGGAAAGATGATGTCGTAACGAACACATCTTACAGGCGAACAGGTTTCGGTTACGGCACGGGAGTCATCATTAATCTGACGGAAAATATTCTTTTTAGTATCGGGACGCAGTCGGTAAAGTATGAAGATAAAAAAGTAAGGGGAAAGGTTCTCAATATGTATGACGTCAGCCTGGGTTATCAGTGGTAACCTGATACGGCTAAATGGTAAATGTCTCTTTGCGGATAACAACGTCGACGATCCAGTTTTATACGGCTTCATTTTTAAAATTACTTATAAACATTTTTATAAGTAATATGTTTGATTCTATCAGATGCGAAGTTTTTTCCGACTTACGCAATAAATCAAATGCTCAGCTAATGAAAGAGTACTGATGAAAAGATTATATTTAATAAAAAAGTAATAAATCATAAGGAGGATGACAGATGCCGAGACATCACTTATGGGTGCGATTTTTAAAGGGTGTTATAATGTGTGTCATTATATTTCTTATTTTTTTAGGCGTACTGGCTTACTGGATTTTTCCTTATTCACCGGGCATCTGGCAAACTTTTTAAAGTAAATAATAGGACTAAATTTTCTCTCCTGGTATGGTTTTTAGTATATCATTGGACCGGTCCTATAAACAAAGCTGATTTCCACTAGTGAATGCGTACTCTTATGGAGCCATAGAGAATGCTTATGCTTAACGATTTCGGGGAGGCAATACAGCAACTGGACCTCAAATAAGCATAAACGATGCCATACTCGATTTAAAAAATAGTTACAACATACACTAAGATTTTCACGTCGATACACGCTTCAACACTTCAGCTGACGTTTAGGGCTGAATAGAGTGACGAATCGGCGAGGTTGCTAAAGGCTACCTGGTGGTCAATCATAAGATTCAGGTAATGGTCAGCAGAGTAGCAACCACCACGTAAGCAGCAGATGATTACACTCAGCGTGATCAAGAACCAGGTTTCCCTTCTGGATGAGCCGGATACTCAGGCCTTCTTGCAGGTAAAGCTGAACGTCGTGGTAATAGAATTCCTTATATTATGCGACAGTTTCGCGCCAAAGCTGGGAAAGGTCATTTAAGCGCAGCCAGTCGTCTGGTATATCGTCAAGTAGTGGCTAATCTTTGGTGGTCGCAACGAAGCCTCAGTTCAGGCGGCTCAGCAGTTGAATTCGTCTGGGAACAGAAAGAACCGTTGTTGAATGTTACTTACCGCAATGCCATCTGCGAGACCAGTCATAATGAGGGCAGACGCATTTCTGAGAACATCCGGTAGGCGGCATCAGAGGCTGGACTGGCAACGCCAGCACAGGACGATTATACCGCGCCCCTTGAGAACAACAACAATCTGGCGGAAGTTCTGGGGCTGACCGATTATAAATATGCTAACAAAAGGCACCCCACCTGAAACTATTGCTGTCTTTCCATAGGCTGTGAGTGCCGCGCAGGCGCAGGTAACCATCCGTACAGCCTCGGCCATCAAAAAAATTTCAGTGAAGTTCTATAAATTAAGCTTTTACCTCGATTGAACTGGACAGAACTATCTAAAATCTTTGACTCTGCCAACTTCATGATTACTCAGTAGTTGGCCAGCTTAGCCGCTAAACTTAAGAAGTAGCGAGTAGGCATCAGAAGTTATTGAGCCCCGTATCATAAAGAGCTGAAGCTCAACACTTTTGAATCCTTCCTGGTCTTTACTTTGTGTAAGTATTATCTGTTTTTATAATCACCGGGGGACCGGAAAATTTTGGACCTTCTTTAGGGCTAAAACTAATTCTGCTTTCAACGTTGTTTTTTGGATAACCCGGTTTAAAGCGCCATTTACTGATGGCACTGCGAACTTCCCGATCAAATACTCCCGGTGGTGTCGACTCAACAATTTGAACGTTCTCAGCATAACCTGCATCTGTGATGCGGTAACGCGCAGTCACTATGCCAGACTTAGTTGAACCATATGCTTTAGCTGGGTAGTAGGGCAGTGATTGCCTAATTATAAGGTCTGTGGGTGCCGCTGAGGTAGAGAATGTAGGAAAGTCATCTTGTGCACGAGCCTTTTGGCTATCTGTAGCTTTGTTCGAAGCACAACCCATCAAAAACAACGGTATTAAAAGCACTGATGATAAAACTCGAAATGAAAGCATTATGACATATCCTTAGGTTTGTAAAGAAATCATAGTAATACAATGATTAAAGAAAAGTAAACTGGGTAGTATAAATGCGTTGCCTGGGGTTCATGGTTCGTATATACAAACCTGATTTCCACATAAAAACACAGCGTGGTTCAAATATCTCTATCCTTTTTAAGGAGTGCGGATTTTTTAATGGTTGTGATCTTCTTATTGATTAGAAAATTATTAGGATTTTTGGATATTTCTCTATTGTTAAGAATGTTATTTAGATCGCTTGGACATCCTTCTGGAGGCTTTTGGTAATATAGATATCATAATCTAATATATCATCTCAAGGTATATTTTCGAGAACAATTCAACAAATAGAGTCATTTGTAGTGCGTATCCAAAGGTTAAGGATAGGAGTGACGATCCATGCCTGTAAATAGCGAAAAATAAGAAAAAAAACCTGTTGACGACGTAAGTTCATGAGGACTAACATGTGCAGTACTGTATGCATGTACAGTTGTGTGGGGCGAGATGTTGATGTTTTTAAGTATTAAAAATTGCCAAAATTAATTTCACTTACGGCACTAAATCGCACATTACGCTCTTTCTTAAAACATTGGAATATACATAACAAGAGGAAATAATATGCCAGGATTTACAGGTTTTGGTGGTAGCTGGAACAATGGTGTTCATAGTGGTGGAGATGATTCTGGTAGCATTGGAGGTGGTTCTGGGAATACATCGCAGGCACTTGGACAGTTTGCAAAACTGACGGGAGTGAAGCCTTCCGAAGTTTCAAACTTTCGCAGCGATGGCGAGGGTGGATGGTCGGGAGATATTGCTGGCGTAGGTCCAGTTCATGCTTTTGCTGACGAAATGGGAGGCTATACCAGCCCTACAGGGAACAGTGGAGGTTCGGGTACCAAACATACATCGTGGGGAGAGTTGAGTAATGATGGGACTGGTAACAGCACTTTGAATGGAATAAAACTAACTGCCGAAAATTCACAACTCGTAAATGAAACACCAACTAGTCAGGTTCGAGTTCTGAATTCGATACTTGACCGATCTTTTATGAAACCTGAACCCGGGGAACACTCTGGGGTAACAGGAGTATCTGCCACTACGCCCAGTCGTACAACCTTGGCTAATAATGCTGTGACTGCGGCTCAACTTAAAGCAAAGTTAGCGGCAGATAATCTCGCCAAGGCAAACGCAAATGTTCCTCAGGCCAAGTCACGTTTGGCAAATGCTGAAAACGCAATCCCAAAATTACAAGCCGAAGTGAATACTACCCAAAAAATATTCGATACTGCTCAAGCTAAAGCTTCATCCATGGCCGAGTTTGCAAAAGCTGATCCCATTTCTAATCAGTTTCGTGCCTGGCAACAGGCCGGCTATGAAGCTCAAAAGGCCCAAAATACCCTAAACAGCTCAAAAAAAGCTTTAGCAAACGGAAAAAGTGAGATCACGGCCGCTCAGCAGGCTCTGGCAGATGCTCAAAAAGCATTACCAATAGCTGTCACAAACAAACAGAATGCTGACAAAGATGTTGCTTCTGCAACTGATATGAAAGACGCAATTACGACGACCACCGCATTTTTTGAATCCGTATCGAAAAAGTTTGGGGATCGAGCTGCTCGTCTTGCTCAGGAATTTGCTGCACAAGCAAGAAGTGCAAAGATTCGAAGTGTGCCCGAAGCACTTGCTTTATTTGATAAATATAAAGGAACGGCTGTTAATAAGTTGAATGCGGCGGATAAAGCTGCTATTTCAAATGCTTTTAAATCTCTAAACCAAGCTGATATCGCCAGGCAACTCGCTGCTTATTCAAAAGTATTAGGGACTTTCAATAAAGCAATGGATCTTGCTGATCTAGGTGCTGCTGTTAAAAAAGGTATTGAAACCGGTGATTGGAAAGATGCGATCACTAAACTTGAGTCTATCGCATTAACTAATACTGCGGGGCAATTGGCTGCTATTGCGTTCGCCGCAGCTGGAATGCCTATGGGGATTATTGGGTTTGGTATTACACTTACTCTTGCAGGTGTTATATTTAGTAATGAAAATGTGCTAAAAGCGATTAATTCCTCGCTCGGAATGTGACAAAAAACGCTAAGGCAAATATTGCCTTAGCGTTTCTTATGAATGAAGGGATAACACATAAGCAAGGGTAGTGAGAAAATGACACATAAGAGGTATATAATAGGAAACGCACTCCATGATGGACTATTCGATCCGAAATAGTCATTCCATGTTTCTTTTTTCATTACTTTCAATGTGATCTTCTCAAAAACATAAAAGTCAAACGGGAATGCAAGTGCGCTTATTAGAAGATATGCTGCTACATACGGCATGTAAGGTATATACGCCGGGTATATTTTTCCTTCGTTTAAATCGTTTAAAATTGTATAAATCAAGTAACCACACCCAATGAATCCCCATAGGCAATATCTTAAATAATATTTAATAGTCATTTTGTATAAGTCATAAGTGTTTAATTCACTATCATTCTATCTGAGTTTGGCGAGAGAGGCAACAACGTTTTAGTAAGCGAAGTATAATGCGCAATTAAAAATATAATTTATATGGCGAGATGTTTTTATAATGTGCTTACGTATGCTTCTAGGGCTCTATTAATATATCTGATTAACCACATTCTATATATATAAACGCTATGAACTATCTGTTTCTGATAGTAAAGATAGTTCATCTGGTAGCTCGTTCAGACATGCCTCAAAGATGAAAATGACTATTTGGTGTACTAGACAATTCATTACGGTTACGGCAGAGGTGTTTGAACAGCAGGTCAAGATGCTCACCCCCTATCCCTGCGAGGCCGTGGCGAGTATACCGGCGGCGATGTACAGGAACGATACCATGTCCTGCCAGCTCCGTGGAGAATCCAGGTAAAGCCGGGGGACAGTGCAGTCGGGACATCCTTATACAGCGGAATGACGACTGCGGCAGACCCAGCTTAGTTCATCGCCTGGCCCGGTCCGGCCGGAAAACGGCTAACGAGTTGATTGAAAATGGAGGTTAATAATGATTTAACTTGCCAGGGCTGATAAAAGTCTACTTATTAAAAGTTTTTTTTCGCGCTGATCCATCACTACATAAAATGGCATCTCATCCCGTCCAGTTATTCATTTCTCAATAGTCCCGTTCCATAGTCATTATTTACTGAAGCACTGGACGGCCACGCTGGGATATTTTCCCAAGCTATCATTATTTTCTGGATAATAATTAGCTGCCATATAGACACGCTGTTAAATTACCGGAAGCATGTCTCGCGTTGATCCGATTTTTGCGTTATTTCGCAGTTTCCGGAAGTGTACCACGGTCATGGAATAAGCAAAGCGGCCTTTTTTACCCCAGCAGGCCGGATTGCGGGGCAGGGAGGTAACACAATATGTAGATGAAAACGCCGCTGACGGCGTGTCACATGTTGTGTTTCCGAGCCGCAGCGCGCCGGTGCGTTTCCGGCAGATCCGGAACAGCATCTTTTCGGATCTCAGGAGAGGAAGAGAAGGACTATTGCATGAAGAGCACAAAAAACACTGGATTGTTGCGGGAAGTAGATTATTGCCATTAATGACGCAATTAGAGTTAATTATTAACTAAAAAGCAACTTTACAGCGGCCCATCAAGGGCCGCCGTATTTTTTGCTCAGTTGTGCTCAAACCGGGCGACTGGTGTATCAGTGATTTCCATCTCCATTTCCCAGAGCGTTTTCATTACACCTTCAAGTGGATCGTCACTGCTACGGTAGAAGGTATTGAAAAGGGTTCCATCCGGATACCTGAACAGCCTGAGTTCACCAAAGGATTCAGCACTGACCATGAGCGAAAATTCCTTTTCGGAATTGAGGACAAGGTAAATAAGACAGTTATTGATCCTGAAGGGCAGAGAACGGATACCTCTGGCGTGCACATCAACATGTATGCTAAACGCATCATGTCTTTCCGGCTGGTAGACCAGCTCCCTCAGTTCTTCGCTAAAGCGGGAACCATAGATCATCAGAATGTAGTTATTCTGATCTGCGGACCGTTGCGCGACTTCCATTAACAGCGTTTCGAGATTATTGACCTCAATCGTTAATTTAGCCTGTGATTTCCACAGTTCATAATGCAGTCTGTGGAGAATATTTCTCTTCACTTCTGATACCGAAGGGAAATCTCCGTAGACATTCTGATTAAGCTCTCTGGCAACATAATCTTTGGAAACACCAACAGGAATGTATCTCACCAGCCAGTTGCGATCACATTGTGAATTCTGAGTAAACGTGAAGTATTTAAGCAGAACATCTTCAGACAATGCCCCAGGAAGTTCATTTGTAAGACGAGTATCAGTATTTCTGAGTCGCTCCTGGTCTACTTCAGCGGCAACGATATCTGCCGTTTTACTACGGTTGAAGACATCTATGTATTTATCCAGAACATCATTAAAGAAGACCACATTCGTTGCATAATCCGCTTCTGAAATGATATAGCCTTCATAAGGAACTGAAGGGTCTCGTTTCAGTCGTTCAAGAATAGAAATTATTCTGTCTTTACTGAAATAGGAAAACAACCTTCCCGCCAGGGCTTCATTAACGCGCTGCGTAACCTGTTCAGCTGGTCGCGCGAGCTTTATGGCCAGTAAGGAGAACGCTCCGTAGAGGCTGCCAATATCCTCATTTACTCCTGTATACACCCGCCCGGGAATATAAGGCCTCTCATTAAAAGAGTTCATCACTTCAATGGTTTCGGATAACCCACTGTACCAGCTTGTATTCGTATGCAGATTACAGTGCTCAATTCTCAGTATCATGTCAATGATATCGACAGAACATCTGAATGCAGGCGTCAGCGTGTCATGTGTATCTCTATCTTCATATAATTCAGACATAATGAGATGATTCACAAGATCGGCTAAGTCAATATTTTTTTGCGGTTCAAAATGAGCAATAAGATACCCTGCCATTAACAACCGCAAATCAGATAAGGCATTTGAAAATATAATGGACAAAGCCGCATCTTTTTTATACATGCTGCCCCTGAGTAACATATCCCACTGCGGATCTGTCTCCTTCAGGGACAGATAATCTGGAGTCAGGAAGAAACTGTGCCAGCGGTACTCTTCCTCCCAGTACCGTGTAAACCGGCTCTGATTAAACCAGAGGCAGAGAACGTCGTGAGCGTATCGCACGGAAGAGGCATTATCGGCAACCACTGAAGGAATAAGAAGCCTGGCGGTATTATGCAGATGATACATCAGGCGGCCAGTAGAATCTTCACTCCCGGGTTTGCCAGTGATCGTGGTCATACCCCAGCCTTCCCACAGTCCGATATACTCGCGGATAAGGGCCTGGTGAGTCAGCTCCTGGCTGGCCGAGAGGGGGCCCCCCAGTCCCGCTTTCCAATCGTTTAACACATGCCACACCCTGAAAAGCGAAAGTAAAAACTGTCTGAAATCGGTAAAACACGTGTTCTGTGTTTTTCTGTACACATGCAATGGAATGGCCATCGATTCACGGAAATATTCGCCTGAATATTCCGTTGATTTTACGGATTCACGAAAAAACTTTCTCAATTCATAATGGAATGAATCACTGAAAGTATAGCTAAATCCTGATTCTTTTACTTCATCCAGATAATTTTTATCAACCCCGTAATTGTAACTTCTTTTGATAGAGGTATAGGTATCTGTTAATCTTTGAATCCCTGTCCTGAAGACGCTAATATTTTTATCGTTAAGTGCATCGTAAGCCTCACCAAAGAAATCAAAAGTAATATCATCCAGATCCCTTTTGTTCCCAGGGCGCCCTGTTACAATACAACGGCTAAATAACCACCGCCACAATCCTGAAACAGGCTTGATATTTTTCGATGACAATAAAGTCAGTTCACCAGAACGAACTCCAAAGGAGGGCAAAATGATAATTTCCGCATCCTGCCCATCTACCGCCTCTAGCCTTCTCAGCAGAAATAAAAATGGCCTTATATAAATATCTGTAACAACATCACCTTTACTGATATTAGATTTAATATGAAGCATGTCGTCTTTCTCAGAGATTGAGTAAGGCAGTATTTTAATATTACCGAGGTATTTTTCACCTACGTTAGCCCCCGGGTAGCGCAGCCACGCCAGAATATATGCCTTTTGAATGTAGTCATCCACTATCTGAGACAAAAAAAACTTATTCATTAGTCGATCGCGCTTGCTCTCATCCAGGACATTCAGACTGGAGACGAAGAACCAGATAGAGAGAATAATATTGAAAAACATCCACACAAAAGCAGTAACGGCGAAGGCTGTATTAAGGTATCTGTCACCAACAGATAACGTCATACCGCCCAACACAATAAATGCGGCAAGTGACAGTCCACTCAGACCAGCAAACAAATATCCGGAATGAAGTTGATATGCTGACTGGATATGGATCCTTGCTGATTTTTTTTGAAACAGAACACTTATGAGGCCCACGACAAGTGGAAAAACGATACCGATAATAGTCAACTGGCTACCCAGTAAATTAGACATCCAACCTGAAAGCGTGGTAATACCCTTGAAATGCTGCAGAGAGAAAGGTTGTAATACAGGTCGAAAATATTCGACCACGCCAACAGCCCCGAAGGCTGCGGACCAGAAAACCAGCATAGCCCGGATGTAATGGGTGGTGCAGGCAATAAGTATTCTCTCCACCGGGTTCCAGCGAAGATTTTTGTAATCCCGGTTCGACTTCAGGCTCCGTCGGAGCCCAGCTCTGACCTGCCACGAGACACTGTTCAGAAGTTTTCCAGACATAAATATCCTGCATTATCCATAAGAAATTCCATGAATAATAAGCCGTTGGGGGAAATATTTCTCTGGAAAATGTCACCCGAT
The DNA here is from genome assembly GCF_002148625.1 of Enterobacter sp. J49. Lineage (NCBI taxonomy): Bacteria > Pseudomonadati > Pseudomonadota > Gammaproteobacteria > Enterobacterales > Enterobacteriaceae > Enterobacter > Enterobacter sp. J49. The sequence continues at coordinate 74,094 of NZ_MWPY01000031.1, forward strand.
GCCCTTCATACAGGCTTCGTCATCCTAAAATCCGGTTTTGCCTTTTTTCGGAACTCCAGTGTGACGTGTGAATGAAAAACAGACAGGCCATCGTCGAATGGTGATTAACATCATCGAAATCATGTTCCTATGACGTAGCTGGCAAATTAAGGATTGAAGGAGCACATGAAGACGTAGTGGGCAGGATCGTGTTGACAAAAGACTGCGCAACACGCAAAGTCATCGGTACCAGCCCATCATCATCAAAGTATCACTCCGACGATGATGGGCGGTAAACGACGGTTCGCCGTGTATCCTGGCAGACTCCCGACGGACCTGAACTACATAAATGCTCCTAAAGAGGTTAACTCAGATGGCTGAAGAAAAAAACGGAGTGGATTACACCATCCGCAATATACCCAGAGATGTGGACACGACGGTCGGACATGTTTCCACCCTGACCGGCATACCCAAATCCGTCCTGGTGCGTAACCTGATCATCGAGAAATATACCGATCCCATCCGCACGTTCGGCATGCTTAACCCGCTGGTTGATGCACTGGATCAGGTGATTGCCCAGCACTGTTCCCTACCGGCCGTGCCGGAAATGATGGACAGCTTTTTTGGTACCCGATGGAACCTGGTGCTACAGAAGCTGCTGAAGATAGATAATGAAGCGCAGCTGCAGCAAATCCTAGTCAGGAACACCCCGTACCTGCCGGTGCGCGCGGACCAGGTGATGGAAGGACGTAAAAGCGTCCTGAAAGGCACGTCGCTGTGGTTTGCGCTCTTCGCTGAAGTGGCCTTTTCTGAGGAAGCGGTCATCGAGAAGGCATGGGAAACCGTGTACCGTGTCCCGACTGCGGAACATTATTACCAGTATGTTAAGCACGTTAACCAGCTGCGGGCCCTTCGTCATCTTCCGCCGTTCCGGTCATTCGATCACACGCTCGAACGCCGTTTCGGCAGCGTGCGGCTGTTCAGACCCGAAAACTACAGCTACGGGGCGTGGCACGTCATCATCACCCTGACGCCTGAGGCCGCAGCTGTCCTTCCCGGCAGCAGGGCCACTGACGGGCTCTGTTTTCCGGTGCTGCCCCAGCGCATTTTCCATGCCCCGGCCCGTGAGGGATACAGCTGTGCGGCCACCAACGCACAGGGGGAATTTGAGCCGGGGTTCCGTTTCATTGACGGCCGGTGCGAGTTCGATGTGTACAGCAACGGGATCGATGAGGAGCATAATGAAACTGGCGTGTCTGATATTATTGTGGCGCTGACGGACACGGTCGAGTCCCGTCTGTAAAGCTGGTTTTACCTCACAGCGTTTAAGGCCCCTTCCGGGGCCTTTTCTGTACCGTTCTGTCTGTATAGTGTTTTGTTTGATGAGACAACTACGTCTTATCGAAGCGGACAGACATCAGGATGCTCTTTATGTAAGGAAGATATGAAAATCATGAATACAAATATAACAGGTAAAATGCTGAAGGTGTGGCGCTTCCTTCGTGCGGTAGATGCGCCTTATCACTGGATTGGACTCGGCAGTTTAGCGGTTCTTCTGGTAAAGGTACTGATTCTGAATAGCGTTCCCGCTCCACTGGATTTTATGTCAGCAGTCAGTCCGGTAGTTGAGGGCATTCTTGGTTCGGTCATCGCCAGCTACATTTTTTATATTTTCTGCATTCATCCTCCGCTTTATACGGAAAAGAAGACCAGCGCCGCTTTTGTTAATTTTATCCTGACACGTTTAACAATGAATTTTGAGGGACACATAAAGGGTATTTCAGCCACGCTGAGCTATGACTCTACTGCCAATGACTTTTATCAGGTCTTTACGGGGTTGTCCCCCTTCACCAAAAATTCGCCTTTACTCGTTCAGTTCAGTCCGCAGCAGATTTATGCAGATTGGTTCCAGTATTTTCAGTATGAAAATGTGCGCTTGCAGAAAGAGATTTTGCGTCTGATGGATTCACGGCTACACCTGGATGCAGAAACGACCTATATCCTCAATGTAATTAACGACTGCAGCTGGTTCACTGTAATTAGACATATGACGGATATGAAGGGGCAGCTGTCGCCTGGTCATAACCCTTTCGTAAATCCATCCCACCCGAAGCAATCTTGCTGCGAGTGCATGTATGACCTGAAGGAGTTAATCAGAAAACTGCAACCGATAATCGACAAGACAGGAAAACTTACAGAATGAGTCTGAAGGTCTGATTGTCATCTCCATGACTGTCTTTCGGAAGGAATCAGAAAAGCCGCAAACGCAGTTTGGTACGCTGAAAACCTCGGCTCTTGAGCCGGGTACGGCCATCCGTTACGCAGAGGACATGCTGGAAAAATACCTGCCGTATACCGGACCTGCTTTAGTGCACAGTCCGGTCGGGACGGGAAATATATTTGATTGTGCCAGCCGTGCTGCACGCAAGCTTCCGGATAGTCTTCTCCGCCAGATCCGCGAAGAGATTGGGCGCTTCGGTACCATCACTGATCCGGTGCGGTTTGCAGACATGACATCTGACTTCCTCACTCCGGATGAGGCCCGCCTGCTCAGCAGTGATTTTCTTCACGACTAATATGTACCCCCTCAAAAAAGGTCCCTCCGGGGGGCCTTTTTTTATTCACACAAAAACTACACCGGACTTCCGGCTCCGGGAGTTTTCGGATCTGACCGCGAAATGAGTGAAGCCAGAACATACTAACCGCAGTATTATTTCGCCGAGCAGCGACAGCGTGCCCTCATCAGGTGCCCATGGTCTTATTTTCTGTCGCGGGAGCGGTCAGGCATACTTCTCTGAACAAGACATGCCAACTCCTGTACATCCATACTTTTCTCAAAATCCTGCCTCCTTTTAAATGTATTTTTATTCGTTTCCATATTGGTTAACGCAAGGGTTAGCTGGTCTCTAAAATCCTTTTCACTGTAAGGCTTACCTTTTTCAGTGGCGAAGTCTGAAAACGTGTAACCACTCCCATTAATTTTGTGTACCGCCTCTGTAACAAGGGTGGCAGTCGGAGATGTTCCTGACCAGACGCCTCTTAGTGCATCAAAGGTGGTACCGCAGTAAGTCTTGGCTATAGCCAGCGGCTGGATTATTTTTTCACTCGCAAAAGCAGATACACTGATAGTTAACAGGAGGGCGGGCATAATAAGCGCTAATTTAATCATTGGTTACTCATTACCTTCTTAAGTTTTCGGGGGAAACTGGGCCGCGATCCAGCCGGCCCGGAAATATGGAGGACTCAGTGCCTAGTGTCGGCGCGGATAGCGCCAAAGGGACACAGGGAAAAACGGCAGATTAAATGCTGACTGCAGTCTCTGATAAACGGGTCCGTATTACCCGGACACCTGCTTTTCAGAATAAGATCTTCCCACAGGACTGTGGTAAACGGGAATACATGAAGAACTGTAATATCGCGTAGTTTGCCATTAACAATGAAGCCTGAAGCAGACGTCTCTATTTCACAGCTCTTACTGAGCCAGTATTCCCCCTGATACCATAAAATCAGTTTTAGGTTTTTTACTGAGCGGACAACCGCAAAAGCTGTCCCTGTTTCTGGGCAGAAAATCGTATAACTGACTTCCCATTGCACCATTAAACTCCTTGTCATATAACTCTTCAGCGGTTCAGAAATTAAGCATTGGGCCGGGGCACACAAATCCGGAAATCTAACAGTCCCCCCGTGCCAGGACCTCAGGTCTGCTCCTCCTTGTGGGATATTCAGGACGCTGAGGAACTGGGATTAGCTTAATTTCGTTCCCGTGCAAAAACAGTAACACCCGTTGATAAACGCGGGAACCGGCAGGGGTGGAGGCCTATCCCGGCAGATAAACCAGCCCTCCGGCACTACACGATATAGAGCCGGATGATTACAAAGGCAAGCCAATACCCGGACAGCACGCCAGTCAGGTAAAGCAGTAGCAGGAACGTTTTGTCCATAACGAATGTCCAGGCTATGCGCAGCTACAGCAGTAGCCGTCAGGTTTTCAGAAATTAATGCGGAAACCGGCATTCGCTGTCACCGGGGATTCGGTACGGTTACTCTTTTGATAATCTGCCTCAACCCAAATCCCGGCATTTTTCGTGAGCTGGGCACTTACGCCTGCACCGTATTTTCCAGTGGTTCCGGATATATCGTTATCAAATGTCCAGCTGTCGTTGATACGGACAGTATTATTATCCGCAAATTCATGGCTGACCGCGGCTTTGACATAAGGTTTTACCGGCATCCCGGCCAAAGAAAGAGCTATTCCGGCGTTGACTCCGGCCTCACCCTGCAGGGATTTAGTGGTGCTGATCCGGGCTTTCATGCCGTTGTCCAGGTTGATGGATTTCCCCTCGGCTCTGAAGGCCGTGGCCCGTATATAGGGCTGAATCCACACCTCTACCGGCAGGGTGTAGGTCATTCCTGACTCCAGACTCCCCCCGAAACCATTCTGTCTGTAATCGCCTTTCACCGGTGTGCCGTCTGTCATCCGGGTGTGCAGATCATTGCTGAAATGGCTGGCCTTCAGCACGGCATCGACATAGAACCCAGCGTTGTCAAGCCATGTTGAATACAGTCCTCCGCTGGTGCTGTTCACCGAACTGTTACCACCGCGTGCATGGCGGATGCTGTTGTCACTGGAGCTCACAAAAGCCCCGACCGCAAGCTGCCCGTTAGCCATATCAATAACCGTGTCCCCGCCAATCTCAATGCCATTCTGGCTCATGCGATAGGCTGAACCTGCAGCGCCACTGATACGGTTATCGGAACCCAGATAGCGTCCCCAGACCCCGCCCGGGCTAATGCTGTTATCCTGGACGTCACCGTGGCGGAATCGCAGATTCTGCAACTCGCTGTTAAAAATATAGATCGGTGCAGAGGCCATGCTCAGAACGGCATCGGTGGATGGCGTCGTGGTGCGGTCAGGCACTGTCGGGTTGTCCGGGTTATCAGGATTATTTGGATTATCAGGATTATCAGGATTATCAGGATTATCAGGGTTGTCAGGGTTGTCAGGGTTGTCAGGATTATCAGGGTTGTCAGGATTATCAGGGTTGTCAGGATTATCAGGGTTGTCCGAAACATCCTGAGTTAGGTACCAGTCGGTTCCACGCTGATTCAAGGAATACTGCCACACCCCGGCATCCACTTTGCCACCGTTCACTGCGAATTGAGCATTTCCAGAACCGGTATGCACAACTTGCAATGCATCAGCTCCTTCCGCAGGTTCAGTACCAGTGTTACGGATGACCAGCATATGACTGCCATTCGCTTCACCTGTGATGTTAAGAAAATCACCGCTTCCAGCCGCCAGGTCGGTATGCATCAGGAAGCGACCACTCCCATTCAGATTGTCGGCCGTCAGGGTCCGGAAACCATCTCCACTGTTAAAATCGACAGCGGCATTATCCATGGTCAGAACACCAACTATGTTATTTCCAGCCATGCTCCAGCTGCTGCCTGAGACCATGTTCAGACTGTCAGCACCGGTGAGGTTACCCACGAGTGTGGCATTGTTGCGCATAGTCAGATTAAAATCAGCCGTTTCGCTGGCTATGATATTGCCAGTCAGGGAGCTGTTATCAACGGTAACTGCACTTTGCGCATCGTCCAGAATTTGAATCAGCGTACCGCTGGTACTATTTAAGGCCGCCTGGTTCTGCAGGGTGATTGTGCTGTTTTTTATTCCCGTGTTCACCTTAATGGCAGCATCTCCCCCGTTAACGGTTGAATTATCAATCAGCAACGCCGAAGTATAATCATCAGGTGAAAGTAGGGAGGAACTGGCAATAATTCCGGAAAAATTGCCTTCAACCCGGGCCCCGTCAATGATGTTCAGGCTTCCCCCCAGGAAACTGATGGCTGTACAGTCACTCTGACCTGAAGAACCACAGGATGCTGCCTCTTGTGCGCCTGAAGTAATACGGCTCCCGGAGATTACCGTGTCAGCATCTGCATGAAAATAAGCAATATTCCCTGAAGAGGATATATCGCTATTCTGGAGCACAAGCTTTCCCCTCAACGCAGTCAGGGCTTCACGGGCAGCGGTCTGAATTTGTGTTCCGGATATCGTTGCGTGATCAAATGCAGACAGATAAACAGCTGCCACCCCTGAGCCGATTGATGAATTCTCTGTAAGAGAGGAGTCTCTAATTCCTACCTCAGCACCGGGAGCGTCCACGAGAAGGGTCGTATATCCGGCTGACGAATTTGACGAAATATTTGAATTGTCAATGACAAGAGTATTATTAGCCCCTGTGAAATTAATCGTATGTTCATCTGTGCTGTTATTAACAATTTCTGACCCTGTAACAGACGCAGCGCCTCCGGCGTTGATACTTCCATCTACCACTGCGTCAGCTATGGAAACAGCTCCGCCTGGTAGCAGGCTAATACGCCCTGTGTAATACGCACCATCAGAAATATTAATCTGATTAGCCGTTCCATCATTTGTGATTATGTCACCGAAAACCTGTCCCCCAAAAATGTTAAGAACGGAGCCATTACTGAGTGAATGGGGTGTATTACCGGTAGAGCCGAGAAATTTATGATCCACATCCAGCACACCACCATTAACAATGGTGACGTAGTAAGGCGATCCAGGGTCTAAATTAAAGTTGTCATTAATCCCGTCAACTTTGTATTCAATCCCCTCCGCAAGTGAGTAGCAGGGAGACAGCACGGAACTCACTGAAATGAGTAAGGCGAGCTGTTTAATAGAGAAATATTTCTCTTTTTTCCATTTCCGCTTGATGTAACTCGGCTTTGATGGATAAACCATAAGATCGTACCTCGTATAAGAGCATAAATAATGCTTAGTTGATAATTTAGAATCTGCAAGTCAAATTCATTTAAATGCGATTAGGGATACATATCATCACCAGATAATATGATCATTTAGGGGTAGGCGAAGCGTGAACTTCACTGCACATGACACTTTGGCCTCCGTTTCGTTGATAACGTAGCGGTGAAATTTCTTACTACTTGAAAATCCATACTTTTTACTGGCAAGAGAAATATATGTATAAACTGTCTTTACGGACAGGAATAAATGCTTGCTAATTTCACCGGGACTCATTCCCTTTCCAAGACAGTCAATCACGCTGACCTGCTTGGTTGAGAGACGTTGATGGCTAATGAATGACATGCATTCACGCACCACAGAGTCAATATTGTTTCCGTTACGCTTAAGGCTGGCTAAAGTTTTTTTCCAAGCGGAAACAGGAGCTGATATTTTTATTGTGCTGCAGCCCAGCGTCGGAATTGTTTGTTCGTCTGAAATGACCAATAATACCGCTGTGGCCGGTGATGCCAGTTTGATCCTGACAAGATAATTAACCAGTTCCCGTAACGATTTGTAATTGGCCAGTTCAATAACAACGATACCGGTAATGAAATGACTTTGCTTTGTACTGTTAAATTCATGGGGTATACATTCCTTACTTATAGCGACAAGAGCTGAATGAAGTAAGAAATTACCCGCTTTATTAAAGACTAAATTTATCATCTCATCACTCTTCCCTTTCCTGGTGCAGGTATACATACAGCACGTTTTGCGGAATGACCGCCAGATCCGCTGCAATCAAAACCAGATAAATATTAAGGATTCAGCGGATAAATGGAACTTTAAACCAGTATCAAATAAATATTGAATTGATTTAGCTAAATTTTAGTCTTTTTTGAATTAATATACTGATTATGTGGTTTTTTTTAAATTGTTATACCATGAAGTAACGGCAGGAAGACGCTGCTCTGGCATATTATGTCGTTGTCTAATGTTTTAATGGTCAAAAGAGCAGAAAAGAAGGCATTTGCTAAAGTATTGGTTTTAGATAGAGTTACACCTACTTAAATGAGAAGCATTATCAGAAGATTCGTTGTGCGGGAGGGGATATGAACTATATAATTAACAACCGAGTTCAGGTTACACATAGCGGGATGAGTTCTGTTGGTTTAAATGAACCTGAAATAGTTCTGACCGCCACACCAATGCGTCTGCTAACCTATCTCGTGGAGAACCCTAACCGGGTAATCTCGCGCGAAGAATTGTTTGAATATATCTGGGGAGAAAGGGGGCTCACGCCGTCTGGAACCAGTCTTTCACAATATCTGAGTGTGATCAGAAGGAACTTTCAGCGGTATGGCTTTGATGATACGATAATCGAAAACATACCCAAAGAAGGAGTGCGTTTTAATGCGACGGTTATCAACCCCCTGGAAACAAAAGGAACAAAAAAAACTCGATCAAACGTCCTGCGAAAGGGTATGCTCGGCGTCCTACGAAACATTAATGAGAATATCTATTGGTTAGTCGTTGTCATCATTTTTGTGGTTGTGGTGGTACATTTCACTTTATCTAAATTCACCCCGCACTCTGATTTACATTATGCCGGATGGGTGAGATATGAACAAATGAATCAGTGTGAGGTCTATTTTCCAGAAAGTGAAATTAGTAATAAAATAAAAAAAATATATTCACAAAGAACCAAAGTATTATTAAAAATACTCAGGATAAACTGTGGGCCAGAGGACAGAGTACTTGTTTTTTTGCAAAATCCTCTCAACGACTTTAACCGCAGCCCATCCCGAGGAAGAGAGTTCATTGCGCATTGTACCCTTCTGAAGGAAAGCTATTATTGCTACAGTTATTATTTTTTACACGGAGGCGATTTATGAAACCGATAACGATCGCGGTGTTTATGGCGACACTTTTCTCTGCGCATGCTAGTGCATTAAGCGAAAGAATCCATTGTGAAGGGCATTTCACTGCTGTTCTCAACGATGCAGACGATCCAGTGTCCTTCAACGGGGAATATATCTGGGATATTTTGCAGGACGCTCCCAGCTATATATCCCTGGAAGGGGAACTTCTTCAGCCTCCCAAAAAATATACGGTGCAAAGAACCTTTAACTTAAAGGTCAGGATCATCAACATAGAGGATAGCATTTACGAGCTGACACCGCTGAATACTACTGTGCAGGGTGCCGATAACTTGCCGGATTCCGTCGCATTGAGACATTTATTTCATGGTCCACGGATTTACCGCATCCAAAAAACTCTGGTGAGTTCATATCTGATCAGTAATGCCTCTTCTCCGGTATTTATCTGCCATGATATCAATTAATAATACGTATGATCTTGTCATGTAGCCGATTCGTGCGGATTCTGATAGCAGAACGTTTTTCTGGAGGCCGAAGGCCGCCGCCAGTCAACTGGACTCGGGTCAGACCGAGCCTTGGCGCTGGCGAAGCCTCCATCAGGTTGGAAAAATACAAGCAATAATTAAGGAGGTTGCTTTATGACTTTAAAATTAACTGTAAACAAACTGGAAATGCTTGTCGATACGTTTAATGCACTTATATGCGGCGAAGTAAATATTACGCGAGAGCAGCGCGAAAACATGGTCAGAACGGTTGCAACCCCGTGAAGCCTATCTGGCTATTGTACAGGATATACGTATCCGCTTAACGAACAAGAACCTCACGCGCGTCTTTCATGGGGCTACTGCATGTTTCTGATCCCGTTGTCCCGTATGAGGCAACATTCTCCTCGATACCGTTCTGCCATCGCACACACTGGGGTCAGTTTGGATATCGAAAATTATTGTACGTTAAGGCTATTTTTTGACCTTTCGACTTTAGCGGGTCTCAGCCGACGAAACTTACCGGAAGCCGGTATCCGGTTGCTTTTCCAGATATAATCGCCTGTCAGATTGATGTGTTCCCAGCCTAGCGGAGACAAATGCGACAGCAGTTGCTCGTTAATCTTCCCCCCTTTACGCTTCAGGGCATCGACCGCTCTTTCCATATACACGGTATTCCACAGGGAGATAGCCGCCGTCAGCAGCGTCAGTCCGCTGGCGCGATAGCTCTGATTTTCCGGCTTTCGGTCCCTGATTTCTCCCAGCCGGTGCATGAATACCGCACGCGCCAGCGCGTTACGGGCTTCACCTTTATTCAGTCCCGCTTGTACCCGCCTACGCAGTGCAGGATCGCGGAACCAGTCGAGCATAAACAGCGTTCGCTCAATGCGGCCAATTTCTCTCAGTGCCTTTGCCAGGCCATTTTGTTTAGGATAGCTGGCCAGTTTTTTCAGCATCAGGGATGCCGTTACGGTTCCCTGCTTTATCGAGGTCGCCAGACGCAGCACTTCACGCCAGTGAATCTCGATCTCTTTCAGGTTCAGGCTGGTCGTGGATATCAGCGACTGAAGCGCCGGGAATTGATCCGCTTTCCCTTTGATAAACAGCTTCTTGTCGTGGAGATCCCGAACTCGTGGACAGAACGCAAATCCCAGCAGATGCATCAGGGCAAAAACATGATCGGTGAAACCCGCTGTATCTGTGTAATGCTCCCTGATTTCCAAGTCGCTTTCGTGGTACAGCAGGCCATCGAGCACATGGGTTGAATCCCTGACCCGACTGATTATGCAGGTGTAAAACGGGCTGTATTGATCCGAAATATGGGTATAAAACTGACGTCCGGGCTCCTGTCCGTATTTCGGGTTAACCTGCCCTGCGTATCGGCCTGAGCTGCCAGTTCTGAAATTCTGCCCATCCGATGATGAGGTTGTCCCGTCTCCCCAGAACGCCGCTAATGGCCGCTTCCCCTGCGCATTCACCAGCTCGGCGAGGGCAGCTGAATAGGTTTCGTCACGGATGTACCATGCCTGAATATCTTCAAGTGATGATTTGGTGCTTCCAGGGCAGGCTTCTGCCATTTTAGTCAGTCCAAGATTGATGCCATCCGCAAGAATGGTGGTGAGAAGCAGGCGGGTATCGGGACAGTTAATGTCATTTTTTATATGCGAAAAATGTCGGGTAAACGTCGTCCAGCTGTTTACCTCGTCGAGAATTTCCGTGATTTTAGGGCGCGGTAACATGCTGTAAACCAGCTCTGCGAGCGGTGATACCTGCACCGGAACGCTGTTATCCAGCGGAGAGACTTTTACGCCCCTGTCAGTTATTTCCACATCGGGCAGTTCACCACGCGCGGCCATGGCATTGATCTCTTCAAGTCTGGACTGAAGCAGGGTCATACGGCTGGTAATGTACTCATGATAATCAGCTGATACGGGCAGTGGCAGCGCCGGTGTGAGTTTGTCAAAGTCCTTTTCGGGTATGAGGTAATCATCAAAGTTTTTGTAGCGCCGTGAGCCTCTGACCCAGATGTCCCCGGAACGCAACGCCCCCTTAAGCTCGCTGAGCGCACAAAATTCATAGTACTGCCGGTCAATACCCGCCGGAGTCATCACTACCTTGCGCCAGCTTTCAGGGACAAACTCAAGCGGTGCCGTCGTCGGTACTTTGCGGGATTGCTTCCGGTACATGTCTTTGATCACAACCAGCGCATCGGCCAGAGGTTGCGCTGCCGGGGTGGCGACTAACTGCAAAGCGGACAACATGCGCGGGGCATATTTCCGTAATGTGCTGTATTTCTCGGTAATAATATGCAGCGGGTCAAAATTATTCTTTCTGGCGAGATGGCGTGTTTCCTCCAGACTGGCGACAAATTCAGGCCATGGCAGTATGTTTTCTATTGCGAGCCATGGATCGCCACCGCAATCACGGGCTTCAGACAGCGCCTGACCTACATCGATGTATTGCCTCAGTTTTGACTGGATCAGCTTGCCGGTCTGCTGAAGGCGCTCAGCCTGTGTTCTTTTGGCTTTACTGAACAGGCTGTTCAGCATTCGCTCATGCAGCTCAATCACTTCGTCTGTCAGTGTGGCTCTGGCTTCTTCCAGCACGCATACCAGGATCGCATGACGCCGGGCTGCTGAAAATCGGGTCAAATCCCGGCTGCTCATCTTTCGGCCTTCCCGCGCCAGTTTCAGCAACCGGTTCTGGTGAATGGTACGATCTATACCTTCAGGTAATGCCAGCGATTCAATGCTACTGAGCCGATCAAGGTGTTGCAGCACGTTCTTACCATTGATTTTACCCGGCGGTTGCAGAAGCCATGTCAGCCTGGAAGGCTGATTAACTGAGGACTCAAGCAAACGATCCAGGGCATCCCTGTGAGCCGAAGTTAACGAGGCATTCAGGGTCTGAAATACGATTTTATCGCCGCCAGCCATGGCCTCCGCACAGGTACGCTCCACGACATCAATCGCGGGGATTATCACGTTGTTCTTCCGGAGCCAGACCAGCAGTTCTTCGGCCAGGAGAATACCTTTATCGGTGCGCGTCGCCATCGGCAGCAGGTGTGTAATGCAGTCCTGCTGTATTTTGACGGTGAAAGCTTGTACGCCAAGATAGCGGTACAGTTCGGTTAAATGTTCGCGTCGCGTGGTTTCCCTGCCGGAAAGGTAAGCAGGCCAGAGATCCCCGGTAAGTTTTAGCCTGCTGGCGATATGCTTCAGCAGCGCATCAGAGGGTGGGATTTTTTTATCCGGTGCAAAGCCGACATTTTTCAGATAGCAAAGAAGGACGGCAAAACCAAAACGGCTGGCGGGTTTACGGTGAGCACTGATAAGCGCCAGATCATGCTCACTAAAATACGCCATTCGTGTCAGCGTTAACTCATCGTCCGGTAATGCCAGTAAAGATTCTCTTTCCGAAAGAGAAAGAACCTGCCTCCTTGCCATATAGTTTCCCTCATAAATTATTCGGTGCGGTATTTTTAACAAAAATGCTTATCGCATAAGGGTACACCCTGACGCCATAACTAAAACGTGACGACACACAATGAATGACATAACCTATATGCGATAGATAAAATGCAATAACCTAAATGCGATAATGTGGTGGAAAAATGTTCATCAGAGCTTATTTGAGGGCATCGACGGAAGATCAGTTCGCCGATCGGGCAAAAGAGATGCTGGAGAAGTTCGTTCAGGAACGAGGGTATAAAATAGCCAGTTACTACCGGGAGAACATCAGCGGGACAAAACTTGACCGCCCGGAACTGGGACGTTTACTGATGGACAGTCACCGTAATGATATTTTACTGGTCGAGCAGATAGACCGCCTGACCCGTCTGAGCAACAGCGACTGGATGACGCTGAAAAAGCAGATAGAAAAACACGAGTTGCGAATTGTCAGCCTGGATGTGCCCACCTCATGGCAGGCACTGTCAGATAAAGCCCCTTCTCAGGCTGATCCAATCACCCGCGCAGTGATAACCGCCATCAATAACATGCTTATCGACCTGATGGCCGCAATGTCACATAAGGACTGGTTGAGTCGTCGTCAACGACAAAAGCAGGGAATTGAACGGGCGCATACGCTGGGTAAATATCGGGGCAAGCAGGCCGATCAGGAACGACATCAGAAAGTCCTGTACTACCGGCAGGTCAAGAAACTGAGCATCCGTGAAACGGCAGATGCAACGGGCTACAGTGCTTCACAGGTTTGCCGGATACAAGCGCTTTATAAAGATAATGAATCTGCATGAAAAACTGGAATAACAGTGTATATTTCTAGTCATGGCGTAATAGTTAGGCCCTGTAACCACTTTTGTACGCCCACCTATGTAAGTAAAGTCCGCTGTGTGCCAGAAGCGGACGTTGTACAGAATGCACGAGTTTCCCCTGAATGCCTGAACTCATCATCGAAAAGATATCTAAACAGATCCCTTATACTTAAGTACATCAATTAACAGAGAAAATGCCGAACCCGCATGGCGGCGGTGTGGGTAGTACAGATGATACCCCGGTAAGTCTGGTGTAAATTTCTCCAGAACGCGGGTCAGTTTTTTTTCTTCAATAGCCTGCTGTACCTGATCATAAGGCAGATATGCCAGTCCGTGCCCGTCAATAGCAGCATCGAGGATCAGATCTATTGTATTTAATAGCAGTTGTCCTTCCATGCGAACCCTGACTTCACGCCCTCCGCGCATTAATCTCCAGCGATTTGCGGTACCCGATGTAGGGAGGTACAGATTGATAGCCTGATGATCGACCAGGTGCGCCACTGAAATTGGAATACCTCTTCGGGAGAGATAGTCCGGAGCTCCGACTATCGCCATCGGAATATCGGGCCCGATTCGAACAGCAATCATATCCTTATCCATCTCTCCCCCCAGGCGAACCCCGGCATCAAAGCGCTCTGAGACGACATCGGTAAGGCCGTAATCAATGATGAGCTGCACATCAATTTCAGGATGGGACTTTAACAGCGTGCGCATGGCGGGCAGCAATATTGTCTTTGCGGCATGTTCAACCGTGGTAATGCGTATTGTGCCAGAGGGGCGGTCACGCAGATCACCTAATGAGGCCAGAGTCGAGTCTATGTCGTGAAGCATTGGACCAAGGACAGACAAAAGTTGTTCACCTGCTTCCGTCGGTACCACGCTGCGTGTGGTTCGCGTTAAAAGCCGTAACCCTAACCGCTCTTCCGTGCGACGAACTATCTGGCTTAACGCTGACTGGGCCATGCCCAGACGGGCAGCAGCCCGGGTGAAACTACGCTCTTCGGCGACGGCCACAAATGCCATCAGATCTGCTATCTCATCGCGTTTCATCTCTGTGTTTTCATCCGGGCAATTAATCATTTAAATGATAAGTCCAATCATTATTTTGGGTCTAATCATCTTAATAATCAATGGCTATAGTTATCCCATCAAGCGTTACAGATAACCGACAGCCCAATGAGGAACCGGATGATGAACCAGAAAATCAGTTTCACCAACAGCAATATCCCGACAATCTCTTTGTCCGCCGTGCTTTACTTCCCACCCGCATTTGATGAAAGCCGCAAGTACCCGGCTATTGTGGTTTCTCATCCGGGAGGTGGCGTTAAGGAACAAACTGCCGGAACCTATTCCGAAAAGCTGGCAGAAAAAGGGTTTGTGACCGTGACTTATGATGCGTCTTATCAGGGCGAAAGTGGCGGAGAGCCGCGCCAGCTGGAAAACCCGTACATCCGTACCGAAGATGTCAGCGCAGTGATTGATTACCTGACCACACTGCCTTATGTCGACAGCGCGAAAATTGGCGCGATGGGAATTTGCGCCGGTGCCGGCTATACCGCCAATGCCGCGATTCAGGATCGTCGCATCAAGGCCATCGGAACGGTCAGCGCCGTTAATATCGGCTCGATGTTCCGTAATGGCTGGGAAAACAATGTGAAGTCCATCGATGCACTGCCGTATGTTGAAGCCGGTTCAAATGCCCGTAGTACCGATATCAGCAGCAGTGAATATGCCACCATGCCGCTGGCGCCCATGAAAGAGTCTGATGCACCAAATGAAGAGTTGCGCCAGGCCTGGGAGTACTACCACACGCCACGAGCACAGTACCCGACGGCCCCTGGATACGCCACGCTGCGCAGCCTCAACCAGATCATTACCTACGACGCATACCATATGGCGGAGGTTTACCTGACCCAGCCGCTGCAAATTGTGGCGGGTAGCGTAGCGGGGAGTAAATGGATGAGCGACGATCTGTACGATCGTGCCTCAAGCCAGGATAAGCGGTACCACATTGTCGAAGGCGCTAACCACATGGACTTGTATGACGGTAAAGCCTACGTCGCTGAAGCAGTTTCCGTATTAGCCCCGTTCTTTGAGGAGACGCTGTAATGAAAGATGTTCAAATCCAGAACGCCGATATGGCCTGGCACATTGCCGCCAGCATTCAGTTTCCACCGGCGTTCGATGAGTCAAAACAGTATCCGACAATTATCAGCGTCCACCCTTTTGGCAGCTGTAAGGAACAGACGTCCGGCAATGTCTACGGAAAAGCGCTGGCTGAAGCAGGCTATGTCGTGATCGCCTATGACGCCAGCTTCCAGGGGGAGTCAGGCGGCTCTCCACGCTGGGTGGAGGATCCGACTCAGCGCGTGGAAGATATCAGTCGCGTTATTGATTACGCCGTAACCCTGCCTTACGTCGATGCTGAACGGATTGGCGTGTTGGGTATTTGCGGCGGCGGTGGCTATGCCATTAACGCCACATTGACGGAGAAACGGATTAAAGCTGTGGTGAGCATCACCGGCGTAAATATCGGCCGTCTTTTTCGCGAAGGTTTCAGCAATTACGACCCTATTGGCGCGCTGAATGCGATGGCGGCACAGCGTACAAATGAAGCCCGCGGGGGGGAGGTTCAGGTTAATGAACTGCTCCCCGCCAGCCCGGAAATGGCAAAGGCCAGCGGACTGACTGAGCGTGACGTATTTGAGGCAACAGACTACTACAAAACGCCGCGCGGCCAGCAGCCTGGCGGGGCAACGCGAATGGTGTTCTCGCATGCGCAGAAAACGCTGGCCTGGGATGCCTTCGCTTTTGCTGAAGTGTTGCTGACTCAACCCGTGATGGTGGTGGTCGGTGAAAAAGTGGGCGCTTTCGGGGCTTATCGTGACGGGCTGGAAATCTATGGCCGGGCTGTAGCCTCGCGTGACCGTCAGCTGGTCTCATTAGCCGATTTTTCGCATTACGAACTGTATGACAAACCGGAAGCGGTTCGTGACGCGATGGCAAAAGTGCTCCCGTTCTTTTCCGCACACCTGAGTAATGCCCTGTGAAGAACATGATGAAAAGCGTCCTTATTCTGGGTGCCAGCGGGCAGATTGCCCGCCATGTTATCAGTCAGCTGACGGATAAACCGGGCGTAACACAAACGTTATTTGCCCGTCAGCCAGAAAAAATCGCACAGCCTCACCCGGCCAATAGCCGGATTATCATGGGCGATGTGTTTAACCATGCGGCGCTGGAACAGGCCATGGTGGGTCAGGATGTGGTTTACGCCAACCTGACGGGTGAGGATTTAGATCTTCAGGCGACGGCGGTGATTGCGGCGATGAAAACCACTGGCCTAAGACGCCTGATTTTCGTCCTTTCTCTCGGTATTTATGATGAAGTCCCGGGAAAATTCGGCGAGTGGAATAACGCCATTATTGGCGAACCTCTCAGACCATTCCGCCGTGCGGCGGATGCGATTGAAGCCTCCGGGCTTGATTACACAATTCTGCGACCAGCCTGGTTAACGGATGAAGATACGATTGACTATGAACTCACCGCGCGCGATGAACCGTTCAGAGGCACGATCGTCTCCCGAAAAAGCGTCGCCGCAATAATAGCCGATATGATTGATAAGCCAGAAATACATATCGGTGAAAATATTGGTGTTAACCAGCCCGGGTCCGATGGTGACAAGCCGTACTTTATGTAAATCGATCATTCCATTTTACATGCGCTGCTCGTATTGCAGTAACGGGGCGGAAGGTCCGCTCCTCGCTCAAAGCTGCCTGTCAACGTGATCGATCGCCCTTACCGCGGCCTGGAAGTACAAAAAATGGCCTTAACGTACAATAATTTTCGATATCCAAACTGACCCCATCAATAGCTGTTCGTGCTGCAATGTCCGAAGAATGGTTTCAGTATCTTCTACTTATTAAAATGTACCTTTGAAAAAGTAGACTTTCACAATGTGCTTCTGGCAGTATCATTTATCCCGATATTTATTGTGCGCGCCGGATGCTGACTGGCCGGAAGAGAGCCTGAATGAGCCCGCCAAACGAGAAACCCGACCATATCCGTCCGGTGACATCAATTTCCCCCAATCATGAATACCTGCCCGCGCTGACCGGAGCGGAAGTTCCGGTAGATCCTGCCCGGGCATACCTGCTGTCTCTCAATTCCCCGCGTAGCCGGCAGACGATGGGCTCATTTCTGGGCGTGGTCGCCCGATTACTGGGAGCTGAAAGCGCAAGTACCTGCATCTGGGGAAGTCTTCGCCGCCATCACATAATGGCGGTCACTGAGCTCTTAAGAGATACCGGAAGGGCGACGGCTACCGTCAACACCTACCTCTCGGCCCTGAAGGGGGTGGCCAGGGAGGCCTGGATGATGAAAATGATGGACGTCGAAAGCTATCAGCATATTCTGGCCGTGCGTAATCTGAGGGGGAGCCGGTTACCCCGCGGTCGGGCTCTTACAACCAGTGAAATCAGGAATCTTTTTTCTGTTTGCCAGGCTGACAAAAGCTGTATCGGACCCCGCGACGCAGCTTTGCTGGGGACAATACTCGGATGTGGTCTGCGTCGTTCAGAAGCTGTCGGGCTGAATTTAAGTGACATTGTCACGCGTGACCGTGCGCTGAGGGTGCTGGGAAAAGGAAATAAAGAACGACTCGCGTATATGCCGGCCGGGACCTGGCAGCGACTACAGACGTGGATTGATGAGGTACGTGGAGAAAAGGAGGGACCCCTTTTCACGCGAATCCGCCGTTTTGATGCTCTGACGAATGACAGGCTGACCGACCAGGCGGTGTATCATATTCTGAAAGTGCGCCAGGTGCAGGCTGGTATTGCTAAATGTGCTCCGCATGATTTGAGACGAACGTTTGCGACCGCGATGCTGGATAACGGTGAGGACTTAATCACTGTAAAGGATGCAATGGGTCATGCCAGCGTCACTACCACCCAGCAATATGACCGCCGCGGTGAAGAAAGATTGCAGACAGCGCGTGAACGACTGAATTTGTTCGGGTTGTGAAGATAAATACAATTCGTGTCTTGCTCTTGCCATTGCGAGCATTACCGGCCGGATTCTCTACCGACTAATTATTTTAGTAGCCGAGATAATCAGACATCTCGGCTTCCTCCTATTCTCGACATAAAGCCGCATCACGTTTGCCACGCTCTCTCAGGCTCGCTGTACCGGTATTATTTATGTACTGGTTATTTGTTCCTGCTGATTTATGTTCGATTGTCTGCTTTGGCCGACGGTCTGCCGCTGATTCCTTCTGGTCGGCTGCAGGTCGGCCAATGCGGTCTTACCCTCATCTGACCTTAGTGTCTGCTCAGTTCCACATATCGGTAATGTCTCTGTCCCTGACTCCTTACGTCATCTTCCTGCCGCCGGGAACGCGAACTCCTGGCCCAATTCAGTCATTCTTCTTTATTGCCAGGAAACGGCAGTAATCGATTACCCATGCCAGGCCGAGCGTTCTGTATTCCTCAGGCAACGTCCACCACGATTTTTCCGCGCGCTGTGCCGCTCGTGATTGCGTCGTATGCGAGCTCTGCCGAATGCAGATCGAACCGGCGAGAATCGAGATTAGGCGTGAGCTTGCCCGCTTCCACCAGGCGTGTGGCTTCTTGCAACATGGCTCCGTGATGTGCACGATGCTTACCTGTAAGGAGTGGATACAGAGTGAACACGCCTGAATAGCTCGCTTCACGGAACGAAAGCGGCGCTAGAGTATGCGTTCCCCAGCCCAGCGCGCTGACTACGTGGCCAAAATGCTTGACCGCTGCGAAAGATGCATTGAGCGTTGCACCGCCGACGGTATCAACCACCAGATCAAAACCTACGCCTTGCGTCAGCGACTCGACATATTGCTCGACAGACTGCGCGCTGTAGTCAATTGGCGTGGCTCCCAAGTGCGCGACAAGTTCCTGGTCACTTGGGCTCGCTGTTGCGAATACCTTTGCCCCGAGTGCTACCGCCAGTTGTACCGACACATGTCCAACCCCACCCGCACCGCCTTGCACAAGCACCGTTTGCCTAGATTGCAAATGCGCCCGATCCACGATACCCGAGTACGACGTGATGAAAGCGAGCGGCAAGGCAGCGGCTTCGCGCATCGACAGGTTGAAAGGCTTCAGTGCGAGCAGATCTGCGTCGACAGCTGCGTACTGTGCAAGCGTTCCCTGGATACCTCCGACCCCGCCGGTCATTCCGTAAACCTCATCACCAACTTTGAATGCTCTGACACCGGGGCCAACCGCCTCGACTACGCCGGCCATGTCAATACCCAACACGAGCGGCAATGGATGCTTGGCGTGCGCGGCGCTACCGGCGCGAATCTTGGTGTCGAGCGGATTCAACCCACTTGCCGCAATGCGCACCAGAACTTGCCCTTGCGAAGGCCGCGGCTGCGAAAGCTCTTTCAGTTCGAGAGGGCCATTGTAGTAATTGAGAACGAGTGCTTGCATGGACATGATGACCTCCTTCTAAATTGAACAAACATGCTTATGAGTTCATACTCACCCATGCATAAAAGAACGTAAACCAACACTATCGCACGGCAGGCAAACAAAAATGATTGGACAGAATTTGGATTGGAATGATGTCCGCATCTTTCTCGCCATCGCCCATAGTGGCACGTTGGCCGCGGCGGCAAAGCTCGTCGGACAGACACAGCCGACGATGGGCCGACGGTTGCGCGCGCTGGAGGAAACGCTTGGCCACGTGTTGTTTCAGCGCACGAGCGACGGCTTTATACTGACCGACGAAGGCGCGGCAGTGCTGTCATACGCCGAGAGAATGGAAGAAGAAGTACTAGGCTTCACCCGCGCGCTAGCCGGCAAGGACGCGCATCTAACGGGCTTGCTGCGGGTGTCGTCATCAGACTGGTTCGGCATTCACGTGCTCACACCCGTATTCGCGCAGTTTCTTACAAGACATCGGGGGGTATCGCTGGAGCTTGTCACGGACTCGCGCAGATACAACCTTGCGCGGCGCGAGGCGGACCTAGCTTTTCGCATTACACCTTTCGATGAACCCGATGTCATCCAGCGCAAGCTGATGCATGTGGATTACGCGTTGTACGGGCGCTTCGACCTCGTCCCACCGCACCCTGGCGATGGCGAAGGCCAAACGCTCATTAGCATGGACAGTGCTTTTGGCACGTTGCCTGATGTCGTGTGGGTCAAGCGCATGTTGCCAAAAGCGAAGATCGTGTTTGGCAGCAACAATCGCGGAGCTCAGGCGCGCATGTGTGCTGAAGGTGGCGGCTTTGCT
Organism: Enterobacter sp. J49; assembly: GCF_002148625.1. Lineage (NCBI taxonomy): Bacteria > Pseudomonadati > Pseudomonadota > Gammaproteobacteria > Enterobacterales > Enterobacteriaceae > Enterobacter > Enterobacter sp. J49. The sequence continues at coordinate 94,752 of NZ_MWPY01000031.1, forward strand.
GTGCTCCCTTGTCCGCTTGGCGACACGACATCAGGACTGCAGCGTATTGATCTGGGCGAAGCGCCGCCGGGCCGCGATGTCTGGCTTGGCTATCACCGCGACCTGCGTCGCGTTGCGCGACTGCGCGCGCTTTTGGATGCGACGATCGAAGCGTTAGCGAACATTTGACCCTTTCTTAGGCTGTTTATTAAAAAGCTGATTGATTCGGCCCAGATTTGTTAGATGCGTCGATGGCTGCTTTCTGATTGGAAACAGGCATTCTTGATCTAGCTACTACAGTAAGTTTTGAGAGCGGAGCAGGGTATCACACTTTATGTAAGCAATTGATTAATATATAAAAAGATATTTAATTTAACATAATCTTTGTTATGCGCACTGACTTTGTGACAGCAAATTTGTCATGTCCGCGCTGGGCTAAGTTAAGATGTCCGTCGTGTAGATTCGGCATCGAGCGATTTTGATGACGCCTCATGCAGCGGAGTTTTTCACTTTGGATGAAGTTAACCGACTCAAGATCATTCAGGATGTTGTCGACCTGCGTTTGACCACTCAGACGGCCGCGCAGCACCTGGGCTTCTCCGATCGCCAGAGCAGACACCTTCTGTCGCGTTACCCTGAATCTGGCCCGCAATCAGTCGCCTGATGTAACTCCGCTTTGTAAACCGGAATCCACCTTCACTGATTTTTAAGCCACCCGGGGCTATCTGGAAAAGTACGGTAAACCACTGGCGCTGTCCAGCGACAAAGCCAGCGTCTTCAGAATCAACAATAAAAACGCCACAGGTGGTTATGGGGATACCCAATTCGGTCGTGCAAAAAACGTGTAAACTACGATGGGTAGATAACAGATCTGAGGAAAGTATGGTTGTAAAGCGTTTGAGAAAAGAGGATCGTCGCGCGCAGCTGCTGGAGGTAGCGCGCGGAATCGTTCGTCAGCAAGGCACGGAGGCGCTGACGCTGGGCTACCTGGCCGAACGCGCCAGTGTGACAAAGCCTATCCCTTACGATCACTTTGGCGATCGTGAAGGGCTGCTGATGGCGCTGTATCAGGACTATAGCGATCGGCAACTAGCGAAATTCCGTGAGACGCTAGCGGTGGACAGCAAAACCCTGGACAAGACAATTCGTTTTTTTAGCGCTGCCTATATCGACTGTGCGATTACCGCCGGGCCGGAAACCGGGCCAATCGCCGCGGCGCTGTCCGGTTCACGCGCGTTGCAGACGTTTCGTGAGGCGTGCGTGGCCGAATGTGCCGATTGCCTGCGCATCGCACTTTCCCCCTTTATCGTGCTGAAAGGCGTTCAGGGGGAAGCTGCACTGACCGCCATCATTGGCGCGGCGGACGCGCTCAGTACCGCTGCGGGCGACGGCGTGCTTGCGCGAAATGTAGCGGAAGATACCCTCAGAGGTGCTATGACCGGCGTACTGGAGAGCTACGCGAACAGCACAAAATGATCGCAGGGGGCGGATTGACACTTAAGTTACCAATAGTAATATACACATCCACTCTCCCCCATTCCGAGGTCGCTATGTCTGCTACACATGCCATAAATAATGCGCTCATCGTGACGGCTCATCCTGTCGACACATCGTTATCCCATTCGCTGGCCGCCCGCATTGCAGGGAAATTACGCGAGAAAGGTTCGCAGGTTGAGATCGCTGATCTTCATGCTGAAGGTTTTAATCCTGCCATGTCTCGCGCCGATCTCAATTTGTATCACGGGGACCCGAGCGCACTTCCCGCGGATATTCTGCGCGAGCAACAACGTGTCGAGCGAGCGGATATGCTGGTATTTGTCTTCCCCATCTACTGGTGGTCGGTCCCCGCACTGTTGAAAGGCTGGTTCGATCGCGTTTTAACCCTGAACTGGGCGTATAAAGTGGCCGACGACGGAAGGATTGTTGGCAACTTGCGTGATGTTCCCGTCCGCCTGATTGCCACCGGCGGCAGCGATCTCACCGGATTCGATAAACACGGCTATTCGACGGCTATTCAGGCGCAGATAATCGAAGGTGTATTTGGTTTCTGCGGGTTGAAGAACGTTAAGTTCGATATCCTTTACCAGGCAGACACGGTTACACCTGAGCAGGTTGAGGATTTTCTGCAAAGACTCAGCAACATGCAGTAAAGCGTCCGGTGCCGCCGCTTGGTGACCATGCGGCGGTATCATGCTCAGGAACAGGCTGATAACCATCGTGTTTTACTTCAAAAATGACGCCGCCTATACCCAGCGATAGCTCGTCATGCAGGTGCCAGCATGTGTCTCTAGCACCTCGCACCCCGCGCCGGGTCACGTTACCGCTGTCGTCCACATTCAGAACCAGAAAGCAACAGCTCAGAGTGAGAGGCGGATATTTTGAAGCGGGATGAAATGCCCTGCCACACGTAGTGCCTCTCAGTATTATGAATCCTGGAGACGTACAAGCATGCTGATCCTGCAGACACAGATAATCGTACAAAGCAGCACACTAAGTAATGCGGTACATATAAAAACTCCCGCCCCGGTCATGGCCAGCATCACGCCCCCCATTAACGGCCCGACAGCAACGCCAAGTGTGGACAACGTTGAGGCACCAAGATAGGCTCCACGATGCTCAACCGGTGCCAATTGATCGAGCATAATATTGAGGTTTGGCATCAGAATTGCCTCCCCCATGCTGAACACAGCAGTTCCCATTAGCCATGCCCACATTTCCGTTGAGCGCGTGCAATAAAAGCAGAGTTGAGAGATAACGAAAATGATCCCCCCCAAAAGAATACGTCTGGGAAGGCTGACTTGCGTCAGAAAGCGCATAATAAAACTTTGAAATAAAAGTACCGTACAGGCATTCGTAACCAGTATTACGGTGATCAACTTAACCGCCGAATTGCCGTCAAGTAACATCAGGTATTGAGGCAAAACGGCTTCATAATGGATATAAACCACACTGCATAACATGCTGCACAGCAATGCTGCAATGTAAATTCTGTCCCTGGCAATAATCCCTATCACCTGATGAAGTTTAATCACCGGAGCGCTGTCGGTCTGCTCTCCAGACAGTTTACCCGCAGGGATAAAAAGCAGCACGTAGACAAAAAACGGCAGATAGGTTAGTCCGGTTAACAGGAATGTTCCCTTTTGCGAAGTCAAGCCGAAGACTATCCCTATCAGTGGACCAAACACTGCCGCGACGTTGATCAGGTAGTAACGCATTTGAAGGGCTAGCGCGCGACGACGGCTATCAACCAGCAAATCACTCATCAGGGCTCTTACCGGGGGATCAACCCACGCAAAACACACTCCGATAATCATCAGGCCTGTAATAAACAGCCCTATCCCGGTGGCTTGCGCCAGAGTAATATAACCCACGGCGGAAAACCCACAGCCCAGCAGAAGTATAATCCGCCTTCCCAACCTGTCAGAAATCTGTCCGCCATACATACCGAGCACCACTGAGATCAGGGCACTGCTGGTCATCACCACACCAATAGCGACAGGCGACATATGGTAATTCTGCGTCATGATGACTGCGATAAATGGCCAAGCCATAAAATAGCTAAACCGTACTACAAATGTAAAAAAGAGCAGTGCATGGACGGTCGCCGGGAAGGTTTTTAGCGTTTGAAAAAGACCTGGTGCCACATTAACTTCAGCGGCAGGTTTTATTGTCATAAGTTTTCCTAATCATTACCTATTATTAATAGATCAAGGCGCTATAGATTATAAGGGATTAATATTAATAAAGTTATCAGGCGTCAACTGCAACACAAATGTTAAAAAAATGTTTAATATGCAATCTTATTGTGTGATAGTGCTTTTTTATAGTGAAATATAAATGAAAGGATGAGACAGACCGAAAAATGCGACACTTAATACCAGAGCAACCGCTACCCGAACCAGGGCGCAGGCCTGCCGTTACTCTATGATCTTTGACCCTGTGAGAACACACGAAGAACCCTGGCTTCCACAGTTTTGACAATGACAAAGTTGACGATATATCGAGACTATATAACGGGCTTAAGACGGATTAACAGGCGTGTATTTTCCCACTACATTCAACATAGCTATGAAAATGAAAGCCAAATCGCTCAGGCAAATAATTTTTTTAGATTTCAGGTGACTTCCTCCACGTTGATTAATACACAGTGATGACACAGTATGACCATACTCGTTGCCAGAACGTTCTTCTTTGACGTTCCTTATTTCATTTTACACTGAATAATATCTATTGCTCACGAAGTAGATATATCCAATGGAAAATACCGAAACCAGTGTCCTCGGCTCTCATACTAAAGACACGCTATTGATAACATGTTGTATTTTCAACGCCGGATCTCAGAATCTCTCTCTGTAATCAGATTCCAGTGCATAAGGAAATTTTAGGTTCAATGTTGTTAATCTGTATGTTTTGTCACGATTCGCGTTTCTAATGAGACTCTTTATGAGCTATATTTTTGGCAGAGTAATTCCGGCAATAAGAAACTTCTTTCAATTTAAACCGATCGCATCATATTTACTAATGACCACTGTGGACATGGAAAACAATGCAGAGTGGCATATTGTCCACCAGTCCTGAGAAAAATTTGTACGTAAAAGGTCCAGTTCGGGCGTTAGCCCCTCCCCGTAAGAGAGTTGTGGACTGCGGAAATACACGTGTTATGTAATTATAAAAATCTATAAAGTCATTACTTATCAGAATATAAACCTATATATTGTGTTATTTATTATATAAAATGCGACTTTAGTGGTTTTGATGTAGAGTTTCTCGCTTCTGATTTGGCGGGCAGGAGTATTGTACTTTCATCATGTTAACTGGTTATAAATACGAATCCATCAGGATACTCCGTAGTGAACACATAATTGCGTGGGAGCTCCTCTCTACGGCAGAACCGCACGTTGATCTGGAAGAGCACTTTGGATTAATGGCCGTGCCAGAGCAAAAAAAACATTTTTTTGCCCAACTCAGTCATACCACGTTTTCTGAAGAGGGTGAGAAATATCATCTTAATGCGACATCCTCTTTACTGCTGGAAACGGATTTCCTGGCACGGCTACGTGAAGAAACTCTTTATCCTGAGAAACTGGTTATTGAGATCACCGATCTTGAAAACATGATTGAATCAGACCCTGTACGTATTTGTTCATTACGCAAGTGTATCGATGAGTTGCGCATGAGGGGAAGTGAAGTATGGGCTGATGATGTAACTGAAACTATTCTGTGGAAATTGTTTGAATGTGCAATCCACTTTGATGGCATCAAAATTGATAAATATACCTTCTGGAATGGACGTAAAAAACGGAATGAGTTTCTTCAACTTGCACAGTGTTGCACGTATTTTACAAATAAGCTTCTGATAGAAGGTATTGAAACGGAGAGTGATTTGGCATTAGCGCGTGCTAGTGTTGCTGAGTTTGGTCAGGGTTTTTTCTGGAAAAATGCATGAACTCCATTTTACTGTATGCCTGCTTTTAGGTAGGCATAGTATCAGCCGCGTCCTATGGTTTGACTGGGAGATTTAGGGGGTGTTTTTTCAGATATGCATTTCTGCCACGGTATATTTGTAAAGCTGCCTGCTTTCATAATGTCGCGCAGTGAATATTGAACTGCCGAATCAGACGGAATTTTATTATGTTCGTCGTCGGCTTAAACAACCGGCATTTAGTTGTCATTGTACTGTTGTTTACTTAAGGAAAAATATCATGAGAATTATTTCCGCTATTGTATGCGGTTCCATTTATCTGCTTCCTGTTGTCGCTAACTCTGCAGACAACACGGAGACTGCGTCAATGCATGTTTCTCTTGAAGTCGTCAAATCCTGTACGCTCAATGCAAACGACTTAAATTTCTCTCGACATAGCTCGGAGGAGGCAGGGGAAATAAAAGCCAGTACGCAGGTCGATATAATCTGCACCAACGGTACTCCTTTTACACTTTTCGCTGCTAGCAGCGACGCCACCGAAAATGGAACCTTCTGGCTAAAACCCGAAAATAATGAGGCAGGTGCAAAAAATATAGCCTGGAAACTCTACGCTGATGAAGGTAAAAAGGCGCAAATCACCAGCATCCAGGGGCTTACCGATACCGGGACAGGTTCCAGACAAACGGAAACTTTGTACGGGGTCATAGATGCGGGGGCGCTCACCACTGCCCAGGCTGGCACATACGCTGATGACGTCACATTGAACCTGGTGTACTAAGCATGTATCGTTTTCTGTCCCTGCTCTTTTTCTGGTTAGTGCTATTAATCCCGCTATCCCGCTATACATCCGCCGCTACGCTTCAGGTTGCCCCTGTGACGCTTGAGTTGCAGAGTCACCAGAAGGCAACGGCGTTGTACGTCACGAACACCGGGGAGACATCGATCCATGCGCAGATACGAGTCTATGAATGGTCACAGAAAGACAATAAAGATGTCTTAAGGCCAACAGATAAGTTGATCAGCAGCCCTGCTATGACGTCTCTTTCACCGGGCGAGAGGCAACTGGTAAGAATTATCGTCCTGCAACCCGGGGTGAGCGTGAAGGAGCAAAGCTATCGTCTGGTGATCGATGAGCTGCCAAACAGGGCTTCTGGCCCGTCCAATCCCAATGCTGTGCATTTCCTGCTGCGTTATTCGATTCCCGTATTTATTACCGGACGCGAGCAAAAACCTGCAGATCAGGATGATGTCAGTTGTGAGCAGACGAAGAATATAGCGACGATTCGTTGCTATAACTCAGGAGCACGTCACTTACGCCTCAGTAATCTTCAGGCTTTGACAGCTGAGGATCGCGTTGTTGGCTCTATTCATGGACTTGCTGGGTATGTACTTCCGGGGCAAACCACCCTTCTGACAATCAAGCAAACCTCTCAACATAAGCTCAGCGCTTTGCGCGTATACCTCAATGATGACCATCATGCCAGCCATATTCCGTTGCATCCGATCGCCACTCGTGCGTCTGCTGTGGCTACCGCTGATTCTACCAGCCCACGCTGAGCCTTTAGCCGTTGATCAGCAATGGCTGGCAATTACCGTAAATCACTCCCCGCGAGGGGAGTTATGGGCCTGTCGTGTGGTTGGGAATTCTCTCTGGATTAGTCGTGCCGACATAAAAAAACTGGGACTTCACGCTCCGGATGGCCAAAGCGAATGGATTGAGCTGACGGCACAACCTGGTCTGAAAGTGAGTCTTGATGTCCTTTCTCAGCACGTCAGCATCACCGCCGATGCAAAGGCACTCGACAGCAGGCAACATCTGCTTCTTGATACGCCAACGCAGCTCTATCCCTATCCAGAAGCGCAGCCAATACGCGCTTTTACGCTTGGCTACTCGCTTTATGCCAATGATTCCCAGGGGCAGCGTAGGGTTAATGCCCTGACTACGCTAAGTGCTTCGGGGGGACTCCCTGGTGTGATCAGTAGCAGTTTTGCAAGCCATGCAGGAGATGAAAACCGCGCTGGAGGGGGGGCTAACACCCGTCTCGACACGACCTGGCAGTGGGATGACACAAAGTCATTAACCACTCTTGCGCTGGGGGACAGTATTACTACAGGCTCCAGCTGGAGCCGGCAGGTACGTTTCGGCGGGCTGCACTGGGCACGCAATTTTGAACTCAATCCGCAGCTCAACACCGAACCGCGGACCCGATACAGTGACAGCGCAGTTCTTCCTTCAACGATTGATCTTTATGTCGATGGCCTCAAACAGACCAGCCAGCATGTGACGCCCGGAGATTATCTGTTGGACACCCTGCCCTCCTTTACTGGAAGCGGGCAGGCCCAGGTGGTCATAACCGACATCAATGGTCAACGTCGTACTGTTCAACTCGATTTGTATGGTGCGCCCGGGATGCTGGCTGAGGGACTCAGCAGCGGTTCGCTGGATCTCGGCTGGATGCGAAAAAATTATACGCTGCGTTCGGATGATTATTCCGCTTCGCCAATGCTTGATGCCGGATGGCGATATGGCATGAGCAACCAACTGACACTGGCTGTGCATACCGAACAACAACGTAATCTGCACAACGTAGGCACGGGAACTGACTGGTTAATCTCGCCAGGGATAGGAATTATCAGCCAGCACGTAGCGGTAAGTGACAGCCCCTACGGCCAGGGGACTAAATGGGGACTCGGCTGGCAGTGGAACGGTAACGGGACCGGCCTTTCCGCCAGCACTGTTAGCACCGACGATAACTTTGCCGACAATGCCCGAATGAGCGGTGCTTTACCCGTTAAGCGCAGCAATACGTTATGGGCAAGTCATTCATTTAACGGTTTCGGTTCGCTGGGGGCAGGCTGGGTACAACAAACTATTCAGGGCAGCAAACATCGCTATTTGAATGCGTCCTGGTCCGCTTCATTGCCGCAGAACCTCTCAGCAACCCTGAGCTTTACACGTTCATTCGAGGAGTCATCAAACTCTGTTCAGCTCATGCTTACGGTACCGTTAGGCCGCAGAGATTCGTTTTCTGTACAAGCCAACCGCAAGACGCCCCGACTTGACTATCGTCACCAACCGGATGGCCAGACTGGTGGATGGTCATGGCAGTTTGGGAAAGGTGAACGCAGCGAAAAGTATGCCGATGTAGGCTATCTGGGGCGCTCTGGAGAGTGGCACGTTGGGCTGGAACATGGCGATAACCAGCGAAACCAGTATGCTTCCGGCGAAGGCAGTCTGACGTTACTCGATAATACTGTACATGCACTGCGTTACAGCCAGCAAGGAATGGGCCTGGCACTGATATCGACGAACGGCATCGGACATGTACCGGTGAAGCTGGAAAATCGCCCGGCAGGTGAGACCGATGACAAAGGTTATCTTCTGCTGACGGATCTACCGCGTTATCACAACAGTAAGGTCACCATCAATCCGCTGGATCTGCCTGCAGACATCGTTGCCCCTGTTACCGATATGTACGCCAGACCGGGGAATGGCAGCGTAGTAAAAGCCCATTTTAATATACATCAGGCGGTGACTGTACAGGCCAGACTGGTGGATGCCGGGCATCGTCCGTTGCCGCTGGGGAGTGTGGTTTCGACCCCTCATGGTGCCACTATCGTTGGACATGATGGATTCATCTGGCTTGAAGACCCGCCACAACCTGGTCAGCTGGTCGTGAAGACGGGTGAGACAGCATGCCGGGTCGCCCTTTCTGCGCCACGTACAACCTCCGCGATACAGAATATTGGAGAACAAGTGTGTTATTGAGAATATCGTTATTATTTCTGCTGTTGCTTTCTTTAAAGGCAACCGCGGCGGGATGCTGGATAACTTCAGGTGCAACCATCAATTTTGGCGAGGTGGCGGCCGGTGAGGTGGCCTCTACAAATACAGAGGTAAAATTCAGCTGCCAGGCCGACTATGGAGCAAAAGAGTATATCAACGTCTGCCTGAGTAGTGTTGACACCCCTCCTTTTAAGATGCTGTCTCTTGGGGATACAGAGGGCAGACAATACCCTTTATTTTTTCGGATCTTTAATGGAATTGCCCGTTCACAGGAGCTGGGGACCGCTACCAGTGGTAGCCTTATCCAGAAAACACTGCTCGCCGAAAGTAATACTAACGTGAATGGCCGCTTTCCACTCGTTGCCACCCTCCCCGCGGGACAGAGTCACCTCCCGGCGACACACTATTACAACTATAATATGAATCTGCGCATTTCCTGGAACAGTTCCTCCCGTCAGGAGTCTTTAAAAAGTTGCGCAGACGGCTCGGCGGAAGGAGAACAAATTCAGGGGGGGAGCCACGCAGAGGCCGTTATCGGAGCAAGTTGCAATATAGAATACGTCACACCGCTGAACTTCGGCGTCATCACAAGTGCCGCGACGTTAAACCCAACGCGTTCAACGGCCACCCTAAGCATAAACTGTCCGGCCGGAATGTCCTATTCACTTGCTATGGGCAAAGGGAATCATGCCAATGGAAATCAGCGACAGCTGTGTAATATGGAAGGACAATGCCTGCGATATGGGATCTGGCAAGATGCAGGTGCAACACAACGCTGGGGCGATCAAAGTAGTGGTGATACGTTAACTACATCCAATAATGCCGGAGGCACGAAAAATGTCACCGTCTACGGCGAGCTTCCAGCTCAAACCATGACCGGGACAGGAGAATTTGCTGATGACGTGATAATTACGTTGACGTATTAACGTATACCCAGGTCCTCATTCTGCTAGTTTGGATATTAAGATATATTTGCTGAAAAGGCCGTTTGCGGCCTTATTCAGTTTTGGAATTACTGCATTTCAAGCTCGTGTGAAATGGTTCAGTGGTAATTATATAATTATGTGCGGTTTTATAGCGTATATATTACCATCGGAAATTAAACATTGCTTAAACAAGCATAAGGTTGTTTTTGTTGCGAGTATTAACGAGGTGAGAACTATTTTATAACATTGTGTAGGTCAATGTTTTATCTTGTAAAATATAAATAATTACATTGTATAAAATATGTAGCACTGTAAATCCCATCTTAGTGATTTTCACTCATCATCCACAGTTTATTTTTACAGATTTACATTTTCCTGTAATAAATCTGACACTCTCTTTTTTGACGTAAAGTGCTATTAAGCTTGATGGGTATAGTACATTCATGTTTATATTGAAAAATAATACCTTCTCATGTGCGGAGAAAACGGCAAGCATTGACAATAGTTAATGTAAAACATTAGCATATTATATTATTATTCAATTTAACGTATTGCTTTCTGAATGTGTCATGATGGCAAGTTTTACTTTTTTCAATGACTTAATTGATTGAAAATAATCATTTAATACATTAAATTAACCCTGGAGAGGCTCGCTTTATGTACCACATCCTGAATAAAGAAGTTGTTTTTTCTCCGGATGATGGCGCTATCTGGTTGAAAGAAAAAGCAGATGATAAAGTTATTTTAACCCCTACTTTAAACCGTTTGCTGCAATGCCTGATTGAAAATCATGGAAAAGTGATCACGCGTGAAGAGGTTTTTCAGCATGTATGGGATCGCTGGGGAAAGGAGGGTTCAAATAACAGTTTGAATCAGTTTATTTCACAGCTTAGAAAAATATTTCACAGCTATGGTTTTTCTGACGATACAATAACCACGGTGCCTCGCATTGGATTCATTCTTAATAATGATATCGCCATTCAAACTTTACATGAACAGGTTCCCGCACTTTTTAAAAAAAGCTTAATCTCAAATATTAATCTTAAGATTTTTTTTATGTGCTCAATGCTACTGGTCATCGCGAGCATGTTTTACAAACTTTATCCGCAACAAACTGATAATCTTAACATTTCACCCAAATTTACGGGAGTTATCGATAAGTGTAAGGTATATGCATTAACTGAATACGATAATTCCCTTTCGGCTTCACTTATTAGTAATATACAGCACTTTATTGATAAAACACATTTTTCGTGCAGTACTCCGGGGACCTTATTTTTTTTCCTGGATTCAAAGGTGCTTGCAGAGCAATCCGGAAATTTATACGTCTCCACCTGTCGTGGAAATGTGAATGGCTTTTACAACTGCACCAACCGGATAGACAGCAGCTGGAGGGAAGAATGAACATCATGCCTCTCACCATTCAACGAGGGTGGCTTTTAAGTGTAGCCATGCTGCTGCTAGCGGCTGGCATCCTGCTTCTCCCTGATAACCACCGCTCACCTGAGTTGAAATGTAATACTTACCTGGAACAGTCAGGGGGAGATGGTCAATTTCTAATGAAAGCAACCTTTATGTTTCTGCTTAACGGGGATGGCACAGGCGTGTTCGTTAATGACGGTACAATTACCTACAAGGGAAGTGTCCATATTCTTCGCCGGGAGGCTAAAGTCAGGATTGCACCAATAAACGCCACCCCTGCCGCATGGAAACTCACAGAGTTTAAAGAAACGGCGAGCAGCAGTGATACCACCCCTGATGAGGTGTATAAACGTTTTTTCTTCGATGGAAGCGAGCGTTCCGGACGTTATATAACGATAAATAAAGTGGGTGATCACTGGCTAATAGGCAGCATTCGTACACCGGCGTTCCTGTGCTAAAGGATGATTTAGAGCAGTGCTGCTGACGATATGAATCCGGTACGTTAATAAACGTTACCAGCGGCCCGGAGCGAAGGTGATGAAGTAGAAAATGAATGCCTCTGTTCATCGCTACCTGAACATGACGGGAGGCGGGTTGCACAGACGCAGATGGCGCGTCTGAAGGATTCCCTTTCGGGCTTACGGAAAGAATTTTTGATGGGATTATCTGGCAATGCAGGCTTCTGGCCGGCCATTAGTGCGATGTTCCTGCCTGGCGGAACGCTGCCTGTCCTGCAATGCTGACCGGGACTCAACGTTAACAGACTGTAAATTATTCAGGTGCAGAAGCATGATTAAGGCCCCTTTCCTGCTAAGCCTTGTGGCCCGTGCAGCAATTTGCCTTTTCCTGTACTGAAAGCTGCGCTGGACAACATTGAGTCCTTGCAGTTACTGGTGTTTAAACGCAAGAGATATCTTGACAACTTTGTTACCGATCCTGCACAACAACAATTCGTGCTGCTCCTGGCTTTGTTTGTAACTTGTGGTTGAAAAACGTATACCTCATCCTTATCATGTGCGTACGGTAAAATTCCGTACATTATTTATGTGCAAGACCGCTTACAGGCAAGAAACATAGACAAATAGTGTGAGCCTCTGGCTCACACGTAACGAGGAGTTGACCGCCCTTCCTGTACCACGGGTGGTCGAGGAGATAGACCATGTCAGCACTGAAGAAACAGCGTATCGATCTTAGATTAAACGAAGACGACAAGAGCATGATCGAGGAAGCTGCAGCAATCACTAACCAGTCAATTTCACAGTTCATGGTTAGCACTGCCTCTGCACGTGCCGCGGAAGTTATTGATCAGCATCGTCGCCTGATCCTCAATGAGGAATCATGGAATCTTGTCATGGATGCACTCTGTAACCCACCGGCACCGAACGACCGACTAAAACGAGCTGCTAAGCGTCTCCAGAATTTGGAGTAATTATGTGGACGGTTTAAAAGTAGAAATTTTTTCTGAAGACGTTGAGTATGATGTAAGCAACTTCGATTGCGGTGAAGAGTATCTTAATACTTTTCTCACAGACCACCTGAAGCGTCAGCATATTGGCAAGTTTTTACGTGGTTATGTGCTCGTCACGAGAGAGGAAAAACCACATGTTGTGGGGTATTACACCTTGTCCGGGAGTTGCTTTGAAAAGGTGTATTTCCCGAGCAGGACTCAGCAAAAACGTGTGCCCTATAAAAACGTTCCTTGCGTCACATTGGGGCGTTTAGCCATCGATAAAAGCATTCAGCGTCAGGGATATGGAGATTTGCTTCTAACGCACGCCATGAAGGTTGTGTATCAGGCATCCCTGGCTGTTGGAATTCATGGAATGTTTGTTGAAGCACTTACTGACGACGCCAAAAAATTCTACCTTGGCCTTGGCTTCATACAGCTCAAGAAAGAAAACAGTAACTCTCTCTTTTATCCCACAAAGGCGATAGAAGAATTGTTCGAAGCTCAGGACGAATAAACTATAGACATTCTCTGTGCCACGCCGGGTGTCATTGACCGCGTATCCAGCCCCCTGCCGGAGGGGGCCCCGTCCGGGCTTGCGGAACGTATTATTAATGGGAACATCCAGTCTGGCCATAAAATAGCGTGACGTTCTTACAAGGGGAAACCGGCGGTCCTGCATGCTGCCCTGAACAGCCCCTCCACCGTACAGGTGTAAAAGCCAGATAATCCCCCATCCCTGCTAAGCCTTCTTTTCACGACAGCAACGGCAATGTGTAGTTACAACATCCATAATATTACAGCAAGGTCTTTCCGGCCCTTCGGGCCGGGGCGGCGGCGCTTTGCAGAGGATAGGTTTTTCTCAGGTGTTTCCGCTTTGCTCAGGTCTGAAAAAGGCGTTAGAGAGGGGCTCTGGGTAACAGAATCATGAGCGAGTTACAGGTGCGTAAGTTTGGCTCGCAATATGTATGTTGTAACTAATGATAATCGCCGGCATTAGGCTTTTGCTGGTTCTGGCAAAATAAGATACAGGGGCTTTTCTTTGTTCTGACATGAGCACTCGCAACGTACAATGAGAACATTGTGGATGCAGTATGGCGAACGTCCCAACTGGTCCGAGAGTACCTGTTTCGATAAAGCACTATTAACGCTTACATCAGTTGTAGCCTGCTGCTGTTTCCAAATCGCTGGCGATGACCAGACTTCCTGCGATAAGGTGTAGTGCTCTGGACTAATGCTCCTGTTTATTCATGCCATGCTGTAATATCATTACGTATCAACCTTACCTTTGACCTGAATATATCTCTTTGGCAACAGTCATTGTCGCTATTAGCTGTGGCAGGACGAAGGTTAATAGCCACTCATCGCAGATGTCTTGTCAAAGTACAGACGAAAAACTGACGGGGTTTATTCAAATCAGCATCTTGCTGAAACCTGTTTAACGGTGTTTGATAAGTCTAAATAATTAAGTGAGAGCGATGAGAAGACTGAGTAAGAAAACACTGGTTATTAGCATTTTTCTCCCTGCGTTGTTGTTTACCTTGCTGTCAGGGGGAATGGCAGTGAGACAGCTTAAACGAGATATATCGATAATAGCGGATATTCTGATGAGTCAGGTCGATCATGTTACTGCCATTGCTCGGCATGCTACTCTCGTCACCCGCGACATGGCAGCTCAGCCCTGCGAAACAGTCCTTGATAAGATGACGGCCACAGGTGCTCTAACGCCCTATATTCGCAGTACCGGTATAGTACAGGATGATATTCTCATATGTTCTTCTGTCACAGGCTCCACAACAAAGAATGTCTTAGCGGTTTACGGAACACGAATTTTTGCACATACGAAGGATATCAGGATAACGGCTATCGCAGGTACTAGTGCGGTACCCGGGCAGGAGGCGATCATCTTCGCGTTACCTGCAGGCAACCACATGACAGCGTTCAGCGTGGTGGACGCAAGATATCTTACAGACCTGATGGAATCTCTGGATGATGAAAATCATTCGGTGCTGAAATTACGATTCAGCGACGGTCCCGTTATTATGATGCCAGAAACAACAGGCCTACACGGCAACTTCTTTAAGGCAAAATTCAGTTCTGCTTTCAGTCAGGCACAGCTTGAAATTGAGACCCCACTGTTGTCGCTTCGCCACTATTTCCTGCGTAATATGCTGTTTCTGGGGCCGCTATCAGTTCTATTGTCTCTGACTGTATTGTTTTTAATACGACGCTGGCAATCAAGAAAGATGTCTCTGGCGGAAGAAATCAGGAAAGGGATAACTGAAGGGGAGTTTTATGTTCATTATCAGCCGGTGTGCGAAACGACATCCGGCAAATGCACCGGTGCCGAAGCCCTGATGCGCTGGCAACGCGAAGACGGACGTACCATCTCTCCGGCGGTATTCATCAGTGCTGCGGAAGAAAATGGCATGATCATCAGCCTCACCCGGCATCTGTTTACTCTGATTGCAGAGGATATCCAAAACTGGCAAGTCACTGCCCCCTTTCATCTCGGTGTCAACATTGCTGCGGCGCATTTAGCTGACAAGACATTTGTGACAGATGTACTGCGCCTCTGGGTTCCGCTCGACCCGTCGATTACGCTGTTACTGGAGATCACGGAGCGTTCACTGGTTGAAGATACCCGTACGGCTGCCAACAAACTGAACGAGCTTCGGCAAAAAGGGTGTCGCGTAGCGGTAGATGATTTCGGAACCGGCTACTGCTCCCTGAATGTCCTTCAGACTCTGCCTGTGGATTACCTGAAAATCGATAAGAGCTTTATCGATACCCTGAGTTTTGCCGGTGCCGATACGCCCGTTCTGGATACGATTATCGGTCTGAGCAAACGACTGGGCTTCGCAACCATTGCTGAAGGAGTCAGCACAGCCCAACAGGCAGACTGGCTGACAGCAAACGGTGTACCTTATGTTCAGGGGTATTTTTATGCCCGTCCCCTTCCCGCGGTTGATTTTTACGCGTGGTACAGGCGACAACAGGATATGAGCTGAAAACCGCGTGTGGCCATCCTTCAGGCAGTCAGGACTGCGGACTGACATCATCTGTCAGCCTGCCGGAAGAAAACGTCGTATTCACGTCCGCTGCCTGTTCCTTTCTGGCATACAAATTCGGCTGTCCCGCGGGGCGTGTTTTGAACCGACGGTGCAGCCACATATATTGCTCCGGCGCCATCATGACCGCCTGCTCTATTGCCTGGTTCATACGTGCCGCGACCGTTTCTTTACCCTCTCCCCTGAGTGTGTCACTGATATCGTTGAGAATAAGCAGCTCGTAACCTGTGCCATCCGCTTTACGTCGCGGTACAAACGGAATAACGGCCGGACTGGCACTTTTGACCAGCATGTAACTCCCGGCAGTGGTGGCGGTATCCGGAACGGCAAAAAAGGGTACAAACACGCTGTTGGTTCTGCCATAGTCATGGTCAGGTGCGTACCAGAGAATTTCATTCTGCTTTAGCGCCCGTATCATCCCTTTCAGGTCATAACGATCCAGCATGGATTTATTAGAGCGCATGCGGCCACGGGTCTGCAGCCAGTCAAGCAGAGGATTATTGTTTGGACGATAAACCCCAATCCCGGGATTCAGCATGCCAAATATACGTGCCCCGAGCTCCAGCGTCAGAAAATGCATCCCGATGAGTACCACACCCTTCCCTCTCGACCGGGCCTTTTCCATATGCTCATAGCCGCTAACACTGAAATGTTTACGTACTCGCCTGTCTGGCCAGAACCATGCCATACCGGTTTCAATCACCCCCATCCCGACCGATTCAAAATTTCGCACCAGCAATGTCTCACGTTCCTCATCACTCATCAACGGAAAGCAAAGAGCCAGATTCCGGCGGGCAATATCAACACGGCGGGGTAAAAGACGCATGGCCAGCCGGCCAAGCGTATGGCCCATTTTAAGCAAAAATGGATAAGGTAACTGCACCGCGACCCAGAGCGCCGCAATACCCGCCCAGCTTAGCCAGTAACGGGGATGAATAAAAGCAGAGGAGAATTGAGGTAATTTTGTCATGACTAATTATCCTTTTAACCATTCAGTCGTTCATTTTTTCTGTGTCGGGGTTCGTCGTTATCCATATGCATTGGGGAGGAGAATTATAAGGGCTGAATCAGGTTTTTTTTGGCTTTTTTTGCGAAACAGGGCTCTGGTAATCATGTGGAGAATACAGTCATTGTCGATTTGTCACGAGATAGTTTTTTAGAAAACCGTGCGTATACACAAGCGAGAATATGTGTTTTATTTTAGCAAGTTATGTTCATTTTCCGCGGAGGAACTTGTGATGGTTACTGGTCAAATGACTTCACTCTTATCGATTATGGTTTATTTGCACATCCGATGTGCGACTGATTCACGCATTATCCAAAAGCGATTGCGGGCATAGGGTCTCAAAAACCAGATAACCAGATAACCAGATAACCAGATAACCAGATAACCAGATAACCAGATAACCAGATAACCAGATAATATTTGGGGGAAGATTTGGTTGTTAGGGGGAGGGTCAAGGACAGGTACATGCCGTTTTCCATTTCAGAAATAGCACACTTCTGACTTAATGTTCATTCATTATTTACGTGACACGACCATTGAACGTTGTAGTCTGACGAAGCGTTTATGCTGATTTTTCAGAGTCAGTTCGATCACAAGATCAGGGAAGTAACAGGCACAGATGTTTTTTCATTCGGGTGGCTGCACAATCAGCTATCTCCCCTCCAGCGACAACACAGGCAGAGGGTTTGGCACGATACAAAGATATAAAAGGATGGATGATAAATACCAAAAAAAGACCAACGATGCGCTGTTGGTCAGGGTCATGCAGCTGTCTCTGCAATGTGGGAGAACCCCCACGACAATATAATTATTCTATCGAGAGCATTATCAAATGCTGAATATGAATATAGCTGTATAAGCAAAGACAAGCGAAGAACCACAGCCAGGATTTGTCCTGAAACATCTGTATTCAGCTTTATCAGGCGAATTCCGGACCACTGCTCCCCTGCTGGCAGAACGTTGCCCTGGACTATCAAGGTTAATCCTATCCGAAAAAGCCGAAGAGAGCCGTAATCGTCCTTAAAGATAAAGTACGCAGGCGAGATGCAGTTTTTATCGCTGCATATCACCTTCCCTTTCTCACGGTGCTTATACCTGCTCCTCTGTGTAACAGAAGCGGCCCGCACTTTTTTACCGGCTCTTCAGCAAAGGCAGAAGGTGATTTTCTGTAAGGGGGGCAAGTTTCAGGTGCTGAGGCTGGTCAGGCTGATACCAGATGACTTCTTCAATTTCTGCTGTCGGTTCAAAATCTGTTTTTTCTGTTGATATCGCGAAAATTTCGGCACATACCATATGCCCGGGCTCATTTGCAGCGTGATCCCTGAAATGCCCCACCTTCACCAGTTCTTCAGAGGAAACAATAAAGTTAAGTTCTTCCTGAAGCTCACGCATAAGTGCCATTTCCGGAAGCTCACCGGCTTCCTGTTTCCCTCCTGGCTGCATGAAGTATGGCGTACCGCGTTTTCTGACCAGTAAACAACGTCCTTCGGCATCCGTAATAATGGCCGCAGCAATATGAATTTCACTTTGAGTTTTCACTACGCTTATATCCTTCAGATTAAGGTCATTCCCGGCTTAAAACTGACGACAGAATCTTCATCATTTCTGCGCGTCGTTAAAACAACATTACATCAGAATGGCCAGGTGAAATCACCTCAAAAGTCATCTTCCGTCACAGCGGATATCGTCCACGCACGTCCTTACTGTATAAAATGCAATCATAAAATGCACAAAGGCTCTAGCCTTAGGTCTTCGTTCAGCTGAACAGAAGCAGGACAAATCCAGTGTCGTAAAATAAAATCAGCCCCTCATCTCACACTCATCGTTCAGCAGGCAGCAGGCAGCAGGCAGCAGGCAGCAGGGTTCAGCCAGAAATGAAAATTTTGTTTTTCTCACTGATATAACCATGATTTTTTTACCTTAAGGCTGGCAAAATGCATTTCAACGTTAAAGCCTGATGCAATAACGGAATTGCTGAAGCACAATGCAGGGTTACTTCTGTGATGCCCTTGTCAGGAAGCCACGCGAACGAGTCATTGGACTAACGCTTCCTTTGACGACGATGGATGAAAGATATGCCTCCCATTTTCTTCAGATGCCTGGGCCTCAAAGCGGTTTTAATTTGGCGAACAGTGTGGCCTGCCCTTAGTTGATATGCCATTTCTTAGCACAGACGCGAGTTATCTGAGCATTTCCGCTCCATTACTGGCAGGCAGTATATGCGGGTAGAGACGATCGGCATCTGATGATATCTGGCACAGTGTCTGAGGGTTAACGATTTACAACACAGAAGGTCCTTTCGTACGCAGGCGACAGCCATCGCTGACTCAACGATGAAAAGGGCTACTTGGCCTGAGATAAAACCGTAATGTCGGTTTCTTTAGCCCCTTCCCCACTAACAGCGATGATTCATGGCTGTCTGGCATCTTTCCCGGCAGTAATCACTTTTCGTCCTACGCAAACCCAACGCAGATAATCATAGATCCAGTTGAATAGCACTGTATAGGGGAGAAAGAACAACACTAAGCCGATCTCGACAAAGAATGCCTCGACAACGGACAAATCAAGAATGAACATGGCAACCGGAAGTAACGCGACAATCAGTCCGGTCTCAAAGCCAACGGCATGCAGGGCTCGCACTACAAAAGTACGCCTAAAATGATATTTTTTTTGTAACTCATCAAAAATCTTATTAAATATAAAATTCCACGCCGTAGCCGTGAGTGCCGAAATGACTGAAAGCGATCCTGATGTCAGGACCGAAACGTTCATAATCCAGGCCAGAGAAAAAGCAATAATGACGTTTGAAATGACTTCAAACAACACCGCATGAAATATTCTTTCTTTAACACTCTTATTCAGTTCAATTTCCATATACGTATCTACGCGTTTCAGTTGCCTTTATACTATCACTCACACTTCAATATTTCTTAAATCGTATGGCACTGTTGCCCGTGTACTTTATCCTGCCAATGCTAAATCTCATGGAATGGCAGTGACACGCACCATGTTACTGGCAACGGGCATCTGGCTATGTTTAAAGGGCAACGTTATGCCAAAATAAGTGTTCGCCAGCACAGGTACTTTTCTAAGTGCGGGACTGTCTACAGGATCCTAGCTCAGGAAACTCTCCGCGGTCATTAGTTGTCATCTCGCTGAGATTCGTCAAACACCTGAGGGGCAGGACCTGGTTTTACCGGATAACGAGTAGATCCGATAACCTTGTCGTATACCGGGGAGAAAGCATCTCGCGCTTCATCTGCCACGATGGGCGGGTCCCCTGGCCTGCAAAGTACAGTGTTCCTCTGCCTTCTCTGGTATTCAGTTGATCCATAACTGCCATTAATTTTTCGCTACCCGGACGCGGCGCGTTATCATCGAAAAGATTCAGCTGCGCGACACCCTGACTGAAAAAGTCACCCAGCATGACACCGGCTTTCTGATAGCGATGCCCTTCCTTCCAGATTTTGTCCAGACATTTCACCGCAGCATGAATGATATCTCTGCTGTCCTGCGTTGGCGTAAGTAATTTTACAGAAGCGCTGTTACCATAATACAACTCGTTTAACGCAAAGGGAGAAGTCTTCACAAAGACAGAAATGAAGCGACAATACTGATGCTCTCCACGTAATTTCTCAGCCGCTCGCGCAGCATAGCTGCACACCGCCTGCCGCATTTCCTCGTAGTCAATGATACGCTCACCAAAAGATCGTGAGCACACGATCTCCTGCTTCGTTGGAGCAAACTCTTCCAGAGCCAGGCAAGGCTCACCCCGGAGTTCGCGTACCGTTCGTTCCAGTACCACATTGAA
Source organism: Enterobacter sp. J49 (assembly GCF_002148625.1). Lineage (NCBI taxonomy): Bacteria > Pseudomonadati > Pseudomonadota > Gammaproteobacteria > Enterobacterales > Enterobacteriaceae > Enterobacter > Enterobacter sp. J49. Next base: position 115,623 of record NZ_MWPY01000031.1, read on the forward strand.
ATGTTTACGAATAGTCCACGTACTTTGCTCAGCAAGATCCAGCGCCGTTTTGATGCCCATCGCATGAAGCTTTATACTGATCCGCCTGCCAACGCCCCAGACATCTTCCACCGGTACCAGGGCCAGCAGCCGGCGCTGGCGATCAACATTTGAGAGATCCACGACTCCCCCAGTCTGCCGGTGCCATTTTTTGGCGGCATGATTGGCCAGCTTAGCTAACGTTTTTGTTTGCGCTATCCCGACACCGACCGTCAGGTGAGTATGTTTCAGCACCGTTGTGCGGATCTCTTTACCAAATTCGAACAGGAAGTTAAAAAAATGAAGGTTCATCTTATTACTTTGATAGCGGGTGCATTATTACTTCAAGGATGTTCAGCTTTTGAAAAACATCATGGTGTTAATTGGGGTGAAGGAACATGCCCGGACCCGGTAACGAGCGAAATCCATAATAGTCACCTCGTGATCGAGGATGGCAAAACACTCAAATGCCAGATCAAGCCTTACGTCAGTAACATGGCTTGCCAGGGTATAACTGACAAGGTGAATACGGACGGGGTGATATGCCAGAATGGCCTGGGTGCAAACATATTATTCATCTTCGACAGCAATGGCGTGCTCAAAAGCCATAAAAGAGTCTAATCTGCTTATCAATTGAGCGCTCAAGATATCCCGCATAAAATCCTTCATCCTTATGATGATGAAGGATTTTTTGTATCCTACTGAATACACTGCTTTTTCTTACGATTTGCTACTTACGCTTGTTGTTAGGCTCTCCAGTGCAAGGCTCTACCTGCCCCTGATGCGAAGAATACCAACGCCGAAGAAACATCGATAAAAAGAGCATTGAAACTGAGACGCCTGTAATGCCCTCGTCTGTTTTTGCCAGGAGCTTAAGGACGTGCTGGTGTGGCCTGTTCTGCCTTTTCAGCGTACCGGCAGTAACGATTAACTTACGGGTGGCGATCCTTTTTTATTGCCTGGACGCGGCGATGACTTTCATACAATTCAGGTGAAACGACGGGTTAATGCTGAACAACGACTCCATGTCATCCTCTGCCTGCATAGCTGCGGATCGGTGTAACGCGCAGACTATGGTGCCTCGACTGCAACGAGCTTCGGTTGTGATCTTTTTGGGTATGGCTTACACAACCGGACAGTACACATCCTGCAGCCAGGGGGAAATTCTTCGATCGCCTTCCTTACTGATCACTGTGGGTTGCTGATGTATCCGGTAGACGTTCAGCTTACTTGCAGTACGTCGATGAGCCAACCACGTTACATTTCGTTATATTGCCGTGGCCGTCGTTAATGTAGGTTGTATTGCCGATTTTTTTCATGGTACTGCCGTCGCTGCCAACGATCGTGCCACCGACCTTGTTGTATGTCGTGGTATTGCCGTGGCGATCCCTGACATAGGTCGTGTTGCCGATCTTTTTCATCGTGCTCCCGTCGCTTCCCACAATCGTGCTACCGACCTTGTTGTATGATGTGGTATTGCCGTGGTCATCCCTGACATAGGTCGTGTTGCCGATTTTTTTCGTACTGGTCCCGGCGCTGCCGTAAGTCGTGTTACCAGTGGTATTCGGGATTGCCTGGGCACTGACTGCGCCAGCCACCAGCGCCAGGGCTGCAATCATCGTTTTATATCCATTCATCTTTTTATTCCTGCTTCAGCTGTTTTGGGAGTGCGAGCTCCCCCCACCGGGGCTGAGTCATGGGTTCGGATCCGTGCGATGAGCTAACACCACACAGGCAATGACAGTCAGCACGATGACATTAAACTACTATTTTATCAGAATTTCCGTTCTTCCCGTCGTTTCATGAACAGGAGCCATCGCGTTCCCTCAATGGCCGGTCTTCATACATCACGCCCGGCGCGACAAGAGGGGCAAAATATACGCTCTTCGCTTCATGATTAACGCCCTTCCCAACAGCCTCCTCTGAGGCGGGGTATTGTTGGGTTCCCCCCCTTTTGCATGCAGTTATGTGCGACTGAACACAGAGAGGTCGCCCTGGCGTGCAAAATTCGCGTTATCTGACAGGCAAACTCGCCATGACCACCACGTCCGGAGATCTGAGTCTAAAAGGTGCCACAGTGAAAATTAGGCCTTTATACCCTTCTGGCAGATGGCAAAACTTTCTTCTTCATATTTCTTACATCTTCTCCTTGTGGTAGTTTCCATGAATAGCTGTATTCAGCATTCGGGCGCAGCAATTCAGCGTTTGGTCTGCCCCCGTAATCCCTGTTTAATAGGGAGATTGTTGTTCCCAAACTGACTGACCTGATTAATATTCAAACAATTCAGCCAAAGGACAAAGTGACATGTGTTTTAAACAGGTGCTGCTGCCTTCGTCTTTAAAAGTTGGTGATACTATAGGTTTTTTTTCCCCATCCTCTCCTGTAACTGCAACGGCACCTAACCGATTTAATCGCGCAAAATCTTTCCTTCTACAGAAAGGATTTCAGCTTACAGGTGGTACCCTGACGGGCCAGTCAGATTTCTACCGCTCAGGTACAATTAAAGACCGGGCTGAAGAGCTCAATACGCTCATTCGTAACCCTGATGTCCGCTGCATCATGTCTACCATTGGTGGAAATAACAGTAACTCACTTCTGCCATATCTTGACTACCAGGCTCTGATACAAGACCCAAAGATAATCATTGGTTATTCCGATGCAACAGCTCTTCTTGCAGGGATTTTTGCCATAACAGGTTTGGTTACATTTTATGGTCCGGCACTGGTTGCTTCTTTTGGTGAATTTCCTCCTTTAGTAGATGAAACTTATCAGTCCTTCTGCGAAGTACTGATGCAGTCACACACAGGCCCGTATTGTTATACTCTTCCAAAAAAATGGACAGATGAGTGCCTTAACTGGGACACCATTGAACCCCTCAGAAACAAAAACCTTTATGAAAACAACTGTAGATTTCTGGGAACGGGCAGAGTCGAAGGCCGGGTTATAGGTGGCAACCTAGATACGCTTTCCGGAATTATGGGAAGCAAATGGATGCCTGAAATTCAGGACGGAGATATATTGTTTATCGAAGATAGCCTGAAGGATATTGCTACTGTGGAACGTTCCTTTTCCATGCTCAAACTGAACGGCATATTTGATAAAGTCAGTGCAATTATTCTGGGTAAGCATGAGTTATTTGATGATGCAGGCAGCGGGCGCCAGCCTTCTGATGTATTACTGGAGGTACTGGCGGATAAGCCTTTACCGCTGATAGACGGTTTTGATTGTTGCCATACGCATCCAATGTTGACACTGCCGCTTGGTGTTTCATTGAGAATCGATTTTGACAGTCGTACTGTCGCAATTACAGAGCAGTATTTACGTTAATCTGTGGCCCATTGACTAGCGCGATGCTCAGTAAAAGTCCAAATCCACTGCTGGCACAGCGCTGCGGTTGCCGCACTGACAACCTTTACTTCAATCGATTCAGGGATCACTGACGCATCATCGACTTCAGTGCCCAGATAATGGACTATGCTTTTCAGCATCTTATGACCCAACAGAAGTTGGCCCCCCCCGGAGATTCCTGGTTATCGTGTATATCCGGTAATATTTTGTTCTTCACATGGAATGCGTGCCGTAAATTCTAAACTTACCAGCCCGGCCACTTGTTGGGGCTTTTGCTTTTGTCAGGCTATCGCCTTTAAAGACTCATCCAGTTTTTCGGCAAAGGTATTTACCTTTAATAACACCCTCAAAAAAACGGCCTTTGGATTTTGCCGTTAGAAAGTCATTATGGGTTTTTTCAGACACTTTAATGTACTGATAGGTAGCGGAATCTACAAAAGCCACCTCCAGCACTTTTTCAGATGAAAAATAACTTATGGATTTGATTCGTGATGAAATGACTTTCTGAAAGTGCATATTATTTCCTCATTATTAACATCTTTGCTAACCCATAGTACACCCGCATAGGTCTCAAAGGGTTGTTTCACAAAATTATTTTATTATTTGTCAGTAAGCCATAACGCAGACAATGTGAGTCCCCCTGTGCTGAGGAGCGGAGACTGCCTGAAGCAAATCCAGCTATTCACTCTGACCGCACGCGCCCGGTTTATGGGGCACGGTACGCGCTTCCTGGTATAGCTATACAACGAACACACCACAAAATGCGACGAATCACATCTATCCAGTCTCCTCGAATGGCCGGGTAACCTCCTGCCAGTACTGCAAAATCTGATGGGACCTAATTCACGATTGCCATATATGGTCTTTATCAGGTAATGACGTAAGAGAGGCAAAAAGACTTCCTGGGAAAGTCACGGATACTGCTTGTTCTGAAAAACACCCGCACCGGTTGACCTGTGCATCATGAATATTATTATTTATCAGGCTGATTAAACAGACGGAAGGAGGAAGGGTGTTGGGCTGGAAATTACTCATCGGCTTTCTTTTTGTCACCATCATTGGATTTGCACTCTTTGGTTTCATTTTTTCACTCCAGCAACTGCAGTAAAATGATCGTCATCTTTGTTGCATGCCATCCCTGAAACACAAAAACCCGCTCAGGGCGGGTTTTTTTATCACGTTCACTTATCTGCTCAGGCCAGTGCCGTCATCGCTGTCGTAAGCGTCTGTGTCATTATCGCAATTAAAGTGCAACAACATTTCCGGCAGCCGGACCTTTAGCTCCGTTCTCTATCGAGAACTCAACCTTCTGGCCTTCGTCGAGCGTTTTATACTCGTTGCTCTGAATGGCAGAGAAATGAACAAAAACATCTTTGCTGCCGTCAGCTGGCGTAATGAAGCCGAAACCTTTCTCAGAGTTAAACCATTTTACTAAACCAGTCATTTTATTCGACATAGATACTTCCTTAAATTTTCTTTAGCCACACGTTGTGGCGAACATGGCCTGCTTGCAGATGAGGACTTACTGGGCACTTAGGAGGAGGCTCATGCAGAAGAGTATCTCAGGAGAACGCTTGAAATGAGGACTGCTTTACTAAAACTGCTTTCATAAGGTCTGTATGCCAAACCGATGACGTATCGTGGACTCATATGAGTTGATAAGCAAGATTATTTTTGTCAGTAATCTGTTGGGAAAACTTACAATTCATAGAGGTGAGTAATCTTAAAAGCCCTGACCATTGCAGCCAGGGCTTTTAAGGTACTACAGACTTCAGATTTAACATTAATGGACTTATAAAGTGATACTGCTATTTAGACTGCTTTCAAATGTACACGTTCACTACAGATAATATTGGGCATTAATAGCAAAAAACCTCCCTCTATTTATCTCGTTATATACAGCCCTCGTTTTCAAAACCTAAGCGTTGAAACGTAAACAAGCACATTCCCCATCGCGACATATACTCTTTGATGCGTTGCCCTTTGCTGATACGGTTATCAACAAAAAAATGAAACCGTCAGCATCAACTAAAAACAAGGCCTTACATCGTCGCGCTCACACCACCATTTTGCGAATCAGCACAATCACTACGAGGCCTGAAAGCGAACTGCATCCCAAACAACAAACTTCGTGGCCTGTAAAGCAAAATGGTTTAACCAAAAATCATTTCTACTTAATGAGTTACTGATCACTTACATTGTGCTGCTGAGTACTAATTTACTTATTTGAGGTTTCAGGTCAATACTGTTTTTTAAAACATGGTTTTATTAACAGCAATTGTGACCGCGCTGCATCCCGCTACTCAAGGCAACGACCGCCAGTGGCGCTAAGCGAACGCTTTGCCCTTCCCTTGCCAACAACCAAACCGCTTACTCTGCGGTTAACGCTGGTGGAAATGTTAGTTTCCTGCAAATCTACTTGAACAAAATTTTACAGGAGGCAGAACCACTGCAATCGGACGAGACTGTCTTTGAAGTGCTAAAGGGTGCGGGTTTTAAAGATCCTATACGTTTTTTTCCAGTCTGTTTTGGGGAACATGATTGACCCGACGGAACCACGACTGACTGGTAAAGGAGACAACATCCGCTTCTGGCACGGGGCGGACTGTTATACTCATCTTTACCGCCGATCGACGCATTATGGACATAGCGCTGTATTTATCAATCGGGAAGTTCAACGTAAGCGTTTACGCTTACTCTGTACTAAGATGCGTATACAACAGATGCTTTAAGATTTCGTCTCAGAATCTAGATGGATTTATCAACATGACCAGAACTGAAAGGCTTCTCGAATTACTACAGATATTAAGGGCGCAAAGATATCCGATCACTGCGTCCACACTTTCTGAAAGATTAGGAATAAGTGTGCGCTCCCTTTACAGAGATATAAGGACGCTACAGCATCAAGGCCTGTGTGTTGAAGGTAGTGCTGGAATTGGTTATATCGTTAAGTCTGACTTTCATTTGCCACCCTTAAATCTTTCTCATGAAGAAATCAATGCTATTACACTTGGATTAAATTGGGTATCTCATAATACGGATTTTGATTTCAAAAAAAACGCAAGGAATGCACTGGCCAAAATCCACGCTGTCATTCCCGCTGAATTAAAAAACCTTATTGAGAGTCAATCTTATCTGATTGGTCCTTCAGAAAATAATGAGATATTTTTTGAGGACATCCGCAATGCTATTAAAAAGCGAAAGAGAATAAAGATAAAGTATTGTGACAAGAAAGATACTTACTCTGCCCGTGTCATATGGCCCATAGGACTGGTATATATGGAGTCATGCTGGCTTTTAGTTGCATGGTGTGAGATGAGAAATGATTTTCGTCATTTTAGATCTGACAAAATTGAAGAGCTGGTACAACTGGATTCTATATATAGTGAAAGCAGGACAGTTTTATTGAAGAAATGGAGATTAAAAGAAGGGATCTGTGAAGAGACAGAGTACTGACAAAAACTGTCACAACTAACTTGTATACTAACCCCGATGAAAGACTCAATGCTACTTCATAGGGGGGGTATTATGAATTTCCAGAATAAAGTTGCTGTCATAACAGGAAGCACTACAGGTATCGGTGAGGCAGTCGCAGAGCAATTACACAAACATGGCGCGAAGGTCGTGATTGTCTCCCGCTCCTCAGAGCAGGCTAAACAAAAAGCGCAACAATTATCTTCACAGGGGCAACAAGCGCTGGGGATCGGTTGTGATGTGTCACAGCCCGAACAAGTACGGCAAATGATAGATGAGGTTATCAAACATTTCGGCAGACTTGATTATGCTGTAAATAATGCAGGCTTAACAGGTGAACATGGTAAAAACATAACAGAGCAGACAGTTGACAACTGGAATAATGTGATTGCCACCTCATTGAGTGGCGTTTTTTACTGCCTAAAATATGAAATACCTGAGATGATGAAACATGGCGGTTCTATAGTTAATTTATCGGCAGTAAATGGTCTGGTTGGCATTCCAGGATTAGCACCTTACACCGTGGCTAAACACGGTATCATCGGGTTAACTAAAACCGCAGCGCTAGAATTTGCAATGAAAGGCATTCGAATTAATGCAGTCGCTCCGGGCTATGTCCAAACCCCACGAATGAGTGAATTTCCGGATAATATCGTACATAGTTTCGCAAATAGCCACCCTATGAAAAGGATGGCAAAAATGCAAGAAATAGCAGACTTCATATTATTTTTGCTGTCAGATAATTCAGCATTCTGTACCGGAGGCGTTTATCCAATAGATGGTGGCTATTTAGCCGAGTAAAATGCCTCTCAAGCCCTTTTACACTGTAAGAATTGCCTCACCAAAGCGGTAATCTCAATGGGCACCTCAGATTATATAGTTAACGCTTCCGCTGTGGGGCTGCTGATAACAATATTTCTGACCTGTTCCCCTTTGATTGACCCATTGTAGAGTTAAGACCTCCTCTGCTGGCACGAAACGGACGGGCTTGCTGTGCTACAGGTCCGCCGTCAGTGAGGAACAGAAATTATCATTAACCCGCTAACTTAAAGGATGACCACCGAAGCTGTTACTATTCATTCGTTTCCCTTAACGGGCTTTTAACAACACACTTAATTCTTACCCTCAAGTCTTACAATCAGCGAACGTAAAAAATCCCTAAATCGCTGAGCTGGGGCTGACAGCGGTTGTCCGGCGTTGGTGACCACGCCGACGTCCATGTAGGTGATACAGTCTTCAATCGTCCGACGAATGACGCGCTGACCGTTTAGCGACCAGGGGCGATAGACCAGATCGGATAAGATCGTGATACCGTTGCCCTGGGCCACGAGGCTGCGAACGGCTTCAAAGGAGTTACTTCGAAAGTGGATGGAGGGCATATAGCCAGCGTGCTGCCAGACATGGGTGATCACTGTGGGATATTCATCGGTTTCGAGCATCAAAAAGGGCAGCTTCACAAGATCCCGCAGGCGGATGACAGACTGACTCAGCAAAGCATGTCCCGGGGAGATCCACAGCTGGCGTAGCGATCGAATAATGGTTTCGACCTCCAGGTCACTGTCGCGCTGAATGTTCGAAGTAAGCATTAGACAAAAATCAATCTGATGCTGACGCAGGGCAGCCAGCAGGTCAGGAGCAGTGGCCTCGAAATAGTCAATTTCCAGTAAGGGGAAACGGTTTTCAATGTCACTCAACATCTCCGGTAACAAGTAAGCCGAAAGCGTCTGAGCTATCCCTATCCGTACTTTTCCGGTAGTCGTTTCTGGCTGGCAATGCAAATCCTCCAGGGCGATGTGGCTGTTGCTGATGATCGTGCGGGCATGCGTCAGAAAGCGTTCTCCCGCCAAAGTGAGCCGGATCCCTTTTGGCTGACGCAGAAAGAGCTGTGCATTAAGTACCTCCTCCAGATTCCGTAACGCGACAGTCATGGAAGACTGCGAAACGTGACAACGGCTGGCTGCTTTAGAAACTTGCAATGTTTCTGCTAATGCTATGTAAAATTCAAGTTGCCTGAGGGTAAATTTCATAGTTTAAAACGATGCCATCTGAGCAAAACTTTATATTAGCATCTCCATTTTCATCACGGTAATGTTCCAGGGAACAAAAATATACTATTAAGGGGGGACAGCTATGCCGTATTTATTACTCACTCTCGCCGCGTGCTTTTGGGGCGGGAATTATGTGGTAGGACATCTGTTAGTCAGTCTTGTTGACCCTGTTCTGTTATCCTCTGCTCGCTGGATATTCACTGCCTTGTTGCTGGTAGCGCTTTATTACAGGCAGATTTGTAGGCAATGGAGTGTTATGCAACGTTCTTTTCACATAATTACCTTCCTGGCTTTGTGTGGGCAGGTATTATTTCCACTGACGCTGTACATTGGCCTGAAATATACTTCCTCGCTTAATGCTGCCATTTATTTGTCTACGACTCCGTCATTGGTTTTACTGATCAATATAACTATTTTCAAAGAAAAAATTAAATTTCAGAATATCGTCGGGGTTATTATCAGCTCTTTCGGTGTGGTCTGGCTGGTGATGCAGGGGGATATATGGCATCTGGATACCCTGAAGCATCTCAATCGTGGCGATCTGTGGACGATGGCATCTGCAGCAAGCTGGGCGGTATATTGCGCATTTCTGCGTCTTAAACCTCATGAAGTGGGGGGAAATGCGTTTGTGGCCGTCAGCGCGACGATAGGTGCTATAGTGCTTCTTCCAATATTGAGTTTCTCTGTGTTAAAAAATGGTATTCCGCCCCTTGTCGAATTTAGTCACAGCGGTTTAGTTATTGGTCTGCTGTACCTGATTGTTTTTCCCTCGTGGCTCTCGTATTTGTTGTGGAATAAAGGTATTCAGGCGATTGGTGCGACGCGTGGAGAAGTGTTTTCCCATTTTATCCCGCTGAGTGGTGGTTTATTCAGCGTGATGTTTCTCAGTGAGCCATTACATTTATATCATCTGATCAGCGCGCTGTTGATAGTCTGTGGTATTGCACTCTGCTCAGGCAAATCCGCGAAACCAGCATTCAAGGCTATCAAGTCATAAACGAAACACACTACTTCCACTTCTGGCACAGGCTGCTGTTGCAGCCCTAGCAGGTTAGACTTCAATCGGCTCTGGTATCTCCGGGGCATCGTCTACTTCAATGCCCGGGTAGCGGACTATGCTTTCCCGTTCCTCTGGCCCAAGAGAAGTTGGTTCTCCCGGAGATTCTTGGTTTTTTATAGATAAAATATGGTCTGGTTCTGCGTACAGAATGCGTACGGTAAAGCGTCTCGTCGATACCATGCCTCTCAATCCATCCATGAAAATACGATTATTGTATCTGGTTGAAATGTGTCGTGAAGAACCGACGCTGGATTTGAACACATAGCCCCTACTACATCGATGAGCCATTTTGATCCACGCTGCTACAGCCTTTCTGGTTCCTTAAGTCAGTTCAAACTAAACAGGGCTTCCCGTTTTGGCTGCAGCACTGTCGCTCTGGCCGAAACAGAGTGACCCTAGGCCCATCAGAAATTTTTAACTCAAACAGATCACAGCCCAGAAGTTTACTGTCCAGAGCCATGTTAAACAGCGCTAAATCGCGTCCTTTTCCTTCCAGCTCAAGTCGGATACGTATTCCTCCGATATGAAAAATCTGAAGAAGCCGTTTCTACCCAATAATCCGGTCCTTGTTCCAGGGGATGTTGTCGTGCTCAATCTCCATTGGGTCAGGAGATGTAAATATGGTTGTTCCATATGAACGATAAGCAGACGAATGCTTTAAAGCATGCTGAACTCTTTAAACGTAAATTTTTTGGCAGGACACCAGGACCAGAGCAGTTGTTACTTTTCGGGAAAATGTGAGTTGTGGGTAAGGAAATGTTCAATAGCGTCGATTAAACCGGGAGCTAAAGGGAGCGCGGGTTCAGCGTATGAAGCGATATTCGCCTTGCGATCTCCTGACGTCACCTCTTTCATAACATGGTTCATATTGGGCAGTATAATCAGGGACGCTTGAGGATTCGCGGCCTTAAGCATTCTTGCATCCGTTTCTTTCACCTGTAGATCTCGTTGTCCTTGTAGCACTAACACGGGTTTGGAAATGGTGGAAATGAGCAGACTTGGATTATATGAAAATGCATTGATCAAAAATCCCTGAACCTCAGGATTAAAGAGATTTTGCAGTGCTGGATGAATATTCGTTGTATCGACCCGCCGCTGATGCTCCAGAGCATCAATAATCGGCAATGCCTCATTTAATAACAACGCATTTGCCGGATTAGCTTTAAGTTGCACCCTTAACACCTCGCCCATCGGTCTCCCGGGCGTTGCGATAAGAACCACACCGCATACATCCTGTTCTTGAGCCGAGGCAAGTGCGACGACGCCTCCTTCACTGTGTCCTAAAACCCAAATACAGGGAGTGTGCATTTCACGTCTCAGCACTTTTACCCATGCTCGAACGTCTTCAACATAGTCAGCAATCGTCACTGCATTGGCATCCTCTACGGCCATTGCGCTATCGAACATTCCACGTTTATCGATACGAAGCGTTGCAAAGCCTTTTGCAGCCAGGCCTTCAGCAAGAAGTCGGTAAGGTGATCCATTCACACCCAGAGGGTTGTTTCCATCCCGATCGGTTGGACCGGAGCCAGGAACGATAAGAACAACGGCAGTTGGTTTTGAATTTGGAGTGCGGAACGTACCTTTTAAAGGCCCCTTTGGCCCAGCGGCATCCAGGACGGTTTCGGAAAAAGCCACCGGCGCTCCGCGCAGCCTCGTAAATGGGCAAGCGCTCAACAGGGCAATAGAGGAGGTAATATTCATCAGTGATTTTCCTGTAAGACTCTGCGTACCTGTCAATTTATATTAGAAATATGACCTTCTCTCCATTGAATAATGCATCTGTGGCATCAGTAACGTCCACTGTGAGCGTTGAGCGGACGTAATGCCTCATTGATACCAGCAGCAAGCTTTAGATATTGCGAATGCAGCACTGATAGCATGATTTTACATCAAGTGATAAGGTCAGGTTTTCCATAACCCTATAAGCAGGTATGTCCGTGAGCATTTCAGAAAAGCATGAGTGGCATAAGGATAACTACCTGGTGAGTACAGACAGGGAAAAACTGGATGTACAGGCTATCCATTGCTATCTGACGAGGTCAACCTGGGCTAACGGGATTGATCTGTCCATTGTAGAGGCATCAATAGAAAACAGTCTTAATTTCGGCGTTTATCATGATGAAACCCAGATAGGTTTCGCCCGTTTGATAACAGATTACGCTACATTCGCTTATCTTTGTGATGTATATATTCTTGAGGAATATCAGGGAAAAGGGCTGGGAAGATGGATGATGCAATGCATACATCACCATCCCGTCTTTGATAAGCTTCGCAGAATCATGTTGTTTACAACAACAGCTCCCTGGCTCTATCAAAAATTTGGATACGAACCCGTTAATCGGGAAAACTATGCATGGAGTATTACCCGGCCGGATATTTATACCAATGTAAAAAATCCCGCCTGACCTATGCTCATATTGATCTCCGGGCTGGCCAGTTTACTCCTGAGTTTGCAGTGTCCGCTTCTGGCACAGAGTAGACTTGGGCGGTGGCGCTGAAGGTGCACTCCGAGTGAGAACCGGAAGTTCGCAATGTCTGCTTACATCAAGGTGTCTTGAATCACCGGGAGCAGGTCAGAAGGTCTGTTATGAGAGAAGAGTAAACATTTTTCATAACCTTCTACTTTGTCCATTCTTTATACAATAAAGCATAGATATTTGTGTCGTCATATCTTGCCTTACCATCCTCGTTTTCAAAGGAGACAAACTCTTTAAAACAACCTTCATGTCGCATATACAAACGTTCACAGAGTTTTTGAGAGGCCAGATTGTAAACTTCTACCCAGGCATACAAACGCCTGGCATCTTTTACTTTAAATAAATAATCAAACAGTGCAGCAACTGACTCGCTCGCATATCCCTGACGTTCATAACGTTGATTAAAATGCCAGCCTACTGACCAGGTATTGCTGTCTGGCTCGCTGCTATTGTCCGCAAAAAGATGTCCGATTAACGTATCGGTTTCTTTTAGACAAACGGCAAATTGTGTTGGATCAGTGGCCCGTTTAGCCACGTCGACCTCCGCCTCGGCCAGTGAATGTAACTTTTCATCCTGAAAGCAGGGAACACGTGGTGAAGAGAGATAATCGAAAAGTGCTGCCGCATCCTCTCCCTTAAAAGGGCGAATGAGTAACCTTTGAGTGGCAATGATATTCATAATGTCCTTGATAATGTAATGCCAGCCAGTTCAGCAAGAAGTCTCCTTTAAACTGGCCGGAACACAGGGCAGAGATTAGCCGTTCCGGCTATTCCCCGATCTGTCTTTACGCATGCCAGTAAAGTGTGTGATCGTCACGAAAAATACCGGAACAAAGAAAATGGCCAGTAGCGTTCCGCTAATCATCCCGCCGAATACACCGGTACCAATCGCATGCTGCGTGCTGTCACTGGCCCCCCTGGCAAGCATCAGCGGAACCACGCCTAATGTGAAAGCCAGAGAAGTCATCAGTATTGGCCGTAAGCGTTGCTTTGCAGCCGTCAATGTCGCATCAATAAGGGGCTTTCCTTCATTCATCAATTGCCTCGCGAATTCGATGATCAGAATCGCATTCTTGGCGGAAAGGCCAATGAGGGTTATCAGGCCCACCTTGAAAAAGACGTCATTCGACATATTCGTAACGGACACGGCCAGCACAGCGCCGAGCAGCCCTAAAGGAACAACAAGCATTACCGCGAAGGGGACGGACCAGCTTTCGTAAAGAGCAGCAAGCACCATAAATACCACCAGTATTGAGAGCACAATAAGACCCGGAAGCTGAGATGCGGACTCCTTTTCCTGTAACGAACTCCCCGCCCACTCTCCTGCAAAACCTTGCGGCAGCTGCTCGGCCAGTTTGTCCATCGCCGCCATGGCGGTGCCCGACGATTTTCCCTGCGCGGCACTTCCGGTTATGCGTATCGCAGGATACCCCTGATAGCGATTCAACTGCTGTGGGACAACATTCCACGAAAGCGTCACAAAAGTCGATAACGGAAGCATCTGCCCGAGACGGTTTCTGACAGACAGGGCCAAAAGCTGTTCTGGCTGCATCCGGTAAGGCGCATCCGCCTGGACGATAACCTGCTGAACCCGGCCATTATTGGTGTAGTCATTGACATAATTAGAACCTGTCGCAACGGAAATGGTTTGATTAATCTCATCAAACGACACGCCCATGGCCTCCGCTTTTTCCCTGTCGACTTGCAGGGCGAGACTGGTTCCCTCACCAAGCCCATCAATGTAGACATCGGCAAGCTGATGATTTTGATTTGCTTGTACAACAAGCTCATCGGCCGCCTTCTTGAGTGCCCGATAGCCTTTCCCGCCTCTGTCCTGTAAGTAATACGTAAATCCGGATGAGGTTCCCATATCGGAAATTGCCGGAGGCAGCAGACTCATCGTCACCGCGTCCGGCACGTTGGCCATTTGTGACTGTATAGCGTCGGCTTCATCCTGTGCGGTGATACCTTTACGGTGCTTCCAGTCCTTGAGGGTGGTGAATGCCATGGCCGAGTTTTGACCTGATCCTGAGAAACCAAATCCCAGTATCATGATGTTACTTTCCACCGCCTCACGGCGGGCAATTTCATCTTCAAAGCGATCGACGACCTTAAGCGTCCGCTGCATCGTGGCATCAGAAGGAAGTTGAATTGATGACATAAAATAGCCCTGATCTTCATCGGGTAAAAATGATGAAGGTAGGGATGAAAGACCGGCAAACAATGACAAACATAGTGCGGCATAGATCATCATCATCCGGCCGGTACGCTTTAAAACAAAACTCAGCCCAGTAGTGTAAAACGCAGTGAGACGATGAAAGTGCGCGTTAAACCACGCTGAAAATGCGCTGCTTTTACCCTGATGTCGGTCATGCGGTTTGAGCAGGGTTGCACAAAGCGCAGGGGTTAATGTCAGGGCCAGGAATGCCGACAGTAAGATAGATGTTGCCATTGAAATAGAGAACTGGCGATAAATAATCCCCACGGATCCGCTGGCAAAGGCCATCGGTATAAACACCGCAGTAAGCACCAGCGTAATACCAATGATTGCCGGCGTTATTTCACGCATCGCTTCGCGCGTCGCATCCTGTGGAGACATATTTTTATCTTCCATCAGCCGTTCGACGTTTTCTACCACCACAATCGCATCGTCAACGATAATCCCGATGGCCAGCACCATCCCAAACATGGTCAAAATGTTGATGGAATAGCCGCTTAATAACATAACGGTGAAGGTGCCGAGCAGCGCCACGGGTGCCACAATCGCAGGAATAAGCGTACAGCGTATCTTGTGAAGAAACAGCAGCATCACGAAAAAGACCAGAACCATGGCTTCAACAAATGTCTCAACCACCTTTAATATCGATAGCTTAACGAACGGAGCCGTATCGAAAGGCTCGGTGAATGTCATTCCTTCGGGAAGCACACCGGATAGTTCCGTTAAGCGCGCGCGGATACCCGCTGCAGTACTTATCGCATTTGCCCCAGGAGAAAGCTGAATGGCTGCCGCCGTTGCCGGGACGCCATTTTCACGGATCCCAAATGCATAACTTTGTGACCCGGATTCCACGCGGGCAACGTCTGCCAGCGTCACCCGGGCAGCGGAAACCTGGGATTTAATCGTGATATTGCGAAATTCGTCAACAGAAGAGAGTTGTCCTTTTATCGTAATAGGATAGGTCACCCCCTGACCGCTCGTCGCAGGTTCATCTCCGGTTCTGCCTGGTGAAACAATCACGTTCTGTTGACTGATAGCGCTTAATACATCCGTAACAGACAGTCCATAGCTGTGTAGTTTCATCGGATCCAGCCATATGCGGAGCGCCTTTTCTCCACCAAAAAGCTGGACCTTCCCTACACCGGGTACGCGTCGGAGTTCATCCGTCACATTCCTGGCGAAATAATCGCTTAAGTCAGCTTCCTGATAGGCTCCGTTTTGAGACGTTAAACCCACCATCATTAAAAAACCGGAATTAGCCGCTTCAACCGTTATCCCGTTTTGTCTTACGGACTGCGGCAGGCGAGCCTCCACAATCTTAATTTGGTTTTGCAGATCCATCTGGGCAAGTTTGATATCGGTTCCCGGTTTAAAGGTTACCGTAATCGACGCCATCCCCGTCGTGTCGCTGGAAGATTCAAAATACAGTAAATTGTCAACACCGGAAATTTCACGTTCGATCAGAGAGACGACAGACGTGTTCATAACTTCCGGGCTGGCACCAGGGTAACTTACTGAAATGATAATGCCGGGTGGCGCAACGGCAGGGTATTGCGCAACCGGTAAACGAGGAATAGACAATATTCCTGTCAGAACAATAAACAGGGCGATAACCCATGCGAAAATGGGGCGCTCAATGAAAAAGTGCGGCATCAGATGTAATTCCAGTCAACATACAAAGGGTAAAAATTCAGCATGGTTTTTCTGATAAAGAAATCTCATCATTTGTCGAAACCCGTTTACCGATATCCCTGAGTTGGGAAAATTTCTCAAGAAGTTGTGGTGCGTCATCCAGGCTTGTTGCAAACATCCACATATAGGTCATGACGGAATAAATATGTCCGGCATTAATTCCGGATTCCATGCTCATCCTGATAATGGTCATGGAAAAGAGCGCAGAAACCAGAACGCCTATGGATAAATACCCCCATGCCTCTCTGTCGGATAACACCACGCGCAGGCGGGCAAGCGTGTCATAATGCCGTTTAAGGGCTCCCAAAGACGCCTTATTAACATAATCGACCTCTTTCTCGAGGCGATTATTCAGCCGTCTGTAGAATATCTCATTTTTACAGGCATAGCCTGAGACAAAACACATCAGTATTGCCACGATGATCAAACAGGCTATACCTGTCCAGAACTCAATCCATAACAGCATTATTGCTGCGCCGAAAAGGGAAATGATCGAGGTGATCAATACGGGCAGGTGCAGCTCGAAGAAATCCACAAATTCACGGGAAAGGGTGACTCTCGCGGCGATCGTCGAGTGACTGAGCGAATATTTTCGCTGAGCTAATACTACTGTCACCGCAAGACTTGCGTAGATCCGTGCAAAAGTTCGCGTATCTACGCTACGTCTGGCGGCTCCCATGCTCCACATGAACAGAACCATCAGGCCATAAATGGCCGCACGTGAGGTTTGCCCCGCAAGGATGGCATTTATCGCCATGCCCGCCAGAACGGGATAGAGCAGGAATGCGACGTTTTCAGCAATGACGAGCAGGAAAGTAATGCACAGTTTCTTTCTGTAGCGACAGGCGAGGTTCTTAAGTGAGATAGCAACCCCGGGGGCCGTTGGCTCGTTGTTTTTGTCTTTATAAATCATGATGAAGTTGAATTTCGCATCGGAAAATAAAACGATTTAGCCACAGCTTAATTATCCAGTTCAGGTCTCAATGAAACAGCATAATCCAGCGATGATAAAGAATATATGTTAAGTATAACGTTGTGATATCAATCGTTAATGGACGGTTTATGGAGGATGTGTGTAGTCACGTCCAACGCCGTTCGTCTTGCTGACAATGAATGGAATCAAATCAATCTAAAGCCTAAGTACACTGGCAACCCACAAAAAAAGATCACTAAAAAACACTCGTAATAAAAAACAGCATCATAAATATCCGGCAGAGTGTTAAAAAGCAGATGTAACACAATGATGGTATGTATGAAAACCAGGATTAAACCAGATGTTATGGCAATGAGATTTTTTAACACCCCGGGCCTTTTCTGAATGAAGAATGATAATGCCGCAAAGATTATCAGTGCCCGGAAAAATGTAGAGTACGGTAACGTTGACTCTACTTTCTCATTAACTGTCTGCGTAAGATAAAACCAGGCATATAACAGTCCGGATGAGATTATGGAGTACAACAGTGAGGCAATAAAATTCTCACGTCGGAAGATAACTTTAGTTATCATGATTACATTCCTTACACTGCAACCTAAATTTCAGCACTAAGCTTTTCCTGGTGAACGATTTTTACTGAACAATGTTGGTTGATTATTTCTGAAATGTGTAGACAGTATGGAGGGCTGGCTGTGTCAATTTCACCGAAATATTTCTCTGAACTTTTTAAAACGGTATCTGTCAAAACGAATCGACCTAAAAATGATGTTAATAATTGAGTGAAAACCTTTATTCATGACGGTAAAAGGCATTTTTTGCGCTAAAATACATGCTGTCATCAATACCCGGGAAGAAAATATGAACAACAATAACCTGATTATCGTCGCAGAAGACGATGATGACATCGCTGCCATACTGACAGGCTATTTACATAAGGCGGGCATGAAAACCCTAAGAGCTGGAGACGGTGAGCAGGCAATCTACCTTACTCGTCAACACAAGCCTGACCTGCTGCTGCTGGACATTCACCTGCCCGTATACGATGGCTGGAACGTTCTCACAACGTTAAGAAAGGAAACTAATGTTCCCGTCATCATGGTTACAGCACTGGATCAAGACGTGGATAAACTGATGGGCCTCAGGCTCGGGGCCGACGACTATGTGATAAAACCTTTTAATCCATCAGAGGTTATCGCCAGGGTTGAAGCCGTACTTCGCAGAACCAGACCGGTTGCAGAGGCGACACATTCACGGCCTATAAGAACGCCTTATTTAACGATCTATCCCGATGAATTTTACGTTGAAATCACTGCACAAGGTGAGGTTTCCACGCCAGCACTTACCACCACAGAGTTTAAGCTTCTGACCTATCTGGCAAGAAACCCGAGAAAAGTCTGTTCGCGTGAAGAGTTACTTGATGCGTGTATGCCTGAGGGAGACTCGCTGGATCGCACTGTAGACAGCCATATGAGCAAACTCCGGAAAAAGCTTGAACATGCCGGACTGAAAGGCATTCCGGAAAGCATCCGAGGATTAGGCTACCGGTTGGGTGACAAAAAATGAACAAAGAAACGATCCTGAGTCGTCAGATATTGACATATATGTTGTCGTTAACCTTTGTAATTATTGCCATTGCCATACTCGGTTCATACTTATTTTATAGTTTCTTGATTGACTATCTGCCAGGAGGAATGGCCGCAGGCAATGAAGATAATATGACTTTCTTTGACTGGATGTGGATCTTGATCGCGTCCATTACCAGTCTGGTTGTTTCACTTTTTTTTACCGTAAAACTGTCGGCAAGAATATTAAAACCCTTGAATGATGTGGCCTACAGCCTAAAACAAATCTCACAGGGAAACCTGAGCGCGAGAGCAATTAGCCCGGGCTCGCAGTTAGGTGAGATAAATAAACTCGTTGATGACTTTAATGAAATGGCGGAAAAATTGCAGACGCTGGATGCTCAGAGAAATCTATGGAATGCTGCCATCGCGCATGAACTCCGAACACCGGTGACTATTTTACGGGGGAGGCTGCAGGGGCTGGTCGACGGTGTGTTCGAACCAGAACCGTCGCTGTTCAGAAACCTCCTTAAACAAACGGAAGGTCTGACTAACTTAATCGAGGACCTTCGTGTCGTGAGCTCCTCAGGAGGGGCAGGATATTCCTTGATGCTCAGTGAAGTCGATCTTGCGACAACGATCGCCAGTGCGCTTGATACCTTCTTGCCTGACTTTGAAAAAAAACGCTTTAACATTGTGACTGAACTTGGCTCTCAGCGTTGCATCTGCGATCCTTTACGTATTATCCAGTGCCTGACCGTTCTTTTTGACAATACTTTAAAATATTCCACATCACAAACGCTTTTAGTAAAGAATGGCATTGCGGGAAATGATAATTTTATTATTGTTCAGGACAAAGGCCCCGGAATTCCTGAAGAACTCCAGAAGTCCTTATTCCAGCCTTTTCAGCGAGGAGAATACGCCAAAAATATTAATCCAGAGGGCTGTGGTTTAGGGTTGTCGGTAGTAAAAGCCATTATGCGCGCCCACGGTGGAGACGTTAGCTATAGCGCGACACACGAAAATGGCTCACTTTTCAGACTGTCATGGCCTGTTTAAGGGCTTGAGAATACAGGCTCGATTGAGCCTGCGTTACCAGGCGACAGGTCCCACATACTGCCGAGTTTGGCGTCCCAACTTGCTGGGGTGATTTTAAGTTTACCTCTTTTGGGGCTTAATGTTATTTCGCTGAAATAGACATCTTCTCCTTTTAGCATAAGATCGACCCGGCAGTAGTCAATTTCTTTTGCCAGCGCCTGAGCAGCAATGATGGATTTATGAAATGATTCGGGTTCATCAACCGGGGATGGCGTATTTGGGTATTCCATCTGAAAGGGTTGCAAATTCCACGCTCTGTCATAGACGTTAATGAATCCATTTCCATCGCGATCAGTAAAATCAGCCTCGATAAAACATGCTATACCGTGAAAGCAATGTATCCTTAACATTTCCGGAGTGACGTTCCGGTTTTTATTGAAAAACAGATCCAGATACATTTCGCAGAGGATCACAGGGGATATATTTTTATACTGCCACTCCCGGGTTGTATAATACATGTTCTTTTTAAGCGATAGTTTTAATTTATTTTTAACCCTGGCGAGATCAAAATCCGTTCTGTCTGTGCATATGACCGCGCTACCACTATCATGATTGCATTTTAGCACAAATTTAGCGGGCAGTTTGTCGAAATCAATATCATCAACGCTAGTATAGATGCCAGCTAAAGGAATAAGTTTAATTAAACCTGTCCGTTTCTCAACATACTCCCTGACCTGAAGTTTATCAGCAAGCATTGTATAAAATGGGTTGCATCTAAATAAAATACGATGGCAAATTTTCTCGTTCAGCGTTACTGGGTTACGTAAATCCGGATATTTTCCAGAAATTTTGCTTAGCCTTTCAGCATGAAATGCTGAATCACTGGTCAAAATTGTTCTGCATTTTCTCAATAAATACTCAATATATTTTAATTGATAATTTATGTTATTCATAACACCTCCTGTTCAGAACGGCAATTCTGGCAGAGGATTATTGATTTACTTTTAGCAAATTATGGAGAGTATATGGACCGGCATACTTCACTATTAACAGAAATTAATCCGGACTATTGTCCGCTCCTGGCACAAAGCATACGCAAATTCTTACACGCAAACAGCGAGGACATATCTCACGCGAAGGTGTTGCCCTTCCCTTGCCAACACCTAATCCGCTGTACCTGAAGGTAACGCCGGTGGAAATGTAAGTATCCCGCGAATCTATTCTCGTCCAATGAACCACTTTAATCTGCCAATGACGGCATCTGAATTCGGCCACCCTTCACGCCGTTTTCGATTTGACATGAACCGGCATACAGAGCCGCTGGAGACATTTCGCGGACAGATTTCCGATGCAGCAGAAACTGGCGAAGGTGTTTGATCGGTAAGCTCGCCATTACCATCCCGATAAGTAATCCTCGACATCCCTCGTGAAACCCTACAAATCAGCTCCTGAGGCCTGTGACCTGCTCCCCGTTAACTGACTCAGCGTAGAGCTAGTACATCTGCCGTTGGCACAAAGCGGACGTACATTCTCAAGTGCAAACATCAATGACATATCTCCTGCGAAAGCTTTTCCCTTCCCTTGCCAACAACCAAACAACTTATACAACATGACCTGCTTTTTATTACCACATCACTACAGAAAAGCATCAATCACTCACGTCAGTTAACAAGGTCATTTTCCGGGTTTCTACCAGCGACCGGATATACGCAAGAATCCACAATCACAGTTCCTGTAGGCTTATCGGCTAGAGATGTATATAGTATTAGTTATCTTTATTATTTTTCATTCCAGTCACTACACCTGATAGTACGGGGTAGACGTTGATGACTAACATCAATGTGATCACCATTATAAGTATTGATGCCCCAGCGTCTCCAAGTGGCTTTTCGAACGAGTGTGCAATAGCAACTATATTGATTGCATATATAATTAAGAAAATGAAGGATATTCCCCACGCCAGGGCTCTGGCAGAACCTTTTGACAGATGTTTCTCTCGCTGCACATCAAGGGTTATCCAAGTCATGTAAACAGCTATCACAGAAAAAAAAGCCCATGTTAGATAGGCAGATGAATCACGAAAAGCATTTACCATTTCGCTAAACCAAGAAAATATAGTTTCAATTATGCCCATATCACTTTCCACTCTATGTTGTTTGTGGCTTTTATTATACCAGCCGTATAAATAAAAAATGAAATCGGACTGATCCCAAGACAGAAGAATATTCCTGTCCTAACGGTGTGGCCTGTTCGAAGGCTTCCGGACTTACGCCGCCGAGATAACTGCGGCGCCGCGACAGGTTGTAGAACTCGTCAATGTAATCGAAGTATCCGCCCAGGCCAGATCTCGGATTTTTTTATATTCTCTTAATGATGCGTTCTTTTTTTAGTGAGCTTAAGAACGATTCAGTAGTCGCATTATCCCAGCAGTTGCCACGCTGGCTCATGCTGGGTACCAGATTATTAGCCCGACAGAACCGTTGCCATTCATCGCAGCCGTACTGGCTATCGTGCTCGATGTACTATGACCTCGCTGTCCAGTTTACGCGCCAGACCGCCATCATCAGCGCATCCAGTGCCAGTTCACGTGTGAGCGTGGGCTTCATCGGCCAGCCGACTAGCCTCTACAGCCTTTACTCTGAATAAAGAAATACGGGCCAGACTCCTTAACTAATAAAGACAATCAGATACTCAGGCTGGGGTCCGTCAACTCTAAAAGGAGCTGAAGCGGGTTACTGATGTACGGGACATATTATGGCGTTCATCGCAAAGCTGTCCGACTGTAGCATGCCTGTATCAATGACTATACCTGTTACTGGCATGCTCTGTCGGATGCCAGGTGAGTTTTACGTCTGATTTCAGCAGCCGCATTTACGACGATAACATGCTGAGTTGAAGCTGACGGGGATTATCAAGCATTTCTGGCGGGGATCCAGTTGCGTTTAGGACTATCGCAAGATTCACGGATAGCGGGCAACAGTGCGGTGTAAACAAAGTTTGATGAAAGAAAGAGATCTACGTAACAAGAGACGAAGCAAGAAGCGATATTTTGGATTGCATCGACATGTTTTAAGACTGTAAGAATCGCCAGGGTATATCCAAAAAACCCGCCCAAGGGCGGGTTACTCTTCGTCTGACGCTTTGTCTTCAGTTTTCTTTTTGATGACAGGCTTCTGCCTGAGAACAAAAATACATGCGACAGCGACTACTGTACCAATAACCGCACCCGCGAGAACCTCATGGCCTGTCAGACCTAATACTGTCGCGCATGCTACTGTGAAAAGGGTAGCGCCAAGACCGAAACGCTGGCCTCGCTGGTCTCTGTTAATTGCACCATCAAGGGCTTTTTCTTCCATTCTTTGTCTGTGGGAAAATTCCTTCTCGGTCAACTGGAATATACGTTCAGGGGCATCAGGTAAGATATCCTGATACCCCCTGAGAAGATAAGGAGGTGGCAATGGCCCCTGAAACGCATGATGCGCGACAACGATCTCCTGAATTTCAGGCCTGTCCAGCACACGAGAAAAGGCATCCGGGTGCTGGATAATCTCCTTACTGAGATCTTCCTCTACTTCTTCAAATTCAGGACTATCGTTTTGTTTCCCGGTATAGCCTTGCGTATTTGTCGAAGCCTGTGGAACTGGATTTTGGTGTTCCGGCTGCATCAAAACCTTCCTGTGGTAGCGTTAACGCAAACACTGTGCCTTGCGGTGCATCTATCCGTTTACCATTTCTGACAACATATTTTTTATAAACAGTGGTCGCAGACCTGCGCAGATCATCGCCAACGACACGCATGTCTTGTTCGAGAAACCGGCCCGTAGATGCGTCTCTTTTGACAAATCTGGAGTAGTCAGAGCGAGGAGCGATACCCAAAGGGCTCCCTGACTCTAAAGCCAGCTCTTTGTTATATCTTCTGCTCATATGCACCTCAACTAAACATCTTACCCGTAGGGTAATTTCAAGCATCAGTATAATGCTTTGAACGACAATGAGTGTAAATACTTATTGATAATTGTATCCGTGTAAGGCTTAACACCCTTAGGGTCATGCCAACTCCCTTATTGTTTTCGAGAAGTGACTCAAAGTGGATGCGTATGCCCTCTCTGACCATCATGCAGGTTCTCGGGCCAACGGACCGAGTCTTCACTCAAATCGCTGTTCGCCTTTACGATCTTCCCGCTGTTCCCGATCCCGTTGACGCTCTATCATAAGCATTAAGCTTTCATGGATGTCTCTTGCAGCCTTTGAAATATCAGCCCGCTGGTGGTGGATGAGTTCACCGAAAGCGTCAGCCCGTACCTGCAATATGTTTGCAATATGGCCAGTACGTCCAATACTCCTTGTCGGACTCGTTAAGTCAGCAAAAGATTCCAGGACCACGGAAGGGTCAGGTGCCGCCTCAAGGAACTTGACTGCATTTTTATGTAAGACCGTCCCGCCTGAGTCTGAAACACTTACCCAGAGTTCGAACCCCTGCGGTACAGATGCCCACACGCCCGGATCGTCACTGTAGGAGCACCAGTTAATGAGGGTTTCGATGTCAACACCTGAAAGCAGCGGAGTATCCCCAAGGCTTCCTCGCATAAAGAACAAGCGCATAACCCTTTGGTCTTGAGAACCGGTAAAGAGACGCGAGAGAAACGCTTCAGGGATAAGTTCCACGGTTGTCTCTATGGTTTTACGATAGTCATGCATATAGCCGTAGTGCCTATCAATCGCTGAGAAGACAGCATCCAGCCACTGATGTTTAAGCCCGTCGTGATCATCTGACTGCAGTGCCGCCGCCACGACCGATTCCATAAAGTCATCAACGAGGTTGCCCCGGAGGTCAGTCTCTCTTTGTAAAACCTGAATGGCCGCCCTGAGGCCGATGTGAAGAAGTTCGGGACCAGGCATGTCCTCTGACGTCTTTTTGCCATGTAGCCTCATACCGAGCCCGCTCAGGATCGCTTCCTCGCCGCTTTCCAGGGCTAACAGTCGTTCGGCCAGTTCGAGCACCCGGGAAGCTGGAAGATGCCGGCACTTTTTATCCCACAAAAAGGTGTCAAACATAAACGGGCGGATATCCGGTTTATCCAGAAGCGACATGCATCGATTGAAATCCGTTTCGGTAAAATCGCGCTGAGGATGAATTTTAACCAGGACCCGACTCAGTGATGGATGCACAGCGCACTGATCCAGAAACTCATGGGCCAGGGATTCATTACTACGATCCACACCGTCGATAAAGCCCAGAAATACCGAAAAATCCTTATTTTCAGTAGTGTCCTGGTCCAGCTCGCTTAAAAGCAAATGCCAGTGCTCACGATGATCCACTGCGCCCTGAGCCAACCCCTGCCCGAATGCGCGCCGGTAAGGCATCCACTCAGAAGAATACAGATTGGGTCTCAGATCAGAAAGACAAAGCCTTGATGCGGCAAACTCACGCCCCAGTTGCTCTGCTCTGGCCGTCAGCCGCTCTTCGGCTTCAGCGTATCGTTCATGGCCATGCTGGTAAAAGTCGTCATCAAGCACCCAGTTGTATCGATCTTCGCTCAGGACATAATGCCGGATGGCAGAAAGCAAATCATTCGGCCTGAGCTCCTTTTCAAGTGCATCAAGCGTGTCCAGCAGCAAAGGCGAGACCTGAGGATCCTTTCGCAGGAAGTGCAGTCGGGTGCGAATCGCCTTCCAGCCCTCTCCCCAGGGAAGACGGGCATGCAGTGTACGGGCGGCATCAACCAGTACGGAGCACATCTTCCTGTCGCTCCACAGGCCGCTGAGTGAATTTGCCAGAATAGTCCGTGCACCGCTGGCAAGATGACTCTCGCTGTCGTTTCCTGCGCGAACGGCAATCGCAATGAACGCACGTCGCCACGTCATCAACGCCTCATAGTCTGGTTCTGCCCCGTAATCCCTCGGTCGGGCACCAAACTCACAGATCTCCGAGCCTGTCCACGGCGAACCGCTAAGTCCGGCAGAAAGCATTCTCAGTCCGAGCGCCCGACGCTGTGGCATACCTGATGAGAGACATTTTTCCAGAAGCGTAATCCGCTGTTCAAGAGACGCGTGTGTGCCCGACAGGTAGGGCTGACAGAACAGAGTCAGTATCTCCCGTGCATTCTTCTGACCAGGTTTATCCGTTTCGTTATCGGCGATGTGCAGAAGAAGGCTGGCGCAACGGTCAAAGTATGACGCCTCCCAGGCCAGGGTCTGCAAAAGGTTGAGGATAGTGCTCCAGCGCGGATCGTATCGTCTTTCCCGGCTTTTAAAGTCTGAGCTCCTGAGGACCTCGTCAATCCTGTTAAGCAGAACGTCCGGCACCACCGGCGCAATGTACTCCAGCATACGAACCGGCTCATCCTCTAAGGCCAGCAGATTACCCAACACCCCTTCCGACTGAAGCCACGCGGCAGAAATCGCCTTTGCCACCGGATGATCGTGTAAAAGCCCCAGCCGGTGAGCAAAGGACATAAGCAGGCGCTCGCGTCCCGGCGCTTCAAAGGCAGACCTGAGACACGCGACCGGAAAGCTGTCCAGCGCGGACGCAGCCAGTCTGTTCGCAATAGCATGGGGTAAGATGGCTCGCCAGTGCGACCTGGCCTGAAGAATGTGGCGATCGGTCAGCTTGTTGAGTGTCCGGTAGAGCTGGTGATGTGAATAACCCGCGAGCGAGCCCAGGATCCACAGCTCACTGTTGCCTGTTTCAGATACGTCACTCGAAAATGAGTAGACCAGCGAAAGGAGTTCAGCCTGCTCCCGTAATCCCTCGTCCGGCCCGTGGCGCTGTTCAAAAAGCCGGTTGAAGAGTTGTGCATCAGACAGAACGGCCAGCGACTCCCCCTCCTCCACTCTCTCGGCGATAGCCAGTGAGACTCTGGCATTCCCGTCAGAGAACTGCGCGATCCGACGGGCGTTCAACTGTCCGATACCGGGAAAACGGCGCAGCAGAAGTTTTTCCGCAACGTCCGGCCCTACCGCCTCGATGTGGATCACTTCTGTGGTCTGGGGTTTGTCTTCCCGAATATCATACTCAACGGTGATAAGTTTGATCCTGCTTCCGTGAGAGGTGACTTTTGCCGCGAGGGAGGCATGAAGTTCAGGCGGGCAGTTATCGAGAACCATTATTGCGCTGCGCTGGTCAGCGATGAGGCGTTCCAGCATAGCTGCGGCCGAAGGATTCGGATCGTCACCGGTATCGGCATACACCGCCAGGGTGCGGTCCAGGGCATCAGTATCGATGGATCCCTCAAACAAGGCCTGAACGATCCTCGTTTTACCCACGCCCGATAAGCCGGTAATACGCACGGCTTTCCGGGTAGTCCGGATAAGCTGGCGTATCGGCCCGATGGCATCCTGAATACTCAGGGGGCGACCTTGCTCAGACGGAAGTGAAATCGTGATACCGGAGGCGGTAATCAGGGTATCGTCCGCCCCCTCAGGAGGGCAACTCCATGCGCCATAAGGCTGCCAGCCGGAATATCCCCGCCCCAGTATTCTGTTCACCCAGAGCATCACCGACGGATATTGACGTATCCACTGCGCGAGTTTAGCGCGATCATAGAAGGCCAGATGAAGATCTGCATGACAGGGATCGTGCCTGACAGCCTCCTGCATCGCTCTGACGCGTTCGGCAAGCATGGAGGGGGAGCAGTCCTCGTCCAGACTGACAATGATATAGCTTCCCCCCTTTGCGGCCTGCTCGGATATCATGGGAGAAAGGACGCCAGAAGGTGCCATCTCTCGCAGAATATCTGCCCTTCGCATCTTATGCTTTTTGGCCTGGAAGACGGTATCCGGTCGCTCTATATATCCGGAGCTGAATTGTTCAACCGGCAGCTGCACGTGCACATCCACTCCACCATCAGGTGCGTTGATCGATCCTGACCAGCGCACCCGCGCAGGGCTGTGACCGCAGGCCGCCACGTCGGCTTCAGCAAGGCGAGCAATTAACTCTTCGAGAAGCGTATCCGAAAGTCCGAGTAATTCATCTTTTTCGATATCAAAGATCGCCACAGCGCATCGTCCTGAGAAACAGTAAAATTATTAACAACCGTTGTTCAGGATATTATGCAATCCGGACCAGATTGTCCCGGACTAACCGCCCGTTAGCATAAGCCAGGCGCGAGTCTTCTGTGATTTGGATACCGTGCCTTTTGCATTGCTCCAGGAGGCCATCACTGATTTGTGCAATTTATTCTTCCAGACGACTCCAGTCAGGGCCGATGACAGCCAGCAGACGGTCGCGATCAGTGATCCTCAACGTTTTTCCTTGACGCAATGACCGGATTAATTTCCTGGCTTCACGGCTGGGCCGGATATTTAAGTTACCCGTGACGTTCTCTCGTCCGGTGTAACACTGCAGACCCTCTAACGTTGCCAGCATTTCAAATCGCACATGATGACCTTCCGACAGAAAAGCGGCGTGTCGCAAAGGACTGATCCAGTAAAGCGCCTCAAGAATATCTTCCCAGGCCCGGCGCAGAAGATGCAGCGACGCGTTCAGCCCATAAACGGGACGACTGTAATCGGGGGCTCCCCGGGCGTTACGCTCCTGAAACTTCCATACCGCCTCGTGATGAGCCAGACGGTTTCGCAGGTCACGAATGCGACTGAACTTCTGCTCAAGATGATGGCGCTTTACGTGTGCAGGACGTGAGGGAAAGACATCTGAGGTCAGGTGTGGCCACAGCAGAGAGAGCTTCCTTGATTCTTCATATTCAGCCGTAAGCAGATTTGTCCAGAATCCGAAGTTCCAGCCCGGAGATCACGCGCTCAGGGGTCAACGGTTTACCAGCGTCGATAATGCGCTTCGAGACCTTGCGTACACAGGTCTCTTCCCAGGCGGTGAAATGATACATCGGGCTGCCGTCGGGAAATGTCCGGGGGTTTCCCCGCCCGTCCGTTTTGAATCGCTTACCCTGTCGGATGTACGTTTTGTCTCCGATATGACGAGGCAGGTCATAGATCCAGTAAGCATCCGTTCGCCATAAGCCTGTTGCTCCCGGTGGCGGATTATGACGGATGGCATAATCAATGGCATTTCGGAACGTGACTTCAAGGCAGTGGAGCAACGGCTGCATCGCAGCTGACAGTGCCTTGTTCCAGTTATATCCGCCGAGCGCCTCTTCAGGCTTTAACTTAAGAATGTCCGTATAACTATTCAGACGCTCGGATGAAATGTAGTCTTCCAGTTGCATGTCGTCCTCCGCGACGCTTTGCTGCATAAGGTTGACGCTTTTGTCAGATGTAGGTACATTAAGATCATCAAGGCGCGGATTTCTTCGGACCCGTGCGTTTTAGTTAGTACCGGAAAAGCCATCCTACGGGGTGGCTTTTCTCGTTTAAGCGTCCGGTCACGCATAAACGCTTTCTCCTGACACGTGATGACATCGACGCCTCAGTAATCCTGCCATGGCCAATAAGACAAAATCTCATGGATGGCCCGATCAAGTATTCTCCCATCACGGCCAGCAATGTTATCCAACAACACTGTCGGATACGAGCTCAGGGGATCATAACCTACTGGCGATGCAATCCCTGGCCAGCCCCCGTCTAAAGACAGACCATCCTCCTGATAACAAATTTCACCAGCCTCACACGTGATCCTCGTCAGAACTTCGGCCCGGAGCGATACGAAATGCCACCTTTTGTGGCACGGTTTCAGCGAGCCGCTTCCTGAAACGGGCGAACTGTTCTCCAGGGGTTCTGAGCAGGTTTACTTCGTGGACATCCCTGCCGCAAGATTTCTTACGCCAGGTGTAGCGTGGTTCCGTGAGATGGCACCATCTATCTGGATGCAGACGTTACTTACATCGTGATGTGTTACCAAGTGCGGCGCAGCTCACTACTGTTTGGTCTCAGCGTCATACGCGAACAAAACATCGGGCATGAGGCCGGTTTTCTCTATGGTTGCCAGCACGGACCGCGTTGAAGCCTCGGAGATCTCCTTCATCGCCTCATCACGAATTTCAACATACGCAGGCTCCAGGAGGTGGGCAATGGCTTTACCGTTAACAGAAAGGCTGAACGAGCCAGCACTACGATCCACATTCCAGATGTAGATGAGTGGCCATAACCCCAGCTCGTCACATTCAGCCTCACTGCGGATACCCGGCCGGTAAACGGGCATAGACAACTTTCTCTATTGCATGGCTGGCAACTTGATTTGATGATGAACTTACAGGAAAGTAACGCAATATCATCAGATTACGGACGGGTTCACAATGTGGGAAGAAAAGTACCTTTGTCATCAGTGTGTGGGTGATGCCTACGTCAGGCAACATATCAAAAAAATAGGTAGCAGTAATCAGGCCTGCTCTTACTGCAAACGAAAACGTATAAATATTCACGTCGAACATATCCTCGCGATGATGCATGACGTATTTGAATATTATTTTGAAGCCTATGAGGATATTTATGATTGTGGTCATGGGGACAGCGCACAGGAGGTCATCTATAAAGAACTGGGCGTTGAATTCGAGGTGGCCGAGGATATCTACAATCTACTGGCTGAAAAGTTCAATCCGCATAATGATTTTGACGGGGTACGGTATAACGATGCCTTTGTCTACCGCCACATTACCTATTCCACAGGGAAACTCAGTTCTTCCTGGCGAAAAGCTACAGATTCTTTGCTGAATGAAACGCGATATTTTAACCGGGAGGCCAATGCTTTTCTGGATTCTCTTTTCCGGGATATCAATAAACTGAAAACCCTGGATAGTTCTTCTCCGGTAAAAATGCTGACAGAAGAAATTCGGCTTTATCGTGCCAGGGTCTTTGAAAACCAAGAGGAAGTCAAGCAAGCCCTGGAACAACCTGAAAAATACTTTGGCCCTCCCCCTCCCTCCCTGGCACGCTCTGGGCGCATGAATGCTCAGGGAATATCCGTGTTTTACGGTGCCACATCCGTCGATGTGGCTATTGCAGAAGTCAGACCACCGGTCGGCAGTATTGTGGTGACGGCACCATTTGTTCCGCTGCGGGCCCTCAGGGTTCTCGATATTTCCGCCCTGGATTCACTCAGCTTCGGTTCCGGTAGTAAGTTTGATCCCCAGACCCGAAAAACCAATGAACGAGCGGTATTTTTCAGAACGCTTTCCCGAAAACTTACTCTGCCCGCCTTTGGAAAAAGGCAGGACAGCGATTATCTGATCACTCAGCTTGTTGCCGACTTTCTAAGTGATCGGGAAACCTTCGGTCTTGATGGCGTAAGCTTTAAGTCCACTCAAGTGCAGGCCGGAAAAGGTTATAATATTGTACTGTTCAATAAGTCCTCTGCCGTCAGGCATGCAGCCGATGAATCACGGCGTTTTAATGTTGAGCTTTATGAATACGCAGAAGACAACCCGTATAATTTCGGCCCCGAAATTCAGCTTATAGTCGGGGTGCCCCAAAAAAAACTTTATGTGGGTTCGAGGGCTTTCGCGCGTATTCCTGAGCCTACGTTAAGACTTATCACTGAGGGCATGACGTACCATAATATTACTGGGGTCACGTTCATAACCAGTCAAGCGCCTGTCAATCAGGGGGAAGACCTGATACAACCCATGCCTCCCGAACCTTTCGACGATCTCTCTGACTTTTAGCGCCGCTGTTTCGGAAAACTTACTGCAGGCCGTCCAGTACACACCTTGTGAACACAAGGGCAGAATTCCTGTACGGTCAATGTTCCGAGCTGATCAGGCCTGATGAGGAATGTAGGCAGTGGCCATATTCAGCATTCCGGACAAGCCAGCACAGCAACAGCCGGGTGGCCCTATTGGTATCCACGTTATGCTAAAACTGCGCTACGTTCTTATAACAGAACAGTTAACGCAGGATGATGTCAGCATTGCCGCCTGGCTGCCGCGATGAAGAGTGTATATGTCAACGAGAACGCCTACTGACAGATTGTGTGAGTAAGTCATGCTCACCTCTCCTTTGGTGATTCACCACTGCTCCCGTATCACCTTTTTCACCTGGCAGAACACCCGCTGGCAGACTGACCAGAACGTTGACCTTACGGACGATGAGCGGAAAACAGGGTTGTCCTTCAGGATTGGCCTCTCATCGCGGGAGATGCTCTGTTGTTCCACCACGGCGGGCACTACAGTGCTCTGCGTCGCGACAGGGGGAACCTCAAGCTCCAGCGAAAGCTGATCCTCAGCAGGGATGTTATCGCCCTCTGCTGCTGTCTCATCCCGGAGTTTGATCCCCTGCGTTTCGAGCCACGAGATATCCAGTTGCCAGGCATGACGAGAGCGTTCCCGCCACACGTCAAAGGCCTCATCCACATAGTCAAATGTGCCCTGAAGGGACCAGCCGTTGACAAGAGCCAGGTGAGCCACCGCTTCGTCCTTTTTACCCCGGAGCTCGCTGAACCCCATGTGTTTGACTTCATGGCACGAAGGGCATTACGCGATGAGGCCGGTGAGGGTCTGACACTGCCGATCATCATCGTAATGCCAGATTTCATGGCACTCCACAGGCCATCGGGGCCCCTTTCCGCCGCAGACCTGGCATTTCCACCCTGCTCTTCTGGCCGTTTGTAGCCGTAACCGTTTCCAGTCCGTCAAAGATACCGCACTTCTGACGTTATCGAACCAGCATGTCCGGGGGACCAGCTCTATCGGCTGTAGTGATGGGTAAAAGCTGAGGTCAGATTCACTTTTCAGAGCGTTCATTACCCCCCTGCAAAGCAAACGAGGGGTAAAAAAAAAGCCGCATTTGCGGCTTTTCGATAGGAGAGGGTTAGATCTCGCTCCACTCACGCACAATATGACCTTTCAATTTTTTGCGGAGTAAGGTGGCAGAAGATTGCTTTTGGGCTGCGTTAAGGTTTGCTTTAAGGCCTTCTACTCGCGAACCTAAATCGGCTGAATTCGTCTTGAGCTCAGATGAAATCAGAGACTGAAAAGCACTTTTCTCATCAGTCGTCGGGTCACGAAGAGGTGATCGCTGTTGTCTATTATAATACGGCATAATTGGCCCTCCCTTCTTTGACTGATTTGTAAGCCTGCAGCGTTTCCGGTAGCAATCTGCGCGTAGCTTTCTTTTGCATACCAGTACGTTCATTATAGCGTGGTTCACTTTTTAACCCAAGCAAATAGTCATAAGTCTCTTCAAGGGAGATTCGCCGCCCTCGATCGACATCATCACCTGTTGCAGCCTGAAAGACAAATCCGCCTACGTTAAATTTCTCATAATGAGCAATAAGAGCCAGTGAAACCTTCTGAAGAACAACCGCACTGCCGAGACCAGCAAACGAAACGTGGTGAAAATCACCTAACCCGCCCATGCCGTCGTAAACGTCAAAATATACCTCAGCCATTCCGTTTTGCGGAAACTCTACACCTTCTGGCAGTTCATAGCCTATTCGGGAAAAGATACTCTCATTAACCAGACTCCCTATGATCACAATATAGACTTCCAGCCCTACAGCAAAAATATATCCATAGTGGATACGGCGATCATATTCGAACTTCTTACGCCTTAGCCCATAATCAGACAGGTATTCCTCTTCTTCATCATCCATTTTGGTTCCTTAAGGATATGCCTAAAATGAAAATACCATTATCGCGTTTTTATTGATGAATTGTGAATTATCATTTTAGTGTCAGATGGTTACAATAATAACAATTTGATAATGAGGTGTGTTGAAATACCAGTTCGCAATGAATCGTCTCTCCCAGCAGGTCCCACCCGTTAAGGAGATCCAGATGAGCCACCGCCTCGTCCTTTTTACCCCGGAGCCCACTGAACCCCATGTGTTTGACTTCATGGCATGAAGGGCATAACGCGATGAGTCCGGTGAGGGTCTGACACTGCCTGTCATCATCGTAATGCCAGATTTCATGACACTCCACAGGCCATCTGGGCCCCTTACCGCCGCAGATCTGGCATTTCCACCCTGCTGTTCTGGCCGTTTGTTGCCGTAACCGTTTCCAGTCCGATGAAGAGACCGCACTTCTGACGTTATCGAACCAGCATGTCCGGGGGACCAGCTCAATGGTCAGTCTTGGCGGGTAAAAACTGACATCAGGTGCACCCTCCAGAGCCTTCAGCACTCCCTTTTGAAGATAATCCTGACAGACATCAGAAAGGTTGTTTTTCCTGCATATCTCAGCAAGCCATTTTTCCGACCGGTTATCACGGATTTTACATACCATGTAACGGAGCACTTCTTCATGGGGTAAGGGCACAGCCTGTTCAATATCACGAAAAAGATCCATGACGACATCCTTTTGCCGAGGCGCGTTTCAGCCGATTATACGAAAGGCTTTGAGGTGATTAAACGGGGTAAAGCCGCGCTCTTCGTCCTTAGGTTACAGGAATGTGGTCAGGAGCAATTTGGTCGTGTATCCATCTGCTTCAGAGGATGAACAGGTTAGACAACGTTATCAATTCGCGGGCGAAACCTGCGGGGCAGCATCACACGGTGTCACAGGGAGATAACATGATACGCAGATTGTATCCTCCGATGAGGCTAGTGTTTACCGGGGCTGGTCTGGTTACCTAATCGTCTTCCGCCCTGTACCGAAAACCAACGTCGAATTGCTAAAACCGGTACAGAGTAAAGTAGTTGTGATCATCTTGCCTGGACTTAGCGGGCCACGAGATTTCTTACGCGAGGAGTAGATAGTGGCTTAAGAATAACATTTGTTCTGTCAGGGTCGGAAGGAAGGCTTCGCTAACATCACGGTGTATCAGTCAATGGGGAGCAGGTCAGAAGAAACAAACGTTTGTTGATGCCCTCGTAATGACCGGTATGTCGCGTAAAGAGGCAGAGAAGAAATTCATTGAGTATGCGAAGAATGGCGGGAAGTGATCCCGCCAGGCTTTAAATGACTTCTTTGGAGGTATCGCTAACTGGTGTAGATTCGGATGTATTATCTAAAATAGGTTTTGAAGGATTTTGCTTACAAAATGAATGTAATCTGATTAAGGTGTTTTTATCGGGGAAGTGTTTCAAAATGTCAGCTTTTTCTAATTGCTCTATCAATCCTTCCATATCTCTATGAGAGTAATTATTGTTATAAATTGCATACACTTTCGCTAGTTCTATTAGATATTTTTCTAAGTCAGAGCGAGTGGTCTCAAGAATTCTAATATCCCTTTGAATATCATTATACTGGTTTTTTTTTATAACTAATTTCTTTTCTTGTTCGACCAACTCTTCCTTTGCACTGTTCAACCTTGATTCATTGTATACCTTAACCCGTTCCCATAAGGTTGATCCGAAGCCTTTACTCTCGGTTCTGATCGAGTCAAAAACACTAGTGAAAACTACATAGGCGGCCGTAATCATTGGCATTAATAGTGACGCCGCGATTCCAAACCAAAGCGGCTTCCAAAAAAAATTCCAAGAAAATTCGGGTTGAGCTTGGATGTAGATCAAAGTCATCTCAATCTTATCTTTTGATTTAAGAATGAGTATGATGTTTTCAAAGTTGAATATGGCGAATGAGATTATCAAATAACCATAGAAATTATTTCGTAATTTATCCGCTGATAAGTTCTCAAAATACTCCTGCCCTTTGTCAGCCAATTTTTGCCTAAAGCTATTTCCGCTCATCTTATACCTGTTTGCTGTGTTAAAGCAGGCTATGCCTACTAAAAAATCATAAGATAGCACAACTCTGTTCACCTTCGACCCTACCTAAATCACACACTTCGTTGACCTCCCCCCTAGATTGACACAGTATAGAGTTAGAACATGAGCTTCTGGCACCAAGCGGATGGACATATGTGGAATGTTCACTGTAAGTGGGATGAGGGAAAAGTTGATGCTGCGCAACATATCATCCCATCATGATTGAAAGGTAACGATACCAGGCGTATCAAAAGAGACGGCAACATTGCCATTTTTTTAGGAAACAGAAATATGGCGGACAGAAGACCACTTAATCCAGGCGTTGTTGTTCCTAAACCCGGCGGTGGAACGCAGCCCCGTGATCGTAACAATGATGGTAGAGTTCGAGAAAAACGCTCGGATGCTGGGAAGCCACGCAAATAATGACAAGCCGCCTCAGGGCGGCTTAATCCTCCATACTATCTTGTCTAACCGGTACCTGTCGCACCAGCAGGCTCTGAACGTCTTGAGATAACAAAACTTAATTTTGCAGATACGCATCGTCAGTTCAGTAATGAGCATCCAACAGACGTTCATAATTAAGTCGCAATGAATGGCGCTAACAACGCCGTGTGTCAATCAACGGGGAGCAGGTCAAACTTGCTTTCGAGCATTCAATATAACATCATAATTTATTTACAAAAAGCGCACGAT
Organism: Enterobacter sp. J49; assembly: GCF_002148625.1. Taxonomy (NCBI): domain Bacteria; kingdom Pseudomonadati; phylum Pseudomonadota; class Gammaproteobacteria; order Enterobacterales; family Enterobacteriaceae; genus Enterobacter; species Enterobacter sp. J49. The sequence continues at coordinate 151,748 of NZ_MWPY01000031.1, forward strand.
GATAGGCAAGATGAGCCTTAAGTGGGCGATCCATTCGTGCCTCCGGCAATCTCATTAATTTACCCTGTAAATGACCGTACTCACTGTTTAGTAACCCAGTGTCGAGGCTAACCCTAAAGTTCTGATCTATCCAAAGCAGCCCTTTGTCAAATAGCGTGTGTATATCGGTCCTGAGAAGTATTCCGTGCATGGCCTTACAATGCTGCGCACCTGAATAAGGAATTATATGAGCAGCCTCAAGTAATTCAGCGATCGCACAGTCGGTAACTGCACATGCTCGATTGTAGGCATCCAGTAATCTTTTCCGAAAGATAGGCTGACCTTCACGATCCACAATTTCCCTCAGCACTCTTGCACGCATATCCTCTAGTTTTAACTCAGGACAATCAGTACATTCATGCAAAATCCTTAACCTCTCCAGGGAAGTAGGTTTTACAATCTCTACTGGCGTTTTTCCGTCATCGCCAATATCCCAGACACCGTGTATGTTTGGATCATAAAGAACATAGCGGGTCGCCCTCCCTTTTCCGGTGCGGAAGAGCTTGTCCATATAATGCCCCTGATCGCTAACCATGCTGGTACGGGATGCACGATATCGAGCACGCTGATTATCATTGACAGTGAGTGCCTGGAATTGTGATCGAATTTCATTCAACTTTAGCGGGGCGTTGCTAAAATCAAGCCATTCAATGACCTGTGGAATCGAAACTTCCCCCAGTTGTGTAACGGCATAAACAACTCGGCGTAGCTGTGGCTCTAAAAATTCCTCGGGTATAATATTAAGGCAACTATCTGCTTTCTCCGTGCTTTCAAAACCGTGGTACAGCTTCCATTCAATTCTCTGTCTTCCATAAGTACTTAGACCTGCCCTTTCGGGTTCCCGTAGCTTCATCTCCTGCAAGAGTTCCTGTCTTTCAGGAACACGGCCTAAACGCTCATACAGCTCATCACAGCAATCCCATATTGCTCTCACCAGGGGACCGTTTGGATATCCTTTCTGCCTCATACTCATCGTATAAACCTGTATGATCTGATAAAAGCCAGTTGTTATTAACCTTTCGACTCAGAGTGAAAAGTTGCGATAGAGTTGAAAGGACTATGATTCTTCAGGATTTGCCTCACATCGCCGGAAATGCTTCTCTGCTCCCCGACGGCGGGCACCGCAGTGCCCTTCACCGCGACAGGCGGAACCTCAAACTCCAGCGAAAGCTGATCCTCAGCAGAGAAGTTATTGCTCTCTGCTGCTGTCTCATCCTGGCGTTTGATCTCCTGCGCTGCGTGCCAGGAGATATCCAGCTGCCAGGCATGACGAGAGAGTTCCCGCCACACGTCAAAGTCCTCATCCACATAGTCTAATGCACCCACTAGGGACCAGCCGTTTACGTAGGCCAGATGCCTAACCGCCCCCTCACTGTGGCCTAACCTGCTTACTGTCATCCATCCATTTCATATGGCTGCTTTGAGCGAGGAGCGGACGTTGCACATGATCATCAATGGACCTGGAGCGGAGTAACCAGTTGAAAGGATAACAACCAAAGCAGAGGTTACTAACAACATTCATCTCATGAGCCGGATATGGTATCGCTTTTCATAGCCTCCGAGCTTATTAGTATCAACTATTTGTGAACCATGCCGATACAGACAGAATGACTATCATTTGATGATAATGAAAGAAGGATACTTGAATTGAACAGAATGACAGGAATTGCTGTTTTATGTATTGCGCTGATGGGATGCAGTACTATGCCTTCAGAAAACAAAACGCAGTACCTGAGAACTGAAATGCAGTCACCAGTTTCAGGGCCAATCACAATAACTGTAACCGCTGACAGCCTTCTGAAAAAAGACAATACTCGTAATTTGCTACTGTACGCACTCCGCCCGTTGCGTGGAAAAGTATTCACCTCTGATCTTGACAGAAAATTTGCAGCAGCGACAATCTATGTCGATTTATACGCAGATAAAGGAAACAGTACGGCCGAGATTAGTGGTGAGATAAATTACTATGATCACGAGCAATATGTGAATGCCCGTCTGGTAGGAGGTATCGTCAGGACAATACCACTTGCACCACAGGCCATCCCGCTGACACTCAATAAGCCTTTATCAATCAGTCTGCCACATGGGATCCACTATTCCATCATGCTGACGGATAGCCAGCCTTAAACATAGCTCCGCTTAAAAAAGCACATGAGGACGTAATGGCGAATATATGGCACAAAATTAAATCGGTTTTCATAGCAGAACCGGAAGATGAATACTGGGATCAAAGAGCGACCAACCTGGACTATCTGGTGAAGCGGCATACGGGTGAAATTGTAGTTGATCCGACCACAGCTCACTTGTCTCTGGATGACAGGGCAAAAATGGCAGTCGGTACGATAGACTTCAAGACGATGCTTGCCGACCTGGAGATATCGATGGATTATCGTGCGCTCAATTCTAATGATATTGTTGTGGCAGTCTGCATTGGGATCATGGGGGTTGGCGCTGCGCATATTACAAATCACTATGCCGATGCATTGGAAGAAAAGTTCGTAAAGCTGCATGAGTATTTTAAGCCTGAGGCTACAGGTGCCAGCCCCTTAGATTACCGGGCAGGTGGTAACCATCGTTCTATCTTTGGGCACGATTTTAACCTCAATCAGAAGCTGCCAGACGGTTATACGTATGGAGGGCAAGATGTCGGTGGGCAAACTGTATATTCACTGGTACTAAAATACCTCGAAAGTAACTTTCCAGGGAGTAGTGGACTCGGCCTGCATCTTAAAGCAATCCTGCATATTCTGACCCACTATCTTTCCGATTTACCCACAACGAAAGGGTTACCTTTACCCTTTTCTTCTTTTTTTACAGAATGGAAAGAGGACCCAACCAAATCATCAGGCTATGCGGCTTCTAACCCTTTGATGGAAGCTCTTGGAGATGAGTACGGAACAATAAACGCAGCAGATGCATCCAGCTACGCTGTTATGAAGTTACTTTTACTCTCTTATGGCGCTTTTGCCCATAGGGGACTGGATACTCCTGAAGATGAAAAAGAGCTACATAAGACGCAACTTGCAGTGATCGCTTATGGCACTGCGCTTGTTATACAAATGCTTCTGCTTGTAACTGGAACTCTTGGACGAACCGGAAAGCTGAACTACCTTATTGCCGGTCCGTTCCTCTGGAACAGTGCCCGCTCGGTGTTGATAGTCCATAAACAGCATCGTCAGGTTATGACTCATTACGAGAAATCTATTGCCGTACTTAATGACAGCGAATCAAATTTTGACGACTGGGTAAAAACTGTATGCGTTTAGTAAACCATGCCACTAATACGAAAAACTTTTATCATTTTGAAGACTCCGATGACTGTTGCGAGCCTGCTGTAGTGATAGCAGCAGCTGAGCGTTTGCGGCAAAGCAAAGACCTTAATGCTGCTGATACCGCCCAACTCGAAACGATTGTCTCGCTTGAACTACTGAGGTATGAGTACGCATCTGGCGAAATGTCGGTAGATGATTTAAAGTCGCAGATACAAAAACTGCGTAATACTTTAATCGATGTCCATGGCCGGGAACCTTTCGATAACGGCAATATAGACAAAGGTTTCTACAGATTACTGAACGAGGAATATGGTCTTGTCACAAAGTAAAAACATCCTTACCGCTGTTGGGTTATTAGTGACTGCCATTTCATCAGCTTTTGTAGGGAAAAAGGCTTCAGACCATCTTGAAAAACATCGTAAAAAAGCGCTTGAAAAGGAAGAGAATGGGATTGATAAAAAACTGAAAAAGGACGGCAAATGATTATTTTATTTATTGTTATTGCTTTAATTGCTTTTGTTATTTTTTTTGGCGCCAATGAGGTGCCCAGACGAAGAAGACATCAGGCGATGCAGGAGGCAAAAAAGAAAAAGTTTCGTGATAGTGACCAGCGATGAATGACGAAGTATTATGATCAAGCATATGTAGCATATTGATGATGTCCATTACTCGTTATCTGATATGTATTAGCTCAGACCTGATCTGACAGTTACCGGTTATTTATACAGGTGTCTGTCAGATTACCTCTGGCTTAAATTTTTATCAGCCCAGATGCGTTTTCCATCAAGTAATGTATCCATTGGCGTCCGCCCAAAGCACATTTTTCCCTGATGGGTCCGTTCATTATTATAGTGAGTTAGCCATTCTTACCTGCTCCATAGATTGATACAGATACATGCTAGTAACGTTCGCTATTAGCACAAAGCGGACATGCATTCTTACCAGTGAACATCAATGACATACCTCCTGCGAAAGCTATGCCCTTCCCTTGCCAACAACCAAACCGCTTGCCCAGGAGGCAGCGCGGGTGGAAGACACGACGCGCTCTGAACCGCTATGATTCTGAAGCGCGCTACAGCCTCATCGTTTCCCTCCATGTACCGGAGACCGATGTCGATCTGCTGACGCCGGTACAGCTCAAAGTGGATGCGCTCATCGCCAGCCAGATCGAAATTACGTCCTGAAAACAGTGATGCGTTTTAATCTGAATCTAATAATATCCCTCTCTCTGGCCCGGACTGAGCCGTACCGGGGAATTTCTTGTGCGGGGAGTAGACAGTGGCTTCAGAAGGACATTACTTCTGTGGGGTCCACCCACACTGCTGATAAAGACACGACTAACATCATGGTCTATAAGTCAGCGGGGCCCAAGTCAATCGATGAATAGGGGTTACCTGAAAGGGCAATGTGAAAGCGTAAAAAAACCGGCTGGTGAGGCCGGTTTTAATATATCGGTATGAATGGTTAACTCTGACCGGATAAGAGCATCATCATCTAACATAACAATGATATTAGCTTAAGATAACTACTGAGCTTATTGATGTTTCTTAATATTGTCGACTTTATGTAAATATTCTTTAGTCACCATCTGCCTCAATGAAACGCTGAGCTAAGCACGGAGGAAGATTCATAAGGTACTGCTGTGCATCACGGATGAGTTCATCAACTGTTTCATTTCGCTCTCTCAGATTCTGGGCCCAACCTCGCCCCGGATGCATGAAATCCCAACGAGGACGAAGTCCGGTATAGCGATGCCGTCCCGGATCATGATTACCAAATCCGTCGATAAAGGAATTCCATATTGGTTTGAAACGGGAGATGACCAGTGACTCTCCCAGAGGGATCCAGATATCATCGACTACGAGAAAACGGCAATAAAAATCGTTAATATCGAGGTTTTCCGCAGCTCTGAGGCTTTCGGCATGCTCTTTCAGACGCCGGAACAAGACATTGCCAACAATGTCAGGATTTGTTAAGCCCATGCGCGCGCCCGGCGGCACCGCTTTACCCACATAGATCGGAAGCAGGAATTTGTTGTCTTTATTGAGCTCAGATAAAGTCTGATAGGCAGGATGGGAGCCTGTGTAATAAATCGCATAAATACCCGCCCCCATAAACGAAGTAAGCTCGCCGAGTGGATGTGCATCTTTACTCAGCAGAGCTTCCGCAACACTGGCCCCTAAGTTTTGCTTGTCCAGTGGATTAAATGGAATGACGTTACCTGTCATGCAGAAACCTTTTTATTATTTTGTGATTGCTTGATCATGTTGCCTATTTCCGAGGTTAATAGTTTTTCCGCAACACTTGATGCCACGCAATATGCCAGATGGACAGGAACCGCATTTCCGAGCTGGCGCATAGTTTCTGTCCAGCTGCCATGGAAACGATAGCTATCCGGGAACGTCTGGATACGCGCACTTTCCCGAACGGTAAAATAGCGCACGGAGCCATCATCACGAACAAGCATATTCTCCCCACCGGGCACACCATGATCGCCCGCTTTAAGCGTTTTGGCTGGCAGATCTAACGGGCTTCCGGTATGACCAGGATAGACTTTGGCACCGCCCTGGAAGGTATGATTTCGAATTCGGGACGCCGCTGGTGTCTCGGGATCCGGTAAATCGGCAATAGCGTCTCTTACCGTTTTCCATGGAAGCGTATCCGGAGGATTTTTTTTGAGCTTAACAATGCGGTTCTCCAGTTTTGCTGGCGGCACGGGCATCCTGAGGCCATGACGTTTCCAGTACTCTCCGGTCACCCACTGATCGTAAAGCAGCGCATCGTAACTGTGAGTTGGTTTAGGGAATGACCACTCAATTCCCAGATCGTCCCTGAATCCCACGATAAAAACGCGCTCTCGCTTCTGCGGAATACCGAAGTCAGCTGCATTGACCAGCGTTGCGAGCACATTATAAGTCAGGCCTTTGCCTTTATGCTTACCGCTGGTCCTTTCTTCCTGCAGCCGTTTGAGATGTTCGCTCCAGTCCTCACCAGGGACTGGAGGGACTTCAGGAAACTCAAGCTGAAGCTGAATATACTGAAAATAGGCGGCAAATGTGGCACGGGTAAGCCCCTTCACGTTCTCCACAATGAATGCTTTAGGTCGTATACGTCTGATAGCTTCTGCTGTCGCCGGGAACATGTCCCGCATGTCGGAATTTGCCTTGTGTTTGCCGCCAATGGAAAACGGTTGGCAAGGCGGTCCTCCCGCGAGAAGGTCGATGCCTTTGGGGACCTGAGACCAGTCGAATTCTCGCACGTCACCTTCAAACAAATCCCAGTTTTCAAGCAAAGGGAAACCGTTTTTCTGGTTTTCTCGTACCGTATCACAAGCCCATTTATCCCACTCGACGACAGCCAGGTGCTCAAAGCCTGCAATCTCACACCCCATAGCCAAGCCGCCAGCTCCGGCAAATAGCTCTACTGATTTCATTCTAACTAATCTCCGCCTGTGGCTTATGAGCTGCATTTTATCAAGATAATTCACGTATCGAAACCTGCAATGCTCTGTAACGGAGGAAGCATGCAAATTAAGCGCCATTGATAGCTAAAGCTGCAGACAGCATGAAATTTTAGCATGTTTGCCGTCGAAAACATCGCCACCAGGTGAGTGAATGTAAAAGTTGATATGTGAAATATCGTCCAGGGCTTTCAGCTCCTCTGAAAATTGCTGGGCAGTGATACACCATCCGCCGATCTCCTCGTAAATGCTGATATCAGCACTGTTACCACTACTGGCTGTTTTTATGGCGTACCAGCCTTTCATTTTCCAACTTCCGTTACTGCAAAGCTGAACTCATTAAGCCATGCGTTAACAGCATGCCGAACAATCTGTGCAACGCCGGGTAACGGCGTCCCGGGTGAGCTTTAAGATGGTCAATGCGGTACTGCTTAAGCCGTCGTCCAGATGTATAGAGACACCTTTAGTCTCGCCAGTGTTTAAATCGTTCATGACTGTCAGGATGACCTCTACTGTATAAGTAAACAGGACACAATGAGTAATTGCTAAAAATTGTGAGTTAATTTTTTTTTAGAAAAACAGATTAATCATTTCCAAACGCAAAAAAGCCGGGTCTCCCCGGCCTGATGAAACGACATAGTCAGTTTTTATTTCTCCTGACTTTCTTCAATTTGATGGAGCCAATAACTTAGGGTCATAGATGTATCGCAAATGTTGTTATTGACGCTACTGCTGGGTTTAGATCCCCGTCTGATTTTGTCCAACGAAGCAAGGTATACATCTCTGACCGCAGGTTCTATGAAGCAGGATTCAAACTCAGTGAGTTCCCCTCGCGCTTTTTGCTTTGCTAGTTGCTTGCGCTCAGAATCTACATAGTCTTTCAGTTCAGTGATAAGCTCTGTTAATGCCGGATCCGCTTTGAAACGTGGGTATTGGTCGTTCAGCGCTTGCTCGATTGCGTCGAGCTTTTTCTTAATTTCTTTCAAACGATGCATGCTCATCATCCAAGGAGTTAGAGTTTTCTCTTTGTCATAGTCTTCCAAAACAATGCGAGTAGCAAGTTGCAGTTACTATCTTACAGTAATCGTTCCTTATTTAGGATATCGATAAATAATTAATAAACTATCTAGAAAATAGATTTAGATATAATTAATCCTACGGATAAATTACTTACTTATGAACATTTTTTTGCTGGATACTTTTTGGAGAAAACACTTGAATACTTTTATCACAGTTTCGATATCAGTTATCAGTGCTGTGATTGGCGGGATTATCGCTGGTTACTTTTCGCTTCGAGCGACAAACCAATCGCATGCTAATCAAAAGGAAATTGCCGAGCATAATGAGCTTCAGGTAATCAAAAGTTTACTTCAAGCAATTCACGACGAAATTGAAACTGTCTTCGAAAATTATCAAACAACAATGGGGAATCGACTCGAATCCTTACAAGATGGACACCCCCTTTTTTGGTATTACCCTTTAGTAAGTGATTTCTTTAATGTTTATAACGGCAATACCTTTCTGATAGGAAGAATCAAAGACCACGACCTCAGAAAAAACATTATCAAAACCTATACATTAGGCAAGGGTATGATTGACTCGTACCGATTGAATAATGATTTAGTACAAAAAACAGAACACTGGAACTTTGTTTATGCTGAGACTCAGCAACAAATTCACCTTGAAAGGCTTCGAGCCCAAGAAAAAGGGCTCATTGATTATGCAAAAACTTTAAAAACGCAACATTTTGTATTAAAAGAAAATGTTAACATAACATTGCGGGCGTTAAGGAAAAGTGGTGTTCTAACTGACACAAAATAAACCTTTTCAAGCGATACATGTTAATTTTTTTTCACCTTGAGCAATATAATTTTTATAGGCTTGATGATATATCAGGCCTTTTTCGTCATACACGCACCTGGCGCATTTCTTACCGCACTTTCCCCCCACGCACTTAGGTACGCAATCCAAGATGCACCGCTGGATTACCAAACACCGACTGAATTCATAACGGACTGGCGAAACAGGAAATATGAAGAAAAATCAACCGACATTACTAACTGACGGTTGTAGCTAATACAGGGGGCAGGTCACACTCACTAAAGTTAACTTCCTGAACTGATAGTAATTATTGCTAATTTAAAATCAACACCCCCTACAGTAGAGGAATAATTACAAATTTGGCACTCTTATCACTTATGGAAAATATCAACAACAGGACGAGTTAAATTAAGGATTTTATTGGTGATGATAGCAGTTTTTATGTATGCATCATCAAACCTTTTACTGTTTGCATTGAGTTCTGTAATCATTTCACGGACTGACTGTTCATTATCACCTCGCGTTGAATGTTCGAGTAAAGACATGTTAGTAAGAAGTGTAGTTGAGATCAAATCGTCAAACTCATTAAGAAGTAAGATCCTGCCGAGCCCTGATTCATCAAGAAATACGTATTCTTTCTTAATCGACCATCCCCTTCGCGATAATTTAGACTGGAGATTCTCGAGCTCTTTGAGGGCTGGGTTAAGGGCGCTGGTTTTATCTTGTAACTCGGCCACGGCACGTATGACCTGCCCATATAGCTCCTCCTTAGCATCAATATTACTAAAGATTGATATGAGATTCTCTTTAGCCAGTTTCATCCGACCAAGGATAAGCCGCAAATCGACATATTTTTCAATAAGTAACTCTGCGTCATTTAACGCTTTTTCGTCCACTTTCTGTTGTAACCAGTGTGGGGCAGATCTAAATGCAAGCCACGCTATAACTGTTGTTACCAAAGAGGATGCGGCGGCTATCCAGTCCGGAAAGGAACCAGCATCGGTTTTAAGCGCCAGTGTGTTATAAAGTATGCATGCGGAGAATATACCTATGATAACCAGCAATAAAATAAAAAAAGGAAAAAGCACAAACCTGTATATCTGGGAAGCTAAGCGTTGTAAAGCGTTCATATCTGTGTCACAAAAAGTTGTTTAATCCAAAAAAACAAGAACCTCCATTATGTTAAAGCATTTCATCACCAATTTATAGTCCTCATCTCCTTTTTGTACTTGTTTATACCTGCCGTATTATATTGCTCTCCTAGTTCGAAAATTTTCGGGATTCAGGTTTCTACCTGACATTAATAGGATACTTGTAAATGTTGTTTTAAGGTGTGTTAGATGTCCTTTAAGAGCCGTGGGTTCAACAGGTCGATGCAACGCTATTCTTAATCAAGGGGAGACGCACGTTTCAAGCGCAAACATCAATGACATATCTCCTGGGAAAGCTTTGCCCTTCCCTTGCCCATAACCAAACCGCTTGCCAGAAAGCAGCGCGGGTGGAAAACACGGCGTGCTCTGAACTGCTATGATTCTGAAGCGCGCTACAGCCTCATCGTCTCCCTGCATGTACCTGAGACCGGTGTCGATCTGCTGACACCGATACAGTTTAAAGGGGATGCGCTCATCACCAGCCAGATCGACATTACGTCCTGAAAAAAGAGATGCGTTTTCATCCGGCGCTAAACGCATTCGCCTCTCTCACCGGGACTGAATCGCCACGGGTCTAATCACCGCTGCTCCCGTATCACCTTTTTCACCTGGCAGAACACCCGCTGGCAGACTGACCAGAACGTTGACCCTACGGACGATGAGCGGGATACAGGGTTGTCCTTCTGGATTGGCCTCTCATCGCCGGAGATGCTCTGTTGTTCCACCACGGCGGGCACTACAGTGCTCTGCGTCGCGACAGGCGCAACCTCAAGCTCCAGCGAAAGCTGATCCTCAGCTGGGATGTTGTCGCCCTCTGCTGCTGTCTCATCCCGGAGTTTAATCCCCTGCGCTTCGAGCCAGGAGATATCCAGTTGCCAGGCATGACGAGAGCGTTCCCGCCACACGTCAAAGGCCTCATCCACATAGTCAAATGCGCCCTGAAGGGACCAGCCGTTGACGAGCGCCAGATGAGCCACCGCCTCGTCCTTTTTACCCCGGAGCCCGCTGAACCCCATGTGTTTGACTTCATGACAGGATGGGCATAACGCGATGAGCCCGGTGAGGGTCTGACACTGCCTGTCATCATCGTAATGCCAGATTTCATGGCACTCCACAGGCCATCGTGGCCCCTTTCCGCCGCAGACCTGGCATTTCCACCCTGCTGTTCTGGCCGTTTGTTGCCGTAACCGTTTCCAGTCCGATGAAGATACCGCACTTCTGACGTTATCGAACCAGCATGTCCGGGGCACCAGCTCAATGGTCAGTCTTGGCGGGTAAAAACTGACATCAGGTTCCCCCTCCAGAGCCTTCAGCACTCCCTTTTGAAGATACTCCTGACAGACATCAGAGAGGTTGTTTTTCCTGCACATCTCTACAAGCCACTCTTCCGACCGGTTATCACGGATTTTACATACCATGTAACGGAGCACTACTTCATGGGGTAAGGGCACAGCCTGTTCAATATCAGGGAAGAGATCCATGAAGACATCCTTTTGCCGAGGCGCGTTTCAGCTCATTATACGAAGAAGTTTGAGGGGATTAAACGGGTTAAGGTCGCGCTCTTCGTCCTTTGGCTGCATGAGTCAAATATGAAAGGATGTAGATGATTTATGTGATAAAATTCGTCTAATGAGAAATCAATTTTGCGAGTTGCAATACATCGTGCAATACACCGCGAAGAGGCAAAAATCCGCGTATGGATTCAAGGTGTACAAATAGCTATCTGTTGCTTTAACGAATGGTAAAAGGGTGCACAATGACTAAAAATACTGGTAAGGCTTACGAAGAGTTTGTTGGAGCTATACAACAAAGTTTGATAAATGCAGAACAAATCTCTCATTTAAAAAACATTAATGTTGAGGTAAATAAAAAAATAGTTGATAGAAACGGCATAACAAGACAATTCGATGTTTATTGGGAATTTAACCTAGGAGGGTATGAATATAAATCAGTAATTGAATGTAAGGACTATGCCTCGTCTATAACCATTGAAAAAATTGACGCATTTATTGGTAAAACTGCCGACATCCCCGGACTAAGGCTAATATATGCCACAAAAACTGGATATCAAAGCGGAACGCAAAAAAAAGCGGAACAACATAAAATCGATCTATTGATTGTCCGCGAGGCTGACAATAACGATTGGTGTGCTCCTGATGGTACGCCATTGATAAAAACAATCCAGTTGAATATTGTTGCAATTTTTCCACCAAGAATAACTTCGTTCTCACCGTTAGTCGATGCAAAATGGCTTGAATCAAGAAATGATTTAAACGTTGAAACGATTAATTCGAGCTTCAGTAGACTACTTAACAACGAGATATTCATTGTAGATAAAACATCTGACTCTAGGTATTCCCTCTATGACTTAGCAAACTCATTGGCTGGAAGAATACCTGACATTCAATACGGTGAAGGTACATATAAGGAAACGTTAGATGACGCGTACTTAGAATCTGAAAATGGGCATCTGAGTATAAAGCTCAAAGGATTTTCGCTTACGTATATACATAGCAAGCCAGCAGAAACCATTTCAACGATTGATTACTCCAAAGATTTATTAGGTATTGTGCAGAACTATATTTCCGGCACTAAGCAGATGGTTTTCAAAAATGGAATTATTAAATAGACATATTGACCTGCTCCCCATTGGTCAATGCAGACTGTTGCTAGATACTTCCGCTGTTGGCTCAAAGCCGACTCCCACGCTCAAGGCTCTGGCAACTAAGATATAGCTCCTACAAGCTTTGCCCTTCCCTTGCCAACAATCAAATAGCTTACACAACAAGATTATGCTGGTAGCATGCGAGTTACCCTGCCCTAGTTTATTGAGCCTAACCCGTTACCAGGGGAACGGGGTCTTAATTCCGCCATTCTTTGCACCGTTTACGAATTGTCATGAAATGTTCTACGGAGTCGCTGGAAGCATTCCCGGCAAGAATTGATGCCGCAGCAGATACGAGTGGTGCTGTATCAACGGTGTCGGGAAGCGACAGAAACTGGCTTTTGGGGTTATCATCAGCATCACCAAGACCCTTTTCATAAGGATATCTAGCGAGGCACTGCAGCAGAACTGGCTAACTGTTGGTACCTCACCGTTTACCCGGGCCAGGGATAGAGGAAAATACGACGTGCTTTTAAACGCTATGATTCTGAAGCTCGCTACCGCCTATTCTTTTTCATTTATGTACCCGAGACCAATACAGATTACAGTAAATACCTTCATCGCCTGACGGACTGAAAAACCCTCTAAAAGAATGATTAGTTTAAATGTCAACTATGGTAATCGCGCTCATCTGTGTTATAAGTATCCATTTGAATAGAGTTCTTTTACATATTGATCTTACTGAGAATACGCATCTACTAATGAAGGATTAGCATGTTGCTGATGAAGCATAACGACAATTGATCTTATACTTTATTCGGATAAATATAGCGATTGTATAAGTGCTGTTGTCTTTTCCATTATTAGCAAGAATTTTAAGCTTAGCATCACAAAAATACCAATATGAATTTATTTATTTTTAATGACACATAGTGTTTACTATTCAAGAAAGAACTGCTAAAATAAATATATTTAATAAAGTATATAAAATTATTTATATGGATTTGGTTGACAATAAACTCGGGAGAAAAATAATTGAAAGTAATAAGCTTGATTAATATGAAAGGAGGAGTTGGTAAGTCTACATTGGCGACTAATATTGCCGACCACCTTTCGGATAAACTAGGGCAAAAAATATTATTAATCGATATCGATCCACAATTTAACGCCACACAATGTGTCATGGATACTGCAAGATACGTTGAACACATGAAAAACGGTGGAGATAACATATGTGATATTTTTTATAGCTCTAAGATTCAGTTATCCACCATGACTGGTCCTTTGGTAAATTCACCTAAGGAATTAAAAGACATAAAGCCGGTTGAATTGAATGCTAATTTCCATATTATACCTGGAAGCCTTGGATTATATAAAATTGAAATGAAACCGGGCGAAGGAATTGAAAATAAGCTACGGCGCTTCCTAAAACTTCATGAGAATAGTTATGATTATGTCATAATCGATACCCCTCCCACCCCATCGGTTTGGATGTCTAGTGCATTGATAGCTTCGGGTTATTATTTGATACCAGCAAAACCTGACCCTCTTTCAATTACAGGCATAGATCTTTTAGATAGTATCATAAGTGAAAAGCGCGATAATTTCGATCTTAAGATAGAATGTGCTGGTATCGTTTTTAATATGGTTGAAGGTAATAGTAACTTATATGAAGAAAGTCTCAGATACTTCAAAAAACAAAAACGTTGGCGAGATAAGATTTTTACATCTTATCTTAGTAAACGTACCGAACTAGCGCGATTTCAAACGAGAGGTTTGTTTGTTAACAATTTAACAGACGAAGAGATGAAGCTTTCTCTTTCAAAGATTGTTGATGAACTCCTTTCCAGGGTAGGTGACATATGATTGATAAAAAAATCACACAAAAAGAGATCAAACAGCTCATTAATTTTTTAGAAGAATTTTCTTTTATTTCTAAGAAATTTTCTAGAATTAATTATTCAGATTTACTTAACAGCGTCTATAATGACAATTTAGATGTTTCAGAAAGATATATACAAAATAACAAAGATGATATTAAAGGTTATCTCGTAGGTTATCTTCCAAGAATCTTATTGGACAAAGATTTATTTCAAAAAAATAAAGACATTGATGATTTTGCACGTACTTTAGGTATTGAAATAAGTCGTCCTGAAAAACGTTCACGTGAAGAGATGATAGGGATAATAGTTTGTGATGTTCATGACAAAAATCTTTCGGACTTAGAGAAGGCTTATAATGTAATAAACTCTATGTCTAATAACCCTCTTGTTTTAAGTAAAATTAAAGAAAAGAAAATATTATCTAGTGCTCAAAACAAAGCATATGACTGGAATCAAGTAATAAAAGATATATTTAATAAGGATTGAATATGTCTAGAGAATTGAATAAAGATTTCATCGAGTTGGTGAATCATTTTTCCGAATATAAAATCGTGGGTATCTTTGGAAATGAAAAAACCAAAGGTAAAATAAGTATGATACACAAGAGGTACTACTCTCTTATGTCTCTTGTATATTGTCTATTTCACTTTTCTCGAAATAAAGTGGATGTTAAGGCGATGGAAAGATTACAAGAGACTTCATCTGATCTCGGTACTGCCATGTTTCTGGTTATTAACGGTGCTTATAAGCCAGCAAATTTAATGATGCGTAGCTGCATTGAAAACTTCATAAAATCAATAGGCTGTCTGATTGACTCATCTATTCTAGAGGAAAAATCCCTCTTTAAAGTTATACAAAGGACCGGAGAGCACTCAATATTTGAGCAGAACCCTCATATCTATGAGATATTAAAAAAAGAGTATTCCTCTCTTTGTAGCCATGTTCACACTGCAACGAAAAAGGAAATGGCGCATATAAAAGCTCTTAATGTTTTTCCAGAAATAGATATAGCCAGCATTGATAGTTTGTCAAAAGTTATTGATAAAACTGTTAAATCAATGATTATTATAGTTATAAAAATGTATCGTGACGCATTTTTTTCTTTTGCCTCAGAATATAGAGAAAAAATACTTATTAGCCTAACCCCCGCACAACGAGCTGAACTCCATTCTTATAATGAATAGTTGATCTATTAACATAAAAACTATCACTATTACGATAGTTTTTATGTTGGATATCAGACAATTTCACGCATTAGAATAAAAATCTCCATCCGTCAATTACACATTTAGATTCACTTTGAATATACTAAAATTAGCAATACTATCAAGCATATACTCAAACACTATCAATCGACCCGAATATCACACAACCGACCGACCATAGAGTTATCGATTCATAATTTTTCACCAGAGAATGAGAATTAGGTTTTTTGATGGAGTTCTTCATTTTCTTTTTCTAGTACTAACCGAAATTAACTCCCTTCCCCGCAGCTGGCCATTTGGATGACGCGGCCTTTGAGGGCTGACTTACAGCTAGTTAATTTCAAATTGAAGAACGTAAAGTTCTTCAATCATTTTCTATGTATAACATTTCATTTTTTAAACGAAAGAAAACCGATAACAAAGATCATTTTTCCTTACCCTTCTCGATTTGCGTTTTCAGTTGCTCAGAAAGACTGTCCAAAATACGTTTGAGAACTTCTCCACGCTGAGTTGGATCCATATATCGGAAGAGACCATTTAGTAACTCTAAATCTTTAGCTACACTCCTTTCGGCTCTTTCCTCATCGCCCTGCTTTTCACCAAAAAACCAAGACGCGCTTAC
The DNA here is from genome assembly GCF_002148625.1 of Enterobacter sp. J49. Classification (NCBI taxonomy): domain Bacteria; kingdom Pseudomonadati; phylum Pseudomonadota; class Gammaproteobacteria; order Enterobacterales; family Enterobacteriaceae; genus Enterobacter; species Enterobacter sp. J49. Next base: position 167,806 of record NZ_MWPY01000031.1, read on the forward strand.
GCCTGTTTCCTTGATTATCTTGCGAATTTGGGTCCACCCTGTAGGTACGGATTTCTTGTTTATATACCCCCTCAAAGTTGAATCAGGGATGCCTGTTTTTTCCACTAAAGAACCTATCGTATCCTTCGATTGTTCCATCGCCAGCGCGATTCTTTCACCAAAGTTGAAATCGCTATCACTCGCATCGTCAGTTACTTTCTTATTAGTCATATGCCATTCCAAAACATCAACTAATTGTTTGCCTGAATAGCTCATGCAAACAAACCGACCAATCACGAAAACTCACTTTACTTTCGCGAAATTTCGTGGCAGCCTATTTGTACATAATACAAGCAATCTCTGCTTGTAAATCCATCTTTGAGAATCGCATAAACAGGGCTGAAATGCCACGCCTGCGCTCGCCCTGAAAAAACTAAGCAGGCGAAGTCTGTACCGCCACTGTTCCCGGGGGCTCTGACTGTTGTAGCCGTCATGCTCGCTCCTCCCGTCCGGTTAGCCCGGGCACCCCGGATTTTTTTTACATCCAGAGAGGACTGAACATGACACTGCTCAGCCTGACCGGGGGCGTGTTTGGCTTTATCCACTGCGCTTACGGCCATTTTATCACCCTGGCGGGAACCGTCCTGCCTGCCTTTGTGCTACTGCGCATCCTCCTGACGGTGACCCTGCGCCTTGCCGGGACCGCCCGGACCGAAGCGCTGGCCAGAACCTTCGGGCGCTCGCGCATCCTGACCTACGGGCTGTTGCCCGTCATCGGCTGGCTGCTGCTACGGGCCCCCGGGGCGCTGGCGCTCGGGTTTGTGCTGCCCGAGAAGAGCAAACCCGGCTTTGAGGATGCCCTCACCACGCTGGCCCATCCCATGTCCACCGCCTTTCCGGGGGTGGTCACGCCCGAGCTGGTCGCCTGGCTCAGCATCTGCGCCGGGCTCCGGGCCCACGGGCTCTCCGTCACCCAGCTGGCCCTGCGCTACGTGCTCACGGCCGTGGTGGTGGGGCTGATTCGGGGCATCGTCACCGAGCGGATTTTCCTTAGGCTCGCGGCACGGAGGAAAGCCTGATGCAGCTCTATCATGCGCGCATTCGCAAGCCCGGAACGTATGTCGAACGCTGGCTTTCCCGGGGGATCCTGATTGCCTGTCCGGACAGCATGACCGGGCGGCTGCGGGCGTACGCCCTGCCGCTGGAGTGCACCTTCCGGGACGAGCGGCAGCCCTTCGGCCCCGGCGACGCGCTGCGCCTCGGCCACCGCCTGTCTCTCATCACCGCTACAGGTGACCGGGCCCGGGAATCGCTTTTTAGCACCGGGCTGCTGGTGTTGTGCTTCGACCACGCCCTGACGCCCCTGCATGACGCCGCCCTGCATCTGGGCGGTCCCGCCCCGGACATGCGCGACCTGCGGGGCGACTTTATCATCGAGGAGGGATACCCATGGAACTGATCCACGTCCGGCCTGGCCCCGGCGGCACCGGCACCGGCCTCTGGCTGCCGGTGCGCAGCGGGCGCGTCATTCTCTGCCTCACCGGAGGCGACTTTCACCCGGTGGCCATCGAGCTCGCCGCTCTCACCGAGTCCGAGCTGGTCAATGGCTACGCCATCCTGCCCCCGGACGAGCAGGTTCTCTGCGTGGTTCTGGACGATCCGGGGTCGTTTCTCTGCGGCCTGTACCCGCAGAAGCATATCCCGGTCATCAACGTCCGGCCGGGCAGCTACCGGGGCCGCCTCGCCTGCTTCATCGACGACGATACCTGGGTCTCCGGCGTCACCCTCACCGAGCTGGCCCAGGCGGACCGGCAGCGCCTTCCCGACCCGGAGCCGCTCACCCTCCCGGTGAACGACGCGGTGGTGCACCAGGAGCAGGAGCCCCTCCGGGGCGTGCGGCGCGTGGTGGCGACGGAAGTGCGTCTCGCCGTCCTGCTCGGGGAGATGCTGCCGCTGCTGCGCGACGCCGCCCGGGATGCGATCCAGGTGGCCCTCCGTGACATCCTCCCCTTTATGGCCCTTATTGCCCTGCTGATGGCGTTCGCCGAAGACTCCACTGTCGGGACCGCTCTCGCGCACCTGCTCACCCCCCTGGTGAGCTCGGTCTGGGGGCTGGTGCTGCTCTCGGTCATCTGCAGCTTTCCCTTTCTCTCGCCGCTCCTCGGCCCCGGGGCGGCCTTTACCCAGGTGGTGGGAGTCATCATCGGGACGCAGATCGGGGCCGGGACGTTGCCCCCCGCCCTGGCCCTGCCCGCGCTGTTCGCCATCAACGTCCAGGTCGGGTGCGACTTCATTCCCGTCGGGCTCGCCACCCAGGGGGCCACCCGGGCCACGATCGCCGCCGGGGTCCCGGCCTTCCTGCTCTCCCGCCAGCTGACCGGCCCCCTGGCGGTGGTCATTGGCTGGGCCTGCGCCACGGGGCTCTTCACCTGACGCCGGGCGGGTGACGGTTCGGGCCTGACGGACCGGACGTCGCCGGAGCGGGTGCCCGCGAGGGCCTGACAGCACGCGTTGACAACACCCTTCACCGGGTGGGGATGGCTGTTGCCTGAATTCGGCTCACCCGGCGGCGGGGAGGCCCCTGGCTATCCCGCGTTGCCTGTGTTTTACCGACGCCGGTGGCTGGCGGTCTCCCGGCTGTATCCGGGGTGCCGCTCGCGTCCGGCAATAACAACAACATCTGTTCCTTACCCCTCAGAAAAGGAGGCGCTACACCATGAAAATCAAGAATCTGCGATGGTACATTATTGTCCTGGTCATGCTGGGCACCATCACCAACTACCTGTCCCGCAACACGCTCGGGATTGCCGCCCCGACCATGCTGAAGGAAATCGGGTTTACCGAGCAGCAGTATTCCTGGATCACCGCCGCCTTCAACCTGGCCTATCCCATCGGCGGCGTCTTCGCCGGCTACATCATGGACCGGTTCGGGGTGCGCGCGGTCTTCTCCCTCATGGCCGTCCTCTGGTCGGTGTTTAATGCCCTGACCGGGTTCTTCAGCTCGTGGATCCCCATGATGATACTGCGCCTCGGCATCGGCCTCACCGAATCCACCTTCAACCCCGCCGGGATGAAGGTCTCCACCCAGTGGTTCCCCGCCCGGGAGCGCGGGCTCGCCTGCGGGGTCTACAGCGTCGGCACCTCGGCGGGAGCCATGCTCGCCCCGCCGGTCGTCGCCTGGTCCATCCTGCACTATAACTGGCGGGTCGCCTTCGTCATTGCCAGCGTCTTCGGCATCCTCTGGGCCGTGCTCTGGTGCGTGGCCTACCGCGCTCCGGAGAAGCATCCCCTGATGTCGGGCGCTGAGCTCGCCCTGATCGGCCGGGACACGTCACCGGTGGTCCGCCGCCGCGTCTCGCTAAAAACCCTGCTGCCCCGCCGCGACCTCTGGGCCATCTCGCTGCCCCGGATGTTTGCCGACCCCACCTGGGCGGCGCTGGGCTTCTGGATGCCCCTCTATCTCGTCACTGTCCGCCATCTTGACCTGAAGCAAATTGCCCTCTTCGCCTGGCTGCCGTTTCTCACCGCCGACGTGGGCTGCCTCTTCGCCGGGTTCTGCGCGGAAATGCTCAACCGCCGGGGGGTGAGCCTGGTCAACGCCAAGCGGATCACCTTCACCTTTGCGGCCCTCCTGATGACCCTGATGCCGCTCATCAACCACGTGACCAGCGCCGGGATGGCCATCACCCTCTTCTGCGTCGCCGGGTTCGCCCACCAGTGCGCCTCCATCACCGTCATCAGCATGTCCGGGGACTACTTCGACGAGAGCGAGGTCGGGACCGTCACCGGCTTTGCCGGACTCATCGGCGGCGTGGGCGGCTTTACCGGCACGCTTCTCATCGGTGCGGCCGTGGCCAGCATCGGCTACCACCTCGTTTTTGACGTGCTGGGCTTCCTCGATCTCATCGGGGCCGCCCTGCTCTGGACGCTGCTCCGGCAGCCCCGTCCCGCCCCCGCGCACGACAGCGCGTTTATTCCAGGTCTGTAACCCCACAGGGAGAAACCACCATGAAACAGTTCAGTGAAGCCGATATCCAGCGCCTGAGACAGGCGTATCAGGACGATCCCCGCATCCTCACGAAAATCCGTGAGGACAATGACGTGATGCTAAACAATCCGGTCCTGGTGCCGGAAACCGGCTGCGCCAGCTGGGAGCTCTTCTACTTCTGCCCCACCCACGGCGTGCCGCTTATCTGGGACCGCCACGCCTCCGAGCACTACCGCTGCCCGGTCGGCGACGAGGTCCTGACGGGCGAGCCGTTCCGGGGAGGATGGTGGCGCAAGCTCAACGATCTCAACGCCCGGGCCTGCTACCAGCTCGGCATCGCCTGGATGCTCACCGGCGACAAAACCTACTTTAACCGGGTGCGGGAGATCCTCATGCAGTACGCCCGGTACTACCCCGGCTACGCCGAGCACGGGGGGATCCCCTACAACGGCCCCGGCAAGATGAACGCCCAGACCCTCTGCGACGCACTGTGTCTGTGCGAGTTTGTGAAGGGGTATGACCTGATTTTCGACGACCTGACGGAGAACGAGCGGCTGGTCATCGAGCGGGATCTGCTTCGCGCCTGCGCCGAGTTTCTTATCAGCAAGCGCTGGGAGCAGCTCCATAACCATGAGGTGCGGATCAACAGCGCGCTGGCCATGGCAGGCGCAGTGCTGGACGACGCGCACTATCTCGAGGTCGGGGTGAACGAGGCATGGGGGCTGCGGGACCAGCTCCGCTGCGGCGTGCTGAAGGGCGGGCTGTGGTTCGAAGGCTCCCTGCACTACCACCACTATGCCCTGCAGGGCTTCTTCGAGTTTGAGCGCATGATCCGCTACGCCCATCAGGAGTACAGCATGATGAGCATGCCGCAGTACCGCAGGATGCTCACCCTGCCCTTACACCTGCTCATGCCCGATGACACCGAGCCTGCCTTTAACGACTGTATACCGCTCAAGGACACCGTGAGGTACCCGGACCTGTACGAGTTTGCCTACGCCTGCACCGGGGACGAGGCCTGCGCCCGGATGCTCTCCATCATCTACGACCGGGAGCCGCGCACCAGCCTGGCGGCGTTCCTTTACGGCGATCCGCGCCTGCGCCTCACGGAGCCGGTCCGGGAGACGGGGAACTATCACGATCCGGACAACGGCATCACCATTATCCGCCGTCCCGAACACGGCCGGGCCGTAGTGCTCAAACACACCCCGTACGGGGGCGAGCACGATCACTACGACAAGCCCGGGCTCATTATCTACGATGACAACGTGGCGATCCTCCCGGACATGGGCACGACCGGTTACGGCGCGCCGATGCACTACAGCTACTACAAAAATACCCTCACTCATAACGTCCTGTGTGTGGAGAATTTCAACCAGCCGCCGGTGAACCCCGAGACCCTCAGCTTCACGGAAACGGATGACTACGCGGAGGTTACTGTCGAAATTGACTGGCGCCAGCCTCCGGCAGACGTGCCGAGCCTCACCCGCGTGGAGTGGAATACGCATGCTTACCGGGATATCGTCTACCGGCGAAAGGTGATCGTCTATGAGCACATGGTGATTGATATCTCCCGCGTGACGAACCCGCATTGCCGTCAGTTGGACAACACCCTGCATCTAGACGGGGAGCGGCTCCTGTCCACCGGTGCTTTTACCCCCCTGCATGTTTCTGACCCGGGCGAACCGATGCACTACTTCAGCGACTGCTTTGTCAGCCAGATGGAGCGCACGATGAGCGTGCCGTTCCGCACCCTGTCGGGGAAAAAAATCCAGATCCACTGCGCCTGCAGCGATCCGTATGCGGAACTCCATCAGCTGACCGGTCCGGCAAATCCACCCGTCGGGTCACTGAGCTACCTTAAAACCCGCTCGCGCGCCAGGACGGTGGTCAGTGTGTACGTGATCGACCTGAGTCCTGAGGAGGAACAGATGCGCAACGTCTTCATCTCCCTGCGTCAGAACACCGTCAACATCGCCTCCAGCCAGCACCGGGAGATCCTGACCCATCACTTCTGAGTCTCAGGCCTGACGGCGGTTCGCCGCCGTCAGGCTCACACGCGCTGTCTACGGCAGCATTTTTTTCCGTTTCTGTGAATACATGACGCTGTCGCTTTTCGCCAGCATCTCCTCCAGAGAAACCGGGTTGGCCGGATCCAGATGCTGTACGCCATACGAATAATTAATGTTGTATGGCTTTTCGGCCTGCCGGTTATGGTTCTCCACCGCGTCCTGGAGCACCGTAAGATACGTGGCGGCATCGGGCATGTTTGCCAGCAGGACCACGAACTCATCGCCACTCAGTCGCGCGGCAATATCCCCTTCGGCAAGTGGTCCCAGTAACAGCGCTGAGAACGTCTTCAGCACGTGATCCCCTTCAGCATGTCCCCACAGATCGTTGATGGATTTGAACTTATCCAGATCGAAGAAAATCAGACTGGCTCCGGCATGCCGCTCATTGACCTCAGACAGGCGTCTTTCCGCCCGGCGGTAAAATCCACGGCGATTCGGTAAGCCCGTCAGGCTGTCCTTCATCGCCATCTCTGTCAGCTTAAATTCATCTTCCACGATGAAGGCCATATCTTTCAGCATCTCAATGTCAGCCTCGCTGAACTCACGCGGCTTGCGGTCAATGATGCACAACGATCCCCCCACATGCCCGTCCGGAAGATGAACAGGGTAACCGGCATAAAAGCGGATGTACGGTGAGCCGGTGACCAGGGGATTGTCATGAAACCGGTCGTCCAGAGACGCATCGTTCACGATGAACGGCCCCTGCTGCAAAATAGCGTGTGCACAAAACGAAATATCGCGCGGTGTTTCGCGCTCAGCCACGCCTTCACAGGCGAGAAACCATTGACGATCGCGACCAAGGAGGCTGATAAGCACCACCGGGGCCTGAAAGAGTTTCTTCGTCACCCGGGTTAACCGCTGAAACTGTTCATCACTGCGAACATCCAGCATATTGCTCTGATACAGGGATTGCAGCCGCGCTTCTTCATTGTGCGGAAGGCCAGGAAATTTCATATCACCTCGTCATGACGCCAGGAGTACACGGATTCACTTACTCTTTCGAACCACAGAATCAGTCTACACAAGTATAGATTGCTCCTTGCCCCTGACGTGCGCCTGGCTGGCATGACGAGCGATAAGATATTTCTTTGGTTTCAGACATGGACATCGACGACATTGAAGGGATCTGCGGGGTTGTGGAAAGTATGAGGCTAACGGTCAGACGCCGTGCAGATGATGAGATCCGCACGAAATTGAAAGAAAAATGCTGGCAGTATCTAGCGACTGCCGGTCAGGGAGGCTGAGTATGCGCACAGTCTGTTTTGCCCCCCAGTGTGCACTAGTTAGGGCAAAGCCCGGTCGGGGCGTTCTTCGGACCACATTCCGAAAAACCATAGACGCGATATCCCTTCTCTTTCATGCAGCTCAGGATGTGATCGCGTCGGGCAGTAAACTGCGCGCTGGTTTCTCCCCGATAGGAGCCATTCAGGCTCCAGTGCGGATCGTCAAGATCCGCACCGGGGTTAACACCGCAGGCATACAGATCGGCCTTACGCTGCGTAACGCTGGTCCTGCCCGTAGCGTCCTGTTTCTGGAAAAGCTGGATCCAGGGGACATAATCGTAACGGGAGGAATCCATATCCGCTACCACGCACCCGGTGAGCAGCATGACACAGGCTAAAACAGTTTTTTGCATGTAAGACCTCACTGCTTACGGTCTCCTGATTTGATTGGCGCTAGCCCTTCTCCGGAGAAGATCAAAAAAACGGCAGAGTGACATCATCGCTCTGCCGTTGAAAAGTCGGACAACATTTTCTGCGAGTATAAAGAGCACGATATGTTAAGTAAATCAGATTGATGATTTCATGCTAAACATCCGGCCTCGCTTTTACCGTCACGGCACCGCGTGGGTTTGACGGATTCTGTTTTTCACGCTGTAGTCCCCGCCAGAGAATGCTTCACACCCTTAATTTTCATCTATCGAGATCACGTTTCCTGTCCGCAGATCCACGCGCGCAGAGACCGTCTCCTTGACGACCCCACCGAAGGCGTTCGTGCCGCGGAAAGTGGTCTGTACGGTGGCATGCGGATCGTCGGTAAGCACCAGACGGTACAGCGTCGAAAGGTGTTTGTAGGAGGAATCATCATGCATGCTGGCTTTAATCAGCGTCTCCAGCGGACGGTAAGCCCCGTTCCAGCCGCTGAAATTATCCTGGAAGGTATCAAAGTTGATCCGTTTCTGCAGCAACGCTGGATTGTTCTGGTATTCATTGAAGCACCAGCCTGAGACCACGCCAAGCGTCGTCTCAGGCTGGGTGGTATAGGTATGCTGACTGACGCAGGCATAAAAGGCCTCGGTATATCCGGCGGCGACGGGATTGAGGGCCATATAGGCATTTATGATGGTATGCCGCTTATCTTTACGCGCTTTGCGAAATTCGTCCAGGGTCATGTCTGCATATTTAAAGGCTGGCTGAGCAGCTTCAGTCTTTTTCGGTTTCACAGCGTCTTTCGCCACAGACTGACGGCTGTCCGCCGGCTGGATGATCGCATTCACCGCGCACAACGCCAGAAAACCGCCCAGATAGATGGCGCAGGATCGTTTGCGATTGGGCATCTGGACAAGTGAGGGTTTAATCAGGCCGAGAATAAAGGCCACAAACAGTACAAAAGCGAGTAAAGAAAGCAAGGTGCTCATCATGTTCCTTATGGTTCATAATTTCCTGTGAAAACAAGCCTATACTACCAAATAAATCCGCAGGATGCGTAAAATTTTCAGGTACCATTCTGGCAAACTGACAGGGAATAACGCTGGCACCGTCCTGAACCTGTTTGTCCGGGGAATGACCGTCCGCTCTGACCCACACTGGCGGATGCAGTTATCGCTGCGATAGAATAATATAGATAATTCAATTTACAGCGGTTTTAATCCGATGCCGGGTTAAGGCATTCTGGTGTTCTAAAAAGGAGTTTGTTAATGAAAGACAATAAGCACGTGGAGAAATTCAGGGCGAACCACCTTAATCCCGGTGAAACGGTTATCCAGTGGGGGGAAGGCTATATTGGCAAAATGATGGGTAATGGCAAGGACAGACAGCATAATGGCGTGCTCATCGTGACAGGACAGCGTGTGGCGTTCTACCGCAAGGGTTTTATCGGAGAAGTGATTGAGACCATCCCGTTAAAATCCATCACGTCGATTGAACGCAAATCCACGCTGGGTCACCGGGTCATCCGGATCCATACCTCCCATGACGACCTGGAGTTTAAGATGTTCAGCAAAGAGGCTGAGCTGGCCCTGATTGAGGCCATTGAAGCCGGGCGCGAGATCAAGACAGAAACGCCTGCAGCAGAACCGGCTGGGGCTCATCAGGATCCCTATGAGCAGCTCAAAAAGCTCTCCGGACTAAAAGAGAGCGGCATTATTTCGGAAGAGGAATTCCAAGCGAAAAAAAGCAAATTAATGGAGCTGATTTAACCGCCATCACCGGTATGAATAAACGTCGCGCCATTATATTAATCCGCAGGGTTGATGTTCTGATGGCGCTTCCTGCACAACGAACTGTCGGGTTGTTCAACCGGTCCACCGCTTCCCCTCCCCTTCCAGGCTAATTATGAGCAGGGGATCATCCCGCAACAACGCAACCTTTTTTTGTCTGACAGAATTTACCTGTCACATCTCCCTGCCGTCGTGACACGGTCAGATTTTCATTCCGGTAAATAACACGATGAACAATAAAGGATAAGTGCGCGTTGTTAAAATCAGTGCTTCAGCGCCTGAACATTCTGATATTTAATCCGCATAAATGCATAAGACGGGATATCAGCTATGTTAGTATGATGTCTTAATATTTAACGTCTTCCCCTATTTGCGCTGCGTGTCGTAAGGCAAGGTTACAGGGGTGTACCAGGCCTGAAAACATGCAGCGCATTTACTGTTCCTGATGCCCTATGCTTTTGTGTGACTCCCCGTATTTTCTCCTTCGTTCACGAGAGACATCACGTTCTCCTCTGGAAGACGCGCGCGTGAATATTTATTCAGGTACACGTAGAACGGTTGCTGGTAAAAAACAGGGTCGCCGCACCGGACGGTTTCACACACGTTCGGTTTGCAGCGAAAGGTTAACCCTGCCCCACTCTGCTGCAACAGTGCCCTGATTTTCGCATTATCCAGCAATCGAACCTCCCCTTTAAACCCCTGAGCCCGTAATGTCTGCAGGGCGTCATGAAACGCCTCCGAATACAGCAGTTCACTGCCAACCAGCAGATTCAGTTCCGCCCACAGCGCCGCTGCCGTATTGTGGCAGGTCAGGGACAGTTCCAGACAACGAACAGACTCTTCAAAACAGGCCGGGCAGGCGACCGGATTCAGGTGGATAAACAGATCGTCATCGTCATGGATATGTTCGGCGTACTTGATGACCGGGCAGTCCCGGATATCCGGGACCACGATCTGCAGGATTTCGTCAAAAAAGGAGGCATGCACCACCGGCGACGATATCGTTAAGGGGGCCCGACTTTTACGCTTCGAAATACTCTGAAGGGAGAGATAGTGCGGCAAAATTTGCCGATAAACGTTGATGCCAAACGGAGTGAGTGTCACGTTGTTACGCTCGATAATGACCAGCTTTTCACCGAACCAGTTTTCGGTATTTTTCAGCATCCTCGAGACCGGCGGTACGGTCAGGCACAGTTTATCCGCTGTCTTTTTGAGACTCTTTTCCTGCGCCACCGTGACAAAAGCGGCCATAGCCTTAGATATAAACACAATCATCCCCTTTACATCGACTTCTGAACCTTCACCATAATGACCAACAGGGATATAAATCCTTAGCCTAATTTTTATTTCTAACGAAACAAAAAACATCCCAGAAATAGCAAAGCGGAGATAAACCCTTCCTCAACGGTGCCGGAGGGTCAGCCCGGAAGTTGTAACCAGTCATGAGTGTACGCCGTCACAGCAAGGTGAAGTTCCGCAGTCCCCTGCCCCACCCTGAGCCGGGCGCGCCGCATTGCGACAACCAGAAGCCAGTGCAGACAAAACGCGAGTCCTGAACCGTTGTGTAAGGTATTTGGCCAGCTCTAAGGCTGCCACCACCGTCTCTGATGAAAAAACACACATCAATAGTATAAAATTCAACAAGATACAATCGATGGCAGGTCGTAAGGCCCGGGTGACGTACAACAACGCACCCGATATTTAAATTTCGGGCTGTAAAATACAGCAGATGAGAGAACGTCTGTGGCTCACCTGCCCTTTTTCCAGAGTAAAAGGAGTGCACTGACTATAAGATGTGAGCGGTCCATTCATGTCCGAACGGTTAGCGCATCCGAACACACCACGCCGACCGCCCAAAAGTCATCACAGGCTCCGGGACCATGGTCCCGGCATATTTCCCTTCGTATTGACGCGAGACGTTACACGCGGTCGAGAGTGAGCGGCCTGCCCCTGACAGGTAGTGTTGTCTCATTATTCAGCTGATATTTCCCGATCGGGACCATGGTCCCGGTCAGTGCCCCCTTTTTAAAGGTCATGCCTTTACCGACCCGGACAGGGACAGTCTGGGCATGACATGCAGCACGGCCCCCTCTTTCAGCCTCAGACTTTATGACCGGGAGCACGGTCCCGGTCGGTATCCTTTACTTTCTTCTCAGGATAACACCAGGTTCAGACGATCCTGTTGGGTCAATACAGGCGGCGCGGGACGCCTCTCTCAGTCTGAGATTGCCAGAGCGAGACCATGGTACCAGGTAATGACCTTTACATTTAAGTGAGGGTGAACGTATTGTTCAGAATGTCCTTTGGGGTCACACAGGTTGCGTTGAGTTGCCTGGTCAACATGAGATGTCATGATCGGGACCACGGTCCCAGTCAGTGTCCTTACTTTAACGCTATGCATGTATCCGGTTCGGACAGACCAGTCTGGGTATGACAGGCAATGATAACGCCTCATTCAGCGTGTGACTTCCCCGTTGGGACCATGGTCCCAGCCACCGCTATTACCTTTTGTTAATGTAAAATACCCGCCCCGGACAGGCAGGTCTGTCCGTTGCAGGCAGTGCTGCACCCTCACTCAGGGTGAGACCTCCTGGACGGGACAAGGGTCCAGGGGTCTCTTCTCACCGTCCCGGACACTGCCCATCCCGTGTATCCCCTGCCATTATCCTTTACTCAGGGAAGAGATTGTCTTTGCGATGAACACCATAAGGTTCTGAATGGAGGCGTTTGGAGTCATATCCTTACCACAATTGCCTCAGACTGCAGGACCATTCCTCTGCAACCAGGATCCATCATCTGAACGTTTCTCTCGTGTGGGACCGTGGTCCCAATAGCTGATTCAGGCAGTCTGCGCAAGAGCTCATCTCATTAGCCCACTCGTATGGCGTATGGATACAATGTTAAACAGTTACATTTGCCGGGACCATGGTCCCATACGTAGGTGCGGGTATGGAACAGTGAGTGGACGAAGTCACCGTCTGAATAACGGTGGGACCGTGGTCCCACCTTCGCCATGACATCCCGTCAAAGCAGCGGTCGGTCTTGGGCATCCACGAAACGGACAAGGCATTCACGTTCTTCATCGACAACGGTTCTGCGAACAGGAAGGTTTCTGGAAGGGTACCCGGGCCTGAAACGAATCATAAAAATTCCACGGTTGTCGCAATACGGTACAACGCCGGGTATGCCTGCAGGCGGCACGGAACACAGATTTTTTACCGCGCATTGCGGCAGTCTGGGTTCAGGTGCACATTCAGCTCACGCAAAGAGATCAACCGGGACCATGGTCCCACCTGAAGGGTACTGGTACTGGCTAGAACCACTGTTCGTATGCAGAAAAAAAGCATGTATTTGCCTCAGCCGTCTGGCGTCCCGTCACGGTAGCGGAACGGGTTCTGCCTGGTCTGAATGTCCCGCACGGCATTGCTTGCAGGATGTACAGCAATAAACACAGGGCGGAAACATCGTGCCCACAAGAGCACCGGGACCGTGGTCCCACCGTGAAAATGTGCCGCACAAGTGTATCAAGAATAAGGAAGCAGACAGCGAGGCGAAGAAGAAGTGATCTCCACCCATACCGCGTAATGGGAGTCGGTTAAGAATAAATCGCCATGGTGCATGTTTTTGTTTCAGCAAGCTGTCAGGGTTCGGTAATGGGACCGTGGTCCCGGTCTGACCCGATGAGCCCGTCAACTGAGGCAGGAAGGGAATAAACGGCATCATGTGTCAGACTGCCGCCAGGCGTTACCATGATGCGGGTGATGTCTTATTCCTGCCCGGGATGGCTGTGAAGATGTCATAGCTGCCGGGCAGGGCAATCGCACGGTAAAAGAGGGCAATTGTGAATAGCCTGAAGGATAAACCGATGCCGGCTGGGACCACGGTCCCGGTAAACGCATATCCGTCATCATTCCAGAGCAAGCCCGCATATAACCCTATGAAGGCGCTGATGTTTTGTTATGTTTATGAGATGAACGTAAAGATTAAAAGGCTGGCAGGGAAGGGAACGACAGCGTAGTTCAGTAGCGATGGGGCAGAGAAGGGGGCAACGTGGGACCGTGGTCCCGTCCTTGCCCTGTAACCACAGCCGGTCTCGAAAAGTGCATGGCATTAACAGAGGCAAAAAAAAGGAGCCCGTCGGGGCTCCTGATGAAAACAGGCGTTCAGTCTTTCAGACTACTGAGCAACGCTTCAATCTGGTCGATGACATGACCGGGCAGGAGAGAACGATCCAGCTGATAGACTACTTTGTCACCTTTATAAATAGCCGTAGCCCCTTTCACAATCTGCTGTTTTGTGGACAGAGACGTACGTCTGACAGGCTCGCGGGTAAGCGCATTGTTCAGTAACTGGATCACTTCATCCGCTTCAAAGATAACCCCGGCAGTTTTGCGATCGGCGAGCTGGCGAACCTGCTGCATCAACAGGTCTTCTTTCTCACTGAAACTTTTATGCAGAGCTTCGCCCGCACGGGCAGAGAGTTCACCCGGATGAGAGAAGAGGGCAATCAACTCTTTCGGCAATTTTGACGTATTCACGCAGCGGGATATGATTTTGCGGGAAATATTTTCCGCCTCGGCCAGAGCAGAAATGTTGCCACCAAATTCCTGAGTCAGACGAGCGGCATAACGTTTGCCACGCTCATAAGCACTGGTGGGACGGTAATCATTGCCCAGCTTACAGAGCGCATCCATTTGCTCATCATCGAGATCGCCCACCAGAACACGATAGTCGCTCGACGTTAAGATCGCCGTTTTACGGCGTCGGCTACCATCGGCAACTTCAATGCCTTCCTCAACACGGCGACCAAAGGCCGGATTTTGCTGGCCGGTCAGCAGAAAGGAGGGGATCAGGTCATCCAGAGATTCTTCGGTGAGCAAATCCTGATCGCGCTCATTGCCTGCCCAGACGCGGGTGGTACGTTCCACGATATTGCCCGGAACCGTTTCCAGCGTAAATTTTACGTCCCGGCCACAGACCGGGATGACAATGGAGTTGCCTCGAGCCATCGCGCCGACACGTGCAATCAGAGAATCCACCATGGGTGCTGCTGGCGCCTGTTCCGTTTCAACAGGGGTTGCAGGGACGGTTGTTTTACGGATCACCGGTGCACGCTTCATTATCTCATCTCCCAGCGAGGCTTAATCAGACGGTCAAAAATTTCATTGCAGACAGGCTCCCAGATGGCCAGCGCGTTTCGCCAGGCTCCGGTCGAAGAACGCTGATCGATGGCCTGTTCAAAGACCGTACGCATACGGATTTGACCTTTACCGACTTCATCTGTCTCTCTGACCACATTCTTCAGTACCATGCCACCCCAGGCATCACGGATTTGTTCTTCCATCCACGGTGACTGTGAGCCGTTGTTATTACTGTATTTTGTCAGCAGGATACGGACATCGGGTTCAAAACCTTTCAAATCCACATTTTTCAGTAAATCGCGCAACATATCAAAGAACTGAAGGGCAGAGGTGTAATCAAACAGTTCGGCCGGGGTCGGGACGATCAGAACATCCGCCGCACAGACCACGTTGATCGTACCGATGCCCAGGTTCGGCGCACTGTCAATCACGATCACATCATAATCGTGTGCCACCGTTTCAATGGCCAGACGAAGCATCAGGTGCGGATCCGTGGGCAGCTTGCCTTCGTCATATCGGCCCATCAGTTCAGTTTCGATACGGTGAAGGGCCAGACAGGAAGGGATAATATCGAGCCCCGGCCAGCAGGTGGGTTTTACTGCATAGCTGGCATCATCCCGCTCACCCAGATAGAAAGGCAACAGCGTATCTTCGGCATGAATATGAAGATCGGGAACCCAGCCATGGTACATCGAGGCCGTGCCCTGAGGATCGTTACCTTCCACCAGCAGGACACGCAGACCCTTCAGGGCTAGATCCTGTGCGAGGTGCACGGAGACGGACGTTTTATAAACGCCTCCTTTATGGGCAGCCACTCCGATGACCGGAGGAAAGGTCTCTTCTGAACGACGCAGTCGTGTGCCAAATACATCACGCATATGGTTGATCTGCTCGATCGTGTACCCGACACGCTGCTCAACCCGTCCACGTGTTTCCATATCAGGGTGGGGGAGGCGTCCTGCTTTTTCAGCATCGCGAATGGCCTGGGAAGAGACACCGACCAGATCGGCAGCTTCCCCAATGCGCCAGCGACGGGTTATTTTTCTGGCTTCCGGACTGTCATCATTGAATTGCGCGACAGCAATCGCTCTTGTCATTTCGTGACCAGCATAAATACACTGGTTCAGAGTATCCATAAGTCCCATTCTGAACATCCTTTAATCATTGCTTTGCATCATTTTATTAAATCTTGAAGAATAATGCAAAGCAACAGTTTAAGTGCAAACCCTCAGTAAAATTGCAAAGTTGATTAATTAATGCAAAGTTGATCGCATTTTGTTCACCATACCGTATCTCCTCGTGAGGCGCTCATGCCTGTGTCATCTTTTTACATACCGTAGTGAATAAAAAAGGATGCTTCTTTACTGCGAAGTGTGGCGTGATTCACTTTAGTGACTGCGGTATGAACAAAACGGCGGTGCCGGGTGGGAATAGTGTCTGCCTTATCATCAGTTCACGACTGCGGCATGCAAATTTGCTTTGTTAGCTTGCAGGAAAGGTAATGGCTTTATTGACTGTGGTATGCATTCAGAACGCGATCAGGCTTTATCAGTGAGCGAATGCCACATACCGCAGTCAATATTATGTTGACCAGTATCAGATAATACAGGCAGTTACAGCATCATTGTTTGTTTCATTGACTACGGTATGGAAGAGAGGTGACTGCGATGTGCAGCTGCGCTAACAGAATGCATCCTGCGCTTCTGCGTGCTTTCTGGCTGATCACCGAAGGATCTGCAGGGGAGAACTGGGTTATGCTCGTTATTCACAGGGACGATCCAATAAGAGATCCCTATAGAGATCCTATAGAGATCCAAAAGAGATCCCCGCTTCGCTGCAGGCCGCGTCGTTACTGGTCCAGGTAAGGATCGATCTTTACTGAAGGATGTATTATATTGACTGTAGAGTGCAATTACTAATACTGTGATATGCAAACACATTTACTGGGGTATGGATTTCCATTGACTGCGCTATGTAATGGACCCTTCTCATGTGGATAACTCCTGGAATAACAAATGAAGAGTGAAAAGAAGGACTTACCCCTTAATCTTGAGGAAGTTGATAAGTCGTCCGGCGAGGTTGTTAACCTGGATGTCAACAGCACCAGCACGGTTCAGCCTGTGGCGCTTATGCGTCTCGGCCTGTTTGTTCCAACACTCAAGTCCACAGGGAAAAGTAAAGCTAACCGCAAAAACGTTACTGACGCCACGGATGAACTGATACAGCTCTCTGTGGCCCGCAGCGAAGGGTATACGGACGTTAAGATCACCGGATCCCGTCTGGACATGGATACCGACTTCAAAGTCTGGCTCGGGATCATCCGCTCCATGTCCGAATATGGCGTCAAAAAAGATACCCTCGAGCTTTCCTTTGTTGAGTTCGTTAAAATGTGTGGATTCGATTCGCGACGCTCTAACAAGAAAATGCGCGATAGAATCAGTAACTCACTTTTCAAACTCGCTTCCGTCACTCTTAAATTTCAGAGCGAGACGAAAGGGTGGACCACACACCTGGTCCAGTCGGCTTTCTATGATATTAATGAAGACGTCATCGAGATAAAAGCAGAACCTAAGCTGTTTGAGCTCTACCACATGGACAGACGCGTTCTGCTGCGTCTGAAGGCCATAGATGCCCTTCAGCGTAAAGAATCCGCCCAGGCGCTTTACACGTTCATTGAGAGCCTTCCACAGAACCCTGCGCCCATCTCAATGAAGCGTATGCGTGATCGGCTCAATCTCACCTCGAATGTCTACACGCAAAACCATACCGTTCGTAAAGCCATGGAACAGCTCAAGGATATCGGCTACCTCGATTATACGGAGTTCAAGCGCGGACGGTCTTCCTACTTCAGCGTCCACTATCGTAATCCTAAGCTTATCAGCAGCCCAGCGAAAACCATTAAGAAAGAAGACGTGCCTGCCGGGAACGAGACAGAACAGAATTATGAAGAAGTGATCAAGGCCCTTCAGGCGGCCGGTATCGATCCGAAAAAACTGGCAGATGTCCTGGCCAATATGAAACCTGAAAATTGACTATGGTATGGAAATCATGACTGCAGTATGCAGGAAATAAGCCATTGACTGCGGTATGCGGATCCGCCCGTGAAATGTGCACAGGATCGCATTGATAGCCCTGATATCGCGCATACCGCAGTCAATGTGATCCCTGCTATGTCTGGAAGGCCTTCTCCGTACGATCCCTTTAAAATATTGACTGCGGCATGGATACCCCTCTTAAACTCCCTCTATCTTGACTGAAGTATGCGCCAAGTGCTTGATATACAGCTTTCCTTGACTGCGGTATGTGAAAACGCATATCGCAGTCAAGATACTCGTACCAGCCAAAAGGATCCTTTTTGGATCGCAGGCAGGGCAGGGCATACCGCTGCGGGGATCGGATTGAGTCCCTCATTGAGCTTCATGCTTGTGGAGGAGGCGGGTGACTGCGCGCTGCCCCTTACGACAGGGCAGTCCCGGTTGAAGACCGGGCAAAGATGAGCGATGGGGGCGTAGCGGCGGAAAGGACGTCGCGAGCAGCTTCTGCCAGGTAAAGAGATCACCGCGTGTTGCCCGCAGGAGGGGTAATGCGGGCCTCACACAACGCGAAAGGCGGTTCTGACGACGTCAGGCAGGCAATGCGCGTGGCCGGCTAAAGCCGGCCTGTCTGCCCGTCCCGCAAGGGGCGTTACGCGGGACGGTTTGCTGTTGGCGCTTACGCCTTCTCACTCATCACCTGTTGCAGGATAGCCAGCGCGTGACTGAACTGGACATCCGGGATGGTCAGCGGATACAGGAAGCGGATAACGTTTCCGTACTGACCGCAGATTAACAACAGAAGACCGTGCGCGAGAGCCTTTTGCTGGATCGCCTGCGCTATTGCTGCCGACGGTTCACGGCTGACGGGATCGAAAAACTCCGCCGCAATCATCGACCCCATCCCCCTTACCGCCACGAGAGCAGGATAGCCTCGCTGGATCTCCTCAAGCGTGGCGCTCAGACGCTCGCCCAGATGATGCGCACGGGCACACAGGGACTCGTTGTCGATAATCGCCAGTACGGCGTGTGCAGCCGCCACCGCAAGCGGGTTGCCCGCATAAGTGCCGCCCAGTCCACCCGGTGCCGGCGCGTCCATGATCTCAGCACGCCCCACCACGCCAGATAGCGGCATTCCGCCAGCCAGGCTTTTGGCCATGGTCATTAAATCCGGCTTGTCGTCGTAGTGTTCCATGGCAAACAGTTTACCGGTACGGGCGAAGCCGCTCTGTACCTCGTCAGCAATCATGACGATCCCGTGTGTATCGCAGATGCGGCGGATGGCTGCAACCAGTTCTTTCGGTGCCACGTTGAATCCGCCTTCGCCCTGCACGGGTTCAAAAATGATCGCCGCCACCTGTTTCGCCTCAATATCCGCCTTGAACAGACGTTCCAGGGCCGTCACGGCATCCTGTGTCGTGATGCCGTGCAGTTCAGAGGGATACGGTACGTGATAGACCGAGCCGGGGAAGGGGCCAAATCCCTGCTTATACGGGGCGACCTTACCGGTTAACGCCATGGTCATGTAGGTACGGCCGTGAAAGCCGCCCCCGAAGGCAATCACCCCGGGTCGACCGGTGTGGGCGCGGGCGATTTTTATGGCGTTTTCCACCGCTTCCGCCCCCGTCGTGAAGAACGCCGTCTTCGCCGGACCCGGCACCGGGGCCAGCTCGTTCAGTTTTTCGGCTAAGGAAACGTAGCTCTCATACGGCACAATCTGGTAGGCCGTATGGGTGAACTGGTGCAGCTGTTTTTCCACTGCCGCCACCAGCTCAGGATGACGATGCCCGGTATTCAGGACCGCGATCCCGGCGGCAAAATCAATATACTCATTCCCTTCCACGTCGGTGAGCGTGGCGTTCTCCGCGGTCCGGGCAAAAAAATTACACATCACGCCCACGCCGCGCGGGGTGGCCGAAAGTCTGCGCTGATGAAATGCATTGTTGCTCATGTCAGATACCCTTTAGTCAAAATGATCACACGCCAAGACGATCGCGCAGGCTGTAATACGCCGCGCCCATCGCCGTAAATGGAATTCGCAGACTGCGGCCGCCCGGGAAGGGGTAGTGCGGCAGGTTCGCAAAGGCATCAAACCGCTCGGCGTCACCGCGCAGCAATTCTGAAATCAGCCGTCCGGCAAGGTGGGTGCAGGTCACGCCGTGGCCGCTGTAACCCTGCATGTAGTAAATGTTCTTATCCAGGCGACCAAACTGCGGCATCCGTGACAGCGTCAGCAGGAAGTTGCCGGTCCAGCGATAGTCAATTTTTACCCCTTCCAGCTGAGGGAAGGTTTTCAGCAATTTTGGCATCACCAGCCGTTCAACATCCTCCGGATCACGCGCGCCATACACCACGCCGCCGCCGTAAAGTAAACGGTTGTCAGCGGTAAGACGGTAATAATCCAGCAGGTAGTTACAGTCTTCCACACAGTAGTTGCGCGGGATCAGCGAGCGGGCCAGGTCGTCGGACAGCGGCGCGGTCGTGACCACCTGGGTCCCGCAGGGCATGCTGCGTTTTGCCAGTTCCGGCTCAACCTTGTCACCCAGATAGGCATTGCCGGCAACGATCACATAGCGGGCGGTGACCTGGCCGTGTCGGGTGCTCACCACGGCCGGCGTGGTGTGCTGAATGGCGGTGACCGGTGACTGTTCATACACCCGGCCCCCGTTAAGCCGGATGGCGTCGGCTTCACCGATGGCCAGATTCAGGGGATGAATGTGACCGCCGCTGCGATCGAGCAACGCGCCGGTATAGCGTTCGCTGTCGACTTCCCGGCGGATCTCACTCGCGTCCAGCAACTCCAGCTGCGTATGGCCATAGCGTTCCCAGTTTGCTTTTTGCTCCTCCAGCGTCTCCAGTTGCTTATGATTCAGCGCGACAAAGAGTCCACCGGGGCGGTAGTCGCACGGGATCTGATAGCGCTGAATACGCTCCCGGATGATGTCTCCCCCTTCAAACATCATACTGCCGAGCATCCTGGCGGTATCGGGGCCGTAGTTTTTCTCAATGACATCAATATCGCGGCTGTAAGAGTTAACCAGCTGCCCGCCGTTGCGCCCGCTGGCACCAAAACCAATGCGTGCGCCTTCAAGCAGCACCACGTCATAACCCATCTCGGCAAGGTGCAGGGCAGAAGAGAGACCGGTATAGCCGCCGCCCACCACACACACGTCACAACTGATGGATTCCTTCAGCGTCGGGAACGGTGCATAGGTATTCGCGCTGGCCGCGTAGTAACTGGTGGTATGTTCGGTCATGGTTGAGACTCCAGAGCTATCCAGATGGTTTTCAGTTCGGTGAATTTTTCCAGGGCATGCAGGGATTTATCGCGACCGTTGCCACTCTGCTTATACCCGCCAAAGGGGACGGTCATGTCCCCGTCGTTATAGTTATTCACAAAGACTGAGCCCGCCTTCAGGCGGCGACTCATGCGGTGGGCGCGGGACAGATCGCGGGTCCATACCGCCGCACCCAGCCCGTATTCACTGTCGTTTGCCAGCGCTAACGCATCCTCTTCACGTTTAAAACGGGTGACGACCAGAACCGGCCCGAAGATCTCTTCCCGGCAGAGCGGGGAGGCAGGATCGATGTCAACAAAAATGGTGGGACCTACGGCGGCCGGCCAGGGCTGTTTCCGCCCGTCCAGCAGCAGAGTGCCCTGACGGGTTCCCTCACGAATGAAGGTGTGCACGGTATCGGCATGCGCATTGTCGATGAGCATGCCCATCGTGGTATCAGGATCGAGCGGATCACCCGGTTGCCAGTGACGGGCCTGGGCTTGCAGCCGGGTCAGAAAGTCATCGGCGATGCTGTCCTCCAGCAGCAGGCGGGTACCCGCGATACACACCTGCCCCTGGTTATAAAAAATCCCGGCAGCGGTCGCGCTCACGGCCTTGTCCAGATCCGGACAGTCGGCAAAGATGATGTTGGCACTCTTGCCCCCCGCCTCGAGCCAGACGCGCTTCATGTTGCTTTCCCCGGCATCCTTCAGTAACTGCTTACCGGTGCGGGTAGAGCCGGTAAAGGTCAGCACCTCGACGTCCGGATGCCGCGCCAGCGCCTCACCCGCTTCGTGCCCGTAACCGCTTATCACGTTCAGCACGCCGTCCGGCAGGCCAGCCTCTTTCGCCAGCCCGGCCAGCCGCAGGGCGGTGAGCGGCGATTTTTCCGACGGTTTTAATACCACGCTATTGCCCGCGATCAGTGCCGGGCCCAGCTTCCAGCAGGCCAGCAACAGCGGGAAGTTCCAGGGGACGATGGCGGCGACAACCCCAATCGGCTCGCGCACAATCATCGCCAGCTCGTCAGGACCCGTGGGGGCCACCTCGCCGTAGACTTTATCCGCCGCTTCGGCGTACCACCTGATGGCGCGTGCAGCACCGGGAATATCGTCGCGCAGGCTGTGTCGGATGGGTTTACCGGTATCCAGGGTTTCCAGCAAGGCCAGCTCCTCACGATGCTGCTCCATCAGATCGGCGAGCGTGTTCAGCACCGCCTTTCGCTGTGCCGGCGCCGCCTGTGACCAGTCACCACGGTCAAATACGTCTCGTGCGGCCTGCACGGCACGATCAACGTCCGTTTTTTTACCCCGGGCCACGTTCGCCAGCGTCTGCTGCGCGCCCGGATCGACGGTTTCAAAGGTCGAACGATCGGCGGCATCGCAATAGAAACCATTAATAAATAACCGGGTCTCAATGGCGAGCTTTTTGGCTTTTTCCTGCCAGTACGTCAGGTGCTGAAAATGCATATTCACTCCTTTTTTCGCAATCAGATAAATACAGGCACGACAGTTTTCAGGCGATACGAGGCCGTGAGGCATCCCGGGGATGACCCCGTAAAATGCCGTTAAAGCGCGTCTGTCAGTAGCGTCCCGGCAAGAGCCGGGACTGAACGATAATCAGAAAGTGGTGGGGGTGTGGGCGCTGATAATGCGGCAAATACCGGCCGAGGTGTTGCTGAAGCTGTGCGGGATGCCGGTATTAATGGCATAGCTCTGCCCTGCAACCAGGTGATAGGGCTGGCCATTGATGGTCAGCAGAATTTCACCTTCCAGTATCGTACCGATCTCCTCACCCTGATGTTTGATCCTCTCCCCGGTTGTGGTGCCAGGCTGGTAAGTTTCAAAAATCATCGCCAGCGTACGGTTCGGATTTCCGTTATGAACCAGCTTCATCGAAACCCCCTGACTGCCTATTTCGATAAGATCATCCTGATTAATGACCACCTGCGGTTCATCAGGTTTTTCCGGTTCCGAAAAGAATTCCGAGAGCGACAGCCCATAGACTTTCAGCAGCTTCTGCAGCGTACTGATGGCAGGACTGACTTTATCCTGCTCGATGGTGCTGATGGCACTGTGTGTTAACCCAGACAGTTCGGCGGCACGCCGCTGCGAGAGACCCAGCTGCTGGCGGATCTCAGACAGACGTTTCCCTGGCGCCAGTCCGTCATCGCTCATAGTTGCATTTCCTTAACGGTAGTGGTCAAAGCCGTTGCTTCTCGGCGATGTGGCTTTGACAGGCGGTGATAAAACCTTCAAACAACATACGTGACAGGGCGTACTCACTGCTGTTCCATTCGGGATGCCATTGCACACCGAGGGCGAAAGGGTGGTCATGCACGCTGACCGCTTCGACCAGCCCGTCTGTCGAACGGGCCTCCACGCGCAGCCGTGGCCCTAACGTTCGTGCACCTTGCCCGTGTAACGAGTTTACCCAAAATGTGTTACAGCCTGGTATTAATTGAGACAGCAGCCCTCCTTCCTGAACCTGCACTTCATGAGACGGGGCGTATTGTAGCTCAACCGGCAGCTCAGGATCTTCCCGGTGCTCAAGCAGATCGTTCTGCTCGAACAGGCGACGATACAGCGTCCCTCCTGTGGCAACAACCAGTTCCTGCAGCCCCCGACAGATGGCGAAAATGGGGATGCGCCTTTCGAGCGCGGCGGCAATCAGCGCCAGGCTCAGAATATCTCGCCCGGGATCGGCGTCAGGCTCATCGCCGTTTTCACCATACAGGTGCGGCTGCACATTACTGGGGCTGCCCGGCAGGTAAATTCCGTCCAGGGTGGGCAGCAGCGCGGCTAGCAGGTCGGGCTCCGCCAGCGCATGGGGTAATGCGATCGGCAATCCGCCCGCGTTGATAATGGCATTCAGGTACTTTTCTTGCAGGGTCTGGGTCTCATGACCCTTAAGCCTGTTTCGACACATCACCACGCCAATGACTGGCTTGTTCATTATATTTTCCATGATCGCCCTCACAAAGTGGACTAAATTTAGGCCGGTTTAACCTGTAAAACGGCCTTTTCGTTCAATATTTTCTCAATCTAGCAACGGGATCTGCCTTTTGCAAACTTAATTTAACATTTGACAAACAATTTGTTTGCATACAGATTCGATAGAGTGGACATTATATTTGACAGTCCTGAGCAGCGAACGCAAATCCAAAAACGGTGGTAAATCATGGAAACCAATATCGTAGAAGTTGAGAACTTTGTTCAACACACGGAGGAGAGGCGGGGCAGCGCCTTTTCGCAGGAAGTGAAGCGCTATTTAGAAAAGTATCCGAACACCCAGTTTATTGATGTCCTTCTGACCGATTTGAACGGCTGTTTTCGCGGCAAACGTATTCCGGTAGCCGGACTGAGCAAGCTCGAAAAAGGGTGTTATTTCCCGGCATCGGTTTTCGCCATGGACATTCTGGGTAACGTGGTGGAAGAGGCCGGGCTGGGGCAGGAACTCGGTGAGCCGGACTGTGTCTGTGTGCCGGTGCCGGGTACCCTGACGCCGTCCGCTGCCGATCCGGAATACATTGGTCAGGTGCAGCTCACCATGGTCGATGAAGATGGCGCTCCCTTTGACGTTGAGCCGCGGAATGTTCTCAACCGACTCTGGCAGCAGCTGCGCCAGCGCGGTCTGTTCCCCGTGGTAGCGGTAGAGCTGGAGTTCTATTTACTTGACCGCCATCGCGATGCCGACGGCTATCTGCAGCCACCCTGCGCGCCGGGTACCGACGTGCGCAACACGCAAAGCCAGGTCTACTCGGTCGATAATCTTAACCACTTTGCTGACGTGCTGAATGACATCGACGAACTGGCGCAGCTGCAGTTGATCCCCGCCGACGGTGCCGTCGCAGAGGCCTCGCCGGGCCAGTTTGAGATCAACCTGCACCATACGGAAAACGTGCTGGATGCCTGTGATGATGCGCTGGCATTAAAGCGCCTTGTTCGTCAGATGGCTGAAAAACATAAGATGCATGCCACCTTTATGGCAAAGCCGTATGAAGAGCATGCAGGGAGCGGGATGCATATCCACATCAGTATGCAAAACAACAAAGGCGAAAACGTGTTCGCGGATGCCAGTGGTGAGGATTCTGCGCTGTTAAAGCGCACGCTGGCCGGAATGATTGACCTGATGCCCGCCTCCATGGCGCTGCTGGCACCGAATGTCAATTCGTACCGCCGTTTCCAGCCGGGGATGTACGTGCCGACGCAGGCGTCCTGGGGACACAATAATCGCACGGTTGCCCTGCGTATCCCGTGTGGCGATCGTCATAACCATCGGGTCGAATACCGCGTGGCGGGGGCAGATGCGAATCCGTATCTGGTCATGGCAGCGATTTTTGCCGGCATTCTGCACGGGCTGGATAACGACTTACCCCTGCAGGACGAAGTCGAGGGTAACGGGCTGGAGCAGGACGGACTGCCGTTCCCGATCCGTCAGAGCGATGCGTTGTGGGCCTTTATGCAAAACGATCACCTGCGCGAGCGGCTGGGTGAACGGTTCTGTCACGTGTATCACGCCTGCAAAAATGATGAATTGTTGCAGTTTGAACGCCTGATCACCGAAACAGAAATTGAGTGGATGTTGAAAAACGCCTGATCACGTGCCCCGTAAGGGGCCGCGTTGTTTTATTTCATACGTATCATCATACGGCCTGCGCGGAGCCTGGCCGAACTGTTTGCTGGCACGCCAGCACTTCCCGTGAGTCGCGTCATGGAGCGCAGGCGGCACAGGGATTCTCTTAACGACACTGTGTGACGAGGTAGGAAATGATACAGATGTTCAGCTATCCGCAGGGCGAAGGGGGTCATGCCGGCTCCCGTGATGAATGCGAGCCAGAGATGGTTCGCGGTTTTGCTCACGTGTGTTCTTTGCCACTTCCCCCTTTGCTAAGCAGGTTTGCGTTAAGAACGACGCGATTGCAAACCACGGTAAGCATGGGGGGGACGGTGTATGGCGACTAACACGTCTCTCGATTCACCGGGCATGACCGGACGAACCCGGCTTCGCAGCTCCCTCAAACTCTGGCAGGTGGTCATGATGGGGCTGGCATACCTCACGCCCATGACCGTGTTTGATACCTTCGGTATTGTCTCCGGCATCAGCGATGGCCATGTGCCCGCCTCGTATCTCCTGGCCCTGGCCGGCGTCATGTTTACCGCCATCAGCTACGGCAAGCTGGTGCGACAGTTCCCCGAAGCGGGCTCCGCGTATACCTACGCGCAGAAATCGATCGGACCGCACGTCGGCTTTATGGTCGGCTGGTCATCGCTGCTGGACTATCTCTTCCTGCCGATGATTAACGTGCTGCTGGCAAAAATCTATCTGTCCGCGATGTTCCCTGACGTGCCGCCGTGGGTCTGGGTGGTGGGGTTTGTGACGATCCTGACGCTGGCGAACCTGAAGAGTGTGAATCTGGTCGCCAACTTTAACACCCTGTTTGTGCTGGTGCAGGTCGCGATCATGGTGGTGTTTGTCGTCCTTGTGGTGCACGGGTTACATAAGGGGGAGGGGGTCGGCACCGTCTGGTCGCTCCAGCCGTTTATCAGCCAGAATGCCCATCTGATCCCTATCATTACCGGTGCGACCATCGTCTGCTTCTCTTTCCTGGGTTTTGATGCGGTCACCACCCTGTCAGAAGAAACACCCAACGCGGCGCGGGTCATCCCCAAAGCCATCTTCCTGACCGCACTGTATGGCGGGCTGATTTTTATTATCGCTTCGTTTTTTATGCAGCTTTTTTTCCCGAGTATTGCGCGCTTCAAAAACCCGGACGCCGCGCTGCCGGAAATTGCACTGTATGTCGGCGGCAAGCTCTTCCAGTCGATCTTTTTGTGTACCACCTTTGTGAATACGCTCGCCTCGGGGCTGGCCTCGCATGCCAGCGTCTCGCGACTGCTGTACGTGATGGGGCGTGACAATGTCTTTCCGGAGCGGGTGTTTGGCTATGTGCATCCGAAATGGCGCACGCCCGCCCTGAACGTCATCATGGTGGGGATCGTGGCGCTCTCGGCCCTGTATTTCGACCTCGTGACCGCCACGGCTCTCATTAATTTTGGCGCGCTGGTGGCCTTTACGTTTGTAAACCTGTCGGTCTACAACCACTTCTGGCGACGTAAAGGACTCAACAAAACGTGGAAAGACCGTTTCCACTATCTGCTGCTGCCGCTCATTGGCGCGGTAACGGTCGGCGTACTGTGGATAAATCTGGAAGCCACCTCGCTCACTCTCGGCCTTATCTGGGGGGCGCTGGGTATTCTGTACCTGACGTGGCTGACGCGTCGCTTCCGAAAACCGCCTTCGCAGTTTGACGCCGGTAAGGTGGAGCAGGGCTGGGATTCCTGAGCGCCCGGCGGCGCCAGCATGCTGGCGCCGTGAACGGTCTCACTACCGGACAGCCGATTGTTTTGCGTATGCAGGTGTCACCCTGAGAACGCCGGGATGAAACGTTCTCTCATAGGGGAGGGCCATGACGCAACATACATAATGAACATTCTCCGCCATTCTCCTTACCGGTTCTCTGTAAAAAAGGCCAGCTCGCAGATGCAGCGATTAAAGCTTACTGGTAGACAAATGTTACGCCGATAATCGACTGTACGTTACCCGCAGTCACCTGGCCACTGGTGCGTGCGTAGGTAGCCGTCAACCCCAGATTTACCGGCGTCGAACCCACGGTTCCCAGTGAAACAGTACTGTTTGCCGGGACAGGCACTCCGTTTTGTATCATTTGTATTCCAAGACCCTGTGCCGGCGAACTCGATGCGGTATTGGTAAAAATGGTATTTACGCTATCGGATGTTGTACCGGAAAGGTAATAGCTAAGCGTCTGGTTTTGTCCGCAGCGAACGGTAACCGGCACTGTCGTCTTTCCCGGATAGTCGGGCAGGGTCACCGTCACGTCACGGGCCGAGACGTCGCATCCCGCTGCTGTTACTGTCATAGTGTTGTTGGCATAAAGATTCCAGGTGTAGGTGGCAACTTCGCTGCTGAAGGAGCTGGTTTGCCTCATGATCACTGAAGCCATCAGTTGCCCGGCGGGGATGGTTTTACCTGCAGAGTTTGTTTCTGGCCTTATATTAAACCACATGCGCCATGGTGAGTACTGCGAGGTCCAGTAACTGGCAGGGTAGCTTTCGGTGTATATGGGCAAAACAAGACCTCCTTTATCCGGTCCATACGGATTCATGGAGGCGTAAAAGCTCCATTTCAGGCTGTTATAGTCAATGGCCTGCATCAGAGTGACAGTGTCAGTCACGCCGATACTATCATTATGGCAAAATATGTACTGAGAGAGATCGATCTCAGCCAAAGGATACAAGGGCTTAATTTGAACCGTCGTTGGCAGGGTAATATATACGTTAGCCGAGCCGCCACCGATGGGGATCGTCGCGCCAGCGTTGGTTTTACACGAGAACGCCCAGGTGTTAATCGACCAGCCCGTCAGCAGGAGGGCGGCAAACAGAGTGCAAACTTTTTTCATCAATACATTCTCCTGATTCAGGCGTAGGTATAGGTGATGCTAATTACCGCATCGATGGTTCCCGGGGTTACGCCGCCGTTGACTGACAGGGCCCGAACCTGCAGAGGAAAGCGTGCCGACTGCGAGCTGGCGTCGACCTGAACCGCCTTTTGTGCCCCGTTATTGAGCGTGGTGCCGCTGTTGTCCTGAAGTTCAAGCTGGATGTTGCCCGCCGTACCCTGATTTTTGTAATAGCCGGTGCTGTCTGCGGTCCCGCTAAAGGTCGCGACGACGCGCGACGTCCCGATTGGGCAGTTGCTTAACTCGAGCGTGGTGCTGTGCCAGGGAGAGGTGGAACCCGACGACACCAGGTGGTAGGTATACAGATCGCCGAGGTCAACACTGGCGTTAGTGATGGAGACCGTACACGGCCTGGCCACCACTTTGCCGTTCACCGTGAGGGTGGTATCGGCGGCCTTCAGCGTGCTGATACCTGACGCTAATGCGCCAGCCAGAAGCCATCCTGCGTAGTATGATCTCATTTCAGCCTCCGGTTACTGGAATTCAAGTGTAAAGGTCGCGGTGGCATAGACGTGACCGGCGATCACCGGGACGCGGGTTGCCATCAGCCGGGCGTAAAAACTGAGGGTGTTGGTCTGCCCTGACGTTAGGGTGGTCCAGGCGATCGATGAAGAGGGCGCGTTGACCGGCAGCATCGTCTGCTGACCGTTGAGGATCTGCACCGCCATGCCTGCCGCCGCAGCGGCACCGCCGTCGATTTTTAACAGGTCGTTATTGTCACTATCCTGACTGCCGTTAAAGCCGACTTTGACCGCCGTCACCGAGCTACCGCAGGGCGACAGGACAATGCGAAACGGTATCAGCGGCGTGGTTGCCCCGACGGCGTTGAACTGCTTTGTGGCGTTATCCATCAGATTGACGGTAAACGCTTTCGATTCGGTGGCGACCGCGCAGGCGTTATCGCGCACGTCCCCACGAATGGTGAGGGTGCTGTCCGCTGCAAACACGTTGGTGCAGACCAGCGTCAGGACAGCACCGAACAGGCTAAGTGGTTTTTTCATCATCATGCGTTCCTTAACGGCACTCTGCCGATAGCTGGCTCAGCGCCTGTCGCTGACTCTCTTCCGGCAGGCGATAGCTGGCGAAGCAACTGGCGTCCGCGCCTTCACCCCATTTCACCTGCACGCTGCCGGCGAGCGGCATCCCGCTCAGGTAGACCTGGCCGTTATTGGCCACAATACTGCTGCTCTGATTGCTGCCCGACGTGACCATTGCGCCAAACGGAACCGGTTTGCCTTGATGGGTCAACGTCATCAGTAATCTGACTCCGACGTGGGCTTTAAAGTCCGCCCTCACGATTGCGCCG
The DNA here is from genome assembly GCF_002148625.1 of Enterobacter sp. J49. Classification (NCBI taxonomy): domain Bacteria; kingdom Pseudomonadati; phylum Pseudomonadota; class Gammaproteobacteria; order Enterobacterales; family Enterobacteriaceae; genus Enterobacter; species Enterobacter sp. J49. Next base: position 197,581 of record NZ_MWPY01000031.1, read on the forward strand.
TGGGTAGGTACGACGCTGACCACCGCGTCGTCGAGATCGACGTTGTCGGCAAGCGTATTGGTATCCAGCGCCACCCGATTCTCGCGGTACTCGGTGGCGTAAGGCAGCACCGCATAGCCGCGCCAGTCGGTACGTACCCCGGTCTGGTTTTCCACTTTTACATTACCTGCACCCGGCGCTTTCACCAGGACCACAGTGTCATTCAGCGGCTGGCTCAGGGTCACGCCATTGGCATGGGCCAACACGCCCCCGCTGACGCCGTAGTAGAGCTGTTCAGAGCCGTCACTGTGGCTGTAGCCAATATTGGCGTTGCTGTAGCCGCCGCGGTAGTTCAGCGCCGCGTAGCCGGTACTGCTGCGATCGCCCTCGCCGCCGCTGGTGTAGCCGGTCTGCACGCTATAGCTCAGGTTATTGTCTTCCAGCAGCGTGCCGTAAAGTCCCGTGAGATTGGTCATCCGGCCATGTAGATCGTGCGACATGCTGTAGCTGGCGCTGGCGTGCCGCCAGACCGATTGGCTGTCAGAACGCAGCCAGTGACTGAACGGAATGTTGATGTTGACTGCCAGCATCTGGTCGCGTCCTTGCTGCCAGGCATTTTTGGTCAGACTGTAGCTTAGCGTCCAGTTGATATCGTTCACCGCTGCGTTTAGTCCAGCCTGGAACTGCTGATCCGCTTTGCCGGTTGACCAGTAGGTCTGTTGGCTGCCGCTCAGATAAAGCGTGCCGGTACGTCCCCACTGTTGGGTAATGCTCAGTTGTACTTTGCCGCGCTTGTTCCATGCGAGGTTGTAGTAATCGGTGAATTTCGGCGTGACGTGGATTACGCCGTCCTGGGTCTGAACGTTGTAACCCCCCATCAGCCGGTAGGTCGTATCAGCCAGTCTGAAAAAACCTTCAGTAGAGTACCGATAGCCCACCAGCTGGACATTTGTGCCGACATCGATCAGCGACTTGTTATAGAGAAAGCGAATTGACTGTCCCTGGTGATCGCTGCCGTCGGGCAGGGTGGCGTTGCCCTGGGTGATATCCAGCGACACGGCACCGAAATCACCCATGTTTTTCCCCACACCGGCGTTAAAGGCGCGATAGCGATCGGCAAGCTGAGTACCGCCATACAGCGTCCAGCCCGCAGGCAGACCGTGTAAGACAGTGCCCTGAAAGAACCTCGGCTCATCCTGCTGATTGTTGCCGCTGCGATACTCACCAGCAGTCAGCGCGTAACGGGTATGGCCCTCGCGCTGCAGAATCGGCACCGTTGACCACGGCACGCTAAAGACCTGACTGGTACCGTCGTTCTCTCTAATCGTCACCTGCAGGTCGCCGCCGTTACCCGCAGCATAGAGATCATTAATGGTGAACGGACCCGGCGGTACCGTGCTCTGATAAATCTCATAGCCATTTTGTTTGATGGATACCTGTGCGGTGCCACGCGCGATACCGTGGATCGCTGGCGCAAACCCCCTCTGACTATCCGGCAGCATATTGTCATCGCTCGTCAGCTGGACGCCGCGGAAGTTCATTCCGTCGAAAATATCGCTGTTTGTGTAGCTGTCGCCAAGGGTCAGGTTCGAGCGCAGCGGCGAGATAGCGCGCTCAAGCCAGGTATTGACGTGCTGCCATTTATTCTCATGACCAGAACTGCTACCGCCGCTGTAGCTCCATGTGGAGTTATCACGCAGTCGCCAGGCACCGAGGTTAATCCCGCTTTGGAGGTTCAACCAGGCGTAATTGCTGTTACCGCCGTTATCGTTACGGACATTGTTTCCGGTGACGTTATAGTTCAGTAGCCCGGCATTAATGCCGTCATCCCATAATTCAGGAAGAATATACCCACGCGCGCGGTTGCCCATAAAGGCCTGCGGCACGGTGAGGTAGAGGCGCTGCTGGCCGACATCGAAGCGGGTCGTGGCATCAGTGATAAGTTCGGTCAGCGGCACGCAGGCGTCGGCGGCGAGGGCGTTCATTCCGCTTACCGCCGCAGTGTTGATCCCCATACCGGCAAGCTGACCGGGGCTCAGACACGGGCTTAATCCGTGGCTTTTTTCACTGCGGTTAAAAGTGACATCGCGGGTGGTCATAAAGTTGTCATTAAGGTAAATATCGACGCGATACGTGCCGGCTGGCACCTCTTGTCCGTTTTCGAAAGCGGAGAGATCTGCCACCGCCGCAGGATCGTCAGACAAAAAACGCGGGTTAAAATAGCGTTCAGCCTGCGCATGACCCGCCTGCAGGACAAAACAGAGGACCACGGGGGCTAAAATAGCGCGCGGGCAGAGCACGGCGCTGGGGGAACCAAAATGGTCCTGTCCATATTTGAGATGTGACATAGTCCCTCCGGTCTGAATTCACCCGGCTGTCAGTTCTGAATTTTATGCGTGTAATGGCCCGCCCGGCAGGCCTGGGCTGTATTAGCGCAAGGCGCCTTTCATTACTGGAGTCAGTGCGCCGTAATCATTAATCGTGCGATAAGTAATGTTGTTACCGGCGTCCGTCGGTAGCTTGACGGAAGTTTTTCCCATTGGTGGCACTAGCGCGTTTTCCAGCACCCTCGTGCCGGCGTTCAGTTCAGTGACGGTCAGGTAATAAGGGGTAGGATTAGTCAACGTTAATGACGAACCATGACGGCTGAATCTCAGCTTTTCCGCCGCCTGATCCGGCGGCAATGTCAGCTTCGCCGGACGATGGTAGAGTTTGATACGGCTGATAATTGCCAGTTGCAGGGTGTTATCGCTCAATTTGGATTTATCCATCGAAGGAATGGCTTTGACGTTAATCCAGAACAGGCTTTCACGATCCTGAGGGAGCTGTTTATTCGTGGCATCAATGATACGCAGGGTATTCTCTTTTTTTCCCTGCATGGCGAACAGCGGTGGTGTAATCACGAAACGGCCATCTTTACCACCGTCGGCGTTTTCCACCCATGACTGAATCAGAAAGGTACTGCTGTCGTCATTATTGGTTACACCTAACTGAACCTGTTTTTGTCCGGCCGGATAGATAACCCGCGTTGCGCTGAGCGCGACGCCGGCATGAACCCATGCAGAGTAACCTCCTGTGGCTATCATCAATAATCCCGCCACCAGTCCGCGCATAATCCCCAGTCTCTTTTTCACGTTTATCCCCTTTGTATTTACCGTTGTTTCTTGCTTTCTGATGTCTGCTGGTTAATTACTGATAGGTCAGAGAGAACCAGAGTTGCGCGTTACTCGCCCCCCGGTGACCTGATTGCTGGTGGCCCGATATTTGGCCACGAAATGTAGCGTGGTGGGGCCGTTATATAGCGTCTGCCAGGCGCCCGGTGGTCTATTCAGCGGAACCAATTGTTCTTCTCTGTCGAATAACGCAATACCGACGCCAGTCGCGAGACCCGGACCTTCACCAACCGAGAGCACATCCGGATTTTTGTCATCGGCCACACCACGAAATGACACGACGACATGCTTGCTGACTGCAGTGCTGCAATCCGGAAGGTGAATATCGAGTGGCACGGGGCTCGCATCCTCTCCTTCTGAATGAAAACGATTGCTACTGATTTGGCCCATATTAATTGTCATTTGCTGGTCGTTGATTTCGACACGGCATGATTCAGCGATGATGACCCCCCTGGAAACGCATGCTTCCTCCAGCTACCGTGACGTTTAAGTGATTGCCAACCATTGCCAACGTCGGGAGCAGAAAAATCAGCAGACCGCTCTTCACGCCTTGCATCGTTACGCCTCCCGCCTTGGTGCGGATAACGGGCCGTCCTGGCCCGGAATGCTTCCCTGCTCGATTTACGTGTTACTGATACTGCACTTTGAAGGTGGCATCTGCGTTAGCAGTACCGGCTGTTGCCACACCCGTGGCGTAGTAGCGTGCCTGGAAAGGAATGACGTTTTTGCCGTCGTTAAGTGTGGTGGCCGCGCTGAAGGCAGTGCCGTCCAGGGCCAGCGGAGTGCCGGTTTTGTCGAGGATCTGTACGCCGACGTTGGTGGCACCACCTGCAGAAGAGCCCTGCAGAGCCAGAACGTTCGGATTAGCGGTATCAATGCTGGAACCTGAGAATGCGATGGAAGCCTGGCTGGAGACGCTGGTATCACAGTCGCCTAATTCGATATTGAAGCCAACAAGGGAACTTGTTGCACCTGCTTTATTAAGCTTTGCTGAGCGTATTTGTCCAAGGTTAACAGTCTGCTCGGCAGAATTTGAATCAACTGAGCAGGCTGCGTTGACGATTTCTCCTTTAAAATGCACCGTACCTCCATTAACTGTGGTGGTTGTGGCTCCGGCGGTAGCCGCAAAGGCCGTTGCTGAAGTCATCGACAGTGCAGCCATCGCTGCCATTAAGATGGTTTTGGTATTCATTACATTTTCCTTTTAATTAAATGTTAATTAACGTCAGTTGTTCTTGATATATTCCTGCACGTCATTTCCTGACCATGAAAATCAGATGGTGACCATCGGTAAACAAAGCTCCCGTATCAATAGTTAAAGGAAGTTTGTCAGTTGATGGGCGTTGAGAAGGTTAATGAAATTTTCATTTGAGAAAAAATGAAACAATAGAAAACGCGTAAAGTTTAAGAATTTAACATTTTTGGATATTGATGGTTAATTATTCATTATCAATGGCAATGATGAAGTGGAATGTGATTTTATTGTATAATCCACTAACAGTTGTGCTGAAGAATTTCGTTTTTTATATAAAGCACTGCTATTGGAGATTTTACATGTGAGCAGACGTCACACCTTTAACTGCCAAATATTAAGCTATCCAGGCGTGATGCTTAACCACGATATGTGAATTATCGGCCAGTAGTTTTCACCTATATCAAATGCTGCAGTTATCTATTCAAATGGTAAAAAGGCTACGTCAAATAAAAAAGAAATATTTATAAAAGGCCTTTGCAAGATGTTTGTCTTCACACTCTCAATTAAATGTTTGCTTTAATTATTTAAGAAAAAAGTTGATGCGATAACTTTTGGTGGTCAAGTACTGAAAGTGCCACTATTATTTCAATAATTAAATTGCTGTTATCGCTAGTATAATACAAGAGAAAAGTCGCTCTCTGTTGTAAAAGTAAAAACCTTTACTAAAACATGACATTCTATTATGGAGTTATTTGGAAAGTACAAAACCCTCACGATGATCTTAACCAGATATAAAAGAGCGGAACTAAGAATTTCTAATGATATTTATTGTCGAAAATTAGATTCAGGAAGCACACATCATCTTTAAATTTGGATCCTCATCTTTCTTTCCTTCATTATTTCTGATGTGATATATCGTAAAGAACATTTCTAACGTACTGATTTTTTTTGGTCTATTCCAAAAAGGGATTTTTAGTTTGCTGCATGCCAGATTGACTCTGCCGCTGATTGCTTTTTCTGATATGTTGAAAAGAGTGGATATGATCTTGTTATCAAGACCTCGAAATAAACAAACTAAAATTGTCCAATCTCGGGCGGTAATCTTTGTTAGTTTGACAACAGGAAGTTCTTGTTTTTTTTGTGTGTGATTAATTATAGCCATAACTTTTTGAGGGTGTATTTTCCCAGAAAGGATGATGATTCCTGAATCAGCAAGTGTAAAGCTCCTTTCATTAAAGCTACTGATATATATGTATATGTTTTTGATTTTTGATTCCATTAACAATTTAATGATTTCCAACAAGAGAGTATGGTTTTGGATACTGACAAGAATTGTCGTGTTTTTACTCATAAAAAACTGTTTGTTTTTATGTTGTTTTAAGAGTTCTTCGGGTTGAATTATCTCTGAGGAACTTTTATGTTTAAATGCCGCTCCAAAAAAACAATTATCTGTTACAGTTAGCATTTCTATGTACCATTTAAGTTTGAATTGATGAATCTTGTGTGGCTCATGTTTATTTCAAGTGGTTTTTTATTTAAGCGAAGGCTGGTGTATCAGTAGTTGTTAACATTAACACCAATATGTTGGATGGAAAAGTGAAATCGTATCTAGTTTTAAAATGTTATAAGGATGAATTCTTCACTAATTCTTTATTAATTATTTTATAAGTATTACTTGGCTAAAAATTAATAATTGCTTGATTCTTTATTAGCAGTGTGGGGTGGTAAATAACTTTTTAAGTGATTGTTTTTTAATTAAAAATATGATTTCTGTATAAAGTTACAGAACTGCTTGATTAGGAATTTTCCTAAGGTTATGCTTGTTGTTACAGAACGGTATTACATGATAATAATATATTGTTAGCGGGACGTAATTTAATGTCTTTACATGATGCAATAACAGAACGAAACACAGAATGTTTTACTATTGAAGACACTCTGCGCTTCTGCCCAGAAAATAACTCCTTTTATAACATCAATACTCAAGAGGTGGTCAGTATTCTTAGCACTGCTTCAGGCTGTTTCCGTCTTTTAATTGAGGTGCAGGGGCATATTCTTACAAAAGAACAACTCATTGAACAGGTGTGGGGAAAAAGAGGAATAGTGATCAGTAATAACACCTTTTATCAGACGATGCTAAATTTACGGCGTGGTCTGGAGAATGCAGGCATGCGAAATGATATTATATCCACTCATTACGGGAAAGGGGTTAGCATATCACAGGAAATCAAGATAATTAAATCTAGTTATGAAAAGGCTGAGGCTTTACAGGAGATTAGAGAAGATGAAAAAAATACATTAAATGTTGTGGCAATCTCTGATGTCATAAGCAAACCAGAAGGAAGTCCCTTTTTCTTTCATGTATTCTTAAACAAACTTGAAACGAAAGGTTTCTTGTTCGGCCTTTCGGTTTTTTTCACGGCTCTTATCGTTTATGCTGCAACCAATCACTTTTTAATGAAGAATGATTTCTTCTCTTCCTATAGGAAAACTAATTTTAAAATAGATAAGTGTGAAATATACATCAATCCTGACTATATTGATGACATCTCTTTGGATTATATCGATAAGAGAGGTAAAATTAACTGCGAAAATAATGAGCGAATTTTCATAAGTTTGATCGAACCGGTTAGACGTTTATCTGTGATTCATTGTAACAATAATTTTTCAGCGGAGGAAGAATGCGTATCAGATTTTTATCTGGATTGACTAGAAGTTATCCTGTAACTGTTTGTTTTTTTACTATCATAATTACGTGTGTATTAATTGTGCTAATGAATGTGAGGGGCAAAAATGAAAGGGCAAGATTGAGTTGTAGTGCAGTAACTAATATTTACAAAGGTGATGAACATCTTTCTTTGCGTTTAAGTTACTCCTTTCTTGGGGATGATGGGATTGCTACTTTAGCTGGGTTACTTACGGATAATGAAGGAAACACGAGCAAAATTAGTCGGCAGGTTTGCTTTAAGTACAGGACATTTAACGAAAATTATTATCTTGAGAATAAAAGAACTATGATTTCGCTTCAGGATACTGCGGTGCCTTCTGTTTTAGCAAAGATGCTCCCTTCATTTTATGAAAAAACAGGGGCCAGACTGACTTTTCAAATTTATCCACAAGGTACGAATGGGCTCATTTTTGTCAAAGATTTTACACCTGTTTTTTATTGCAAAGTTGACTGATTTTTCTAAACGCATTCTCGAGGTAATACTATTAGTAAGTATATGGATTTTCCAGTATACACGACATCACATTATGCAGCGTGACATTCGGAGCAGGGTATGAGTAAGCTGGCATAGCCCCTCAACAGGCTGCTGTCTGAGGAGATATTTGACGTAATTATTGTTTAAGCAGCGAAAAAAATGAGCGTAACTCGATTAAGCGCAAAATTTTTACATTCCTTTCTGACTTTACGCGTGAGTTTTTATTTCCCTGCATAGAGACTGGTAAAATATCATCCCGTACCCTTCGTGTTGCCTTCGTCTGTGCCATGTTCTGACCCTTTCACCATCGCAGCATATGGGGCGGCGCCGAGGCAGGGCTTCCTTTTCTCTCGTGTGTTTTTCCTCTCCCTGCCTGCTTACGGATATCGTTTCCGCATCACAACCGGCTCTGTATAGGTGTATGAACGCGAAGCGCCTTTGCAGTCCAGAACGATGGCAGGAAGGCCGAACCGTCAGGCGATACGAAGACAAAATTCACACTGACGGAGAAAATACCTTGATGGTGATCCCCTTACCCCGGCAAGCGTCCCCAAGCGCTGCAACGGCGACCCGCATATTGGTCTCTTTGTAACTTGCGGGTAGAAGAGGAAGTTCAATATAGAAAATATTCGCCAAAAGAATGCTAAAAGAAAAAGACGAATAGTCTGAAGAATGAATGGGTACCAGTGACGGGTTACGTAAGCTTCAGCGATACAGCCCATGCATTAATGGGCTGTATCGTTGGGTATTACAGCGCGCTCAGGCCACATGAATATGCCGCACAAAGCTGACCTAATGGCGGTTCAGGCGGTCCGCTTCGAGCCAGAAGCGGACGTTGCGTTTACGGCAGGCCAGTAACAATCACGTTGAGATGGTATTTATCTGCTTTGCATTGTATTTGGCATAAACAGAGTGGCAAACCCCAGTAAAGGGAGAAAAGCACACAGACTATAGTGTTACCAACGGTGCAAAACTGATCCACCCCAGCGGTTGAAAATTGATCCAGGGGTTAATCTGCTCCTCTGAATACAGGAGAGCTTATGATCACTTTTGAGATTCATATGGAAATTAAAGTCCTCCACAAGCGGGGAATGAGTATCCGGGCCATTGCCAGGGAACTGGGTATTTCTCGCAATACTGTCCGCAGCCACCTGAAAGCCAAATCTGAAAAGCCGCAGTATTCACCACGCCCGGCACCATCATCACTGCTCGATGAATACAGTGATTACATCTCTAAGCGGATCAGCGATGCGCATCCCTACAAAATTCCGGCGACCGTTATAGCCCGGGAAATCATGGAGCTGGGCTATCGTGGAGGGCTGACTATCCTGAGAGAGTTCATCCACAAACAGACCCTGCCAGCACAGGCAGAACCGGTCGTTCGCTTCGAAACCGAGCCCGGGCGGCAGATGCAGGTTGACTGGGGGACCATGCGAAACGGCAAATCCCCCTGCATGTGTTCGTTGCTGTTCTGGGGTACAGCAGAATGCTTTACATCGAGTTCACCGACAACATGCGCTACGACACGCTGGAAGCCTGTCACCGCAATGCGTTCAGCTTCTTCGGCGGTGTACCGCGGGAAGTTCTGTACGACAATATGAAAACGGTGGTGCTCCAGCGAGATGCTTACCAGACCGGACAGCACCGGTTCCATCCTTCCCTGTGGCAGTTCGGCAAAGAGATGGGCTTCTCTCCCCGGCTGTGTCGCCCCTTCAGGGCACAGACTAAAGGCAAGGTGGAGCGAATGGTGCAGTACACCCGCAACAACTTCTACATCCCGCTAATGACACGCCTGCGCCCGATGGGGATCACCGTCGAAGTTGAAACCGCAAACCGTTACGGCCTGCGCTGGCTGTACGATGTGGCCAATCAACGTAAGCATGAAGCTATCCAGACCCGCCCCTGTGATCACTGGGTGGAGGAACAGCAGTCCATGCTGGCACTGCCACCGGAGAAAAAACAGTATGACGTGCAGGTCGACGAAAGCCTGGTGACCTTCGACAGGCAGCCGTT
>NZ_MWPY01000032.1:0-357 GCF_002148625.1 Enterobacter sp. J49
GCATGATGGTAGCGATGCTGTTGGCCTGCAGCGTCAAGGCCGGCGCGATGCCGAACTGCTTTTGCAGATAGGTCGGGGTCATCAGGATCACCACCACGATGCCGGCGGAGAGCAACCAGGTCAGCAGCATCGATACCGCCACCTCCCGTTTGTGGTTGAGCACCACCGACTTCAGCGGCAGCTCTTCGGCCAGCGCTTTACGCGCCTGCATCTCGATGAAGATCGGCGTTTCCTGCAGCCAACGGCGCAGGTACATCGCCACCAGACCGAACATGCCGCCCAACAGGAAAGGAATGCGCCAGCCGCCGCCGGCAATGCTCTGCGGGCTGAGCGTGGTGTTGATCACCGTCGCCACCA
>NZ_MWPY01000033.1:0-685720 GCF_002148625.1 Enterobacter sp. J49
CCCGCCTGGCGCTCCTGGGATACCACCGTCAGTGTGCGGTATATCAGAACCAGTCCGTTCCTGAGGTGGTGGAGCAGGTGCTGCGCAAACACGGGCTGGAGGGACCTGATTTTGAGTTCAGACTGGAGCGCACGTACCCGCCGCGTGAAATTATCACCCAGTGGCGGGAAACGGACCTTGAGTTTATCCGGCGCATTCTGTCTGAGGTGGGGATTTACTGGCGTACGGTGATGGACGACGTGCGCGGTCTGGATACGTACATACTGGCCGACAGCCAGCTCAACTACCAGTTTGATGTGCGCCTGCCCTACAGCGAGCCGTCGGGTCTGTTTGACGGTGCGGCAGAGTCGGTCTGGGATGTACGAACCTGGCACACCCTTGCCACCGGCACTGTCGCCACGTGGGATTATAACTACCGGACAGCCTCCACACCGATGGATACCACCGTCAGTGTTCGCAATGACGCGGTGACGACCGGGGAGCATTACCGTTATGCCGCGCCGTACCGTGAAGCGGGTGACGACACCGACCCGGAGCCGGTCACCGAAAGCGGGGCATTCTACGCCCGACTCCACCATGAGCGTGAGCTGAACAGGACTGCCTGTATTCACCTGTTCAGCAATGCGGCACACCTCACTCCAGGACAGATGCTGGAGCCGCAGGGCGATGTCATTGCTGCCCTGAAGGAAGGCGTGCTCCTCACGCTCGTGACCTTCCGGGGCGCCAGGGATTCCCGTCTGCATGTGTCGGTCTGGGGGATGCCTTATACCGAACGCTACTGTTTCCGCCCAACTGAAATCCCGCGCCCTGAAATCCACGGCACACTTCCGGCCCGCGTCGAGAGCCGGGAGAAAAATGATATCTACGCGCACCTGGATGAGCAGGGTCGCTACCGGGTAAAGCCGGACTTCGACCGCGAAGGAACAGAGCAGGGCTTTGGGTATCTGTGGCTGCGTATGGCGAAGCCGACTGCCGGTGACACGCTGGGCTGGCATACGCCGCTCATTGACGGCACTGAAGTGGCCATTGCGTATAGCAATGGCGATATTGACCTGCCGTACATCGCGTATGCACTGCACGACTCCGAACATCCGGACCTCGTGAACCGGGACAATCACACCCGCAACGTGCTGCTCACGCCGGCGAACAATAAGCTGCGGATGGAGGACAAACGCGGCGAGGAGCATATCAAGCTCGCCACGGAATACGGCAAGACGCAGCTCAACAGCGGGCACCTGGTGGACAATCAGGGCAAATCCCGCGGCACCGGTAGCGAACTGCGCACTGATGAATACGGAAGCATCCGTGCCGCGAAAGGGCTGTTTGCCAGCGCGGACGGACAGCCAAAAGCGCAGGGCGAAGCCCTGGACATGGATGCCGCGCTGAAGGAAATCGACAGGCTTAATCAGCAACTGCAACAACTGGAAATAGCCGCCGAAAAAGCGCAGGCCCTGAAAGCGGATGTCGACAGCCAGATACAGATGTTTGAGCAGCGGCTGAAACCGCTCAATGAAGCTGTGCATTTCACAGCCCCGGAAGGCATGGCCCTGACCAGTGGTGAAGATATGCAACTGGCCGCAGCACGAAACGTGGTCGTCAACGCCGGGGGCGATATCAGCGTCGGAACTATGGGCAATCTAACCACGCTGGCCGGAGAAAAACTGGGGCTCTTTGCCCGCACCGGCCAACTGAGCGTCAAATCCGGAGAAGGGCCAATAGATATCCAGGCGCAAAACGCCAGCCTGCGGTTGTTCGCTGAGAAGAAGCTGACGCTGAGCTCGGCGAATGACATCTCCCTGGCCGGAAAAAAACGTATCACGCTGATCGGCGGCGGAAGCTATCTGCGACTTGAGGCCGGGAAGGTCGAGTATGGTACGACGGCGTCTTATTTGCGGAAGGTGAAGCGGACGATGTTTGCTGGTGCAACCAATCTACCAATTGAGTCATTGAAGCAGATGGTAATGATCACTCAGTATTACGACAGAAAGTTAAATTTCTCTTCAAATGTCAATTATCGTGTTGAAACAATGGAGGGAGAGGAAATACTTTCAGGCTCTGGCGCAGATGGATATATCGACAAGAAAGACAGTGAGTCTGAGTATTGGGTATTTTTAAGCTGAGTAATAATTCAATGAAAAAAATAAATATTGAAGTCGATGGCGCCCCCTATTTTATCGTTACAAAAAATGAAAAAACGGAATTAGGAATAAAAGGTAATACCACGCCTGAAAAAGATGAAGAAGCCCATAAAATTGAAGTGCCAAACATTTTGATAATCACAAGAAAAAACGCTGATGTTTTGTTCGTTTTGAGAGGGGGTGAAAAGGATTCTTTTAAAATCATGACAGCTCAAGAGTTGTATGATAAATTCCAGTATCAATGGTTTGAACCATTGGCAGATAACTATCGGGAATTGTTGTATGTTAACGAAGCTGATTACGCAAAAGAAGCTTACAAAATATTCACTTGGGATGATATTGCAGAATTTTCAGTTATCGATAGAACGCCTTTGGCTTTTCGTCCAAAAGGTGAGGGCGACTGGAAAAATAATAGTGTGGGTGGTGCCAGCTATCTCCTCGTAATGATAAATAAAATTCCATACTGGACTGATGCCGTTGGGCAAATACCTTTCGCCATAGACACATATAGAATGGAAAAAAATATACCATCAACAGTTGAAACCGGTATGATATGGGGAACTGGTAAACGTACTGATGTTGCCGATAGAACTAATACGTATGATAATTTCTTTGTGCTCCGAGGGGCGTTATATGCAAGCCAAAGATTTACATATAGCATTAAATCTGGTGGTAGCACTTACCCTGCTGTGAATGTTGTCGAGCAAGATAATGGAGCGTCAACTGATGCATTAGGTAACTCTATAACCTCAGAAGAGTATGATAACTATGCGGCATGGAATAAATAAAAACATTAATTCATTTAATAGTAAACTACTGATCGGCTTGTTAGCATGTATGATCTATAGAATCATCACCATTTCGATTTCTTTACTTTACGCCCAGTTTTTTATTCCACATAAAATCCACATATCAACAAACCTATATGGTTTTTATGTATATTTAATTCTTGTGTTTTGCATATTTATATCAGCAGTTGTTCCCAAGCAAGCAATAGGTATCATCGTAGCAATAAGTTCAACTCTGCTATTGGGGATTGAAATCTTTGAAGCTGATTTTCCATATAGGGCCTTATTGTTTATTCTCTCTTCTTCTTTGTCTTATCTATTTGTTTTCTCATTAAATGGTAAATTGAGAAAAGTACCTTCTGAGTCGCACACATCCAAAACAGCAAGGCGACTTAAATATATTCTGTTAATTGTTTATCCAGCATACCTCTTCTTTGAAGTGGAAATGTTCAGGAATGTTTCATTATTCATTGCCTGCGTTATATTTCTGGTCTTTTCTATGTCTTGGTTGAATGGAAATTTACAATAAAGGCATAAGCAATATATAAATTCTCACCGGCAATTTTACAGGTAATCTTCTTCTTGAGCTTACAAATGAGCAAGATCCCAGAGTACAGTTAACATTTATGAGTGTCTCAATATATAGGGAATGGCTCCAACGCTTTTCCAAATAGTCGATATCTGCAAGGCAAGAAGTCAACAAAATGTTAGCGCTTTTTGACGGACAGACCCGTTACTTTCTGGATATCAATGACAGTTCGGTGAAGCCGGATGTTCTGCGCTTTCGCGGCAGGGAAGCGCTGAGCGAGCCGTTTAAGTGGGATATCGAGTTCACCACTTCGCAGAGGAACATTTCCCCTGAACAGGTCCTGATGAAATATGCCTCTTTCCGGATGCGGAGCGGTAAAAATGTCCACGGTATTATTACCCGCCTGGAATGGCTTTCCACCTCAAAGGATCAGTCCCACTACCGTCTTACGCTCAGTTCCCGCCTGTATACACCCGACAGTGCGCGTTATATCAGAACCAGTCCGTTCCTGAGGTGGTTGAGCAGGTGCTGCGCAAACACGGGCTGGAGGGACCCGATTTTGAGTTCAGACTGGAGCGCACGTACCCGCCGCGTGAAATTATCACTCAGTGGCTTGAAACGGACCTTGAGTTTATCCGGCGCATTCTGTCTGAAGTGGGGATTTACTGGCGTACGGTGATGGACGACGTGCGCGGTCTGGATACGTACATACTGGCCGACAGCCAGCTCAACTACCAGTTTGATGTGCGCCTGCCCTGCAGCGAGCCGTCGGGTCTGTTTGACGGTGCGGCAGAGTCGGTCTGGGATGTACGAACCTGGTACACCCTTGCCACCGGCACGGTCGCCACGCGGGATTACAACTACCGAACAGCCTCCACACCGATGGATGCGACGGTCAGCGTGCGTAACGATGCGGTCACCACCGGGGGGCATTACCGCTACTCAGCGCCTTATCGTGACGCAGGTGATGACACCAGCCCGGAGCCGGAGACCGAATCCATTACATTTCTAGCAACATCTATAAAACCAAAGCACTCTTCAGTAATCTTTAGCCTGGTTATTATCTTTATGCTTGGTATGGAACAAATCCACTTCGAGTAATATTGATGTTTTGTTCCTCATTATCCGGTTGTTCAATAATTATTTTTGCAAAAAATCCTTAAAAGAAACATAAGGTAATTCACATCCCTTAGAATCTAAACCTCTATCATTTAAAATAATTTGCTATATTATGAATCAAAAAACGCCCTCTTTATATGAAATTCTTGCCGGCAACTTTACAGGGGATCTTCCCCTTGAAGTTGTAAACGAAGAAGACCAGGTCATTTTATCTGTACTGGATAACATCCAGCGTATTTTGAACGCCCGAGCCGGGACTATATCCCATTTACCAGATTATGGTTTGCCGGATATGACTAAAATTCTGCAAGGCATGCCGGGTACAGCCCACGAGCTGATCGATACGCTGGCCGGTGTCCTGCTCAAGTATGAACCCCGTTTGCAGTCCCTCAATGTAACTTTACTCGAACAGCACGTGCCAGGAGAGTTGCGTTATGCCATTGATGCTGAGCTTAAGGGCATTGGCCTCGTACGTTACGGCACCGAGTTTATGCCCGAAGGGCGAGTGATGCTGAGGCACCTGAAGCAACAGCAGTATCTCGATACCGCAATCCGTATGTAAGGCCAGACAGCTTTCACCAGTTCCAACACCCAGTAAGAGTCAGGCCGATATTGCAGAGTTTTGCCAGCGAATGCGCAGCTTCAGGAGCAAATGGACGCGTGGCTGGAGGGTATCGGATTGAACGAGGGGACGCTGATTACATCCGTTACGGATCTGCTGGTGGAGTACGGGGCTCTTGAGATTACCGATATCTTTCTGTGTGTAGATGACCAGTCTGTGAAATTGACACCAGTATTTTTGTACGGCCAGGGCGTGACCGGATGCGTGGAAGTGACCCTTCATGCAGAAGGTTGCGTGATCTCTTTGGGGCGCCTGTTCATAAGGGCAGGTCATTTCAGTGACTGGACCTTTAATCCCCCGGGGATGTTGCTGCGCACAGTACAACCTTTTGATCAAAGTACTTCTTTTTGTCTGGTTTTAGCGCTTCTTTCATAGCTATTAACCTGGCAGTACCAGCAGACTTGTGGTGAAGCTGCATAAACAGGAAGTACAGCACCGCAACCTTCATTTGGATATTCAGCCATGAATGACATCAATCCACGAAAAATCAAAACCGGTGGCGATCCGCGCACGTTAGCGGATTATGCCACCCTGCGTGATGAACTGAGTAAGCTGACACATCCGGCCCGTCCGGATGTGAACTGGCATTATGTCGAAAAACTCTGCCTTTCACTGTTTGAGCAAAACGGTGTGGAGTTACAGACGGCGGCCTGGTACACGCTGGCACGGACGCAGCTGGCCGGCTTATTCGGCCTCAATGAAGGCCTGGCGATACTGGATGCGCTGATAAGCCATCAATGGGGGACACTGTGGCCGCAGCCGGTACATGCCCGCATGGAAATACTCAGCAGTCTGAACCAGCGTCTTCAGCAGCGGATGCGCTCGCTCCCGCTCAATTACAGCGACCTCAGACAACTGTATCGGGCTGAGCAACTACTTGGCAGTCTGGGGGAGGTGCTTCAACGTCTGGAGCTTAAGCATCTGAGCCAGCTCGATACGTTGCGTTCCCTGATGCACAACAGTGCTGTCCGGCTGGAAAACAGCAACGATACAACCGGTAGCGGGTCGAATATTCAGTCTGGTATTGTCCTGCCTGCCACCGTAAAGAATGGTGCAGTCATATCAACAGGCTCTCATACCGGTAGTCTCTCTGAAGAGACCCCAGCGCCAGACAGCCCAGTGAAGTGGGTATTCGTTGCACAGCCAGACCACCACGCAAATGTGGAAGTACTGACGGCAATGCCCACTCAGGTAAAAAAGTGGAAATCCTTCGCTGCCGGAATGTGTACCATGCTGATAATAAGTACGGGCGCTGTGTGGAGTTGGCAATTTCTTCACCGGCCAGACCCGCTACAGACTCAGCTTGCTGCCTCACTGGCTCCGTTACCTGCACCTCTTGCGCCTGAAAAACTGGATATGTTGCGTCAGCAATCTCCGTCATCACAAACAATGATAGAACAAACACAGCAGCAGCTTGCCCGACTGGATAAATTGCCTCCTGACTGGAGTATTACTTACAGCCGAAAACTTACAGAACAGGCTCAGGTGCTGTGGCCGGAGCAAGCAAAACCCCTGACACAACAGTGGCAACAACACCTTAATGCTGCCGCATTACCGGTAGAACAGCTCAATGGCTGGTATAAGGGAATGTCAACGCTACAAAAATTGAGTGACCGGCTGAACGGGCTTGATGAGCAGAAAGGCAAATACATGACGGTCAGTGAACTGAAGTCCGTTGTATTTTCCGTCCGGCAGTCTTTTAACCAGTCCATACCGGCTGAAGAGCAACTGCGTATCTTGTCAGAAAATCCTCCTGGTGTACCTTTACCTGCAGCTGCGCGGTCTCAGCTGGAGATGCATCTGAAACAACTGGCAGCCCGATATGCTGAAATAAAACGGAATGCATCAGAGTAAATCCATCGTTAAGATACTTTAAAACTCGTCATTATGACGGGAAGCTTCACGGATATTTCCCCGTTTTAAGATGATGAAGCGTCAGGCCAGTTATGCTGCCATGAGGGATCGTTTTATCGTCCGGTCTGCTGTTTTTGAAGTGATATCGGTGATTATGGACATGCTTTTTCTCCGAAACCCGGTATGCCGTTTGTTTTGACTATCCGTGGATCCCGCCAAATCCGAAAACCCTGCGATAGCAATATCGCAGGGTTTTTTCGTTCTACAACCCAATCACCAGTTCCCCTGAATGGCTTCGCGAGCAGCACAGCGCCACCTGCTGGTCTGCCGCGCTTTTCTCTGACTCCGACTGCACGCTATCCCGGTGATCCACTACGCCGTCGATAACCGGCGTCAGACAGGCGCCGCAAATCCCCATTTCACAGGAGAGCGGTACCGCCACGCCGTTGTCCAGCAGCACCTGCGCGATAGTTTTGTCCGTCGGCACCGGCCAGCGCTCGCCGGTTGATGCCAGCTTGACTGTAAAAATCTCGCCCGTTTCATTACAGTCGGTGGGCATAACGGGCTGGAATGCTTCGCTGTGAAGATTGCTCTCCGCCCAGCCTCTCGTGAGGGCGACCTGATACACTTTCTCCATAAAGCCTGCCGGCCCGCAGACCCAGGTGTGGAAACCGGGCGCTGGCGTGGGCATGTGCTCTGCCAGCGCAGTGCGCGGGCTGATGGTATGGATGACACACTCGCCGTGTTTAAATTGCCTGAGTTCACGTGCAAACGCCGCGTTGCCATACTCTTTAACGTAATAGTGCAGCGTAAACGGGGTACCGGAAGCCTCCAGCTGCCGGGCCATTGCATACAAGGGCGTTATGCCTATCCCTGCCGCCAGCAGCAAGAAGCGTTCAGCCTCGTGCAGCGCAAACAGATTGCGCGGTGAGGAGATAAGCAGTTTCTGCCCCGGACGTAGCGTCTCGTGAACATAGCGTGACCCGCCGCGCGAGGCGGCTTCACGTCCTACGCAAATAAGGTAGCTCTCGCTGTCGCTTGCTCCGGTCAGCGAATACTGGCGAACCAGCCCGCAGGGCAGATGCACGTCAATGTGCGCCCCGGGCTGCCAGCCCGGCAGGGCTTCACCGCATTCTGACACCAGCCTGACGGCGAGACTCTTATCCCCCTCACGCCAGAGACCGTCGACAATAACGCTTAACATTTCGCTCATCACGTTCCTCCGTCACACCAGGAAAAACTCGCCGAAGCCCATCTTTTTCAGCCCCCGGCGGTAGGCAATCGAGCTTTTATCCGCAGGGATATGGGCTTCCAGAGTCAGATCCAGCGGCAGGCTTTCCGGGCGCTGCGTCTCAACCATCAGGCGGTCTTCTTCAAAAATACGCAAATTGAAGGCGTGCACTTCCTCTACCGGAATATGCAGGTCAAAGTTGCGCGCGATAGGGGCGAACATGCGGGTTACCCGTGAAGAGACGGGCGAGGCGGCGTTCATGATCACCAGCCTGGCTTCCCCCGGAAAATGGATCGTCAGCGTGGCGGTAAACGGCAGATGCATTTCAAAATGACGCAGCCACTGGAAGCCTTCCGGGGCCTGGACATCGGAGCTGGCGGGGTAGTTGCTCACCGAGCTCCAGTAATCGGCAACAAAGCCAAACGGCGTCTCCTGGGGCTGATAATGGGGAACCAGCGGATTATTGGGGTCAGCAAAGGTGTCAGTGTGGATCCAGGCAAAATGCGCCACGTCCAGAAACCCTTCCACCTGACGGCCGGCGAAGCCATTCACTTCAAACGCCGGGCAGTTGATCTGCTGAAATCCGTCGTTATCCCAGTGCGGCATGGTGGGCAGCGGCATTGGGTTATCCGGATCAAACGCCAGGCAGGTCCAGATCAACCCAAAGCGCTCCTCCACGGCATAGTTAATCAGGTTAAGCTTCGCGGGAACCGGCTGGTCAGGGCTGGACGGAATGCGGTTGCAGCGTCCATCTTCACCAAAGCGTAAGCCATGATAAGGGCAGATAATCCCGTGTTCATCGTGAAAGCCCAGCGTCAGCGGTACGCCGCGGTGCGGGCAAACGTCCCGGGCGACCACAACCTGGTCTTTGACGCGGTAGATAACCAGTTGTTCGTCGAGCAGGGTGGCTTTGACCGGTGCCGCGCCGATGTCGCAGGCGCGAGCAACCGGATGCCAGCATTTTGCCAGACGCAGCCAGTCCTCTGGCTCAAACGTACAATGGGCGGGTGGAGTCGGTTGTATTTTCATGGTTGTCCCTCTCGCGTTCAGCCTAAAGGCCCGGCCTGAATGGTGTCGCACAGACCGTTAATGATGCGCTCTCCGGTCTCCTCTTTGAGCTCCTGGTACCAGGCCCGGGTCAATGCCATGTCTTTGCCATGCGTGATATCACAGCGTTTACGGGCCTTAAGCACCAGGTCACGGACCCGGTCACAGCGCAGCGCTTCGTACTGCCGCAACGCCAGTGCGATGTTGTGGTTCTCGCGCAGGCATTCACCCAGCACCACGGCGTCCTCCATCGCCGCGCATCCGCCCTGGCCGATATCCGGCGTGGTGCTGTGCGCGGCATCGCCAAGAAGCGCCACGTTGCAGCGCACCAGGGTGTCGAACGGTTCAATGTCGTGGATTTCGATACGGTTGGTGGTCTCGGGATCCAGCGCGGCGATGAGCTTCTGTACCGGTGGCGCCCAGCCGCGGAAATAGCCCGTGAGATCGGCGCGAAGGGTAGTGCGATCTTCCGCCAGCCCGAGGGGGAGCGGAACATCAAAAAAGAAATAGAAGCGTCCGCCGGCGACGGGCATCAGCGAAACGCGCTTGCCCTCGCCGACGAAGGTGGTCCACTGGTGCGCAGGGGCAATCTCTTCATCAATCTTCACCAGCCCGTTCCAGTTGACGTAATCGGCGTAGCGGCGCTCGGGCGTATAGCCCAGCACGTACGGGCGAACCGCGGAGTGACTGCCATCGGCGGCAATCAGGAAATCCCCCGTCGCGGTAGTGCCGTCGGTGAAGGTGACGGTGACGCCAGCCGCGTCCTCACGGACGCTTTCAACGCGTTTGCCGAACTGAACGTTATCGCGCCCCCAGAAGTTCAGCATTTCGCGCTGCAGTTCCGTACGCGACACGGGGCAAGGGCGACCGCCCGTGCGCTCGACCAGCGGGGCAAGGCTAAAGCGGGTGAGGGTATCGCCGCGCCGGTGATCCTTATAGGCCATAAAGCGCATAGGGCCGCCGTAGGTCTCGATGATGTCGCCCATTCCGAGGTGCTGCATGCATTTCACCCCATTGGGCCAGATGGAGATTGCCGCACCGACGGGCTTCATCTCTTTCACGGCCTCAAACACGGTACAGTCGATTCCCGCCTTCTTCAGCGCTACAGCGGCGCTCAGGCCGCCAATGCCCGCGCCAATAACGATTGCTCTCATGCTTCTCTCCTTTTGCAGGGTGTAAAAAGGGAAGGGCAATTTGCGTACCAGGCTGCAGAGTGGCGAAAAGCGCGTTGTATGGGGTGGTTTTGCACTGCTAAGGTGCGCAAACGCGGTGAGAATGCCTTTTTATGAATCAATAATTTCCTGTTGTGCGATCCGGAATCGACTGTTTCATGGGGGATGGCAAGAGTGGCGTAGTTTGTGCAAAGCGAGAAAACGACGATATGACGGGAGTGAGTATGATTGCACTGCAAACTTTTAATCAACTGAGCCACGAAGAGGCGCTCGCGCGGTTGCAGCCCTGCGTGGCGTTGCCCGACTGGGCCGATGCGCTGGTGCAGGGGCGGCCCTATTTACACCGCAAAGCACTGTTCGACGCCGCCCGGGTGCTGGCCCAAACCTGGGATGAAACGGCGCTTACGCAGGCCCTGAATGCGCACCCGCGTATTGGTGAGAAACCGACGGGAGCCCGGGCGGAGGCGATGCTTTCGCGCCAGGAGCAGGGTGCCATCGACAACCGCGACAGGCAGCTGGCACAGGCACTGCAGGAAGGGAACGCTCGCTACGAGGCCCGTTTTGGACGCGTGTTTTTGATCCGCGCGAAAGGCCGTAGCGGTGAGGAGATTTTACGCGCCCTCAACGCCCGGCTGGAAAACAGCGATGCGCAGGAGGTACAGGCCGCACTGGAACAGCTGCGGGAAATTACGCTGCTTCGGCTGGAAGGAGTCATTGACGAATGAGTACGTTAAGCACGCATGTTCTTGATATTTCGACGGGAAAACCGGCGCAGGGCGTAAGGGTTTATCTTGAGCAGGACGGCGTCGTATTGGCCACTGCTTTCACTAACGCCCAGGGGCGCATCACCGCGTTTATCCCTTTCCTGCCTGCAGGACGTTACCGGCTGGTGGCCGAGATAGGGGCTTGGTTCACCGAAACCGGCCGCGACACGCTTTACCCCTGCGCGCAGATCGATTTTGTGACGGGAGAAACGGCAGACGAGCACTTCCACCTGCCGTTTGTGATTGCGCCGGGCGGGTGGTCAACCTACCGCGGTAGTTGACCACACCTGCACACCGTTGACCCAGGTCTCGCTAATATTGCGCTCGTCGCCCAGGGTCATCAGCACAAACAGCTTCTCATAAATGTCCTGACAGCGCCGGTTACGCAGGCGCTGTAGCGGCGTAACGGCCGGGTCGATGACGATAAAATCGGCCTCTTTGCCGGGGGCGAAATTGCCAATTTTATCGTCCAGCCTCAGGGCGTGAGCGCCGCCCAGCGTGGCGTGATAAAACGCTTCGCTGGCGCGCAGGCGGTAGCTCTGCAGCTGACCCACCTTGTACGCCTCCCCGAGGGTGCGCAGCATGCTGAAGGTGGTTCCGGCACCCACATCGGTGCCAATGCCCATACGCACCTGGTATTGCCAGCAGGCGGGTAAGCGGAACAGTCCGCTGCCGAGAAACAGGTTCGAGGTGGGGCAAAACGCCACCGCCGAGCCGGTATCGTGCAGACAGCGCCATTCACTCTCATGGAGGTGGATCCCATGGGCAAACACGCTGCGTTCTCCGGTCAGCCCGTAATGATGATACACATCCAGATAACGTTCATGTTCCGGCCACAGATCGCTTACCCAGGCCACTTCATTTGGGTTTTCGCTCAGATGGGTCTGCATCCAGGTGTCGGGAAACTCCTCTCTGAGCAGGCTGACCGCGGCCAGCAGTTCCGGTGAGGAGGTCGGGGCAAAGCGTGGCGTAATGGCGTAGCCCAACCGTCCACGGTGGTGCCAGCGCTGGATCAGCTCGCGCGTCTGCCGGTAGCTCTCTTTCGCGGTTTCACTCAGGTAGTCAGGCGTGTGGCGGTCCATCATCACCTTGCCGGCGATAAGGCGCATGTTAAGGCGCAGGGCCTCGGTGAACAGCGCCTCGACCGATTCAGGATGCAGCGTACAAAACACCAGCGCGGTGGTGGTGCCGTGGCTGACCAGTTGGTTGATGAAAAACGCCGCAATCTCTTTCGCATAGGCCTCATCGGCAAACTGGCTTTCTACCGGGAACGTGTAGGTGGTCAGCCACTCCAGCAGCTGCTCACCAAAAGCGCCAATCATCTCCGTCTGCGGGTAATGGACGTGGGTATCGACAAAACCCGGGAGCAGCAGTTTGCCGCGCAGGTCGGTGTACCCTTTATAGGGATCAAGATACTGCTCGCCCTCCTGCCAGGCCATCTGCGCCAGAATTTTGCCGTTATGGATGAACAGCAGCCCGTCTTCAAGGTAGCGCGCCTGTTGGGCGATAACGTCTGCACTGTCGCAGACCTGGGCAATATCAAAAAATGCACCGCGGATCGCAGTCTGGTAGTCCATCATGATTCCTGCCTTAGTGTTTGCGTAGCGGGGTGATGAGACTGAGCAAAAACGGTGCCAGAATGAAAAAGGCCGCAGAGGAACTGCGGCCCGGAGGAAGGGTTACTCTTTTTGCGTCGCCACACGGGGGCTGAACGACGAGGCGCCTGCCGCTTCACGCTCTTCCCGCGCCAGCCAGCGGTAGGTGACCCCGCCCAGGAAGACGCCGATAAACCAGCTAAAGTTTGCCACTTCATGCAGGGAGGGAATAAAGCTTATCACCAGTCCAACGGCAACGGATGGCACCAGCGCGCCGATGGCTTTCGGGTTGAAACCGTTGCGATACCAGTATTTGCCTTTTGGCGTGTCATCAAACAGATCGTCTACGGAGACTTTGCCGCGCTTAATCAGGTAAAAATCGGCAATCAGAATCCCGAACAGCGGGCCAATAAACGCCCCGAGCACGTCCAGAGTGTAGTGGATAAGCTCCGGCGAGTTAAACAGGTTCCACGGGGTTAACAGGATAGATCCGACGGCGGCGATCATCCCCCCGGTGCGGAAGCTGATTTTTTGCGGTGAACAGTTAGAGAAATCAAACGCCGGGGAGACGAAGTTCGCCACGATGTTGATCCCGATGGTGGCGGTGATCATGGTCAGCAAGCCAATGGCCACGGCCAGATCGTTGCCCACACGGCTGACGGTTTCAATCGGGTCAGTGATCATGCGGCCAAACAGCGATTGCGTACCCGACACAATCACCACGGTAACGATGGAGAACAGCAGGAAGTTAAACGGCAGGCCCCAGCGGTTACCGCGGCGGATCTCCCCCATGCTTTTACCGTAGCGGGAGAAGTCACCAAAATTGAGCAGCGGGCCGGAGAAGTAAGAGACCACCAGCGCCGTGGCGGTGATCATCTGCCAGGTCTGCTCACCGGCGCTCAGGGATTTGCTGGCAAGGGTAAAGGAGATGCCGTCAAAACCGGTCTTGTATACAATCCATCCCGCCAGCGCCAGCATCACCACGTAGACCGCCGGACCTGCGATATCAATAAAGCGCTTAATGGCGCTCATGCCGTGCCAGAAGACCATCGCCTGCAGCACCCACATGATAGCGAAACAGATCCAGCCAAGATGCGACAGGCCCAGGAACGAACCGGTGGTGAGCGTCGCGAGTGAAGGCCAGAACTTAAGCGCTACCAGCATCAGCGCGTTGGCGGCCAGGTAGGTCTGAATGCCGTACCATGCGAAAGCAATCAGCCCGCGGATCACCGCCGGAATATTGGCCCCGAAAACGCCAAATGCCTGACGGCAAATCACCGCGTAGGGTACGCCTGCCATCTGACTCGGTTTCGCCACCAGGTTGGCGCACAACTGCACAATGCAAATCCCTATCAGCAGGCAGAGCAAGACCTGCCAGCTTGCCAGCCCGAGCGTAAAGAAGCTCGCGGCAACAACATAACCCCCCATGCTGTGGACGTCCGACATCCAGAAAGAAAAGATGTTGTACCAGCTCCAGTTCTGGTCACGCGTCGGTGCCAGATCCTCATTGCAAAGCCGTGGGCTGTAAACCGCACCGGAATCAGCGGCCGTACCGTGCTGCGCGTTTTGTCTGTTTGGCATGAAACCTGCTCCTGTGAATGAAAACCCGTTAAGTGGGAGTGCAGACGGTGTTGCAGGATCCAGGCCAAAATAATAAATCTTGTATGCAATATTTTATTTTTATGTATACGATTTGATAGCGAAAAGTAAAAATCGGAGTGGTTAATGAACAACATAAACAGCCTGCAGACCGCGCCAGACCTGCATGACAAAGATGAATCCATCTTTCAGGCGCTGATGACCGCGATAGTCGAACATCAGTTGCTCCCGGGAAGTAAATTGCCTGAAGAGGCGCTGGCTGAGGTCTTCGGCGTGAGCCGCACCGGTATTCGCAAGGTGCTGCAACGACTCGCCGCTGTGCAAATGGTCACCTTAACGCCCAAACGTGGTGCACACGTGGCCAGCCCGACGGTAGAAGAGGCGCAGCAGATCTTCCGCACGCGCGCTCTGCTTGAGGTGGCTAGCCTGCCGGACGTGCTGGCCCACTGTCAGCCGCCGCATCTGGCTGCACTGGAAGGGATTATTCGCCAGGAGCAGCAGGCGCACGAGGCGTATGACGGCCCCGCCGCAATCCGCCACTCCGCCAATTTCCATATTCAGCTTCAGGCCATTTCAGGCAATCAGGTGCTGACAGAGATGGTGACCGGACTGAGCCAGCGGTCGTCGCTGGTGATCGCAGCCTGGGGCGCGCCGTGGCGTCAGGGCTGCCGCTGCAATGACCACGAGCAACTGGTCGAACTCTTGCGCCAGAAGGCGCTCCAGCCCCTGAGTGAGGCCTTAATGCACCATTTTGAACATATTGTCGCCAGCCTTTGTTTCGAACGGGCCGGTGAGTGCCTGCCTGATTTTGCCCGGCTGTTCGCCAGCCACAAGGAGTCGTAATGTCGTCTGTTTGTATACAAGTGATTAACCCCAACACCAGCCTCGCGATGACGGAAACCATCGGCGCCGCAGCCCGCGCGGTGGCAGCTCCGGGAACGGAGATCCTCGCCGTCTGCCCGAGCGCAGGTGTGCCCTCGATAGAAGGTCATTTTGATGAGGCCATCGCCGCCGTGGGCGTTCTCGAACAGATAAAACGCGGACGGCAACAGGGCGTGGATGGACACGTGATTGCCTGCTTTGGTGACCCCGGCCTGCTGGCGGCGCGCGAGCTGGCGCAGGGGCCGGTCATCGGTATCGCAGAAGCTGCGATGCATATGGCCACGCTGGTGGCAACGCGCTTTTCCGTTGTGACCACGCTGCCGCGCACGCGGATTATCGCCCGTCATCTGTTGCACCAGTATGGTTTCCAGGACCACTGTGCAGCCCTGCATGCCATCGATCTGCCGGTGCTGGCACTGGAAGACGGTAGCGGCCTGGCTCAGGAGAAGGTGCGCGCGCGCTGCATCCAGGCGCTGAAAGAAGATGGCTGCGGCGCGATTGTGCTCGGCTGCGGTGGAATGGCGACGCTGGCGCAGGAGCTGACGCGCGAGCTGCACGTGCCGGTGATCGACGGCGTCAGTGCGGCGGTGAAAATGGTCGAGTCGCTGGTGGCGCTGGGGCTGTCAACCAGCAAGCACGGGGACCTGGCTTTCCCGGAGAAAAAAGCGTTGAGCGGACACTTTCAGGCACTGAATCCATTTTAATTGAGGGGGTGATAATGGCGCTTTTTAACGAAGATTATCCGAGGGACTTACGCGGCTATGCAGGCAAGCCGCCGCACGCGCAGTGGCCGAACCAGGCGCGCATCGCCGTGCAGTTTGTACTCAATTATGAAGAAGGGGCGGAAAACCACGTGCTGCACGGTGATGCCGGCTCAGAACAATTCCTCTCGGACATCATTGGTGCGGCCAGTTATCCGGACAGACACATGTCGATGGACTCCCTCTATGAATACGGCAGCCGTGCCGGGTTCTGGCGGATCCATAACGAATTCTGCAAGCGTGGCCTGCCGCTGACGGTCTTTGGCGTGGCAATGGCGCTGGCGCGACATCCCGATATCGTTGACGCCATTAAAGCGGCTGATTATGACGTGGTCAGCCACGGCTGGCGCTGGATCCACTATCAAAGTATGGATATCAACCAGGAGCGCGAGCACCTGCACAAGGCGGTGCATGTCCTGACTGACCTGTTTGGCAAACCGCCTGCCGGCTGGTACACCGGGCGTGACAGCCCAAACACCCGCCAGCTGGTAGTGGAGCATGGGGGCTTTGACTATGACAGCGACTACTATGGCGATGATTTACCGTTCTGGACGCAAGTGGCGTGCAGCGACGGCACGCGCAAACCCCACCTGATTGTGCCGTATACCCTGGATGCCAACGACATGCGCTTTGCGACCGCGCAGGGGTTCAACACCGCCGAACAGTTTTATACCTACCTGAAAGACAGCTTTGACGTGCTGTACGAAGAAGGGGAATGTGCGCCGAAGATGATGTCCATCGGCATGCATTGCCGTCTGCTGGGGCGTCCGGGGCGTTTTCGTGCACTCCAGCGGTTCCTCGATTACCTTGCGCAGCACGATCGGGTATGGGTCTGTACCCGCCAGCAGATAGCCGATCACTGGCGTGAGGTGCACCCGTTCCAACAATAACGGTCCAGCAGTGCGCCGGGCGGCGGTGACGCCTGTCCCGGCCTGCTGCTTATCTGATGGGAAAAGCGCCATCGGGCAGGGTTATTAGCATTACGCCATCACGCTCACCTGCGCCGCCACAATTCGCCAGCCGTACGGGAAGCGTACCCATGTCTGCTGCTGGCGGCCAATCCGCTCCGTTCCTTCGCGCGTGAATTCGGTGCTACACACGGCGTAATCCTCTCCGAAGGTGGTGATTACCGTATGGCGCAACGTCCTTTGCAGACCCGCGGACGGGCGCGCCGCCCGAAAGGCGCGGATTTCCTCAATGCCGTACAGGTTTTCGCCCGCACCGAGACGCACCGTGTTTTTGTCGTGCCAGAACAGCTCATCCAGTACCGGAATGTTGTTGCTTACCAGCGCATCTTCATAGCGGTAAAAGGCTGCGGTCACTTCTGCAACGACCCACGGAAGATTAATGTCATCGTGATTTATCATGGTGCCATCTCCGCCGGCCGGGCATCGGTTATTCCGCTTGCTTCCAGCACCCGCGCCACGCGCAGGCAGGCTTGCTCGTTAAACGGCGCGGCGATCAACTGCAGGCCAACAGGTCTGCCCTGAGCGGTGCGCAGCGGGACGGTGGTAACGGGTAAACCTAAAAACGAAATCGGCTGCGTCAGCATGCCCATGCTGGCGCGAACCGGTAACGGCTGGCCGTTGATCTCCATAATCTCTTCGCCAATTTGCGTTGCACTGCGCGGCGTGGCCGGGGCGATCAGCACGTCGGCCTGCGCAAACAGCGCTTTAAACGCCTGTCGGGCCTGCGTGCGAAAACGCTGGGCCTGAATATACCAGGCTGAAGGGATCATCGCGCCGGCCAGCAGTCGCTCGCGGGAGTGCGGTTCAAAACGCCCGGGCTCGCGGCGAAGCGCGGGCAGGTACTGATTTCCGCCTTCCGAGGCGCTGATGATAAACGCCGCGGAGCGGGCCAGCTCGGCATCGGGGAATTGCAGCGTTTCCTGCACGTCGAGGGCTTTTGCCACCCGCGACACGGTGTCTCGCATGTCGCTGTCGCACCAGGTACTGAAATAGCCGCCGAGCACCGCGCAGCGCAAACCATCCAGACCGCGGTCGAGCAGGGGCCGGGTCTGCTCCCGGGAGCTCTCCGCCTGAAATCCGTCGCTGGTATCCCGACCCTGCAGTGCATCGTACACCGACGCCAGATCGCTCACGCGACGGGCAAACGGCCCGATGTGATCCAGACTGGCGACAAACGGATGGCTGCCGGCGCGTGACAGACGACCAAAAGTGGGCTTAAGACCGTATATTCCGCACAGGGAGGCCGGTACGCGAATCGACCCGTTGGTGTCGGTACCGAGCGAAAAATGGACCAGTCCGGCAGCGACCGCGGCGGCAGAACCGCCGGACGATCCTCCGGCAATGCGCGTCACATCGTGCGGGTTACGCGTTGCGCCGTAGTAACTGTTTTCCGTCGTAAAGCCGTAGGCGTAGGCATCCATGTTGACCATCCCCGACAATAAGCCTCCGGCACTGCGCAGCTGGCGTACCGCAAAGCTGTCAGCGGTGGCGGGGGGGCGCTGGCTGAACAGCTCTGCACCGGCAAGGGTCGTGTGCCCGGCGACGTCGAACAGGTTTTTCACCGCGTAGGGAATGCCCGCCAGCGGCGGCAGAGGGCGTTTCTCCCGACGCAGGGTGTCGATATTTTCGGCTTCGGCCAGCATGCGTTCTTCCGTGACGGTGGTCCAGGCGTTGATATGGGGATTGATGCGCGTAATGGCTTCCAGGGTCTGGCGGGCGATTTCATGGGCGCTCAGGTCGCCTGCACTCAGCGCCTGCTGGATCTCACTGATACTCATCTCGTGTAGCGTCATGCTTTGTATACTCCTGCGATCTCCAGACGGTCATCAAGCGGCAGCGCCATCAGCGGGGCGGCCATCGCCGCGATACGGCAGAACTGCACATAGAGTTCTGCCCGGCGGGCGTCATCCAGCTCAACGCCCAGCACGGACTCCATTTGCGCCAGATAGGCATGCCAGTCAGGTTGTGTGGTATTCATCAGTCTCTCCTTAAAATCCGGCGGCGGCGCCGTTGCTGCGCGGGTCAAATGCCCCTTCAAACAGCCCGTTGGGATGGCGAACAATCGCACCCGCGTGGCCCATGGCTTCGCTGAATTCCGGGAGGCACTCCACGTCGTGGCCCAGCGCCTGCAGGCGCGCGACGGTCTGCGGCGTAAAGCGGCCTTCCACCTTCAGAGTGTCGGACGTCTGTCCCCAGGTGCGCCCCAGTAACCAACGCGGGCGGGCGATGCTCTCCTGCAGCGGTACCCCCTGCACCACATAGCGGGTAAACAGGGTGGCCTGGGTTTGCGGCTGGCCGTCACCGCCCATCGAGCCGTAGACCATGACGCGTCCGTCATGCAGACGCGCGGCTGCCGGGTTCAGGGTGTGGAACGGTTGTTTTCCTGGCGCAAGCGCCAGCAGGTGACGGGGATTGAGGCTGAATGAGGCTCCCCGGTTTTGCCAGACGATGCCGGTATCAGGCAGGACCACGCCGCTGCCGAACTCGTGATAAATGCTCTGAATAAACGACACGGCAAGTCCGCTGTTATCCATCACCCCCATCCAGACCGTATCACCAGGGCCTTTGCCGCAGCCCCACGGTGCGGCCTGGTTATCATCGACCTGGTCGGCGAGGGCGGCCAGTGCGGCAGGATCCAGCAGACTCTGGATATCGGTTTTCAGCTCACGCGGGTCGGTGATATGGGCATCGCGCAGACCAAACGCCAGTTTGGTGGCCTCTACAATGCGGTGAACGGTGGTCGCTTCGTCAGCATCGGCCATGGACAGGCGGTCGGTTATCCCGAGGATCGCCAGCGACACCAGCCCCTGCGTTGGCGGCGCAAGGTTCCACACTTCGCCCTGCTGATGCTGTAATTTCAGCGGCGTGGTGCGCCGGGCGACATGCGCGTTTAGGTCAGCCAGGGTGATGGGCAGCCCCAGCGTTGCCATGCCCCGGGCCAGATGCTCCGCCAGCGGGCCGCGATAAAAACTGTCCAGACCGTCATCTGCGAGGTGGGAGAGCGTGGAGGCCAGCGCCGGTTGATAAAACCGGCTGCCGACCTGCGGCGGTTTGCCGTCCGTCAGCCAGGTCTCCGCGAAGCCGGGCAGGTCCTTCAGTTCATCCAGCTTACTGGCCGTGGCGGCGGCCTGAGACGCGGTCACCGGCGTACCGTTTCGGGCATAGTCAATGGCGTCTGCCAGCAGACGATTCAGGGGAAGAGCGGTGCCCGTCAGCGTGCGCGAAACCTTCAGCGCTTCGTCCCAGCCGCTCACCGTTCCCGCCACGGTCAGCGCCGCGCGAGGCCCGCGATGGGGGATCTGAGAGACATCGTCATAGGCGGCAAGCGTCGCCAGTGAGCCTGCTGCGCCGCTGGCGTCAATGGCAACCGGTTCGCCGTCAGGCGGCACGATAAGCCAGAAACCGTCCCCACCGAGACCGTTCATGTGCGGGTAAACCACGGCAATGGTTGCGGCGGCGGCGACCATTGCCTCAATCGCGCTACCGCCTTCGCGCAGAATGGCCAGGGCGCTCTGGCTGGCAAGATGGTGGGGCGCCACGGCCATTCCGTGTACGGAGACATTACTTTGCATGGAGAGTCCTCATAACCCAAAAGTCACAAGGTGCTGCAAAAGCTGTTCCAGTTATGAATGAAAAGTTTCACGTCAGTCGTAACATAACGTTTTAAGAAGCTGGCATGCTTAATGAAAGGTATAGTGAGGTGAAACAAAAGTTACAGAGGCTTTATGGAACAGCTTGATGAACGTCTGAAAGCGCAATACGCGTCGTTGTCACCGCAGGAGCAACGGGTGGCTGATTTTATTTTTGATCATTTCGACGACCTCATTAGTTATAACAGCGCCGAGCTGGCGCAGCTGAGCGGGGTGTCGAAAGCCACGGTGAGCCGTCTGTTTAAGCGTCTGGGCTATGAGAAGTATAAAGAGATGCGCGACGAACTGCGCACGCTGCGCCAGAGCGGCATGCCGCTGACCGATAACCGCGATGCGGTGCAGGGCAACACTCTGCTGGCGCGGCATTATAAGCAGGAGATGGCAAACCTCACCCAGTGGGTCAACGCTCTGGATGCTCAGCAGTTTGCCGAGGCCATGGCCTCAATGGTGAAGGCGCGGCGGATTGTGATTATCGGGATGCGCAACGCCTATCCGGCGGCGCTGCACCTGCGCCAGCAGCTGTTGCAGGCGCGCGGACAGGTGCTGCTGCTGCCGCAGCCGGGGCAGAGCCTGAGCGAGGAACTGGTCGATTTAACGCCCGACGATCTGGTGATTATGATGGCATTTCGCCGTCGCCCGCGGATCGTTCGGCCGCTGTTGCAGCAGCTTCAGCACAGCGGTATTCCGGTTCTGCTGATGTGTGAGCCGCAGGCGCACAGCCTGTTTCCGCTGACCAGCTGGCAGCTCTGCGCCCCGCTGGACAGCGTCTCGGCGTACGACAGCTACTCGTCGGTCAACAGTCTGATCAACCTGCTGGCTAACGCCTTCCTGCATGAAATCCTCGATAAAGGCCGTCCCCGGATCCACGATATCGCCTCCCTGTATCAGCAGCTGGACGAACTGGAACAGCGATAATGGGGCATCAGGCTGGTGCTTTGCATTAAAATAGTGCAGAAAAGCGGGGCGGAAAAGGGAGGCCTTTTCCGCCCCGCTCTCGTTTTATCAGGCCTTCAGAGAAAATTTCCCGTTTCGCTTCATCTGGCACATTAGTTGCAAAATCCAATTCAAAGAATCTTTTGTTTCATGTTAACGTTACGGGGAAGCACCATGAAAAAGTTATTGATTGCACTGACCGGGGCCGTCTGTCTGTTTGCAAACCTGCCAGCAAAAGCTGACCAGCTTCAGGATATTGAGAAACGCGGCACTCTTCGTATCGCCGTCCCGCAGGATTTTCCTCCGTTTGGTTCGGTCGGGACCGATCTCCAGCCGCAGGGCTACGACATTGACATGGCGCGCTATCTGGCAAAACAGATGAAGCTCAAGCTGCAGCTGGTGCCGGTGACCAGTGCCAACCGCGTGCCGTATCTGCAAACCGATAAGGTGGATCTGGTGATCTCAAGCCTCGGTAAAAACGCCGAGCGTGAAAAGGTGATCGATTTTAGCCGTGCCTATGCGCCGTTCTTCCTCGGCGTGTTCGGCCCGAAAGGGGCTGAACTGAAAGATGCTGCTCAGCTGAGTGGAAAAACCATTGGCGTGACGCGCGGTGCGGTGGAGGACATGGTGCTGACCAGCCTTGCGCCGAAAGATGCAGACGTCAAACGCTACGAAGACAATAACACCACCCTGTCGGCTTACCTGTCCGGTCAGGTCCAGTACGTGGCGACAGGTAATCTGGTCGTGGCGGCGATTTCCCGCCAGAACGCCGCCAAAGCCCCGGTTCCGAGCTTTATGCTGAAGGACTCGCCGTGCTTTATCGGGCTGAAGAAAAACGAACCGGCGCTGAAAGCGAAAGTTGATGCGGTGATCGAGCAGGGAATTAAAGACGGCACCCTGAATAGCCTCTCTGAGCAGTGGCTGAAAGCGCCGTTGCCGGCAAGCCTGGGCGTGTAAGGCGATGACAGAGCAACTCCATTTCTCTGCGCTCTGGCCGTACTGGCCGGCGCTGCTGGCAGGGCTGTGGGTCACCATTCAACTGACGGTGATGGCAACCCTCGGCGGGCTGGCGATCGGTATTTTCGGGGCGGCGATTCGCAGCGGCCGGACGACGTGGTTCAGCCGGATCTGGGGCGGCTACGTGGAGATTATCCGCAACACGCCCTTTGTTGTGCAGCTGTTTTTCATTGTGTTCGGTCTGCCGAATCTGGGGCTGAAGATGACGGCGGGCGAAGCGGCGCTGCTGGCAATGGTCGTCAACCTGGGCGCGTACAGCACGGAGATTGTCCGTGCCGGTATTCAGGTTACGCCCAAAGGACAGTGGGAGGCCGGCCGCGTGCTGGGGCTTACCCGCCTGCAAACGTTTATACGCGTGGTGCTGCCACCGGCACTGCAGCGTATTTATCCGGCGCTGGTCAGCCAGTGCATTATCGTTATGCTCGGTTCGTCGGTGGTGTCGCAGGTCTCCTATGAAGAGCTGACTTTTTCCGCCAACCTGATTCAGTCAAGAACGTTCCTGAGCTTTGAGGTCTATCTGGTGACCACCGGAATTTACCTGGTGCTGTCAATTACCCTGCGCCAGCTAATGATGGTGGCAGGACGGAAGTGGCTGGGGGTACAGGCATGATGACCACCTTTACCGACTGGGACATTATTCGCAATCTGCTGCTCGCCGGACGCTGGACGGTGCTGCTGTCGCTGGTGGCGTTTGTCGGCGGGGCGGCGGTAACGCTGCCGCTGTTGCTGTTGCGCCTCACGGGTGGGCGTACGGTAAAACGTCTTATCCGCGGCTATATCGAACTGTTTCAGGGCACGCCGCTGCTGATGCAACTGTTCCTGGCCTTCTTCGGCGTGGCGCTATTGGGTATCGATGTTTCGCCGTGGACCGCCGCGTCGCTGGCCCTGACGTTCTACACCAGCGCCTTTTTGCTTGATATCTGGTTTGGCAGTATTCGTGCGCTGCCGAAAGGGCAGTGGGAGGCGTCGCGCTGTCTGGGGCTGACCTTCGGCCAGACGCTGTTTCGCGTGGTGGCTCCCCAGGCGTTACGCATCGCCATCGCCCCAACGGTGGGGTTCGCCGTGCAGGTGATTAAGGGGACCGCGCTGGCATCCATTATCGGTTTTATCGAGCTGACCAAGGCCGGGACGATGCTGACCAACGTGACCTATCAGCCGTTTAAAGTCTTTGCGCTGGTGGCGCTCGGCTACTTCATTCTGTGTTATCCGCTGTCGCGCTACAGCCGTTATCTGGAGACTAAATTCAATGCCTCTCATCACCATTAATCAGGTGCAGAAGTACTACGGCGATAACCACGTGCTCAAGGGCGTGGATCTGGACATCGACATGGGCCAGGTCATTTCAATTATCGGGCGCAGCGGTTCGGGTAAAAGCACGCTGTTGCGCTGCATTAACGGCCTCGAAGGGTATCAGGACGGCAGCATCAAGCTCGGCGGCATGACCATTACCGACCGGGATTCCCAGGCGCGTGAAATCAGCCGCTCGGTCGGCATGGTATTTCAGAACTTCAACCTTTTCCCGCACATGACGGCGATGGAAAACGTGATGCTCGCGCCACGTCGGGTGCTGAAGAAAAGCGCAGCAGAATGTCAGGTGCTGGCGCAGCGCATGCTGGAGAAAGTCGGGCTGGGTGACCGTCTGGATTACTACCCGTCAAGCCTCTCCGGCGGCCAGCAGCAGCGCGTGGCGATTGCCCGTGCTCTGGCGATGTCGCCTAAAGTTTTACTCTGTGACGAGATAACTTCCGCGCTCGATCCGGAACTGGTAGGCGAAGTGCTCAAGGTGCTGGAACAACTGGCCGCTGAGGGGATGACGCTGATCCTGGTGACCCATGAAATGAATTTTGCCCGCGAAGTGGGCGACCGCGTGGTGTTTATGCATCAGGGGCGCGTCTGGGAGCAGGGCGACAGTAAAACGCTGTTCGCTAACCCACAGACCACTGAGCTTAAACAGTTTATCTCCTCCGTGCGCGGCCTCAATTAACTAAGGACTAAAAAATGGATATCGCTCAATTTCCGCAAATCAATCCGCCACAACGTCTTCTGATGGGGCCGGGGCCGATCAACGCCGATCCGCGCGTGCTGCGTGCCATGTCGAGCCAGCTTATCGGCCAGTACGATCCGGCGATGACCCACTACATGAACGACGTCATGGCACTCTACCGCGGCGTGTTCCGCACGGAAAACCGCTGGACGATGCTGGTGGACGGCACCTCCCGCGCGGGGATTGAAGCGATTCTGGTATCGGCCATTCGTCCGGGGGACAAAGTGCTGGTGCCCGTTTTTGGTCGCTTCGGCCATCTGCTGTGCGAAATTGCCCGCCGCTGCCGCGCAGAGGTCCACACCATCGAGGTACCGTGGGGCGAGGTGTTCACACCGGATCGGGTGGAAGATGCCATTAAACGCGTGCGTCCGCGCCTGCTGTTAACCGTGCAGGGGGATACGTCCACCACCATGCTGCAGCCGCTTGCAGAACTCGGGGCAATCTGCCGTCGTTACGATGTCCTGTTTTATACCGATGCTACCGCGTCGCTCGGCGGCAACGCCCTGGAGACCGATGCCTGGGGGCTGGATGCGGTCTCGGCGGGGATGCAGAAATGTCTTGGCGGTCCGTCCGGCACCTCGCCTGTTACCCTGAGCCCACGGATGGAAGAGGCAATCCGTCGCCGCAAATGCATCGAAGAGGGGATCCGTACCGATGCCCATCGCGACGGCGACGAGGAGATGATTTACTCCAACTATTTCGACCTCGGCATGGTGATGGATTACTGGGGACCCGAGCGTCTGAACCACCACACCGAAGCGACCACCGCGCTGTTTGGCGCCCGCGAATGTGCCCGCCTCATTCTGCAGGAAGGGCTGGATAACGGTATCGCCCGCCACAAGCTGCACGGGGATGCGCTGCTGAAAGGTATTCAGGCGATGGGACTCGAGACCTTCGGCGACCTCAGGCACAAGATGAACAACGTGCTGGGCGTGCTTATCCCTCAGGGCGTAAACGGTGACCAGGTGCGTAAACTGATGCTGGAGGATTTCGGCATTGAAATCGGTACTTCGTTTGGTCCGCTGCACGGCAAAGTGTGGCGTATTGGCACCATGGGCTATAACGCGCGTAAAGACTGCGTGATGACCACCCTGAGTGCGCTGGAGTCGGTACTGAACTACCTGACGTTTTCCACTACGCAGGGTGCCGCGATGCAGGCCGCGTGGGATCATTACCGCACTGAGACGGCGCTATGAATCACGCGACACGCCAGCAGGCGGCAGAACGTGTGATGGCCCGCGCCGATGCGCTGGCCGCCATCAGCGAAACCCAGGATTCCCTTACCCGCGTGTACCTCTCTGCCCAGCATCTGCAGGCTAACCAGCTGGTCGGGCAGTGGATGAACCAGGCGGGCATGACCGTCTGGCAGGACAGCGTGGGGAATATCTGCGGACGTTATGAAGGCGAGCAGGAGGGCGCACCGGCGGTATTGCTTGGCTCGCATCTGGATACCGTGCGCAATGCCGGGCGCTACGACGGGATGCTGGGAGTGCTGACGGCCATTGAAGTCGTTGACAGCCTGCATCAGCAGGGAAAACGGCTGGCGCAGGCCGTTGAGATTGTCGGCTTTTGCGATGAAGAGGGTACCCGCTTTGGTATCACGCTGTTGGGCAGCCGCGCGCTGACGGGCACCTGGCCTGCGGGCTGGCTCGACACGTGCGATGCCAGAGGTATCAGCGTGGCGCAGGCGATGGTACAGGCAGGGTTAGATCCCAGCCGTGTCGCGATGGCCGCAAGACGCCCGGATGATTTCAGCGCCTCTCTGGAGCTGCATATTGAACAAGGACCGTGTCTGGAACAGGCCGGTCTGGCGCTGGGCGTGGTTGAAGCCATTAACGGCGCGCGTCGTCTGAACTGCCGCTTCACCGGTGAGGCCGGCCACGCCGGGACCGTGCCGATGGCGCATCGTAAGGACGCGCTGGCCGCCGCCGCCGAATGGATGGTGCTGATTGAAAACACCACCCGTCAGCACGGCGGCAACCTGGTGGCCACGGTGGGTGAGTTGCGCTGTCTGCCTGGTGCGGTAAACGTCATCCCCGGCGAGGTCGCGCTCTCGTTAGATATTCGCGGCCCGCAGGATGCGCCGCTTGACCTTCTGCTTACTGCACTGCTGACGCAGGCGCAGGCGATAGCGGCCCGTCGCGGAATACATTTTGCAGCCGACGAATTTTACCGAATCGCCGCCACGCCATGCGATACACGTCTGCAGGCGCTGCTGGCGGAGGCTGTAGAATCGGTGCAGGGGAAGACATTATCGCTGCCGAGCGGTGCCGGTCATGACACCATCGCCCTGGCGGAGCGCTGGCCGGTAGGGATGTTGTTTGTGCGGTGTAAGGGAGGCGTCAGCCACCATCCGGCGGAATCGGTGATGGCTGAGGATGTCGCGCTGGCGATTGATGCCTTTACGCGTGCGGTAACGCGTCTGGCGGGTTAAGCGACTGAGCGTACCGCTTCATCGATGTCGGCACTCACCCGCACATCCTGCTCGTCAAACACCATGCAGTGGCGATCGTCAAAAGCCACATCAATTTGCTGCCACGGTGCGAATTTCACATCGCCCGGCAGCAAAATCTTCACATTGTCGTGGCCGTAGCACTGACCAAAGAGGTAGGTGTTATTGCCCAGACGCTCAACCACTTCACAGTTAAACGTCAGCCGCGTGCCGTGGCGGAGATCGGTGGTTAAATGTTCCGGACGGATGCCCAGCGTCACCGGGCTGCCTGCGTTCAACGGTGTGGTGGTCAGGGCCAGTGTGAGTGTCTTCTGCTGGGATAATCTCACCGTCAGCTCACCCGGTTGCCAGGCCTCTACCGTTGCCGGCAGGAAATTCATCTTCGGCGAGCCGATAAACCCGGCCACGAACTTGTTCGCCGGTTTGTAGTAGAGTTCCATCGGCGCGCCCATCTGCTCAACCTTTCCGTAGTTCATCACCACAATTTTATCAGCCAGGGTCATCGCTTCTATCTGGTCGTGGGTGACATACACCATGGTGGTTTTCAGTTCCTGGTGCAGACGGGCAAGATGCAGACGCATCTCCACGCGCAGCTCGGCATCCAGGTTGGAGAGCGGTTCGTCGAACATAAAGACCCGCGGATTACGCACGATGGCGCGGCCAATAGCCACACGCTGGCGCTGGCCGCCGGAAAGCTGCTTAGGTTTGCGATCCAGAAGGTGGGAAAGCTGCAGCGTTTTGGCCACCATCTCGACCTGATGGCGGATCTGATCTTTCGGCACCTTATTGACCTTCAGGCCGTAGCCCATGTTTTCGGCCACCGTCATATGTGGGTAGAGCGCATAGGACTGAAACACCATCGCCACGCCGCGGTGGGAGGGGGCAACGTCGTTCATCACCTCGTCACCAATTAACACTTCCCCTTCGCTAATGTCCTCCAGTCCGGCAATCATGCGCAGCATTGTCGATTTACCGCAGCCGGAAGGACCGACAAAGACGGCAAACTCACCGTCTTCAATCTCAAGATTCACGTTGTGCAAGGTTACGGTGTCGCCAAAGCGTTTGGTGACATTCCTCAATTGTATGTTCGACATCTGTATTCCCCGAGTAAACCGCCGCGTATGTATTACGTATAACAATTATTTGCTACATGGCTGGACGGTGCAATTTGTCTGCTCTGACTATAACTTCCAGTATTCACGCACCCTATACCGATATTCCATTAATGTTATGACGATCACACAACTTACAGTTTTTTGTAGAGTTATCATGATGTGAAGGGTAGCGTATACCAAACCAATGGCATTTGATGTTATACGTTGTACGCCAGTGTTAGTCGGTTTTCTGGCGAAGGTGTATGGCGGTGGAATGCAATAACAACCATAAAATTGTTATACCTTCACATGAGGTTGATAATGAAAAAGAACATACTCGCTGCTCTGATCCTCTCTACGCTCGCGGTGCAGGCTCACGCCACCACGCAGCTTAACGTCTGGGAAGACATCAAAAAGTCGTCCGGCATTAAAGACGCGGTCGCCGATTTCGAAAAGCAGTACGACGTTAAGGTTAACCTGCAGGAGATGCCTTACGCGCAGCAGCTGGAAAAACTGCGCCTCGACGGCCCGGCAGGAATTGGCCCGGACGTGCTGGTCATTCCCAATGATCAACTGGGCGGGGCGGTTGTGCAAGGGCTGCTGACCCCCCTGAATCTGGAGGCGAAGCAGACCGAACAGTACACGCCGGCGTCCATCAATGCCTTCAAAATGGATAACACCCTTTACGGTGTGCCGAAAGCGGTTGAGACGCTGGTGCTGATTTACAACAAAGACCTGATCGCGAAGCCGCTCAACTCACTTCAGGACTGGTATGACTTTTCTAAACAGCAGCGCGCCAAAAACCAGTACGGCCTGCTCGCCAAGTTCGACCAGATTTACTACAGCTGGGGGGCTATCTCCCCGATGGGCGGGTACA
Organism: Enterobacter sp. J49; assembly: GCF_002148625.1. Classification (NCBI taxonomy): domain Bacteria; kingdom Pseudomonadati; phylum Pseudomonadota; class Gammaproteobacteria; order Enterobacterales; family Enterobacteriaceae; genus Enterobacter; species Enterobacter sp. J49. The sequence continues at coordinate 29,137 of NZ_MWPY01000033.1, forward strand.
TCTTCGGTAAAAACGATAAAGGCGGTTATAACGCCAGCGACGTGGGCCTGAACAAGCCGGGCGCGGTAGACGCGGTCACCTACCTGAAAAAATTCTATGCCGATGACGTGTTCCCGGCGGGGATCATCGGCGATAACGGTCTGAACGCGATCGATTCTCTGTTTACCGAGAAAAAAGCGGCAGCCGTCATCAACGGTCCGTGGGCGTTCCAGCCGTATGAAGCGGCGGGCATTAACTACGGCGTTGCGCCGCTGCCGACGCTGCCGGACGGTAAGCCAATGAGTTCATTCCTGGGCGTGAAGGGCTATGTCGTCTCTACCTGGAGCAAAGACAAAGCCATGGCGCAGAAATTTATCGAATTTATCAACCAGCCGCAGTACGTCAAAACGCGCTATATCGCGACGCGTGAAATTCCGCCGCTGACCGCGATGATTGACGATCCGCTCATTAAGAACGACGAGAAAGCCAGCGCGGTTGCCGTGCAGGCCGCACGGGCGACAGCGATGCCGGGCATTCCGGAAATGGGTGAAGTCTGGGCTCCGGCGAACGCGGCCCTCGAGCTGAGCCTGACCGGTAAACAGGATCCGAAAGCCGCGCTCGACAGCGCAGAAAAACAGGTTCAGATGCAAATCGAAGCCATGCAGGCCAGCAACCAGTAGTTTTCTGACGTCGCAGAACGGGAGGGCGTCTCTCCCGTTTTTTGAAAGGAGTTGTTTGTGAGTATCATCCCGGAACATTTTGCCAAACCGCGCGTGGCCGGGCGTCACGCCTGGACCAGCCTGCTGCTGGCGGTCATTCCCGGCTTCGGTCAGTTTTACCACCGTCAGTGGCTGAAAGGGGTCATCTTCCTGGTGCTGCTTGCCAGTTTTATCGGCGTATTTGCTGATTTTCTGCGCGAAGGGCTGTGGGGACTGGTGACGCTGGGTGAGGAGGTGCCGCGCGACAACTCCATCTTCCTGCTGGCGGAGGGGATCATCAGCGTGTTAATCGCGGCGTTCGGCGTGATGGTGTATTACCTGTCGATGCGTGACGCGTGGGTCAATGGCCTGAAACGTGACGAAGGATTGCAGCTTAACAGCGTGCGTAAACAGTATCAGATGCTATTGAGCGACGGCTTCCCGTATCTGATGATCACCCCGGGCTTTATCCTGCTGGTGTTTGTGGTGGTGTTTCCCATTTTGTTCGGGTTTGCCATCGCCTTTACCAACTACAACCTCTACCACACGCCGCCGGCTAAGCTGGTTGACTGGGTCGGGTTTAAGAACTTCATCAATATCTTTACGCTCTCTATCTGGCGTTCCACCTTCTTCGACGTGCTGCAGTGGACGGTGGTCTGGACGCTGCTCGCCACTACGCTGCAGTGTACGGTGGGCGTACTGCTGGCGATTCTGGTGAACCAGAAAGATTTACGCTTTAAGCCGCTGATCCGCACCATCTTTATTTTGCCGTGGGCGGTGCCGGGCTTTGTCACTATCCTGGTTTTCGCCGGGATGTTTAATGACTCGTTCGGGGTGATTAACAGCGCCATTCTGGCCTTCTTTGGGATTGCGCCTAAAGCCTGGATGACCGATCCGTTCTGGACCAAAACGGCGCTGATCATGATGCAAACCTGGCTTGGTTTCCCGTTTGTTTTCGCCATGACCACCGGCGTGCTGCAGGCCATTCCTGATGACCTGTATGAAGCGGCCACCATGGACGGCGCCAGCAGCTGGACCCGGTTGCGGACCATTACGCTGCCGCTGGTGCTCTACGCCATTGCGCCGATCCTGATTACGCAATACACCTTCAACTTCAATAATTTCAACATCATCTATCTGTTCAATAACGGCGGGCCGGCGGTAGTGGGGTCGAATGCGGGCGGCACCGACATTCTGGTGTCGTGGATCTACAAACTGACGATGTCATCTTCGCAATATGCCATTGCGGCGACCATCACCATCCTGCTGTCTGTTTTTGTCGTCGGCCTGGCGCTATGGCAGTTCCGCGCCACCAAATCTTTCAAAAATGACGACATGGCGTAAGGGACGTAACAATGGCTAAATCACAAAGTATTAAACGTGAGAAGTGGGTCCGCCTTTCACTCTCCTGGCTGGTTATTGTGCTGGTGTCGGTCATCATCATTTACCCGCTGGTGTGGACGGTGGGCGCCTCACTCAACGCGGGCAACAGCCTGTTAAGCTCCTCTGTTATTCCGCAGAACCTGTCGTTCCAGCATTACGCCGACCTGTTTAATGGTCAGGTGAATTACATGACGTGGTACTGGAACTCGATGAAAATCAGCTTCCTGACCATGGTGTTGACCTTAATCAGCGTTAGCTTTACCGCCTATGCCTTCTCGCGTTTTCGCTTTAAGGGGCGGCAGAACGGACTGATGCTCTTCCTGCTGCTGCAGATGATCCCGCAGTTCTCGGCGCTGATTGCCATCTTCGTGCTCTCGCAGCTGTTGGGCTTAATCAACAGCCATCTGGCGCTGGTGCTGATTTACGTTGGCGGCATGATCCCAATGAACACCTATCTGATGAAGGGCTACCTGGACGCCATTCCTAAGGATCTGGATGAGTCCGCGCGCATGGACGGAGCCAGTAACTTCCGCATCTTCATCGAGATCATCATGCCGCTTTCCAAACCCATTGTGGCGGTGGTGGCGCTGTTCTCCTTCACCGGGCCGCTGGGGGATTTCATTCTCTCCAGCACCATTTTGCGCACCCCGGACAAATACACCTTACCCATCGGGCTTTATAACCTGGTGGCGCAAAAAATGGGTGCCAGTTACACCACCTACGCGGCAGGCGCGGTGCTGATTGCGGTGCCGGTCGCGATCCTCTATCTGGCCTTACAAAAATACTTCGTCTCCGGTCTGACCTCCGGGAGTACTAAGGGATAACCATGAATAGACTCAAACCCGCTTTGCTTGCTGTTTGTCTTTCTTGCGGTCTTGCCGCGAGTGCGTTCGCCGCGGACGGGGTAAAAACGCGTCCTTTTAACGCCATGCCGGCAGACTTTATTAAGGGGGCGGACATCTCGACGCTGCTCGAGGCGGAACAGCATGGCGCAACATTTTATAACCAGAACGGCCAGCAGCAGGACGCGATTGCCATTCTGAAAGCCAACGGCGTGAACTATGTGCGCCTGCGTTTGTGGGTGGATCCGCAGGATGCCAACGGAAATACCTACGGGGGCGGCAGTAACAATCTGGAAAACACGCTGGCGCTGGCGAAGCGCGTGAAGGCCCAGGGCATAAAACTCCTGCTCGATTTCCACTACAGCGATTTCTGGACCGACCCGGGCAAACAGTTCAAACCTAAAGCCTGGGAGAAGATGGATTACCCGCAGCTTAAAACGGCAATCCATGACTATACGCGCGACACCATTGCCCGCTTTAAAAAAGAGGGCGTGCTGCCGGATATGGTCCAGATTGGTAATGAAATCAATGGCGGAATACTCTGGCCGGAAGGCAAAAGCTGGGGGCAGGGTGGCGGTGAGTTTGACCGCGTAGCCGGGTTACTCAACGCCGCAATCAGCGGGCTGAAAGAGAACCTGACCGACGGCGAGCAGGTGAAAATTATGCTGCACCTGGCCGAAGGCACTAAAAATGACACCTTCCGCTGGTGGTTTGATGAGATCACGAAGCGCGATGTGCCGTTCGATATTATCGGCCTGTCGATGTACACCTACTGGAATGGTCCGATCGGCGCGCTGAAAGCCAATATGGATGACATCAGCAAACGCTATAACAAAGACGTCATTGTGGTGGAAGCGGCCTATGGCTATACGCTGGAGAACTGCGATAACGCAGAAAACAGTTTCCAGGCCAAAGAAGAGAAGGACGGTGGCTACCCCGGCACCGTGCAGGGTCAGTACGATTATATCCACGATTTAATGCAGGCCGTGATTGACGTTCCCGATCGTCGCGGTAAAGGCCTGTTTTACTGGGAGCCGACCTGGATTGCCGTACCGGGCACCACATGGGCCACCAAAACCGGCATGAAATATATCCATGATGACTGGAAAGAGGGAAATGCCCGCGAAAACCAGGCGTTATTTGATTGTCATGGCAAAGTGCTGCCGTCGATAACGGTATTTAAATAGTATTCTGTTTCACTTCAGGACGTTTTTAATATGAATAAATTTGCGCCTTTAAGTTCGAAGGTCGCTGCGTTATTGCATGGCGCCGACTATAACCCGGAGCAATGGGAGAATTACCCTGGTATTATTGAAAAAGATATTGCCATGATGCAGCAGGCGAAATGTAATGTCATGTCGGTGGGCATATTTAGCTGGGCGAAGCTCGAACCGCGTGAAGGGGAATATGATTTTGTCTGGCTGGATAACGTCATTGATAAATTATATTCAGCGGGGATCCATATTTTCCTCGCCACGCCGAGCGGTGCGCGCCCGGCATGGATGTCGCAAAAATACCCGCAGGTGCTGCGCGTAGGGCGTAACCGCGTGCCTGCGCTGCACGGTGGGCGTCATAACCATTGTATGTCTTCCCCGGTGTACCGTGAGAAGACATTGAAAATGAATACCTTACTGGCTGAACGTTATTCACAGCACCCGGCGGTGCTGGGCTGGCATATCTCCAATGAGTACGGCGGTGAGTGCCACTGCGATCTGTGCCAGGAGCGCTTTCGCGACTGGCTGAAAGCGCGCTACAAAACCCTGGATGCGCTGAACCACGCATGGTGGAGCACCTTCTGGAGCCACACCTATAGCGACTGGTCGCAGATTGAGTCCCCTGCGCCGCAGGGCGAGGTGTCCATTCACGGTCTGAACCTCGACTGGCGCCGCTTTAATACGGCGCAGGTAACAGATTTCTGCCGCCATGAGGTTGCGCCGCTAAAAGCCGTCAACGCAGCGTTGCCGGTGACGACCAACTTCATGGAGTACTTCTACGATTACGACTACTGGCAGCTTGCGAAAGCGATCGACTTTATCTCCTGGGACAGCTACCCGATGTGGCACAAGGAGAAAGACGAAACCCAGCTCGCCTGCTACACCGCCATGTACCACGACATGATGCGCAGCCTGAAAGGCGGCAAACCTTTTGTGCTGATGGAGTCCACACCGAGTACCACCAACTGGCAGCCGACCAGCAAGCTGAAAAAGCCGGGGATGCATATTCTCTCGTCAATGCAGGCGGTGGCACACGGGGCCGATGCGGTGCAGTACTTCCAGTGGCGTAAAAGCCGCGGTTCGGTGGAGAAATTCCACGGGGCGGTTATCGACCACGTGGGGCATCTTGATACGCGTGTCGGGCGCGAAGTGACGCGTCTGGGCGAAATGCTTCAGCGTCTGCCGGGGGTGGTCGGGTGTCGCACGCAGGCACGGGTGGCGATTATCTTCGACCAGCAAAATCGCTGGGCGCTGGACGATGCCGAAGGGCCGCGCAACATGGGGATGGAGTACGAAAAAACCGTTAACGAACACTACCGTCCGTTCTGGGAAAAAGGCATCGCGGTGGATGTGATTGATGCCGACGGCGATCTCAGCCAGTACGCGCTGGTGATTGCGCCGATGCTTTATATGGTGCGGGAAGGCTTCGCCGAACGCGCAGAAGCGTTTGTCGCCGGGGGCGGCCATCTGGTGACCACCTACTGGAGCGGCATCGTGGATGAAAGCGATCTTTGTCATCTCGGCGGGTTCCCGGGGCCGCTGCGTAAACTGCTCGGCATCTGGGCAGAAGAGATCGACTGTCTCGGTGAGGGAGAACGTAATCTGGTACAGGGGCTGGCGGGTAATGCGGCTGGCCTGCAGGGGCCGTATCAGGTTCGTCATCTGTGCGAGCTGATCCATGTCGAAAACGCTCAGCCGCTGGCGACCTACCGGGATGATTTCTACGCCGGTCGGCCTGCCGTGACGGTGAACCGTTTCGGTAAGGGGAAAGCGTGGCATGTGGCGTCGCGCAACGATCTGCCGTTCCAGCGTGATTTCTTCGCCGGGATTATAGACGAACTGGCGCTGCCGCGGGCCATGGAATGCGATTTCCCACCGGGTGTAGTGGCAACGGCCCGCACGGACGGCGAAACCACGTGGGTGTTTGTGCAGAACTACACCGCCCAGCAGCAGCTCATTACGCTGCCGCAGGGGTATACCGACTGCATGACCGATGCCGCCGCCGCGGGTGATACTGCTCTGCTGCCGTGGGATTGTCGGGTACTCAGGCGTAAAGCGTAGTCGCTGAGGGCGTCGCGTCGTACAACCCTGGCTAATCAATCTGAAGGCGCCTGCTCTATGAGCAGGCATTTTTTTATCTGCATAACAGAGAGGCGTATTATGGACAGTGAAATAACTCAGCGTTTAATTCCTGCATTTGGCGGCGACGATAATATCGAACATGTTGAAGCCTGCATTACCCGTCTGCGCGTCACGGTAAAAGATTTAAATAAGGTGGATACGCAGGCGTTACAACAGGAGGGGGCGCTGGGCGTAATTATTATTGGCCAGCAGGTGCATGCGATATTTGGCCGGCAGTCTGATACCTTGCGGCAATTATTAGATGCGCATTTTAATCATTAACATTAAAAAAGGGATAGCCAAAATAATGGCTATCCCAAACGAGGAGAATAGACTGCCAGTTGTTGGAGATACAATAACGATTAACGCATATCAGGAAATAAACATTACCACCAGGCTTCCACCTGCACGCCAAAATTCCAGGTATTATTTGCGGTGCCGTCTTCGAAGGATTGTCCTTTCTCGGAGTCATTCAGGTAAGAGGCGAAGACGCGCAGTTCAGGACGCGACATAAAATCAGGCCCATCCGCCAGTCCGAGTGCGAGGGTGTACTTCTCTCCGCTCTGCTTGTAGCTGGAGCCGTCGGTGTAGGTATCTTTCTGGTAGAAACCGCCCACTTCACCAATCAGACGCACGTATTCGGTGAACTGGTACTGCGCGCGACCCACCAGAGAGACAAGGCGCGATTTATCGGTGAATTGCGTGGTGTCATCCGCCGAGCCCCAGGTCAGCACGTGGTTGAAGGAGAGCTTGTCCGTAATCGGAATTAAGCCGGTGTTAATCACACGGTAGCCGCTGGCGTCGTTCACGTAGTTCCACATGTCATACCAGCCGCCGCCCTGGGACACCATGTTTTGCGCCAGGCCTTTGTTCGCATACTGCAGCACCAGCTTGTTGTAGCCGCCTAACATGTCCTGGCTGATCTCACCGGTGACCATGACGCCGTTGTCGGCCTCATACAGCCCACCGTACTCTTTCTGCTTATTGGTGGGGTTTGGCATGGCGTAATCAATGCCCACTTCAGTCCATGCACCCGCCCACGGCTTCCAGCCCGCATAGCGAAGGTCGATGTAGTTGATATTGACGTCGCTATCGCCGTCCACGCGGTAGTCCACGTCGTTGGCATCGCCACGGATCCAGGCCACGGACACCGCACCCGGTCCGAGGGTGTAGTTTTCGATACCAGCACCCGCGCCTGAGATGTTCCAGTATTTGGTGTCAATGATGTGCAGGTCATGGCGCTGGTAGTAGCGCTTACCGCCCCAGATTACCGCGTTCGGATCGCCAGGGATCAGCCCCTTGATCTGCAGATTCAGCTGACGCAACCCGAACTGCGCATCGTCGCCGAAGGTGGTTTCATTGTCGTTAGAGCCGTCAGAGACCATGCTCACCATGCTGTCGAGGTAGAAGCTGACATCGTTCTTTTTGTACACCTCTGAGCCCAGCTCCAGCTCGCCGTAGGTATCGGCCTCGTTACCCAGACGGCCAATTTTATTTTTTTGCCACTCCTCCATCCCACCATCCCGTGAGACACCCACACCAGAGCGAAGATACCCATGAAAATCAATTGGTACTGAAGACGCTGCAAACAGCGAAGGAGACGCTAACGCGGCAGCCAACGCAACAGATACAGAGCGGATCGTCGTGTTCATTGTTACCCTCTTATTGTTTTGTAATACGTTCACAAATCCGCTGTCATAAAATGCCTAAACCTTTTTTCTGGCAATTGCGTGATCGTTAATCTGTGATTAAGTGCAAATAAAATAGCCAATTTTGTTACGATTGATGAGGTGTGACCAGAAATGTAGTATTGTGAACGTAATACTTTTTGATGGTGTTATGGTAGCCAGAAGTGGCCAGTGGGCGTTTTTTTATATCGCCCCTGATACAATCAGCGCATAACAACATAAGGAACCGGACCATGAAGTCGAAAAGCGCAACGTTAGAGGACGTCGCACGCCATGCGGGCGTCTCCTATCAGACCGTGTCCAGGGTACTGAATAAATCTGCCAATGTATCCGAAGCCACGCGTCACAAGGTGGAGAAATCCATAGAGTTATTGCGGTATGTCCCGAACCGCCTGGCGCAGCAGCTGGTCGGAAAGCAGACCCAGACCGTCGGACTGGTGACGATTTCGCTGGCTTTGCATGCGCCGTCACAGGTCGCCGCGGCGGTAAAACGCTATGCAAATGTGGAAGGGTATCAGGTGTTGATCTCCATGATTGATGAGAACGTCAACCACAGCATCCAGGATTCGATCAATGAACTGAAATCTCAGCTCGTCAGTAAGGTGATCATCAATGTCCCGCTGGAAGCAGAGCAGGCGCAGAAAATCGCGACGGACAACGACGATATCGTCTGTCTGTTCCTCGACGTTGACCCTTACAGTTCCGTGTTTAACGTTTCGTTTAACCCGGCAGATGGCACCCGTGCCAGCGTCAAATATCTCTACGAACTGGGGCACCGGGAAATCGCGTTGCTGGCGGGGCCTGCGTCTTCTGTCTCGGCGCAGCTCAGGCTGAAAAGCTGGATTGAAACCCTGAAAGGTTACGGTCTGGAGCCGGCCTCGGTGATCCGCGGGAACTGGGACGCGCAGAGCGGTTACGCGGGTGCGCTGCAGATGCTGCGCGAGACGCCGCAATTCTCTGCCGTGCTGGTGGCCAACGACCAGATGGCGCTGGGGGTACTAAGTGCTTTCCATCAGCATCAGATTTCCATTCCGGGTGAAAAATCGGTGATTGGCTACGATGACACCTACGAAAGCTCATTCTTCTATCCGGCATTGACCACGGTATCGCTGGACCTGGATCTGCAGGGGAAAGAGGCGGTGCGCCGCATTCTCGACAGTGGCGAAGACAATGCCGTGCGCATGTCATCCATTTTGCCTGCCCGGCTGGTGGTGCGGCAGTCGACCGGGCCGAAAGGTGAGAAGGGCAAAAACCTGCAGGTACTGGCGCAACAGCTTCGTGATATCGCACATCAGCTTGGCGATATGTAAAACGGTGAGCACCTCAACCCGGTGGGTGAGGTGCTGCACTCTTATTCCAGCCCCAGCGTGTACTGCGCAATCTTGAAGTAGATAATCAGACCGGTTCCGTCGATAAGCGTCGCGATAAAGGGCGCGGAAACGACGGCCGGGTCAATGCCGCAGCGCTTCAGTACCATCGGAATAACTGACGAGACAATCGCACTCCACAGCGTAATACAGACCAGCGTCAGGCTGACGATAAGGGTAATTTCCAGCCCGATACCCATCATCCAGGCGCGAACACACCCGGCAAGACCAAGCGTGGCGGCAATCATCAGCGAGGTGGTCATCTCCTTTCGTAACACGCGGCCAACGTCGCGCAGACGCACTTCACCCAGTGCCATTGCACGCACCAGCGTGGAGGTGATCTGCGTCCCGCTGTTCCCACCGGTTCCTATCAGCAGCGGAATAAAAAAGGCCAGGGCAATGGCGGATTCCAGCGCCTCTTCGAAGTGCTGAATAACCGAGCTGGTATAGGCTTCAGCGACAAACAACAGCAGCAGCCAGACGGAGCGTTTTTTCCACAGGCTGAAGGGGCTGGTTTCCAGATACGGCTTTTCCAGCGGCAGCGTTGCTCCCTGGAGCTGGGCATCTTCGGTGACATCATCTTCCAGCAGATGGGCGATTTCGCGTTCGGTCAGGCAGCCGACCACTTTACCGTGCGTGACCACCGGCACGACATCCGCCTCGCCGTGGGCCAGCAGCCCGGCGACATCGGCACGCTCGTCTTCCGGTTTGACCTGCAGAAACTGAGAAATCATCAGCGTTTTCACCGGCTGTACCGTATCGGCGGTCTGCAGCAGTTTGCGCACCGCAACCATGCCTGCCAGCCGACCGTTATCTTCGAGGAAAATATGCGATGGAATATCATCGTCTTTTAATTTTTCGAAAAATTGCTCGCGTGCCAGCGCCACGCATAATGAAATATCGAGGACGATAAAATCGGTATTCATATATTGCGCGATTGCGCTGTCATTGAATGCCAGGTTTTGATTGTGAATAGCGTAAGACATAGTGAATTCCCTTTGAATAATAAAATCTCTCAGGGGCGAGCAAGACAGGGCATGTCGAAGAGGAGATCCCCACGTCCTGGGTTCAGCACTGTACACCGTATCCCGTAAGGGAAGTTATACTGACAAAGCCTTGATTCGACAGTGCCTGTTTTACCCTGTGCCGGTTCTCTCGAACCCACCAGAGCGATAACGTGTATTTGTACAGGAGCCTCGCCATAACGAGATCGTTGTAAAACGAGAGGGATAATACGCCACTTTAAAAATCGCGCTGTGGAATTTAAAAGACGTTTAAGAAACGTTTAGAACAATAATTTAATCCCGCGTATTAATGACATCGATTAATCATCAATGACGGTGGTTATTGCTCAAGAGAGTATAATTCCACGCCTCTGTGTTTCTAATGGCGCTGACATTTTCGCGTGTCGTTAATGCCTTCCTGCTGGAGGTCTGAGCGGTTGATACCCCATTTAAGGTTGTTCGTTTCTAATGGTCAGCATCACGAACGCTGCGGGGTGGAATATGACGTGGTTTGACAATCTGCTGAATCATTTTGCGCTCTATCCGACGCATCTGTTCGCGCTGCTTTTCGTCATCGCGCTGAGCAAGTCTACGGTACTGGTTTCCTCCGTGCTTCCGCCGGCCTCGGTGATGCTGCTGGCAGGGATCACCGTCAGCCAGACCAGCCTACATCCGGCACTGACGTGGCTGGCTGTCGCGGCGGGGGCCACAACAGGGTCGGTATTGAATTATCATATCGGCCAGTTGATGGGCCACACGCGGCTGGTCACGCGCTTCACCTCCCGGCACGCCGAGAAATTTTTGCGGGTACAACATCAGCTGCAGAAAAACGGCGTGCTGGTGCTCTTTACCGCGCGTTTCCTGGCGGTGCTGCGTTATATCGTCCCGCTGGCAGCGGGCATGCTCAGACTGAACGCGGCGAAGGTGTACGCGGTAAGCCTGATTTCAGCCGTCGTATGGGCGGCGCTGTATGTCGGCATCGTCACCGGCATCAGCGCCTTTTGACCTACAGGTTTCCCATTCCGCCGTCGACCAGCAGTTCCGTTCCCACCATATAGCGCGATTCGTCAGAGGCAAGATAGAGCGCGGCTTTCGCCAGCTCCGTCGGCGTGCCCATTCTGCCCAGCGGCACAAGTTTGGTGATATCCCCCAGCATCGCCTTGAGCGCTTCCTCGCTTAACCCCGTTTTATTAAATGCCGGTGTTTCTACCGGACCCGGGCTCAGGCCGTTGACGCGAATACCGCGCGGCAACAACTCCCCTGACAGCGTGCGTGCCAGCGACAGTAATCCCGCCTTGCTGGCGGCATAAACGCTGCTGGCAGGCAGCCCGATGCGGGCGCTCACGGATCCGCACAGGATCACAGAGGAGGGATTATTGAGCAGCGGCAGCAGGGCCTGAATCAAAAAGAACGGTCCTTTAAGGTTGATGCCCATCAGGCGATCCCAGGCGTCTTCCTGCCACTCTTCAAGCAGCCCGTGCGTCACATCGCCGGCGTTAATAAACACGGCATCAAGACGCGACCAGCAAGAGGCGAGCGTGTCCGCCAGCGCTTTTTGCGCGGCGATGTCACCCGCATCGGTCGGAATAACCCAGGCATTATCGCCCAGAATGCGTTGTGCTTCGGCAAGAGTATCCGGGTTACGTCCGGTGACAGCAACGTGCGCCCCTTCGGCAATAAATTCCTGCGCGGTAGCGAGACCAATACCGGAAGTGCCGCCGGTAATCAGCGTATATTTACCTGCTAAACGACCCATGTGCTTCTCCTGAAATGACTCTGGAGAAAGCACTATAGAAACGTTAGTATCGAAAGGAAACCAGGTACCATTTGGATACTAATGAGGCAAGAGGTGTGCTATGGCGGAATCACTCACTATACCCTGTGAAAAAAAATCTGAGGTTTATCTCTGCCCGATGACGCAGTTTGTAAACCTGATTTCCGGTAAGTGGGCCATCCCGGTGCTCTATCGCCTGATTATGCTCAATGCACCGGTCCGGTTTGGCGATCTGCTGCGCGCCGCTGCCCCCATCACGCAAAAAGAGCTCACGAAGCAGTTGCGCCTGTTTGAGCAGCGCGGGCTGGTGTCGCGCACTATCTACCCGGAGATCCCACCGCGGGTGGAGTATCAGATAACCGCGCTGGGGTTAACCCTCCAGAGCGCGCTCTCCCCGCTGGCCGACTGGATGAGCGAATACGGCGATCGCCTTGAAAAGTAATCCTCAGTTTGCGAAACGCTTCCCGGAAAATTGTCACGAATCTGTCACACTCACTGCGACATTTTAAAACGAGTGAGGAATTAGGGATGAGAAAAGCACTACTTGCGCTGGCAATCGCCGGTTCCATTGCAGTGACATCTGGCGTGCAGGCGCAAGAGACGCCGGAAGGGTATCAGCTGGAACAAGTTTTAATCATGAGTCGCCATAATTTGCGCGCGCCGCTCGCCAATAATGGCAGCGTGCTCGAGCAATCCACACCGAAGCAGTGGCCAGAATGGGAGGTGCCAGGCGGTCAGCTCACCACCAAAGGTGGCGTGCTTGAAGTCTATATGGGCCACTATATGCGTGAGTGGCTGGCACAGCAGGGGATGGTGAAAACCGGCGAGTGCCCGGCCGCGGATAGCGTATATGCCTATGCCAACAGCCTGCAGCGCACTGTCGCCACCGCGCAGTTCTTTATCACCGGCGCCTTCCCGGGGTGCGATGTGCCTGTGCATCATCAGGAAAAAATGGGCACCATGGATCCGACCTTTAACCCGGTGATTACGGATAACTCACCTGCATTCCGTGAAAAAGCGCTGAAGGCGATGGAGACTGAGCGGCAGAAAATGCAGCTTGGCGAGAGCTACAAGCTGCTGGAGCAGATGACGAATTACGCCGATTCACCGTCCTGTAAAGAGAAGAACGTGTGCTCGCTGGCGGAGGCGAAAGATACCTTCAGTGCCGACTATGAAAAAGAACCTGGCGTATCGGGGCCGTTAAAAGTCGGTAACTCGCTGGTGGATGCCTTCACGCTGCAGTATTACGAAGGCTTCCCGGCAGACCAGGTTGCCTGGGGTGAAATTAAAACCGATCAACAGTGGCGCGTGTTGTCGCAGCTGAAAAATGGCTATCAGGACTCGCTGTTTACCTCCACCGAGGTGGCGCAAAACGTGGCCAAACCGCTGGTGAAGTATATCGACCAGGCCCTCGTCACCGGGCAGGCGAAAGCGCCGAAAATCACCCTGCTGGTAGGGCATGATTCCAATATCGCGTCGCTGCTTACGGCGCTGGATTTCAAACCGTACCAGCTGCATGACCAGCATGAGCGGACGCCAATTGGCGGGAAAATTGTTTTCCAGCGCTGGCATGATAAAAGCGCCAACCAGGAGCTCATGAAGATTGAGTATGTCTATCAGAGCGCCGACCAGTTGCGTAACGCCAGCGTACTGTCACTGGATGCGCCGGCACAGCGTGTGACGCTGGAACTGAAGGGGTGTCCGGTTGATGCGAACGGTTTTTGCCCAATCGATAAATTCAATGCGGTGATGAATAACGCGGCGAAATAGGTAAAACCCCCCGCTCAGGCGGGGGGAAACGTTCAGACGTTTTTACGTTCGATGGTTTGCTCACCCCAGAAGAGCGCGTCTTTGTCCGTTTTCCCGAAGGCACGTTCCAGCACTTCATCGCTGCCTTCTTCCCAAATCTGCTCTGCCAGCTTCTCGTCATAGTTCGCGACTTCAAAAATGGCTTCGGCGATCTCCGGAGAGGTGTTGCGTAAACTTGCCCATTCACCCACGCGGTGGGCTTTGGATTCTTGAGTTGGCATACTTGTCCTCCTGTTGAGTTAGCCGTTCAGTTTTTTGGCGAGGCCTGCGACATACTCACCCTGATAGCGGGCGATAGTGAGCTCTTCGTTGCTCGGCTGTCGGGAGCCATCGCCACCGGCAATGGTGGTGGCGCCGTACGGTGTCCCGCCACGAACCTGGGAAATATCAAACAGTTCCTGCGCGCCGTAGCCAATCGGCACAATCACCATCCCATGATGAGCAAGGGTAGTCCAGGTTGACGTAATCGTCTGCTCCTGACCGCCGCCGGTCCCGGTGGAGCTGAAGACGCTGGCGAGTTTGCCGTATAACGCTCCGGATGCCCAAAGTCCTCCGGTTTGATCGAGGAAGGTCCGCATCTGGCCTGACATATTGCCAAATCGGGTAGGGGTGCCGAAAATAATGGCATCGTAATCAGCCAGTTCCTGCGGGGTGGCAACCGGGGCATTTTGTGTTTTCCCCCCGGCTTTGGCGAACGCCTCAGCCTGCATCGTTTCCGGTACGCGTTTCACCACAACTTCTACGCCGTCCACTCTGTTTGCACCTTCTGCTACCGCGTGAGCCATGGTTTCAATGTGTCCATACATGGAATAATAGAGCACCAGAACTTTTGCCATTTTGCATCACTCCTCGTTTGTGTTTTCTGACAGCGGATCGCTGCGTTCATTTAAAGATATGTCATCACAGCCAGACTGCAAAAATGAACGGCATTTCTTTGATTTATAACAATATGGATACAAAAGCGCTTTGTAGCAAAATGAAACAACTTTCCCGCTGCGGATTTTTAAAATGATAAGAAAGGCTTATAAATGGCCGTCGCGTAATCTCACCCGAATGGCTGAGATCATGTTGCAGAATATTACCTCTGACTTGCCGGATAGCCGCATTCCACTAAGCTTAATTTCACGCGGCACAGATAAAGGCACTGTCCTTCAGCCGCGCGGTGAAAGAATCCTCTTTTACTGAATGCAATATGATGTCTAATGTTTCACACTCTGGAGGTTAGAGATGGCAAACCATCGTGGTGGTTCAGGTAATTTCGCTGAAGACCGTGAAAGAGCATCAGAAGCAGGTCGTAAAGGTGGCCAGTCTAGCGGGGGGAATTTCAAAAATGACCCTCAGCGCGCATCAGAAGCTGGCAAAAAAGGGGGCAAAAACAGTCATGGCAGCAATAAGTAATACGCCGGGCTGATACCCTGCCGCCGGGATCTCCCGGCGGTTTTTTATTTCTGCAACATTGAACTGTAACCAAAGGCATCGCACACTAGAGGATTGATGCTTATTTGCTGGTGCCGCATGTCTCTCTCCCGTTTCACATTCTCCGTCAAACCTCAGGAAGCCCTTCTCATTCTGATCACCATGTTCTGGGGCGGAACCTTTCTTGCCGTCCAGTACGCGGTCACGCTGAGCGGTCCGTTCTTTTTTGTCGGCCTGCGCTTTGCGACGGCGGCGATTGCCGTGGGATTACTCTCGCTTAAAACCTTGCGCGGGCTGACGCTTAAAGAACTGAAGGCCGGGGTGGCCATTGGGGTTGCGATTGCCATGGGCTACAGTCTGCAGACGTGGGGATTGCAGACCATTACCAGCAGCAAATCGGCGTTTATCACCGCCATGTATGTGCCGCTGGTGCCGTTACTGCAATGGCTCTGTCTGGGGAGAATACCGGGTCTGATGTCTTGCACGGGGATCGTGCTGGCGTTTATTGGCCTTATCTTGCTTGCCGGCCCGGAAAACAACCTGCTGGCGCTGGGGCCGGGCGAAATCATTACGCTGGTGGGCGCTATCGCGATTGCCGCGGAAATTATTCTGATCAGCGCCTGGGCTGGCAAAGTGGACGTCAAACGCGTCACCGTGGTTCAGCTGGCGACCGCGTCGCTGGTGGCTTTTGCCACCATGGTGCCGGCAGGGGAGTCTGTTCCGCCGATGTCCACCGGGCTGGTTGTGGTAGCGCTGGGGCTGGGTATCTTTAGCGCCATTATCCAGGTCACCATGAACTGGGCGCAGCGCAGCGTTTCCCCGACGCGTGCGACGGTTATCTATACCGGCGAACCGGTATGGGCGGGCATTTTCGGGCGTATCGCCGGAGAGCGTTTACCGCTGCTGGCGCTGGTGGGTGCGGTGTTTATTGTCGCCGGCGTGCTGGTGAGTGAGCTGAAGCTGAAACGGAAGAAAAAAGCGCTGCCAGAGCGTGACAGCGCTGCGATAAATCAAGAGTCCTGATGTACCACGTCGCCCTGCGGTGCGGCCGCTTCCCGGCGGCTCAGCAGGGCGTTAAGCAGGATTGCGCCAAAGGTTGCGGTGCCAATCCCACCAAGGGTGAAGCCGCCCAGCGTCAGGGCAAAATCTCCCGCCCCCAGCACCAGCGTGACCGCCACCATAATCAGGTTGCTGTTCTGGCTCAGATCGACACGGTGCTGCACCCAGATGCGTGCCCCGGCAACGGCAATCAGACCAAATACCACAATCGATGCCCCACCAATCACCGGCGCGGGAATGGTGTGGATCAGCGCGCCGAATTTCGGTGAGAAGCCGAGGAGCATCGCCATCACCGCTGCCGCCACGAAGACCAGGGTGGAGTAAACTTTGGTCACTGCCATCACACCAATATTTTCAGCGTAGGTCGTTACACCGCTGCCGCCGACCGAGCCGGAGAGCATGGTAGCCAGACCGTCGCCGACAAAGGCGCGGCCCATGTAAGGGTCCATGCTGCGCCCGGTCATACCCGCAACGGCTTTCAGATGGCCTAAGTTTTCTGCCACCAGGATCACCGCAACCGGCGCGATTAACATCATCGCCTGCGTGTTAAAGACCGGAGACGTCACCTGCGGCAGGCCGAACCAGGCGGCGTTATGCAGCAGCGTAAAATCAACCGGCTTGCCCAGACCGAAGACGTTTGCCAGCAGAGCGTACACCAGACAGGCAACGATTAACCCCACCAGGATCAACAGTCGCTGGATCATCCCCCGCGTAAACACCGCCACCAGGCCAATGCAGAGTACCGTGATCACCGCCATCCAGCTTTCAAAGGGCGAACCGGAGACGCTTCTGACGGCTATTGGCGCAAGGTTCAGACCAATTGCCATCACCACTGCCCCGGTGACGACGGGAGGCATCATCCGCTCTATCCAGCGCGTCCCGACCTTCATGACCACCAGGCCAATCAGCGTGTAGACCAGCCCGCAGGCGATAATGCCGCCGAGCGCGACGCTCAGATTCGGGTTGATGCCCTGACCGTTAAAGCCGGTGGTGGCGATGACCACGCCGACAAACGCAGCGCTGGAACCAAGATAGCTGGGCACGCGCCCGCCGGTGATGAAAAAGAACAGCAGGGTACCGATACCCGACATCAGAATAGACAGATTGGGATCAAGCCCCATCAGCATGGGCATCAGCACCGTTGCGCCGAACATCGCGACCGCGTGCTGAACCCCCATCACTAAGGTAGGCCCGAGCGGGAGCCTTTCATCCGGCGCGACCACGCCAGGTTCCGTAGAGGTCGATTTCAACTGCCAGTGGGGAAAACCGAACATTGCCATGAGCTGACTCCTTAAGGAGGGTTAACAGGCGGGTCGCATAAGCGCGTGATAGCCGCGGTCAAACCACACCAGCCCTTGCGGCGCGGGGTGGCGAATAATCGAAACGATGTCGCAAAACAGGATGTCGTGCGTGCCCACGCTCACCACCTGGCTGATACGGCAGTCAAACGAGGCCAGCGCCTCCTCCAGACGCGGGCACCCCGTTTCGCCGGTCTCCCAGCGCGCGGCGGCGAAGCGCTCGTCCATCGGGGTTTTCCCCCCAAACAGGTTTGATAGCGGCTCTTGTCCGGCGCTCAGGGTATTGACGCACAGGGTGCGGTTTTCACTGAAAGTGGGCCAGACGGATGCGCCTCGGTTCAGGCATACCAGCAGCGTGGGCGGTGAATCCGTTACGCTGCACACCGCGCTGGCGGTGAAGCCCGCCATCCCGGCAGGACCGTCGGTGGTGATGATATTGACCGCCGCACCGACGCAGGCCATGGCATCACGGAAGGTTTGTTTATCGGGTGTCATCATGATGGCTCCTTATGCCAGTGCGCATGCGTCTTCAAAGGCCAGGCGCGGCAAACGGCCGTAGAGTTTGCTGGTATCGCCATAGCCAATATTGATAAGCAGATTACTTTTCAGCGACGTGCCGGTGAAAAACGCGTCGTCGACTTTTTGGCGATCAAAGCCTGACATTGGGCCCGTATCGAGCCCCAGCGCCCGACAGGCGAAAATCAGGTAAGCCGCCTGCATCGCGCTGTTGCGAAAGGCGGTCTCTTCGGCAAGCGCCGGGCTTGAGGTAAACCAGCTCCGCGCATCCCCGTGGGGGAACAGGGCGGGCAGGCGTTCATAAAATTCACTATCCCAGGCGACAATCGCCGTGACCGGGGCGGTGAGGGTTTTCTCCAGGTTGCCGCTGGAAAGCGCCGGGCGCAGTTTTTCTTTTCCCTCTGCGCTTCGTACAAACACAATCCGCGCTGGCGAGCAGTTGGCGGACGTGGGACCCCATTTCATCAGGTCGTAGATCTCGCGCAGCGTCTCGTCGCTGACGGGGATCGCCTGCCAGCCGTTATGGGTGCGTGCGCCGGTAAACAGTGATGCCAGCGCGCCAGGGGTAATCGCTTCGCTCATCAGGGCTCCTTATAAAGCGGGTTCAGGGCTGTGCAGCAGGCTGGCAAGCCCGTTCAGCAGCAGCGTATTAAAAGTTTCTGGCTCGGTGACGTTGCAGGCGTGCCCGCCCTGGCGCATCACCACCTTGTGGCTGCCGGGGATGGCCGCCTGCAGCTCAGTGGAACAGACCGCAGGGATGAGCAGATCGTCGGCGGAGCAGATGAGGTGTACCGGGCAGTGAATGCGTGACGCATGGCGACTGAAGTCCGCTTTCTTCAGGGCATTCAGCCTGTGCAGCAGGTTGTTTTTGCCCTGGAAGTGGGCCAGTGCCAGGGCCTCTTCGGCCTCCAGGCGTGGCGCGCGGGCGGCCATCCAGTCGGCCGGGTAAAGAAACAGCGGCTGCGCCTCTACCCACGCCTGTGCGCCGCCTGCATGAAGCAGGCGTTCACGGATCTGGAAACAGCGTCGGGTATGAGCATTCAGAGTGAGCCAGCCGTTCACGCACACCAGCGCGCTGAGGGCATCGGGGTGGTCGAGCGCCAGCTGCAGGCCGATCAGCGCTCCCAGCGCATGACCCACGACGCAGTAACGAACGATCCCGGCGGCATTCAGCGCCCGGGCCAGCTCGTCGGCCATCATCGCCAGGCTGTAGGCTTCCGGCAGCACGTCGGGATTATTGCCCGTCCCGCGCTGGTCGTAGCACACCACCTGGTACTCTTGCTCCAGGACGGCAAGCTGCGGTAGCCAGTAGCTGCCGCCCCCGCCAAGCCCGGCAATCAGGACAACCGTGGGCGCGCCGTCGTAAGGGGGAGGTGAGACAGAGAGCTTCATGGCCGCCTCACTTTGCGATGTGTGCAACGGTCGCGATTTCAACCAGCGCATCTGGCTTCACCAGCCCACACTGAATGCAGAACCGGGCCGGTTTATCACCGGGAAAGAACTCGGCGTAAATGTCGTTAATCGCGGCGTAGTTTTTCCAGTCGGTGATAAAGATACTGTTGAACGTCACATCCTCCATTGTGCCACCCGCTGTTTCGATCACTTTTTTGATCGTCTCCAGCACGTGGCGGGTTTGCGCCTTTGGGTCGTTGGGGTAGACCACGTTATTGTGCTGATCAAACGGCAGCGTGCCGGATACATACACCACACCATCGGCCAGCGTGCCGGGCACGAACGGGGCAATCGGGGTACTGGTTCCTGGCGGAATAATCACGGATTTCGGCATGGTCTTGTTCCTCAGGCAATACGGGCTAACGGTGGATTCAGGGCGTCGCAAAAATCCGCGACGTTGCTGACCCAGCCAAAAAAGGTTTCGATGTTGAACAGGGCCGCTTGCTGCGCAAACGCCGGCCCGGCCTGATGGGTGGCGTCTTCCAGCACCACGCCAAAATATTCCAGGAAGAAGCCGTCGCGCAGGGTGGATTCCACGCAGACGTTGGTAGCGATGCCGGTAAAGACCAGATGACGGATCCCCCGGCTGCGCAGCAGGCTGTCGAGCGGGGTGTTAAAAAAGCCGCTGTAGCGCGGTTTGGGCAGCACGATATCGCCTGCCTCTGGCACCAGCTCATCCACCAGCTGGTAATCCCAGCTGCCTTTCGCCAGCAGTGTGCCCTGCAGTTCGGGCCGTTTGCGCATGGTTTTCAGGGCGTTCGATTTATGGAAATTGGGAGATCCCGGGCCACCGGCCTCCACATATTGATCGTCCCAGCCGTTCTGGAACCAGACGATCAGCATGCCTGCCGCGCGGGCTGCGTTGACTGCGGTTTTAATGTTCTCAATCACCGGTCGGGTGGCGGAGACGTCAAATCCTGCCAGATCCAGATAGCCGCCCTGGCTGGCATAGGCGTTTTGCATATCCACCACAATCAGGGCGCTTTGGTGCGGCGCAAAGGTGATGGCTTCCGGACGTGCTGCAAGCGTGGTCATTACGCGACCTCCTTTGTGATGGCAGGAATGTGGGCGCGGCACTGCATCAGCGGCTGAATGCGCTCGCCGAATGTTTCCACACCGGTCAGGAACTCATCGAAGGTCAGCAGCACGCCTTCCGCACCGGGCACGGCGGCCACTTCATCGAGCATTCTGGCGACGCTGTCATAGGAACCGACCAGCGTGCCCATGTTGATGTTGACCGCTGAGGTCGGGTCGGCCATCTGACGGACGTTGGTGTCCGAGCCGGAACGGGTATCTTTCTGGCTCTGTTCGGTGAGCCAGCTCAGCGCTTCATCGTCCGCGCCCGCCTTATACCGTTCCCATTTCGCGCGGGCGGCGTCGTCGGTTTCGTCGGCAATGACCATAAACAGGACATAGGAACCCACATCGCGACCGGTTTTGTTCGCGGCCTCTTTCATGCGTGCCGCGGTCGGGGCGAAGGCGGCTGGGGTATTCACGCCTTTGCCAAAGCAGAAGTTGAAGTCGGCGTATTTAGCGGAGAATTCCATTCCTGCGTCGCTCTGCCCGGCGCAGATCACTTTCATCGGGGCGGAAGGCTGCGGGCTGACGCGGCAGTCGTTCATGGTGAAGTAGTCACCTTTGAAGTCGCTTTTGCCGGTGCCCCAGAGATCGCGCAGCACCTGCACATACTCGGTCAGGTAGTCGTAGCGGCGGGAGAAATACTCGTCGCCCGGCCAGATCCCCATCTGCTCATATTCAGGTTTTTGCCAGCCCGTAACCAGGTTAACGCCAAAGCGACCACCGGAGATGGAGTCGATGGTGGAGGCCATTCTGGCAACGATCGCCGGCGGCAGGGTGAGGGTGGCGGCCGTCGCGTAGATCTGAATGCGCGAGGTGACGGCTGCCAGCCCGGCCATCAGGGTGAAGGACTCCAGGTTGTGATCCCAGAATTCGGTTTTGCCGCCGAAACCACGCAGCTTGATCATCGAAAGCGCAAAATCGAAATGGTAGTGCTCCGCCTTCTGCACGATAGCTTTATTCAGCTCAAAAGTAGGCATGTATTGCGGGGCGGTGGTCGAGATTAGCCAGCCGTTGTTGCCGATAGGTACAAATACGCCAATTTTCATCACGAACCTCTCTTTACGACGTTGCAGGTAAAGAGGGTTTTGCAAAGGCAATGCCAGTTTTGAAAATGGCTTTGTTATTAATGTGTTAATTAATGGTTGGTTAATTGAGGTATACAAATGTGGACTAAATGGTCAAAAACATTGCACAGAAAACAGGCATTCATGCGCGATCGGAGTGCAGAGTGTCGTGGTCGGTGAGGGGTTTTGCTATGCTGATGGCAACGCAAAATATGGAGAGCGGGAATGACACAAGGTGCAGTGAAAACACCCGGTAAACGTTCGCAGGCGGTCAGTGCGAAGAAGCAGGCCATCCTCGGTGCGGCGCTGGAGACCTTTTCGCAGTTTGGTATTCATGGCACGCGCCTTGAGCAGGTGGCGGAACAGGCCGGGGTGTCGAAAACGAATCTGCTCTACTACTACCCGTCGAAAGAGGCGCTTTATATTGCGGTGATGCAGCAGATCCTCGATATCTGGCTGGCGCCGCTCAAGGCGTTTCGCGAAGAGCTTGCCCCGCTGGTGGCGATCAGGGAGTACATTCGCCTGAAGCTGGAGGTGTCGCGTGATTATCCGCAGGCGTCACGGCTGTTCTGCCTGGAGATGCTGCAGGGCGCACCGCTGTTGCAGGCGGAACTGACCGGGGATTTAAAACAGCTGGTTGACGAGAAATCGGCCATTATTGCCGGATGGGTGGCGGGCGGGAAGCTGGCTCCAGTTGACCCGCATCATCTGATCTTTATGATTTGGGCCTCCACTCAGCATTACGCTGACTTTGCGGCCCAGGTTGAAGCGGTGACCGGTAAAACGCTCCAGGATGAGGCGTTTTTCCACAGCACGCTGGAAAACGTTCAGCAGATGATCATTGAAGGGATCCGCGTGCGTTAGTTTCCCGGCGGAAGAGGGCAGCTTAAATCGCCCTCTTCACACTGCATCAGTGAGGCAAGAAACGCTTCACGCTCAACGGTTTTTTCGTTCAGGCACTGGCTGATGATCATCGGCTGGACGCTGCCTCCCTCAGTACCCGACCCGATAAAGTTGCAGTCGGCATCGCGCAGGGCAATCCACGCCTGCTGTGCCTTTTTCAGAAGCTCACGCTGTGGGGCTTCTGCGCGTTTGATGGCAGCCTGATACGTCTGATTCAGTTTTTTATCGGCTGCCTGGTACTGCTGCGACGTACAGGTGTTCATTTCAAGCTGGGTGGTCGCATTTGCGCACTCTTCTGCCAGCGCGTTCGCGCTCAGCAGCAATGCAGCCCCCGCGATCAGATATCTTTTCATCATCCCCTCCATGTAAAAAAGCCGGATGCGCTGTGCTTATCCGGCCCTGGGTTATTTTGTCACCCCGGTAAGCGTAGTGCCACCGGGGATATTTTACACGATTAACCGATTGTCATCAGGCTCGCGTTACCGCCCGCCGCCGCGGTGTTCACGCTAAGCGAGCGCTCAACGTACAGACGTTCCAGCAGCAGATTGGTTTCGCCGCGGGCAAAGCCCTGTACCGAAACAATCGCACCGCTGCGGGCCGCCACCTGCTCGCACAGTTCGCGCAGCTGGTCGGAATCACCGTGATAGATAACGGCATCAAACGGCTGAGTCAGCAGGGCATCGGGCTTCGCAAAATGAATGCGGGCAGAGACCGCTTTCGGCAGCTGTTTCGCGAGGTCACGATGCAGTGCATCTTCCGGCCACAGCACTTCACAACCGGTTGCAGCAGCGGCGGCCAGTTGGACCAGTGCATCCTGCTCGTTGTCCGCCACGCACAGCACACGCTCGCGCGGCATCAGCGTCCAGGTGTTGCGCTCACCGGTTGGCCCCGGCAGCAGGCGCTGCGTACCCGCCTGCGCCAGTTCGCCATACTGCTGTGCGACAGCGCGCAGTTCCGGGCGTTTTTCTGCCCACGTGATGAGCGCCTCCAGCGGCTGTGTCAGCACGGCCTTCAGCTGCGCGTCCACCGGACGTTCGGCATCCTGACGTGCCAGCGTCACGCCGAGCGCATTGTCCGGACGGTTTGCCAGCAGACGGTACAGGTAGAGTGGACCACCGGCTTTTGGACCGGTACCTGACAGACCTTCACCGCCGAACGGCTGTACGCCCACCACCGCGCCGACCATGTTACGGTTGACGTACAGGTTGCCTACTTTAGCGCTGCCGGTCACCTGAGCGATGGTCTCATCGATGCGGGTATGCACGCCTAGGGTCAGGCCATAGCCGGAGGCGTTAATCTGTTCAATCAGCTCGTTGAGGTTGTTACGGTTGTAGCGCACCACGTGCAATACCGGGCCAAAGACCTCTTTTTTCAGCTCGTCGAAGCTGGCCAGTTCAATCAGCGTTGGCGGCACAAAGGTGCCGGTCTGCCACTCGCGGGCATCCTCGCTGTTTTCACGCACGGCCTGGAAGACCGGACGGCCTTTGGCGCGCATGGTCTGAATGTGGTTTTCGATATTAGCTTTGGCTTCCGCGTCGATAACCGGCCCGATATCGGTCGTGAGACGGCCCGGGTTACCCATACGACATTCCCCCATCGCGCCGCGCAGCATCTTCAGCGTGTGGTCTGCCACGTCATCCTGCAGACACAGCACGCGCAGGGCGGAACAGCGCTGGCCCGCGCTGTCGAAGGCGGAGGCGAGAACATCGACCACCACCTGCTCGGTGAGCGCGGAGGAGTCGACGATCATGGCGTTCATGCCGCCGGTTTCAGCGATGAGCGGCGTTGGACGCCCCTGTGCATCAAGACGGGTGGCGATGTTGCGCTGCAGCAGGGAGGCCACTTCAGTTGAGCCGGTAAACATCACGCCGCGCACACGGTTATCGGCGGTCAGTTTCGCCCCGACCGTTTCACCGCGGCCCGGCAACAGCTGTATGACACCCGCAGGCACGCCCGCTTCCAGCAGAATGTTAATACCCTGAGCGGCAATCAGCGGGGTCTGCTCCGCCGGTTTTGCCAGCACGCTGTTGCCTGCGGCAAGTGCGGCGGCAATCTGGCCGGTGAAGATCGCCAGCGGGAAGTTCCACGGACTGATACACACCACCGGACCGAGAGGACGGTGGGTTTCGTTATCGAAATCATCACGAACCTGGCCTGCGTAGTAGTGCAGGAAGTCGACCGCTTCACGAACTTCGGCAATGGCGTTGCTGAAGGTTTTACCTGCTTCGCGCACCAGGATCCCGATGAGCGACTGCATCTGGTCTTCCATCAGCACCGCAGCACGTTCCAGAATGGCGCCACGCTCTTGCGGCGGCGTCGCGAACCAGATTGGCGCGTTATTCACCGCACTGTCCAGCGCCTGATCCACTTCTGCTTCGGTTGCTTCCCGCACGTAGCCGACGATATCTTTTGGCTCCGCCGGGTTAATCACGGGCTGCATTTCGCCATCAGCGACGGGCTGCTCCAGAATCGGTTTGGCCTGCCATTTCTGCAGCGCGCTGTTGAGCAGGGCGGAGGAGAGGGAGGCCAGACGGTGTTCGTTCGCCAGGTCCAGGCCCGCGGAGTTCACGCGACCTTTGCCGTACAGTTCACGCGGCAGCGGGATCTTCGGATGCGGCAGGCCAATCTGACCTTCCTGGGCCGCCATCTTCTCAACCGCCTGCACCGGATCGGCAACCAGTTCGTCAAGCGGCAGGGTGGTATCGGCGATACGGTTAACGAAGGAGGTGTTCGCCCCGTTCTCCAGCAGGCGACGCACCAGGTACGCCAGCAGGGTTTCATGGGTGCCCACCGGGGCATAAATACGGCACGGACGGTTCAGTTTGCCATCCGCCACTTTACCGGTGACCTGCTCGTACAGCGGTTCACCCATGCCGTGCAGGCACTGGAACTCATACTGACCCGGATAGTAGTTCTGTCCGGCCAGGCTGTAGATGGCCGCCAGGGTGTGGGCGTTATGGGTGGCAAACTGCGGGTAAATCAGGTTCGGCACGCCGAGCAGTTTTTTCGCGCAGGCAAGGTATGAGACATCGGTGTAAACCTTGCGGGTATAGACCGGATAGCCTTCCAGACCTTCCATCTGGGCGCGTTTAATCTCGCTGTCCCAGTAGGCGCCTTTCACCAGGCGGATCATCAGGCGACGGCGGCTGCGGCTTGCCAGGTCAATCAGGTAATCAATCACGAACGGACAACGTTTCTGATACGCCTGGATAACGAAACCAATTCCGTTCCAGCCTGCCAGCTCCGGCTCGAAGCACAGTTTTTCCAGCAGATCGAGGGAGATCTCCAGGCGGTCGGCCTCTTCGGCGTCGATGTTGATACCGATGTCGTACTGGCGTGCCAGCAGGGTCAGGGATTTCAGGCGCGGATAGAGCTCTTCCATCACCCGGTCGTACTGCGCACGGCTGTAGCGCGGATGCAGGGCCGAGAGCTTGATGGAGATCCCCGGGCCTTCATAAATACCGCGACCGTTTGACGCTTTACCAATGGCGTGAATCGCCTGCTGGTAAGAGACCATATAAGCCTGCGCGTCGGCGGCGGTCAGCGCCGCTTCACCCAGCATGTCGTAAGAGTAGCGGAAACCTTTATCTTCGAGCTTACGGGCGTTGGCCAGCGCTTCCGCGATGGTTTCGCCGGTAACAAACTGCTCGCCCATCAGGCGCATCGCCATATCCACGCCTTTGCGGATCAGCGGTTCACCGCTCTTGCCGATGATGCGGTTCAGGGAGCGGGAGAGGTTGGCTTCGTTATGGGTCGAGACCAGTCGGCCGGTAAACAGCAGGCCCCAGGTCGCCGCGTTGACGAACAGCGACGGGCTGCGGCCAATGTGTGACTGCCAGTTACCGTTGCTGATTTTGTCGCGGATCAGTGCGTCACGGGTGGCTTTGTCAGGAATACGCAACAGCGCTTCCGCCAGACACATCAACGCTACGCCCTCCTGAGAGGAGAGGGAAAACTCCTGCAGCAGACCCTGTACCATTCCGGCGCGGCCGGTGGCATTTTTCTGGTTACGCAGTTTGTCGGCAAGCTGATACGCCAGGCTGTGCGCCTGAGAGGCAATGGCTTCTGGCAGACGGGCCTGCTCCAGCAGCATCGGTACGGCGTCGGTTTCGGCACGACGGTAAGCACCGGTAATGGCGGCGCGGCTGACGGACTGAGGCAGGATCTGCTCGGCGAATTCAAGGAACGGCTGATGGTTTTCGTCAGCAGCGGCGGAAACCTCATCACTTTCATTGGCCGCACCCGCCAGCAACGCGGGCAGCTCTGGCAGCCCCTCATCGCTTTCGAGCCTTTCGAGGTAGTTAAAAATCGCCTGCTTGATTAGCCAGTGCGGCGTGCGGTCAATGCGGGTTGCTGCGGTCTTAATCCGTTCGCGGGTTGCGTCATCCAGCTTAACCCCCATGGTGGTCATACCCATGCCAAAGCTCCTGTTGTTCTTTCGTCGTGTGCTATCGATAGCGTGAAATATCCACCATGTTGCAACTTTGTGCAACCGTGTTAAATGTGACCTGGTTTGCAACCCAGAAAATGAATGGATTGTTAAGAGATGGTTAGCTGGAAAAAAGTGCTGGCTTCTGGATGAGAGGCCTGTTTTTATGCGGGACTTAACACTTTTAAAAGGTGCAACCCGTAAAAGCGTGAGCGAGTGCAACCTATACGAAAGACGTATAAAACCAGGGATGAATTTGATGTAAATGCAGTGTTAAATCGTTTGTGTGCGAGCACTGCTTACGGCAGGATACGCGCGGCCAACAGAAACACATACACACATCACTACGTTCCGGTGATGACATAACAAGGCAACCCGGACGGTTGTCGCTCGACATTTTGGAGAATTTGAATGGCAATTAGCACACCGATGCTGGTGACATTTCTCGTTTATATATTTGGCATGATCCTGATAGGGTTTTTGGCATGGCGTTCAACAAAGAACTTTGACGACTACATTCTGGGCGGGCGTAGCTTAGGGCCGATGGTCACCGCACTCTCTGCGGGCGCGTCCGACATGAGCGGCTGGCTGCTGATGGGTCTGCCGGGGGCGATTTTCATCTCCGGTATTTCTGAAAGCTGGATCGCCATTGGCCTGACCGTCGGGGCATGGATCAACTGGAAGTTGGTTGCAGGCCGTCTGCGCGTGCATACCGAAGCCAACAACAATGCGTTGACCCTGCCGGATTACTTCACCGGACGCTTTGAAGATAACAGCCGCGTGCTGCGCATTATCTCTGCGCTGGTTATCCTCGTGTTCTTCACCATCTATTGTGCCTCTGGCATTGTGGCCGGTGCGCGCCTGTTCGAAAGCACCTTCGGCATGAGCTATGAAACGGCGCTGTGGGCCGGTGCTGCGGCAACCATTCTTTATACCTTCGTGGGCGGTTTCCTGGCCGTAAGCTGGACTGACACCGTGCAGGCGAGCCTGATGATCTTCGCTCTGATCCTGACGCCAGTCATTGTCATCTTCACCGTCGGCGGCTTTGCTGATTCGCTTGAAGTGATTAAGCAGAAGAGCATTGAAAACGTCGACATGCTGAAAGGGCTGAACTTTGTCGCCATCGTTTCTCTGATGGGCTGGGGTCTGGGCTACTTCGGTCAGCCGCACATTCTGGCGCGCTTCATGGCCGCTGACTCTCACCACACGATTGTTCATGCCCGTCGTATCAGTATGACGTGGATGATCCTCTGTCTGGCGGGTGCCTGTGCGGTTGGCTTCTTCGGCATCGCTTACTTCAACAATAACCCGGCGCAGGCAGGTGCAGTAAACCAGAACGCCGAGCGTGTGTTCATCGAACTGGCGGGCATTCTGTTCAACCCGTGGATTGCCGGTATTCTGCTCTCCGCGATCCTGGCGGCCGTGATGTCCACCCTGAGCTGCCAGCTGCTGGTCTGCTCAAGTGCAATCACCGAAGACCTCTACAAGGCGTTCCTGCGTAAAGATGCGAGCCAGAAAGAGCTGGTATGGGTGGGGCGTTTCATGGTGCTGGTGGTGGCCTTAATTGCCATTGCGCTGGCGGCAAACCCTGAGAACCGCGTGCTGGGCCTGGTGAGCTACGCGTGGGCGGGCTTTGGTGCGGCGTTTGGTCCGGTGGTGCTCTTCTCGGTGCTGTGGTCGCGCATGACCCGCAACGGCGCGCTGGCGGGGATGATTATCGGTGCGCTTACCGTGATCGTCTGGAAGCAGTTCGCCTGGCTCGGTCTGTACGAAATTATTCCGGGCTTCATCTTCGGCAGTATCGGCATTGTGGTGTTCAGCCTGCTGGGTAAAGCGCCTTCTGCCTCAATGCAGAAACGTTTTGCTGAAGCAGACGCACACTATCACACTGCACCGCCGTCTAAGCTGCAGGCTGAGTAATTTTTTTCGCTGATAGACAGGCCGGGTAAGCGCGCGCGCTACCCGGCTTTTTTCTTGCCAAAATCCGCAATTTACGATGATATCGCTGTGCTTATAACAATGAGGATAGCGAAGCATGACAATCAAAACAGGGGTAATGGCAGCGGCATTATTGATGCTGGCGGGCTGCAGTGTGCCGTCGCAACACGCGGCGATGGAGACCTGCAAAGCGGATAACCAGATGCAGCAAACCACGCTCTATTTCGGGCTAAACCGTCCCGCAGGGGCGCAAATCACCACCGGCGAGTGGCAGCAGTTCGTTGACCAGGACGTGACGCCGCGTTTTCGCGATGGCCTGACGGTCTTTGATGCGCGTGGGCAGTGGCTGGGTAACGACGGGAAAGTGGCGCGTGAACCGAGCAAGGCGCTTATGCTGATCCACGGTAAAGATGCGCAGAGCGAGAAGAATATTGAAGCGTTGCGCGGTATTTATAAATCACGCTTCGCGCAGGAGTCGGTGATGCGGGTCGATCAACCGGTGTGCGTGCAGTTTTAAAAAAAAACGGGGGGAGAACCCGCCGTTATCGCTTACAGCACCAGTCCTGCAAAGCTGGCGGACAGCAAACTGACCAGCGTCGCGCCATACACCAGACGTAAGCCAAAACGTGATACCACGTTCCCCTGTTGCTCGTTCAGGCCTTTGATCGCCCCGGCCACAATGCCGATAGAGGCAAAGTTAGCGAACGACACCAGGAAAACGGACAAAATGCCCAGTCCGCGGGGTGACATCTGATGCGCAATTTTTTGCAGCTCAATCATTGCCACAAATTCATTTGCGACCAGCTTGGTTGCCATAATACTGCCGGCATTCAACGCGTCGCTCAGCGGAATACCAACCAGCCACGCCAGCGGATAAAATACATAGCCCAGGATCTGCTGGAAGCTCATACCAAATATGCTGGAGAAGAGGGCGTTAACGGCGCTAATAAGGGCAATAAAGCCAATCAGCATCGCCAGAATAATCATCGCCACTTTAAAACCGGCCAGAATATACTCGCCAAGCATTTCGAAGAAGCTCTGGGACTCGTGCAGCTTTTCAAGCTTGATTTCCGGCTCTGCTTCCGGGCGCGCCGGGTTGATAATGGAGAGAATAATAAAGGTGCTGAACATGTTCAGGATGAGCGCGGCAACGACAAATTTGGCGTCGAGCATGGTCATATAGGCACCGACAATCGACAGAGATACCGTCGACATGGCCGTGGCCGCCATGGTGAAGAGACGACGAGAGGAGAGGTCGCCCAGTACACCCTTGTAGGCAATAAAGTTTTCAGACTGTCCGAGGATCAGCGAGCTCACCGCGTTGAACGATTCAAGCTTACCCATGCCATTCAGTTTTGACAGCAGTGTCCCGATCACCCGAATAAAAATCGGCAGAATTCGCCAGTGCTGAAGAATACCAATCAGTGCGGAGATAAAAATAATCGGGCAAAGTACGCCGAGGAAAATGAACGCCAGTCCTTTTTCACCCATCCCGCCAAAGACGAAATTGGTGCCTTCAGCCGCGAATTTCAGCAGTGACTCAAAGAATCCCGAGACATATTTAATAATGAACAGCCCGCTTTCGGCATGCAGGAAAAAGAACGCCAGGGCTATTTCAATGACAATCAGCTGTAAAACAAAACGAATGCGAATTTTTCGGCGGTCGAAACTCACCAGCCAGGCAAGCGCAAGAATAATCACCAGCGCCAGCAGGAAATGGATAATGTTAAACATGGTTAATTTTCAGTTGGTTTTTGAGGCAGATATTTAGCCACAGCCCTGATTAACCGTAAATGGGCATTTTCGCTATAACTTATAAACTTAACGATAACGCCAGCAATTATTACCAGGCTGGGTGTTTACAACTCGTCATCAAAACAACACACATTTCGCTTGTTTTTCTTGCTGGCGTAATGATAATCACTATCACAAGAATTTACCTTTCTTTGCATCAGTTGACCGCGATAAACATTTAAGGTGTCGGCATGTTTGTTCCATTTCTCATTATGTTACGTGAAGGTCTCGAAGCGGCCCTCATCGTCAGCCTCATCGCCAGTTATCTGAAGCGAACCCAGCGTGGACGCTGGATTGGTGTCATGTGGATTGGGGTATTCCTCGCCGCAGCACTCTGTCTGGGCCTTGGCATTCTTATCAATGAAACCACCGGTGAGTTTCCCCAGAAAGAGCAAGAGTTGTTTGAAGGGATCGTGGCCGTCATTGCCGTGGTAATCCTCACCTGGATGGTGTTCTGGATGCGTAAAGTGTCCCGCAACGTGAAGGTGCAGCTGGAGCAGGCGGTGGATAACGCCCTGCAAAAGGGCAATAACCACGGCTGGGCGCTGATCATGATGGTCTTTTTCGCCGTGGCGCGGGAAGGGCTGGAGTCGGTTTTCTTCCTGCTGGCGGCATTTCAGCAGGATGTGGGGATCTGGCCACCGCTGGGTGCGATGCTGGGTCTGGCCACTGCGGTGGTGCTGGGCTTCCTGCTCTACTGGGGCGGCATTCGTCTTAACCTGGGTGCGTTCTTTAAATGGACCAGCCTGTTTATTCTGCTGGTGGCCGCTGGGCTGGCGGCGGGAGCGATCCGCGCTTTCCACGAAGCGGGCCTGTGGAATCACTTCCAGGAAGTGGCGTTCGACCTCAGTAACGTGCTCTCAACGCACTCCCTGACCGGTACCTTGCTCGAAGGTATTTTTGGTTACCAGGAAACGCCGAGCGTCAGCGAAGTGGCGATGTACTTTATCTATTTGGTTCCGGCGCTGGTGCTGTTTGCCATGCCGCCGCGCACCGGCACTCAGACGTCGCGCGTTGCGCCGTAATCTGACTGCATTAGTTACAACATACTTTTAAAGGGAAGAGTCATGGCAATTCAGTTCCGTCGTAGTGCGTTATGCGCAGGCCTTGCCGCGCTGTTCGCTTCAGCATTTTCCGCCTGGGGCGCGGATGTTCCGCAGGTCAAGGTTTCGGTCAATGATAAGCAGTGCGAGCCGATGACCATCACGGTCAACAGCGGCAAAACCCAGTTTATTATTCAGAACCACAGCCAGAAGGCGCTGGAGTGGGAAATCCTGAAAGGCGTCATGGTGGTGGAAGAGCGTGAAAATATCGCGCCGGGCTTTAGTCAGAAGATGACCGCCAACCTGCAGCCGGGTGAATATGAGATGACCTGCGGGCTGCTGACGAACCCTAAAGGCAAGCTTATCGTGAAGGGCGACGCCACGGCCGATGCCGCAAAAGGCACGGCTCTGTTGAGCCTGGGTGATGCGATTACTGCTTATAAAGCGTATGTCATCAAAGAGACGGCGGACCTGGCTACCGGTACCAAAGCCTTCACCGATGCGGTGAAAGCGGGCGATATCACGAAAGCGAAATCCCTGTATGCGCCAACCCGCCAGCATTACGAGCGGATTGAGCCGATTGCCGAATTGTTCTCTGACCTGGATGGCAGCATTGATGCCCGTGAAGATGATTTTGAGCAGAAAGCCGCCGACCCGAAATTTACCGGCTTCCACCGTCTGGAGAAAGCCCTGTTTGGCGATAACACTCTCAAAGGGATGGATAAATATGCCGATCAGCTGAACAGTGACGTGCTTGAGCTGCAAAAACGCATCAGTGAGCTGGCCTTCCCGCCATCAAAAGTGGTGGGCGGTGCCGCGGGTCTGATTGAAGAAGTGGCGGCAAGTAAAATCAGCGGTGAAGAAGACCGTTACAGCCACACCGACCTGTGGGACTTCCAGGCGAACGTCGATGGCGCGCAGAAAATTGTCGATCTGCTGCGTCCTCAGCTGCAGAAAGATAACAGCGAACTGCTGGCGAAAGTGGATGCCAACTTCAAAAAAGTCGACACCATTCTGGCGAAGTACCGTACCAAAGACGGGTTTGAAACCTACGATAAACTGACCGATGCTGACCGTAACGCGCTGAAAGGCCCGATTACCACACTGGCGGAAGATCTCTCCCTGCTGCGTGGCGTACTGGGTCTGGATTAAGCACGATGAACAAGCAGAATGAACACGACGTGGTGGAACCTTCACGTCGTCGATTGTTAAAAGGGGTAGGGGCGCTGGGGGGCGCCCTTGCTCTGGCCGGAGGGTGTCCGGTGGCGCATGCGGCGAAACCGCAAAGTGCTCCCGGCACGCTGTCACCCAATGCACGCATGGAGACGCAGCCTTTTTATGGCGAGCATCAGTCGGGCATTCTGACGCCACAGCAGGCCTCCATGATGCTGGTGGCTTTTGATTCGCTGGCAAGCGATAAAGCCGATCTTGAGCGTTTGTTCCGCCTGCTGACGACGCGCATCGCGTTTCTCACCGCCGGTGGTCCGGCGCCGGACACGCCTAACCCGCGTCTGCCGCCGATGGACTCCGGTATCCTCGGGGCATTTATCGCTCCGGATAACCTGACGATAACCGTTTCGCTCGGTGAGTCGCTGTTTGATGCGCGCTACGGGCTGGCAAAACAGAAGCCAAAAGCGCTGCAGAAAATGACGCGTTTCCCGAATGACTCTCTGGATGCTGCTCTCTGCCACGGCGATCTGCTCCTGCAAATTTGCGCCAACACCCAGGATACGGTGATCCACGCGCTGCGCGACATCATCAAGCACACGCCGGACCTGCTGAGCGTTCGCTGGAAGCGGGAAGGGTTTATCTCTGACCATGCCGCCCGCAGCAAAGGGAAAGAGACGCCCGTAAACCTGCTGGGCTTTAAAGACGGCACGGCCAACCCGGACAGCCGTAATGATCCGCTCATGAAAGAGGTGGTCTGGGTGACGGCCGATCAGGGCGAGCCGGCATGGGCTGTGGGGGGAAGTTATCAGGCGGTGCGGATTATTCAGTTCCACGTGGAGTTCTGGGACCGTACGCCGCTCAAAGAGCAGCAGACGATTTTTGGCCGCGATAAACAGAGTGGCGCTCCGCTCGGGATGAAGAACGAGCATGATGTGCCTGACTACGCCAGCGATCCGAATGGCGATGTCATCGCGCTGGACAGCCATATCCGCCTGGCCAATCCGCGTACCAAAGAGACACAATCCAGCCTGATGATGCGTCGGGGATATAGCTATTCACTTGGCGTAACCAACGCCGGCCAGCTCGATATGGGGCTGCTGTTTGTCTGCTATCAGCACGACCTGGAGAAGGGCTTCCTGACCGTACAGAAACGCTTAAACGGGGAAGCGCTGGAAGAGTACATTAAACCCATCGGCGGCGGTTATTTCTTTGCCCTGCCTGGCGCACGCGATCGCAACGCCTATCTCGCTCAAGGGTTGATTGAAGCCTGATAATTGTCCCTGCGATAATTCGCGGGGACATTATTTTTTCATATGCCTGTCCTGCTGTTATATTTCTGTAATATTCCTGTATGAGACTGATTTCCACTGTAGGGACAGTCTTAAAGTTACGTTCAGGTAAAATAAATGTTGCATTTATGATAACTCCTGATGTACTTAAGATAAGACAGCGGTAGTTCCCGGCAGTGATGCTGAATCACTATGGAGATCGCGAATGGTTGCGTCCTGTACTGGACATGGTAAACACAACACCCGCAGCACCCGGCGCGGAGGCTCAGACTCCGGCAGCGATTTCCTCACCACAAAATTATCCCCCTCGACTCAAGAATCTCTTTCGACCGACGTGCAGAATGGTGCGCGTAGCCGTTCTGTTGCGTCATCCGGTAAAGCAAGCAATGGCTTACAAGGAAGCCAACCCTCTGATGTTCGTGCGCATAATCGTGCTGAAACTGGCACGTGTGATGAATACCAACAACTCAAGGTGCTATCCATGGGAAGACAAAAAGCAGTGATCAAAGCTCGTCGCGAAGCAAAACGTGTGCTGAGACGGGATTCACGTAGTCATAAACAGCGTGAAGAAGAATCGGTCACCTCGCTTGTGCAGATGAGTGGCGTAGAAGCAATTGGCATGGCCCGAGACAGCCGTGATAATTCTCCAATTGTGGCGCGCAATGAGGCTCAGGCGCACTACCTGAATGCTATCGAGAGTAAACAGCTCATCTTTGCAACCGGCGAAGCCGGATGCGGGAAAACGTGGATCAGTGCAGCCAAAGCGGCAGAGGCGCTGATCCATAAAGACGTGGAGAGAATTATTGTCACCCGTCCGGTACTGCAGGCTGATGAAGATCTTGGCTTCTTGCCCGGGGATATTTCAGAGAAGTTTGCCCCTTACTTCAGACCCGTCTATGACGTGCTGGTGAAACGTCTGGGAGCATCCTTTATGCAGTACTGTCTGCGACCAGAGATTGGCAAGGTGGAAATCGCGCCGTTCGCTTATATGCGCGGACGTACATTTGAAAATGCGGTCGTCATTCTTGACGAGGCTCAGAACGTGACCGCAGCGCAAATGAAGATGTTTTTAACGCGCCTCGGGGAAAACGTGACGGTCATCGTCAATGGTGATATTACCCAGTGCGATCTGCCATCGGGCGTGAAGTCCGGACTGAGCGACGCCATGTCACGTTTTGAGGAAGATGAGATGATTGGGGTGGTACGCTTCACGAAAGAAGACTGCGTGCGTTCAGCGCTGTGCCAGCGCACGTTGCAAGCGTACTATTGAGTTAGCCGTTGTGTTCAAGGCCCGGGAAACCGGGCTTTGTTTTTTGTGCGGGCGTCCTGTCCGGAGAATATAAAAGAAAAAAGCCCGTACTTTCGTACGAGCTCTTATCTTGAAAATGGCGGTGAGGGGGGATTGACTCGCTTCGCTCGCCCTGCGGGCAGCCTGTTCGCTGCGCGCTCAGTCTGTCCAACTGGCTGTCGCCAGTTGTCGAACCCCGGTCGGGGATTCTCATCCCCCCCTGTCCGGGGAATATAAAAGAAAAAAGCCCGTACTTTCGTACGAGCTCTTATCTTAAATATGGCGGTGAGGGGGGGATTCGAACCCCCGATACGTTGCCGTATACACACTTTCCAGGCGTGCTCCTTCAGCCACTCGGACACCTCACCATATTGTTTTGCTGCCTGACCGCTTGGGGGGCAACGGGGCGCTACTATAGGGAGTTGCGCTAAAACGGTCAAGCAGATTTTCTGCTTTAGTGCTTGTTCGGTTAAGCAATAATCAGCTCCACGTCTTTTTGACCGTGGAGCCGGTGATTAACGCTGTGAATCGAGCACTTCGCTGTTTTTGACCACCTCTTGTGCTCTGGTATAGCTTTCGAGCAGCAACTGATAGGCAGGGAAGATATGGGTATACACTTCAGCCCACTCGGCTGCATCTTCCCGGTTCCATGTCCGCTGGATCTCAGAGGCAACCGCCGCGGTATCCATTGGTACCACCCCGGCCTGGACCACGCGCGCCAGAGTGATCTCCTGAGCCATTTTGCTGTAGGTGCCGGAGGCATCAATAACCGCAAACACTTTATAACCCTCCGCGACTGCGCTAATAGAGGGAAACGCCATGCAGACGCTGGTGATGGTGCCGGCGATGATCAACGTTTTGCGCCCGGTGGCGTTCACCGCAGCCACAAACTCCGGGTTATCCCAGGCGTTGATCTCACCTTTACGTGGAACGTATTGCGCATGTGGCGCATTAGCGTGGATCTCCGGGATAAGGGGGCCATTCGGTCCCTGTGGAACAGAAGCGGTGGTGATCACCGGGATCTTCGCCAGGGTAGCGATTTTTGCCAGTGCCGCAGCACGTGCGCGCAACTCTGGCATTGGCATATCCCCCACGGTCTGGAAAAGTCCGCTCTGGTGATCGATAAGCAACATCACCGCATCGTTTACATCAATAACCGGGCGTGAGCCGTTAAAATTTGCAGGTGCAGACATCTTCTTCTCCTTTATTACCATCAGATCTGGCCGAAGCGGCCGGAGTTGAAATCACGAATGGCTTCCGCGATTTCGGTTTTACTGTTCATCACAAACGGCCCATAGCCCACGATGGGTTCATTCAGCGGTTCGCCGGCCATCAGCAGGACTTTGGCATCGAGGCTCGCTTCCAGATGGAGTGTGTCGCCTTGCTGGCTTAATACAACCAGCTGTGCCTCGCCTGCCTGGGCTGTTCCGTTCACTGTAATGGTGCCTTCCATCACAACCAGCGCCGTGCTCCATCCCTCCGGCTGACTGAGCGTGAGATGGCTACCCTGATTGAGCGCGATGTCCCAGACGTTTAGCGGCGAAAAGGTGTGCGCGGGGCCTGCAACATCCTCGTAGCGACCTGCGATAACCCGCAGCGAGCCGCTGTTATCCGGCAGCGTGATCACAGGGATATCCGCCTTAGTGATGCTCTGGTAGCCCGGCGTCGCCATTTTGTCTTTGGCAGGCAGGTTGACCCACAGCTGCATCATTTTCAGTTCACCGCCTTTCTGCGCGAACGCGCTGGAGTGGAACTCCTCGTGCAAAATGCCAGCGCCCGCCGTCATCCATTGCACGTCCCCGGGGCCTATTACGCCGCCTCTGCCGGTGGAATCGCGATGTTCAACTTCGCCGGAATAGACGAGGGTGACCGTTTCGAAACCCCGGTGCGGATGCTCGCCGACGCCGCGCTTTGCCCCATCCGCCGGGAAGGTGTATGGCCCGGCATAATCCAGCAGTAAAAACGGGCTGAGCGGCTCGCCGTGTGTCTGGTAAGAAAACATTGAACGTACCGGGAAACCATCACCAACCCAGTGTTGACGAGGAGCGGTATACACGCCTGTTACGTTTTTCATGATGAACTCCTGAAGCGTTGTTGATGTAATTAGCTTATATTCAGCGTTAATATCCGGGTAGATAGTGAAAATGGCATTCACTGTTCTAAAAATAGAACGATGAGGATTTATGCAGGATCTCAATGACTTCGTCTGGTTTGTGAAGGTGGTCGACTACGGTGGTTTTGCTGCCGCGGGGCGTGCGCTCGATTTGCCGAAGTCCCGGCTAAGCCGCCGGATAGCTCAGCTGGAAGAGCGGCTTGGCGTGCGGTTAATACATCGCACAACGCGGCAGTTTACGGTGACAGAAGTTGGCCAGACCTTCTATCAGCACTGTAAAGCGATGATGGTGGAAGCAGAAGCTGCTGAGGAGGCGGTGGCCGCGTTACAGGCTGAGCCGCGCGGTATTGTCAGGATCACCTGCCCGATAACATTGTTGCATGTCCATGTTGGCCCGATGCTGGCGAGATTTATGGCGCGCTATCCAGGGATCGCGCTGCAGCTTGAGGCAACCAACCGGCGGGTAGACCTGGTGGGGGAGGGGATTGATGTCGCGATTCGCGTGCGCCCGCGTCCGTTCGATGACAGCGATCTGGTGTTAAGGGTACTGGCTGACCGGGGACATTGTCTGGTCGCCGGACCGGCGTTGATACAGCGGATGGGTAAACCGTTGGTGCCCTCTGAACTCAGTGCCTGGCCTGGATTAAGCACGAACGAGGGTAAACACATCCATAAATGGGAACTGAGCGGACCCGAAGGGGCGAAGGCGGAAATCCATTACTATCCTCGCCTGATCACTACCGATATGCTGGCGCTGCGTGAAGCGGCTATAGCGGGTATCGGCGTGGTGCAGTTGCCGATATTGATGGTGAAAGATCAGCTTGCGTCAGGGGACCTCATTCGCGTACTTGATGCCTGGGAGCCACGACGTGAGGTGATTCATGCTGTGTATCCTTCGAGACGCGGGTTACTCCCGTCTGTGAGGGCACTGGTGGATTTTCTTACCGAAGAGTATGCGCGGATGGTGGAAGATTAATCTTTCCTTCTCCCCTGGAGGGAGGGTGAGGAACTTACACCACACAAGGCCTCATACTGCATGGGCGGGGAATATAAAAGAAAAAAGCCCGTACTTTCGTACGAGCTCTCATCTTGAATATGGCGGTGAGGGGGGGATTGACTCGCTTCGCTCGCCCTTCGGGCAGCCTGTTCGCTGCGCGCTCAGTCTGTCCAACTGGCTGTCGCCAGTTGTCGACCCCCTGTCGGGGATTCTCATCCCCCCTGTCCGGGGAATATAAAAGAAAAAAGCCCGTACTTTCGTACGAGCTCTCATCTTGAATATGGCGGTGAGGGGGGGATTGACTCGCTTCGCTCGCCCTTCGGGCAGCCTGTTCGCTGCGCGCTCAGTCTGTCCAACTGGCTGTCGCCAGTTGTCGACCCCCTGTCGGGGATTCTCATCCCCCCTGTCCGGGGAATATAAAAGAAAAAAGCCCGTACTTTCGTACGAGCTCTCATCTTGAATATGGCGGTGAGGGGGGGGTTCGAACCCCCGATACGTTGCCGTATACACACTTTCCAGGCGTGCTCCTTCAGCCACTCGGACACCTCACCATATTGTCATCCCGTTGTTGCCGGGACGGGCGCTAATGTAAGGAAAAGCCGAACTGGCGTCAACTCACTTTTTCAGTAAATCAGCGCATTTAGACAAACTTCAGTCAACATGGCTTTTAAATGTGCTGAAAGCGTCTTTTTTATCAACAACGCGGTGGCGGGAAAAATTTGTTATGCTGGCAATCCAGTTGAAAATGAACACAAAACAGCGCAATAAAAGGCAGGAATGACTATGGATATAATCTTCTATCACCCCACTTTTGATACTGCTTACTGGATTAAGGCACTTTCGGCGGCGTTGCCCGGGGCGCGCGTGCGTGAGTGGAAACGTGGTGATAACGAACATGCTGACTACGCGCTGGTCTGGCATCCGCCGGTAGAAATGCTCCAGGGCCGTAAACTGAAGGCCGTTTTTGCACTGGGCGCCGGCGTGGATTCGATTCTGAGCAAACTGAAAGCACACCCTGAAATGCTGCCGGAAGAGATCCCTCTTTTCCGTCTGGAAGATACCGGCATGGGCCAGCAAATGCAGGAGTATGCCGTCAGCCAGGTGCTGCACTGGTTCCGCCGCTTCGACGAC
Source organism: Enterobacter sp. J49 (assembly GCF_002148625.1). Taxonomy (NCBI): domain Bacteria; kingdom Pseudomonadati; phylum Pseudomonadota; class Gammaproteobacteria; order Enterobacterales; family Enterobacteriaceae; genus Enterobacter; species Enterobacter sp. J49. The sequence continues at coordinate 68,996 of NZ_MWPY01000033.1, forward strand.
TATCAGGCACTAAAACAGCAATCCCACTGGGAGCCGCTGCCTGATTATCAGCGCGAAGATTTTACCATTGGTATCCTCGGGGCTGGCGTGCTCGGCTCAAAAGTCGCTGAAGCACTTGCCCCGTGGGGCTTCCCACTGCGTTGCTGGAGCCGTAGCCGCAAGGATTATCCGGGCGTAGAAAGTTTTGCCGGCGCTGATGAGCTTCCTGCGTTCCTGAACGGTACGCGCGTGCTCATCAACCTGCTGCCAAATACGGCCGAAACGGTGGGGATTATCAATGGTGCACTGCTAAATCAACTGGCTGACCAGAGTTACGTAATGAACCTGGCGCGCGGGGTACACCTTGTTGAGTCCGATCTGCTGCAGGCGCTGAACAGCGGAAAACTGAAAGGGGCGATGCTGGATGTGTACAGCCGCGAGCCGTTACCGGCCGAAAGCCCGCTGTGGGCACATCCGCGTGTGGCGATGACGCCGCACATTGCAGCGGTCACGCGTCCGGCGGAAGCTGTGGCCTATATTACCCACACCATCAGTGAGATGGAGCAGGGCCATCCGGTAACCGGACAGGTCGACAGACAGCGCGGCTACTGAGTGAAACCCGGCGTTAGCCGGGTTTTTGCTAATATTCGCTGCAGATAACTGCTATCCTTTGGAAAAACCGCAGAGGAGAGAAAGATGTATCCCGTTGACCTGCATATGCACACCGTCGCCAGTACCCACGCGTATAGCAACCTCCATGATTATATCGCGCAAGCGAAACGCAAGGGCATTACGCTTTTTGCGATTACCGATCACGGCCCGGACATGGCAGATGCGCCGCACTACTGGCATTTTGTGAATATGCGGATCTGGCCACGTCTGGTGGACGGTATTGGGATACTGCGCGGTATCGAGGCAAACATTAAAAATACAGACGGTGAAATCGACTGCACCGGACCGATGCTGACCTCTCTGGATCTGATCCTTGCCGGTTTCCACGAGCCGGTTTTCGCGCCGCAGGATAAAGAGACGAACACCCGAGCGATGATTGCTGCTATAGCCAGCGGCAACGTGCACATTATTTCTCATCCGGGTAATCCTAAATACCCGATTGATATCGAGGCTGTTGCCCAAGCGGCAGCGAAACACCGCGTGGCGCTGGAGATCAATAACTCTTCTTTTGTTCACTCGCGTAAGGGCAGTGAAGCAAACTGTCGCGCCGTTGCAGCTGCAGTACGGGATGCCGGCGGCATGGTGGCGCTGGGTTCCGATTCCCATACCGCGTTTACGCTGGGTGATTTTAGTGAATGCCTGAAAATACTGAATGACGTGGATTTCCCGGAAGACAGGATCCTTAACGTTACCCCACGCCGCATGCTTGATTTCCTCGAGTCACGCGGAATGGATCCGATTGATGAATTTGCCGATCTTTAATTGTGTAATGGAATAAAAAAATGAATGAGTTTTCCATCCTTTGCCGCGTGCTGGGTACGCTGTTCTATCGTCAGCCGCAAGACCCGCTGCTGGTTCCACTCTTTACCCTGATTCGTGAAGGGAAACTGGCGCAAAACTGGCCGCTGGAACAGGATGAGTTGCTGGAGCGTCTGCAAAAAAGTTGCGATATGCAGCAGATTTCAACGGATTACAACGCACTGTTTATTGGCGACGAATGCCGCGTTTCGCCGTACCGTTCAGCCTGGCAGGAAGGGGCGACGGAAGCGGAAGTGCGCGCGTTTCTCTCTGAACGCGGAATGCCGCTGACGGATACCCCTGCGGACCATATCGGAACGTTGCTGCTGGCTGCATCCTGGATTGAAGATCACGCCGCTGATGATGAGAACGAGGCTATCGAAACGCTCTTCGAAGCGTATCTGCTGCCGTGGTGCGGTACTTTCCTCGGCAAAGTTGAAGCACATGCGACCTCGCCGTTCTGGAGAACGCTGGCTCCGCTGACCCGCGACGCCATTGCGGCAATGTGGGATGAGCTGGAAGAAGAGGATGAAGAGTGATTTAGTTCACATAAATTCTGCAATCATACATTTCATCTTGCACGGAATGTGCATCTGATCTCATTTCCATGGTGCGCTTCTGCTAAGATGCGCACCATGAACATTTTACTTTGTATCGCATTAACGACAGGCATTCTCTCCGGACTATGGGGATGGGTGGCGGTCTCTCTCGGGTTGCTCAGCTGGGCCGGGTTTCTGGGCTGTACGGCCTACTTTGCCTGCCCGCAGGGCGGCGTAAAAGGGCTTTTCATCTCTGGCTGTACCCTGATGAGCGGTGTTATCTGGGCACTCGTGATTATGAAGGGCAGCGCGCTGGCCCCGCATCTGGAGATGCTGGGCTATATCATGACCGGCGTAGTCGCGTTTTTGATGTGTATCCAGGCAAAGCATATGCTGCTGTCGTTTGTACCCGGTACCTTTATGGGCGCATGCGCGACGTTTGCAGGGCAGGGGGACTGGGCGCTGGTGCTTCCCTCGCTAATGCTGGGGTTGGTGTTTGGCTATGCCATGAAGAACAGCGGCCTCTGGCTGGCCGCCAGACGGGATAAAGCGCAAAACATCACTGCGGTAAGCGAATAAAAAAAGGCGAGATGATGATCTCGCCTTTTTTATGCGCTTCCTGTCAGGATTCCGGAGGCACCGACATATCGCGGTATTTAACCAGTATCGGGTTTTGCGCCTCTGCTTTGTTCTGCAGGTCCCACAATCCACGATCGATACCATCATTAATCAGGAAGATTACTCCGGTTTCTATGGCTGACATCAGACACATCATGACCGGTTCGTTAGAGGTATACCCGATTTCACCCTCCAGCAAACGCTGGTAATCGATGAAGCGGAAAACCCCGGCCTGCACTTCATAAGAAAGAATGGTTTTGCTGGTCGTTACCGAAGAGAGCACTTCGCCCGTGCTGACGTTGACGACACGCAGGTTTACGGCGATTTGGTCGAGCTGATATTGCGTATCAGCACCGATACCAAAGTAACGCGCGCCCACACCACCCGATTTAACGTTGCTTTCATAACCAATAATCGATCCCTCGATCATGACGTTCGCCGCGGCCAGTGATTCCAGCGGCATGCGGTTATTATTCGCGACGGTGCCATTTTCCTGCGCAGCGCGAATAATTTTCCGTTCATTTAACAGGTTCTGCAGACCCTGACGTTCCAGAGGAATAAACCAGTGCGAATCCTTCAGGGCGGTCACCAGCATGGCGGTGGCGCTCTGTGGCACTGCCGTAGAGAAGTTACTTGCCGGATAAGGTTTAAATTGTCCCGTTTCATCCTGAATGTTGTAAACCGAGACAAATATTTTACCGGTCGGCGCAGGTAAATGTGTTAAATCACGATAGCTTTGAGCCCGAGGCATTAATGTTGGTTTTGCAGCTTCTTTAGGTGGAGCAGTTAAACAACCGCTCAATAAGCACACTGCAACAAATATCAGGAAGCGCTGCATGATCGTTGTCCTTATTTCGTTGTTGTTTAAAAGTTCGTTGAATCACTTTGTAGACCGGAAACCTGAATGGTGGAGGTTTTCCCGGTTTTTCGATCGGTAACGTTCAACTGGAGTTGTCCGTCCTTGTTGGCGATGTCGACAATGAAGTCGTTGGTCACCATTCGGCCGGGTTTGCCGGTATTAATGTTGGTCAGCAACCCTCCCAAAATCTGCGACTGGATAGCCTGCGTGAAGTTGTCCAGTGCCGATGGGGTATCGACGCTAAAATCCTTAAAGCTGGGATCCTTATAGGAGTTTTGCGCCTGGGCTTCGTTCAACAGAAACGCCCCATTATTGGGATTACCGCCAAAGTTAGGGTTACGGAACTGGAACGTCATATTTCCGGCCCAGCTTATAGGGGTTATTAGCATTATCGAAACAACTGCATATGCAATACGCATGACAGCCTCCGGATATAGGTTCGCTAGAATTCGTCTTTTGCTAAATCGCTGGTGCTTAATAGCGCTTTATCAATTTGCAGGCGATTAATAGCATCTTCTGATTGAGCCAGTGCTAAGGCTACGTTTTTATCGAAGTCTATTTTCGTGGGGAATAAAAATGTTTGATAAATAACGTCCTGATTAGCCGTTATTGTTATCCAACTTCCCCATCGTGCACTGGGCCGCTCGTTGATTGTTATATTTCCAGTAAATGTACTGTCCCATTTGTCACTGAATGCACGATAAAAATTGTGCCCGACCGAGGAGACAGTGTGGTCTGTTAACAATCCGGGAACTTCGACCTCGACGGCCCGTACGTTCCCGGCAGCGAGCATGAAACTCGCTGCGGCGATCCAACTCAACGTGCGTTTCATTTGATTAACGCCTGAGGTTATCGTTTGCCCATGAAACAGCCTGAGTTCGGTTCTTAACAGCTATCTTCTTGAAAAGATTATAAAGGTGCGTCTTTACCGTATTTTCGCTGATAAATAACGAACGGGCGATTTCAATATTTGAAGCACCAATGCGCAATTTGTTCAGGATCTCTTTCTCACGGTGCGTTAGCAGCGCTGACTCTGAACTGTTATAGCGGTAATTTCCGGAGTGCGTGATGAGGTAGCTGGCAAGTTTTTGCGAAAAATAACACTCGCCGCGCAATATACCCTGCAGACCTTCGACCAGCCGATCTTCTTCTTCCGTGATATAGAACACACCATTGATATGCGGCCAGCTTTCAATATCTCTGAAGGGATACTCATCAGGGGTATTCAATAATAACACGCGGATGTTATTGTTTTTCCTGCTTAAATTATCTTGCCAGTAATGGATAAGCTTTTTATCCGCTTCCATCATATCAATCAGAATGATACTGCCAGGTGCAATATCATCAAAAGAACGTTGAATATTATGTAATTTCCCGTGCAGAGACAGCGATTGCTTTAAATGTTGTAATAAAGCGGTCGCTTGCAACGAAGGTTTTGTGATCAACAGTAACGTATGACCATGTAAACTTTGGACTTCATTATACATGATGAAACCCCACTTTTTTATGACACCTGACAGCGGTCCTCCAGATAAAAAAGAGGACCCCAGAAGTACTGACAGATGTTGCACTGCTGTGTGAAGAAAAAAACCATAACCTCCAGCAGGAGGTAAATATAAAACAAATTTCGTACATCTGATTTCAATCTAGCTATTACTAACTTTAAAGCAAGTGTTAAACATGTAACGGGATGTAAAAATCAATATTAATTTGTGAAATTGGACTCTTTTAAATGTTGTGGAATGATAAGAAAGTTGTACATATAAATAACCCTGCACAGATTTTAAAAATCATACAAATATTTATAATAATTTGATTTTTATGAATATTAATTATTTATTTCTTCCCGTAAAGAGGTATGAGTCACAGAGATTTTCTAAGTCCTGTAATGAACGGTGCTGCGTCTTAAGAAAACAGGTCTCGTGTTACGTGTTGTGTAAAATGTCCTCCTGGCGTTTCGTTTAGCGTCCGTTGCATGGGGGCTTTACCCCTCTCGTCCCGCTGCGTAATCGATTATTAAGAAAAGCTTAATAGAAAAATAAGAACCCCGGTCTATAACGTTTTTTTGCATGGAATTACTACTTTGAGGTGACGTGATAAATAAAAATAAGCCACGCGGGTGAGATATTTAAAATGTTTCGGCAGACATACTCATCACCGTAACGACGCGTTAACAAATTACGAGTCGTTCTAACACGAAGTCACAGTAACAAGGTTATGGCGTTATCAAATAGCCAGGTCCAGGGTGACAACATGAAAAATACATCGTTATTTATGATGTTTACATTACTGGGTGCGCCTGGATTTGTAATCGCGGCTGATTCAGATTTGGCTAACGCTGAATATAACTTCACGGTTAATGAATTAAGTCGTTCATCATTAAATCAGGCAGCCATTATTGGTCAGCAGGGCATGTTAAATGATGCTCAGGTTCGCCAGGACGGGTCAAAATTATTGTCCATTGTTTCTCAGGATGGAGCAGGCAACAGAGCGAGAGTTGATCAATCAGGGACTTATAATATTGCCTGGATCGATCAGAGCGGTAGCGCGAATGATGCAGGTATTACGCAAGATGGATATGGTAATAGTGCGAAAATTATCCAAAAAGGGTCGGGTAATAGAGCAAATATTACGCAGTACGGTACGCAGAAAACCGCAGTTGTAGTGCAGAGACAGTCGCAAATGGCGATTCGCGTTATTCAGCGTTAGTTATTTAGCGGCGACTTTAATCAATCCGATGGGGGTTTACCATGAAATTTATCAAAGTGGCAGCAATTGCAGCAATCGTAGTTTCTGGTAGTGCTATGGCCGGTAGTATTAATCAAGGCGGTTGGGGTAACGGGCATGGCCACGGTGGTCATGACAGTGGTCCAAATTCAACGCTGAGCATTTACCAGTACGGTGGCGGTAACTCGGCTCTCGCTTTGCAAACCAGTGCGAGAAATTCCACACTGACCATTAATCAGAGTGGCGGCGGTAACGGTGCTGACGTTGGTCAGGGCTCTGATGACAGCTCAATTAGTCTGACTCAGAATGGTTTCGGTAACAGCGCAACGCTTGACCAGTGGAATGGTAACCACTCGGTGATGAACGTTAGCCAGTACGGTGGTGGCAACGGTGCTGCTGTTGATCAAACCGCATCCGGATCCACTGTGACTGTTCAGCAGGTTGGTTTTGGCAACCACGCGACTGCACATCAGTATTAATTTCCAGTCTGTGCTACAAAAAACAGGGCATTTGCCCTGTTTTTTTTCGGGAGTTCATCATGAATACCTTAATTCTCCTCGCGGCGCTTTCCAGTCAGATCACGTTTAAAACATCGCAACAGGGAAATATGACCACCATTATTCCGCAGGTTATTCTGACGGAACCGTGTGAATGTCAGGTGCAGATTGTCTCTTTGCGACAGGGGCAGGGGGGGCAAAGTTCTTCACGGCAACAAAACACACTTTTTATTCCCGCTAATCAGACGATTGATTTAATGCGGCTGAGTTTAAATATAGATTCCGGAGACAAGGTGAACATTACTGTCACTGTCTCTGACGGGAAATCGCTTCATTTATCACAGCAATGGTCCCCGGCGGGAAGTGCGCTCTAATGATTATGAAATCAAGACGTTGTGGATATGGCGGGCGTGCGCGGTTGAGCTATGCTGTTATCAGGAGCTGTGAAGTGCTGTTCCATAACGTGATGCTTTGTTTGCCCTAACGGAGCGCGTTTACCCCTCAAGGACGACTTTCATTGAGGAGTACATATAGTGACCAAATATTTAGCCCGACGGGTTTATGGTTTAGGTTTGATCCTCTCTGCATTTATTACCCCCGCTTTTTCAGCCACGATTGTCGACGGTGGTGTGATTCATTTTCGCGGCGCTATTGTCGCAGACCCCTGCGTGGTCACACCGCATCATGACGCGTTTGCAATGACATGCCCGGATAATAATCGGATGCAAACGCGCAGGGTCAGCTATGAAGATGTACTTAACGGTCAGGTCAACGATTCCAGCCTCGCAACTCTCAGCATGAAGTACCTTAATCCCGAAAAAACGCTCGCGGTTGTTCAAATTCAGTATCGTTAATTCTCGCTCTTCCGCTCCCCGGCGGAAGAGGTTTTTCCCCGATAGTTTTTTATCCATACCTCCTCTGCGATACACTTAAGAAAAAGGCGGGTAGCAGAGGGTACGTATGAAACCGCAAATTGAAGTCATTCATGGCGATATTACGACGATGCACGTCGACGTGATCGTTAATGCGGCCAATCCATCACTGATGGGCGGGGGCGGTGTTGACGGCGCAATCCACCGGGCTGCAGGACCGCAGCTCCTTGAGGCCTGTAAAGCTGTGCGTCAGCAGCAGGGTGAATGTCCTCCGGGTCATGCGGTGATTACCCTCGCGGGAGATCTTCCTGCCAAAGCGGTGATTCACGCAGTGGGGCCTGTATGGCATGGCGGCGATCGGCATGAGGCGAGTATTCTGGAGGAGGCGTACCGCAACTGCCTGCGCCTGGCCGCGGATAACGGCTATAAGACGATGGCTTTTCCGGCTATCAGCACTGGGGTATACGGATATCCAAAACCTGCCGCTGCCACGATCGCGGTAGAGACCGTTTACCGATACCTCTCCCTCAAGCCGATGCCTGAGAAGGTGATTTTTGTCTGTTTCGACGAAGAAACCACGCACCTTTATCAGCGGCTTCTCACGCAGCGTGGACAGGACGTAGAGAGCTAAAACAAACGCGGCGCACTGAGTGCGCCGCGTTTGTTTATGAGGCTTTAGCCTGCGGTTTTCCTGAAAAGAGGAAACGCAGGAGCGGGATCCGCAGATGGATTTCATAGAGCACGATGGCAATCCCAATCACAAAGACCAGTCCGGTAAAGAAACCCAGCGTGTTGGACGCAATATGTGGCGTGATATAAGCGCCGAAGAACAGCGTCAGCGGGTGGTGCACCAGGTAAATAAACAGTGAAGCATTGACGAAGTAGGTCACGCGGCTGGACTTAAAGTTCAGCAAGCGGTGTCCCAGCGCGAAGACCACATTTACCATCCACAGACCCAGCAGCATGGTGATCACGCTTTCTGTTTCATACATCCAGCCATCGCCGCTGCCATAACGCTGATTTAACAGATAGGCCGCAAACGCGATAGCGGCACCCAGGGCGCACCATGGCGACGGGGTGGTAAACAGCGATTTAAGTTTGGGGTGAATAAATGCCAGCGCACCGGCTAAAAAGAAGGGGATGTAAAACAGCGACTGCATCACGACGAAATTGAACAGTCCGTCACTCAGTATCGGCGGATACATGATAAACAGCGTGCGTCTCACGGCCGCATAGGCGATACCCAGCAGCAAAAAGAGCAGAGACAGTTTACCCAGCGTAATATTGGCGAAGAAGGTATCGGCCTGGGTACTCAGGCGATGGCGCAGGCGGCTGAAAATGACCAGGCTGACCGTGGTGAGCACCACCAGGACCAGCAGGAACCACAGGTGAGACACCAGTTCCCAGACCAGGGTATTGTACTTTTCATACAGCGTCAGATTTGGCCAGTTTTCCGCCTTGCCTTTGACGTACTGCAACATAATAAACTGCGGCAACGTCAGCAGGGGAATGGCGGTCAACATCGGAATGCCCACACGCTCCACGCGCACTTTCCACCAGCGTTTTACCGGGTAGCGTAAGAACAGCATGTAGGAGAAATAGCCGGATATGACAAAAAACACCTGCATACGAAAAGCATGGATAAAGTCATTAAACAGCGTGAGCCACCAGGAAGGCATCTGGCTATTCACATGCCAGGTGTGGCTGGAGTAAATCAGTGAAATGTGAAAGGGGATCCCCAACAGCATCAGCCATGCCCGGATCGAGTCGAGGAAATATTCACGTTCTACAGGTGTTGAGCTCATATAACTTTGTGCATTCTCAGACTTTTCGCCTTATCCCTAAGACTCATAATGGTTACATTCGAAGCCAACCCTACACCAAGACCGACACCCTGTCTCCAGGATAAGCACGCAAAGTGAAAAGCGGGTTCTTTCATTTGCTTAATCCATGAGCCAGCGAGCTGAACAAAGCAGTGATAATGTTGTCGGATTGCCTGAGTTTCCATTAAAATGGATCGGATCGATATAAGCACACAAAGGGGGAAGTGCTTACTTATTATGAAACATAAACCACAGATGATGAAAATGCGTTGGTTGGGTGCTGCAGTGGTGTTATCTCTGTATACCTCATCGGCACTGGCCTTTAACATCGACGATGTCGCAAAACAGGCAAAATCGATGGCAGGCAAGAGCTACGAAGCGCCAAAAAGTAACTTGCCCTCCGTTTTCCGCGACATGAAGTATGCGGACTATCAGCAGATCCAGTTCAACCATGACAAAGCGTACTGGAACAACATTAAAACCCCGTTCAAGCTTGAGTTTTATCATCAGGGAATGTACTTCGACACGCCTGTTGCCATTAATGAAGTGACGGCGACCGCGGTACGTAAAATCAAGTACAGCCCGGATTACTTCAATTTTGGCAATGTTCAGCACGATAAAGATACGGTTAAAGACCTGGGCTTCGCTGGCTTCAAGGTGCTTTACCCGATCAACAGCAAAGATAAAAACGACGAAATCGTCAGCATGCTCGGTGCCAGCTACTTCCGCGTGATCGGGGCAGGGCAGGTGTACGGGCTTTCTGCGCGTGGCCTCGCCATTGATACCGCGCTGCCATCAGGTGAAGAGTTTCCGCGTTTCCGCGAGTTCTGGATTGAACGTCCAAAACCAACCGACAAACGCCTGACTATTTATGCACTGCTGGATTCCCCGCGTGCGACCGGTGCTTATCGCTTTGTGATTATGCCTGGCCGTGACACGGTCGTTGACGTGCAGTCCAAAGTTTACCTGCGTGATAAAGTCGGCAAACTGGGCGTTGCACCGCTGACCAGTATGTTCCTGTTTGGGCCGAATCAGCCGTCACCGGCGACGAACTTCCGCCCGGAACTGCACGATTCCAACGGTCTTTCTATTCATGCAGGTAATGGTGAGTGGATCTGGCGTCCGCTGAATAACCCGAAACATCTGGCTGTTAGCAGTTTTGCGATGGAAAACCCGCAAGGTTTCGGCCTCCTGCAGCGTGGCCGTCAGTTCTCCCGATTTGAAGATCTGGATGACCGCTATGACCTGCGCCCAAGCGCCTGGGTCACGCCGAAAGGTGACTGGGGTAAAGGTAAAGTTGAGCTGGTTGAAATTCCAACCAATGACGAAACCAACGATAACATCGTTGCTTACTGGACGCCGGATCAGCTGCCGGAAGCCGGTAAAGAGATGAACTTCAAATACACCATTACCTTTAGCCGCGACGAAGACAAACTGCATGCGCCGGATAACGCGTACGTCATGCAGACTCGCCGTTCTACGGGTGATGTGAAGCAGTCTAACCTGATCCGTCAGCCTGATGGCACCGTGGCCTTTGTTGTGGACTTCGCGGGCCAGGATATGAAAAAACTGTCCCCGGATACTGCCGTTGCGGCTCAGGCCAGCATCGGTGATAACGGTGAAATCGTTGAGAACACCGTACGCTATAACCCGGTAACGAAAGGTTGGCGTCTGACGCTACGCGTGAAAGTGAAAGATCCGAAACAGACCACTGAAATGCGTGCTGCGCTGGTCAGTAACGATCAGCCGCTGAGTGAAACCTGGAGCTATCAGCTACCTGCCAATGAATAATACATCTGAATATATTGATGCCATGCCGCTGACGGACATTGAAAAAGCGGCGCTGCCTAAAAGCGACATCCGCGCGGTGCATACCGCGCTGGATGGCGAACACCGTCCGTTTTCACGTGACGATGATACGCCGCTGGGGTCAGTAAAGGCGCGTCTGGAGCAGGCATGGCCAGACTCGCTGGCAGAAGGGCAGTTGATTAAAGACGACGAAGGACGCGATCAGCTTCAGGCAATGCCGAAAGCCACGCGTTCCTCGATGTTCCCTGACCCGTGGCGCACCAACCCGGTTGGCCGCTTCTGGGATCGCCTGCGTGGGCGTGATGTTACGCCGCGCTATCTGTCGCGCCTGACGAAAGAAGAGCAGGCCTCCGAACAGAAATGGCGGACCGTGGGGACCATTCGTCGTTACATTCTGCTGTTACTGACGCTGGCGCAGACCGTGGTCGCTACCTGGTACATGAAAACCATTCTGCCTTACCAGGGCTGGGCGCTTATTAACCCTGCAGACATGATGGGCCAGGATATCTGGGTCTCCTTCATGCAGCTGCTGCCGTATATCCTGCAGAGCGGCATTCTTCTGCTGTTTGCCGTTCTCTTCTGCTGGGTGTCAGCCGGTTTCTGGACCGCGCTGATGGGCTTCCTGCAGCTGCTGATGGGGCGGGACAAATACAGCATTTCAGCCTCAACGGTCGGGGATGAACCCCTTAATCCTGAGCACCGTACGGCGCTGATCATGCCTATCTGTAACGAAGACGTTGACCGCGTATTTGCGGGTCTGCGTGCGACCTGGGAATCCGTAAAGGCAACCGGTAACGCGGCGCATTTTGACGTCTATATCCTGAGTGACAGCTACAACCCGGACATTTGCGTTGCCGAGCAAAAAGCCTGGATGGAACTGATCGCGGAAGTACAGGGTGAAGGCCAGATCTTCTACCGCCGTCGTCGTCGTCGCGTGAAGCGTAAAAGCGGAAACATCGATGACTTCTGCCGTCGCTGGGGGAATCAGTACAGCTACATGGTCGTGCTGGATGCTGACTCCGTAATGAGCGGCGACTGCCTGAGCGGTCTGGTGCGTCTGATGGAAGCCAACCCGAACGCGGGGATCATCCAGTCTTCGCCAAAAGCGTCCGGTATGGACACGCTTTATGCGCGCTGCCAGCAGTTCGCAACCCGCGTCTACGGGCCGCTCTTTACTGCCGGTCTGCACTTCTGGCAACTGGGTGAGTCTCACTACTGGGGCCACAACGCCATTATCCGCGTGAAGCCGTTCATTGAGCACTGTGCGCTGGCTCCGCTGCCGGGTGAAGGTTCGTTTGCGGGGTCTATTCTGTCGCACGACTTCGTGGAAGCGGCGTTGATGCGTCGTGCTGGCTGGGGCGTCTGGATTGCTTACGACCTGCCGGGATCTTACGAAGAGCTGCCGCCGAACCTGCTGGATGAGCTCAAGCGTGACCGCCGCTGGTGTCACGGTAACCTGATGAACTTCCGCCTGTTCCTTGTTAAAGGGATGCACCCGGTTCACCGTGCTGTGTTCCTGACTGGCGTAATGTCTTATCTCTCCGCACCGCTGTGGTTTATGTTCCTTGCGCTCTCTACTGCGCTACAGGTGGTGCATGCTCTGACGGAACCGCAATACTTCCTGCAACCGCGCCAGCTGTTCCCGGTGTGGCCGCAGTGGCGTCCGGAGCTGGCGATTGCGCTGTTTGCCTCCACCATGGTGCTGCTGTTCCTGCCTAAGCTGCTCAGTATCATTCTGATTTGGTGCAAAGGCTCGAAAGAGTACGGTGGTTTCTGCCGCGTGACGCTCTCGCTTCTGCTGGAAGTGCTGTTCTCCGTGCTGCTGGCGCCGGTGCGTATGCTGTTCCATACCGTGTTTGTGGTCAGCGCGTTCCTCGGCTGGGAAGTGGTCTGGAATTCACCGCAGCGTGATGATGACTCCACGCCGTGGGGGGAAGCCTTCATGCGTCATGGCTCGCAGCTGCTGCTGGGTCTGGTATGGGCGGCAGGTATGGCCTGGCTGGATCTGCGCTTCCTGTTCTGGCTGGCACCGATTGTCTTCTCGCTGATCCTGTCACCGTTTGTGTCAGTGATTTCGAGCCGTTCAACGGTGGGGCTGCGTACCAAACGCTGGAAACTGTTCCTGATCCCGGAAGAGTATTCGCCGCCACAGGTGCTGGTGGATACCGACACGTATCTTGAGCAGAACCGCAAACGTTCGTTGGAAGATGGTTTTATGCACGCGGTGTTTAACCCGTCATTTAACGCTCTGGCGACGGCCATGGCGACAGCGCGTCACCGTGCAAGCCAGGTACTGGAGATTGCCCGCGATCGTCACGTTGAGCAGGCGCTGAACGATACGCCGGAAAAACTCAACCGCGACCGTCGTTTGGTGCTGTTGAGCGATCCGGTTACGATGGCACGCCTTCACTACCGTGTGTGGTCTGCGCCGGAAAAATACTCTTCGTGGGTCAGCCACTATAAAGAGATTAAAATTAATCCACTCGCGCTGAAGGCGAAGTAAGCCTTCTGTGCCCGGCGGCGTTATGCTACCCGGCAAATAAAAATACCGGCTGAAAAGCCGGTATTTTTTTAGAGGTCATTGATGAAAATAATCCTCGCCGTGATGATGGCGTGTTTACTCAGCGGCTGTGGCAGCATCATCAGCCGCACCATTCCAGGGCAAGGCCACGGTAATCAGTACTACCCCGGGGTAAAATGGGATGTACGTGACTCAGCGTGGCGCTATCTCACCGTGCTCGATTTACCGTTTTCACTGGTATTCGATACGCTATTGCTGCCGATCGACGCTCAGCACGGCCCTTATGAATAGGGGAAATTAACGCTCATCCCACTCATCGGCTGCGGTCTGTCCTTCTTCCGTATCCAGCGGTGGCTCGAGCTGAAATTCGCCCTCATCCCACTCGTGCAGGGTGTTTTCTTCAAGCCATTCCTGCCGTAGTTCGATTTCGTCATAGTCGCCATCAAAGACGGCCTGCGCACCTTCTCCGCTCAGGACCGGCAAACATTCTCCTTCCTCGCCATCATCAGCAAAGAATTCGGCCTGCCACATAATATCCCCGTCCTGCAGAACGTATTTCTGGATATTAAGTTGTTGCACGTCAGCATTTTCTTCCTCAACGCCGGGATTATCGGCGAGGAACTCTTCACGAGCGGCATCAATAGCTTCTTCCAGTGTGGCGTACATGGTCATTGGTGTCTCCCTGTTTTCCTGAAGGTTTCAGGGAAAGAATAGCTGAATATCGGGTTCTGCAAGTATGAATGCAAAAATAAGCTGTCACGCGTTCGTCTTATTAACGACCGGTCGTAAAGCCCTCGATAAACTGAACCACGAATAAACCGCATTAAACAACACCACGCCCGCGGTGACGATAAACACGGCGCGGAAACCAAAACTGGCGGAAATCCCGGCTCCGACAAGCGGTCCGGTGACGTTGCCGATATCGCGAAATGACTGGTTATAGCTAAAAATGCGGCCGGCTATCTGGTTCGTTGAGTTGTACACCAGCAGGGTCTGAACCGCAGGCAGTAACGCGCCGTCTGCCGCTCCCAGTAAGAAACGCAGCAGGCCAAGCTGCCACGGTGCTTGTACCATCGACATCGGAATGAGGAGCAGAACGGAAATCACCAGGGCGCATATCAGGATTTTTTCCGGGCCCACGCGGTCCCCCAGTTTTCCCAGCCTCGGGGCGCTGAGCAGCGCTGCCACGCCGGGCACCGACGCGATAAGCCCGCTGATAAACGCAATATTACTGACGTCACCGGCCAGATCGCGAACGTAGAGCGTCAGAATAGGGGCAATCGACCCGGTTGCTACCTGAATAATCAGGGTCGTTACGAACAGGCTTAGCACCAGCCGGGGGTTTTTAAGCGAGGTCAGCACATCCCGTGCGTGGAGCATCTCTTTTCGAGTGACCGGGGTGAAACGTTCACGGATACAGAGCAGCGTGACGATAAAGCAGAGAAATAGGACGCTGGCAGTAATGAAAAAGACCGGACGCAGGCCGTAGTTATCCGCCAGCAGTCCGCCTGCCAGCGGTCCCAGCAATGCGCCGCTCACGCCACCGGTAGAGAGCGTGCCGAGCGCCCAGCCGCTTTTGTGTCGCGGAATTTGGGTGGCGATGAGCGCATTTGCGTTAGGAATAAAGCCCCCCAGCAGCCCCAGTAACGCGCGCAAAATCAGAAATTGCCAGACGTTCTGCGCAAGGCCCATCAGCGCCATGATGATGGCCATCCCCAGTGCCGAACGCAGCAGCATGATCTTTCGTCCTTTGCGATCGGCAAGGCCACCCCAGAAGGGCGAAGCAATCGCGGAAAAGAGAAAGGTGATACTGAAGACCAGGCCAGACCACATATTGAGCGCACTGTGACCGGTGACGCCAAGTTGTTCAACGTAAAGCGGCAGGAAGGGCATCACCAGGCTAAACGCCGCACCGGTGAGAAAACAGCCAAGCCACGCAACCGTGAGGTTACGCTTCCAGTTTATGGGGGCATCTGAGGGTGACATAACAATCCGCATAATGAGGTGCAAAGCACCATAGGCCTGAAGTAATAAGCCTGCTAAGTATGCGCCTGGGTTATGATCGCTGCAATGCGGAGGAGCTTTTAAAGCTAAATGAGCGTGCGGCCCTGATGGCCGCACGGAAAATTAATAGCGCGACGGCATACCCTCTGGCCGCGTTTTGAAGCGACGATGGAGCCACATATACTGCTCCGGCGCGAGCATGATGCATTTCTCAACCACTCTGTTCATCCAGCGAGCGGTCGTTTCCGCATCGTCCAGCGGCGGCGCGAGTTCCGGCTCGAGCATCATTAATTCGTAGCCTGAGCCATCCGGCTTGCGACGCGGGACAAACGGGACGATCGCGGCTTTGGACATTTTCGCCAGCATCCAGGTACCGGTGGTTGTGGCCGCCTCTTCAACGGCGAAGAACGGGACAAATACGCTGGATTGCGGGCCATAATCGTGGTCAGGGGCATACCAGATCACTTCACCTGATTTCAGCGCGCGGATCATCCCCTTCAGGTCTTTACGGTCGATCATACTTTTATTGGAGCGCATACGGCCGTTGGTCTGGATTAAATCGATCACCGGGTTATCGTTAGGGCGATAAACACCAATACCGGGTGCCTGCATGCCAAACATACGCGCACCGATCTCCAGCGTCAGAAAATGCACGCCAATCAGCAGTACGCCTGTCTTATTGGCCTGAAGCGTATGCACAGGCTCCATACCCGTCCCAGTGACTTCACTCCAGCGGGCCATCCGTTTGTCTGGCCAGAACCACGCCATACCGGTTTCCATCAGCCCCATGCCAACGGATTCGAAATTCCTGGTCACCATCTCATGACGTTCCGCCTCGCTCATCTGCGGGAAGCACAGCTCAAGGTTGCGGTAGGCAATCCTGGCGCGGCGTTTCATGAATTTTTGACCAATACGGCCCACACATTTGCCCACACGGAAAATCACAGGGTAAGGGAGTTGGACCATCAGCCATAAAAAACCAATGCCAAGCCAGGTCAACCAATAGCGGGGATGCAAAAGGGCGACAGTAAATTTCGGTAACTGGGTCATGTCTTTCCTGTGTTCTAACGTCCTGTTTAGCTATTGTCTCATTTTTTGAGGCGTAGCCAAAATGTCTGTCTTCGAAACGTGTACGAATGCAGCAATTGATAAGTCTGACTAACTAGGGTGTGTGAAATGTAGCGTAAATTGTGTGGATGTAAATTGTCATTGTTTGCTATATGATGCCGACCGATTTTTCATTCTCTCTAACGATTGCAGGACTTGTACACCATGCCAGTGTTACACAACCGCGTTTCGAATGAGATGTTAAAGGCGCGTATGTTGGCTGAAACCGAACCGCGCACGACAATCTCATTCTACAAATACTTTACCATCAACGATCCACAAGCGACCCGCGATGCGCTTTATCAGGCCTTCACGACGCTGAATGTTTTCGGGCGCGTCTATCTTGCCCGTGAAGGCATCAATGCCCAGATCAGCGTACCGGAAAGCAAAGTAAACGCCTTCCGCGACCTGCTTTACGGGTTCGATCCGGCTCTCAACGGTGTACGCCTGAACATTGCCCTGGATGATGACGGTAAATCATTCTGGGTACTGCGCATGAAAGTGCGTGAACGCATTGTCGCGGATGGTATTGACGATCCGGCGTTTAACGCCGCTGATGTCGGGGAATACCTGAAAGCGGCGGAAGTGAATGCGATGCTGGACGATCCGGATGCGGTGTTCATCGATATGCGTAACCACTATGAGTATGAAGTGGGGCATTTCGAAAACGCGATGGAAATTCCGGCTGATACCTTCCGCGAGCAACTGCCAAAAGCGGTTGAGATGATGCAGGAACATAAAGATAAAAAGATCGTGATGTACTGCACCGGCGGGATCCGCTGTGAGAAGGCCAGCGCCTGGATGAAGCACAACGGGTTTAATAAGGTCTGGCACATTGAAGGCGGCATTATTGAGTACGCCCGCCGTGCCCGTGAGCAGGGTTTACCGGTGCGTTTTATCGGTAAGAACTTTGTCTTTGACGAACGAATGGGCGAGCGTATTTCA
This sequence comes from Enterobacter sp. J49, assembly GCF_002148625.1. Lineage (NCBI taxonomy): Bacteria > Pseudomonadati > Pseudomonadota > Gammaproteobacteria > Enterobacterales > Enterobacteriaceae > Enterobacter > Enterobacter sp. J49. Next base: position 86,766 of record NZ_MWPY01000033.1, read on the forward strand.
GAGGATGTGATTGCCCACTGTCACCAGTGCGGTACGCCGTGTGATACTCATACCAACTGCAAAAATGACGGATGTCATTTGCTGTTTATTCAGTGTCCGACCTGTGCCGAGAAATTTAACGGATGCTGCAGCGAACTGTGCAGTGAAGAGAGTATGCTGCCGGAAGAGGAGCAGCGCCGTCGTCGTGCAGGACGGGAAAACGGTAACAAGATTTTTAATAAATCCCGTGGCCGTCTGAACACCAAACTGGGTATTCCCGACCCTGAATAAGGCTGATGCCCGGCAGTGCGAAAGCCTGCCGGGCGTCGTTATTATGACTTCTGCTGAACGCCTTCAACGGAAATAATCAGTTCGACATCCTGAGAAGCCGGGCCCAAATCGGTAGTAATATTAAAGTCTTTCAGGTGAATTTTACCTGCGGCTTCAAATCCGGCACGTTTACCCCCCCACGGATCGTCACCCTGGCCCATTAATTTTGCATTCAGCGTAACCGGTTTTGTCACGCCGTTGAGCGTCAGGTTGCCGGTAATATCCAGCTTATCGCCATCTTTTTTCACTTCCGTGGAGGTGAAGGTGGCCTGTGGGAATTTAGACACGTTCAGGAATTCCGCACTGCGCAAATGTTTATCGCGTTCTGCATGATTGGTGTCGACGCTGTTGGTATTAATGGTCACGTTGACTTTATCGGCGGCAGGATTTTTTTCGTCAAAGCTGAATGTGCCGTCAAAATCATTAAAGGTGCCATACAGCCAGCTATACCCGAGATGCTGAATACGGAAATTGACGAAAGCATGTTGGCCCTCTTTATCAATTTTATAGTCAGCAGCAACGGCTGAGCCGGTGGTAAATAACAGAGAACCCAGTGCGATACCCAGCAGGTGTTTTTTCATTTTAAGCTCCAGAGTCAACTGACGAGCGGCCAAGCATGCGCTTTAGCGTATCGTCTTTATCGATGAAATGATGTTTAAGGGCGGCAAGCCCGTGCAGCACGGACAGGATAACCACGCTCCATGCCAGCCAGAGGTGAATCACCCCGGCAATATCGGCCTGTGATCCCGCATCGGCAAGCGTTGCCGGGACATCAAAAATGCCAAAAACGCTTATTGGCTTACCCTCTGCTGTCGAGATGAGATAGCCGCTGATCAGAAGAGCGAAGAGCAGCGCATAAAGCGTAATATGCGCGGCAACAGCGCTGATACGGGTAAATTTACTGTGGGTCTTTGGCGCGGCAGGCGGCGGTGAAATGTGTCGCCAGATCACGCGAATAACCAGCCCCATCATCAGCAGCACGCCGATGCTCTTATGCAGCTCCGGGGCCTGGTGATACCAGCCATCGTAATAGCTGAGCGTCACCATCCAGAGGCCAAGTCCGAACATGGCATAGACCGCAATAGCAAATATCCAGTGCAAGCTTATGGATATTATTCCATAGCGCCGGGAGGTGTTACGCAATTGCATCAGGATTACCATTATCAAATAAACAGAGCAGTAAAAATGAACGGGAAGGAATGATATTGCAACTGAAATAAGTCGATATTGATTTTTATTTTATTTATTTCAGCGGTTTTGAAAATGATCCGCAAAGGTAATTCAATGTCTTCGTGCAAGACTTAACAAAGGGCTAATTGAGGAATTGTTCTAACTTAAGTAAATATAAAGTAATGTCAATAAATGTCAGGCAGGCTTTCAGTAAAATACAATGTAAATAAAATCAATGATGGCCAGCAGCGCCCACAATAAGATATAGAGCATCAAATGCTCACGAATATTATTGATGATAAAACCCACAACTTTGCGCATAGCGCCCCGCAAACCGTAACAAAAAGACGGGCTCCGGAACGTCCGAAGCCCGTGGTGGATTATCCGTTAAAACGTGAAAGAGAGAAGGGCGTCAGATCAAACTGCGGTGTAATACCCTGGGCAAACTGCGCGGCAATTTCACCCAGCACCGACGCGAACTTAAAGCCGTGACCGCTCAGACCGGTGATGAGCAATGTGTTCTCATGCCCGGGCAGCGTATCGATAATAAAGTCTTCGTCCGGCGTGTTGTCGTAGGTGCATGCCGCGCCATAGAGTAAGCCACCGACGCCCGGCAGAATATTTCGCAGGAACGAGAAGGCTTCAGAGCCATCCTGTGGGTAGGCGCCAAACGGTTTACGTTCTTCAGGAGAGGAGATGATTTGTCCCCCATTGTGTTTCCCGATTTTGAGCGCGTCTTTATCCGAAGGGAAGCCGTAGAACTGATCGCCGTTGGGTAACTCGCCGGTGAACGCCGGGAATTTATTCTGCGTACTGTAACGGCCATCAGACTGGAACCAGGAGAAGACCTTGCGCACCGGCTGTACGGGAAGGTCTGGCAGCAGACGGGTTACCCAGGTACCTGCACTGATGAGCAATCGGGAGGCCGTGTACTCTCCGTCCAGGGTTGTCACCGTGACGCCGTCAGCGTCATGTTTAATGGCTTCGACCGGGCAATTGAAAAGCTGGGCGCAGCCTGCTTTCGCGGCCAGCGCTATCCAGGTTTTTATTGCTGTTTCGCAATGCAACACCCCAGAATGGGCTTCAAAGAGACCAACATAATCGTCCGGGACGGTGATTTCCGGCCAGCGTGACATGATCCCCGCCGCGTCGAGCTTCTCAACGTCCAGGTTGAATGTCTTCGCGCTGCGTTCGACGCTGGCGAGAAAATCAGAGCGGGCAGGACCAAGGTTAATGATACCGGTGCGTTCGAAAATGCGCTCCTCAGTCTGTTTAGCCAGTTCGTCCCAGAGCGCTTGCGCGCGAAGTACCAGCGGGACATAGCGCTCGCCTTCACCATAGGCGTGACGAATGAGGCGAGTATCGCCATGATGACTTCCCTCTGAATGAGGGGGAAGATGGGCATCTATCATCAGAACCTTGAGGCCAGCCTGGGTGGCATAATATCCGGCGGCAGAACCAACGGAGCCGCTACCAATAATAATCAGATCATATTTCATGGGCATCTCTTAAACTAACGCTTTGTTAGCAGAGTAATTAACATCGGGGGCTTATACAAGGGAGAAATAAATAAGGCACCCCGAGGGTGCCTGTAGAGTGAAAAGTGGGCTAAACGCTAATGCCGTTTATACTCATTTTCCTGGTAGTCGCCAGATTCTATTTTTGCGATGCCTGCTTCCAAAATAGAAATAAACTGACGGGCGACGTCTGTCGTAAGCCACAGCGTCTGTCCAACTTCCGCTTCTTCACGGTTCAGCTGATTTGGGGTCTGGTAGTGCAAACGCAGCATCAGTGCATCGTAGCTGTCTACGGTACTGATATCCCAGCCAACGAGTGGGTGGGTCTGGATGACTTCGCTATTCTTTTCCATTATAACCCCCATAATGCGTGTTAGAAGACAACGACTTCGAGGTTCAATGCATGTTTTTCTGAAGCAACTTCAGTATACAAGTAATAAGGGTTCCTAAGGGAAAAATAAACAGCTAGCAACACATTTTTCTGCTTTTTAGGATTGTTCGAACAATAAAACACCATGTTGTTCACGATTTTTAAAGAAGTTGCCGAATTAATTTGAACTTTCTGGATTTTCAGGCGAAAAAAAGCCGGGGCGACCCGGCAAAAAAACACAATGAGGGAGCAGTGTTAATCTGTGATGAACCAGTCGTCGGCGCTTTCCCACGTTTCCTGCAGGATTTCGGTGATACGCGCTTTATCTTCTTTCGCGCCGCCAATGACGGAGAGGTTGTTTGCGGCCGCGTAACGCACCGTTACGGCACCGTCGTTTTCGGGAAAGGTGTTGTTAATACGACGGGATAATTCGCCTGCAAGCGCATCAAGCGCGCCGGCAGGCAGAACGGTAGTTTTGGCTATGGTGACTTCAATACGCATAAATGCCCCCTGTGTAACATACTGTTTATTTATACAGGTATATTATCGGTTTGACAACAAGGGGCACTGATTTTTTAGCGTTTTACCGTCCAGCGAACGGTTTCACCTGCCAGGAATGGGATCAGCGTGTCATCGGTCAGTGGAATGGCTTCCTCAACCTGGCTCTCTTTACGTTCCAGCTCAATGAAGGTCTCATTGACCGGCAGCCCATAAAAACGGGGGCCATTGAGTGAGCAGAACGCCTCGAAATGCGGCAGGGCATTCATCTCTTCAAACACGGTTGCGTAGCTTGCGAGAGCGGTTGGGGCATTAAAGCAGCCCGCACAGCCGCAGCTTGCTTCTTTGCGATGACGCGCATGAGGTGCGGAATCCGTGCCCAGAAACGCACGGGAGAAACCGCTGGCAACCAGTTCGCGCAGCGCCTGCTGGTGAATGTTACGCTTGAGGATCGGCAGGCAGTACAGATGCGGACGTATACCGCCAACCAGCATGTGGTTACGGTTAAACATCAAATGCTGTGGCGTGATGGTGGCGGCGATAAGCTCGTTACCGTCGCGGACATACTCAGCGGCATCTTTGGTGGTGATGTGCTCGAAGACCACTTTGAGCGCGGGAAGGCGCTGACGCAGGGGCTCCATCACGGTGTCGATAAAACGGGCTTCACGGTCAAAGATGTCGATCTCGGCATGCGTGACTTCACCGTGAACCAGCAGCGGCATACCCAGTTTCTGCATGCGCTCCAGCACCGGCATGATGGCATCAATGCTGGTAACGCCGTGGCTGGAGTTGGTGGTGGCATTGGCCGGGTAAAGTTTCGCAGCGGTGAACACGCCTTCGTTAAACCCGCGCTCCACTTCGTTTGGATCCAGGGAATCGGTCAGGTAGCAGGTCATCAGCGGGGTGAAATCATGGCCCGCCGGGACGGCATCCAGAATGCGCTGGCGATACGCCATTGCGGCATCGACGGTGGTGACTGGTGGCACCAGGTTAGGCATGACAATCGCGCGGCCATAAATTTCGCTGGTATAAGGCACGACGGTTTTGAGCATATCGCCATCGCGCAGATGGATATGCCAGTCGTCAGGGCGGCGGATTTTAAGAACCTGGGGTTGTGCAGTCATGGAAGCTCCGGCTTGTCAGGAATCAGTCATTCGGATGGCTGTTTTTGCCGGACACAAATCATAAGCGGAAACGTTTTCGTTTGCACACTTTTCCGTAAAAAAAAGGGCGCCTCGGCGCCCTACGGATTAATCAGTGAAGGGAATAATGATTTCTCCCGGTTTCACCTCTATCCCTTTAGCATACTTTTTCGCAAGCGCTTCACCCTTGCTCTTGTCTTCACTTAAGACATAGGCTGGCTGCTGATTAAAATAGTTACGCAGCGACTGATTCAGATAAGGCATCAGGGTTTGCAGCACAGATTTCATCTTGTCCGGCGTGACTTCCGCATCGACGACTTCCATCTCCTGCAGGTAAATAGCCCCTTTCTCTTTGTTAAAGACCGGCAGCGCTTTCAGCTTCAGCTTGATATTGGCTTTCTGGTTGCCGAAGAGGGAGGTCATATCGAGGTTCGCATCCCCGTTCAGCGTCACTTTGTTTGGCTCTTCACGTCCTATCTGGCTGGTCAGGTTGCTGAGGACGATATGCGCATCGGCAAGCCCGGGGACGCCGATGTCTTTTGAAAAGTTGTTATGTTTTTCCAGCGCCTGATTAATTTCCTGTTCACTGACGGTGTATTGCGTAAGCTGGTTACAGCCCACCAGCAGACCGCTGACAATGAATGCAGCGGCAATGACAATTTTCTTCATAGTGTTCCTCAACGAAAAATCGGCGCTTCTGTCCTGTTACGTCAGTATGTCAGTGTGAAATGGCAGAAACCAGCAGAAAAAACTGAGAAGTGAGGCGGGAGCGACCTCCCGCCAGAGGGAAGGGCTACGCGCCAGGTTCGAGCATGCCGCTTGCGCTGCGCTTCTGGCTGAACTGCCACCAGAGGGCCAGCAGCGTCATAAAGCCCACCGCGCCGAGCATCATCCACGGCAGTTCCGGCTGATTCAGCGCTTTGCCTGCATCAAACAGCCAGCCGCCGCCGGCGTAACCCAAAGCCCCACCAAAGGCCAGACCGAGTCGGCTGAACCCCATATAGCTGCCGCGGGCACGCGCATCTGCAAGCGAGGCGCTCAGCGTCTCACGAGCCGGCTCGGCGATGATAGAGCCGATATAGAAGGTGCAAATCAGCGTAAACAGCTGCTGGAGAGAATTCACCAGACCGATGGGCATCATGCTCAGCGTCATTAAAAACAGCCCGGCCATCAGACGATGCTCCAGGCGAAAACGCCGTTCGCTCCAGCGGGCAATCGGATAGAGCAGCGTCAGCGAAAGCGCGGCTTCGATGGCGTACATCCATTTCACGGCGGCCGGGGTTCCCGCAATATCATTGACCATGATAGGCAGCATCAGCATCACCTGCACGGCAAGCATGTAGTAACCCGTCAGGGTCAATACGTAGGTGACAAAACGTTTGTCGTGCAGGACGCGGCCCAGCCCTTCGCGTACCGGCGCTTTCACCGTTGACAATTTCCATGCTGGCAGATACAGGCCATTAAAGAGGGCGCACAGAATAAAGAGCACCGCGCCAGCCGCGCAGACCAGACGGAAATCGTACTGCAGCAACCAGCTCCCCAGAAGCGCGCCAATTACCGCGCCCGCGCTGTCCTGCATCATCAAAATCGAGAAGAAACGTCCGCGGTGCTGCGGGCGAATTAACTTCACCACCAGCGCGGTGCGCGGCGGGTCAAACAGGGTTCCGCCGATCCCGGAGAGAAAGCAGGAGAACCACAGAAGCCAGGGCTCATGGGCAACCGCCATCGTGGCAAAGCCTGCCGCACGAAGCAGCATACCGGTCACAATCATCGGTTTCGCGCCAAAGCGGTCAGCAATGGCACCGCCAAACACCCCAAGGCCTTGCTGGACAAACTGGCGTAAACCCAGCGCGATGCCAACCATCAGCGCCGCCCAGCCCATTTGATCGACAAAGCGGATCGAGATAAGAGGAAACACGACAAAAAAGCCGAGCACGACCAGCATGTTATCGACTAGCAGGAAATATTTACCCAGGCTCCTCGCCTGTGATACGCGGGACATTTTCCCTCCAGGGAAAACAGGATGGTGAGCACGCTAACATTCTGCGGGGTTACTGCGCGTTTTCCCACCCCTGGGCGTGACAATATTTTTTTATCAAAAGAGCGCTTTGATAGAGAGTTCTCATCGAAAAATGTGAAAAGAGGTCAAAATGGTATGTCACTGTTTTCACAGACGGCGCAGGCACAGGTATAGTAAAGCTAATGGGTCAGCAGAAGTGACGGGAAGGAGTGGTATCGATGTTTGGCTATCGCAGTAATGTGCCAAAAGTGCGTCTGACAACGGACAGGCTGGTCGTTCGTCTGGTGCATGAGCGTGATGCCTGGCGTCTGGCGGATTATTACGCCGAGAATCGCCAGTTTTTAAAACCCTGGGAACCCGTTCGGGATGAGAGCCATTGTTACCCATCCGGCTGGCAGGCGCGCCTCAGTATGATTGCGGAATTTCATAAGCAGGGAAGTGCGTTTTATTTTGCGCTGCTGGATCCCGAAGAAAAAGAGATCATTGGCATCGCCAATTTTTCAAACGTCGTGCGCGGATCGTTTCACGCCTGCTACCTCGGCTACTCCATCGGTCAGAAATGGCAGGGGCAGGGGCTGATGTATGAAGCATTAACGGTGGCGATCCGTTATATGCAACGCACGCAACATATCCATCGTATTATGGCGAACTATATGCCGCATAATCAGCGCAGCGGTAATTTGCTGGCGCGTTTAGGGTTTGAGAAAGAGGGTTACGCCAAAGACTATCTGCTGATAGATGGAGAATGGCGCGACCATGTCCTCACGGCATTAACCACCCGGGACTGGACAGCGGGTCGCTAAGGAGAAGAGATGAAATATCAGTTAAGCGGTGCAGAAGCGCGCGTCGTCGGATGCCTGCTGGAAAAACAGGTCACGACGCCGGAGCAATATCCGCTCTCTGTCAACGCCGTCATGATGGCCTGCAACCAAAAGACCAACCGCGAGCCGGTAATGAACCTCAGCGAGCATGACGTTCAGGATGTGCTGGATGAACTGGTGAAACGCCATTATCTGCGCACCGTCAGCGGCTTCGGAAACCGCGTCACCAAGTACGAACAACGTTTTTGTAATTCCGAATTCGGCGACCTGAAGTTGAGCGCCGCGGAAGTGGCGGTGATCGCGACCCTTTTACTGCGCGGGGCACAAACTCCCGGCGAGCTGCGCACACGGGCTTCCCGTATGCATGAGTTTGCGGATATGCAGGAAGTGGAACAAACCCTGGAAGGGCTTGCAACCCGCGAAGATGGCCCTTACGTGGTGCGTCTGGCACGCGAACCGGGCAAGCGTGAGAGCCGCTATATGCATCTCTTCAGTGGCGAGGTGGATACCGCGACGCTGGCAACGGAACAAGAGTCCACTGTTGTCAGCGGCAGCCTGACGGCGCGCGTGGACGCGCTGGAAGAGGAGGTCGCTGGGCTGAAGCAGCGCCTGGACGCACTGCTGGCACATTTGGGAGATTAACAGTGAAAAAATTACGTGTAGGGGTGGTGGGGCTTGGCGGTATTGCGCAGAAAGCCTGGTTACCGGTATTAGGCGCGGCAACGGACTGGACGCTTCAGGGCGCGTGGTCACCTACCCGCGAGAAGGCTGAACGCATCTGCGCAACCTGGCGGATACCATACGCCGCTTCGCTGTCGGATCTTGCCCGCGAGTGCGATGCGGTATTTGTGCATACCTCAACGGCAACGCACTATCAGGTGGTCAGCGAACTGCTGAATGCCGGTGTTCACGTCTGTGTGGATAAGCCCCTGGCGGATAACGTTCAGGATGCCGAGCGACTGATAGAGCTGGCGGCACGCAAGAACCTGACGCTGATGGTGGGCTTTAACCGCCGCTTCGCTCCGCTTTATCAGCAACTGAAGGCACAGCCGGGCGCGCTGGCCTCCCTGAGGATGGATAAACACCGTACCGACAGCGTCGGGCCAAACGATCTGCGCTTTACGCTTCTCGATGATTATCTGCACGTGGTGGACACGGCGCTCTGGCTGACAAACGGCCAGGCTCAGCTGAAAAGCGGGACCCTGATGACCAACGATCTGGGCGAGATGGTCTACGCCGAGCACCACTTTGCGCTGGAACATCTGCAGGTGACCACCAGCATGCATCGTCGTGCGGGCAGTCAGCGGGAGTTTGTCCAGGCCGTCACTGACGGTGCGCTGTATGACATCACCGACATGCGGGAGTGGCGTGAAGAGAAGGGCAACGGTGTGGTCACGCTTCCGGCGCCGGGCTGGCAGAGCACTCTGGAGCAACGCGGCTTCGCGGGATGCGCCCGTCACTTCATTAGCTGCGTGCAAAATCAGACGGTTCCGGAAACCGCCGGTGAACAGGCCATCATGGCGCAACGCATCGTGGAACGGCTCTGGCGAGAGGCCATGAGTGAATAACCCTCTGTAACATCTGCCGATAGTAATTCCCTTAAATCCGGGTAGACTAAGCGCCGATTGTTGGTTTCGCCGGGAGGCTTTTCGCCTACCCGGCCTGCAAATCCGAAGGCCTGCGCAAGCGCAACGCCGTCGGGCATTCATTACGCCTGCTCTGCAGGCGTTTTGCCGTATGGTTGTGGAAATTCACATTAATGAACTTATTAAAATCGCTGGCAGCCGTCAGCTCGATGACCATGTTTTCTCGCGTACTGGGTTTTGCGCGCGATGCCATTGTGGCAAGGGTTTTTGGTGCTGGGATGGCAACGGACGCCTTTTTCGTCGCGTTCAAACTGCCGAATTTATTGCGCCGTATTTTTGCTGAGGGGGCTTTCTCGCAGGCCTTCGTTCCAATTCTGGCGGAATATAAAAGCAAGCAGGGCGAAGATGCTACGCGGGTGTTTGTCGCCTATGTCTCCGGGCTACTGACGCTGGCGCTGGCTATTGTGACAGTCCTGGGGATGCTGGCTGCGCCCTGGGTGATTATGGTGACCGCGCCGGGGTTTGCCGACACCGCTGATAAATTTGCGCTCACCACCCAGCTGCTGCGCATTACCTTTCCTTATATCCTGCTGATCTCACTGGCCTCGCTGGTGGGGGCAATCCTCAATACCTGGAACCGCTTCTCCGTTCCGGCGTTTGCGCCGACGTTTTTGAATGTCAGCATGATCGGCTTTGCCCTGTTTGCCGCACCGCATTTCAACCCGCCGGTACTGGCGCTGGCCTGGGCGGTGACCGTGGGCGGCGTCCTGCAGCTGGCATATCAGCTGCCGCATCTGAAGAAAATTGGCATGCTGGTTCTGCCGCGCATTAATTTCCGTGATGCCGGCGCAATGCGCGTCATGAAGCAGATGGGACCTGCAATCCTCGGGGTTTCTGTCAGCCAGATCTCACTTATCATCAATACCATCTTTGCCTCTTTCCTGGTGTCCGGTTCGGTCTCCTGGATGTACTACGCTGACCGTCTGATGGAGTTTCCTTCTGGCGTACTGGGCGTCGCGCTGGGGACGATTCTGCTGCCGTCGCTCTCTAAAAGCTTTGCCAGCGGCAACCATGATGAGTATTGCCGCCTGATGGACTGGGGCTTACGCCTCTGTTTCCTGCTGGCACTGCCAAGCGCGGTGGCGCTGGGGATCCTCGCGAAACCGCTGACCGTCTCGCTGTTCCAGTACGGTAAATTTTCAGCCCATGATGCGTCCATGACTCAGCAGGCGCTGGTGGCGTACTCGGTGGGATTGATGGGGCTGATTGTTGTTAAAGTGCTGGCGCCAGGGTTCTACTCCCGTCAGAACATTAAAACGCCGGTGAAGATTGCCCTGGTGACGCTGGTGATGACCCAGTTGATGAACCTGGCGTTTATTGGCCCGCTGAAGCACGCGGGGCTGGCTCTGTCTATTGGTCTGGCGGCCTGTCTGAATGCCGGGCTGTTGTACTGGCAGCTGCGTAAGCAGGATATCTTCACGCCGCAGCCGGGCTGGGCGAGTTTCCTTGTGCGACTGGTTATCGCGGTGCTGGTGATGGCAGCGGCGTTGCTCGGCATGATGCACGTGATGCCGGAGTGGTCGCTCGGCACCATGCCTTATCGTCTGCTGCGACTGATGGCCGTGGTGGGTGTTGGGGTTGTGGCTTACTTTGCCACCCTCGCCGTGTTGGGCTTCAAAGTGAAAGAGTTTGCCCGCCGTACGGCATAAACGCCAAAAGGGGAGTTCACCTTATGGTGCTCCCCACTGCTTGATTTGTCGCTTATGCTTCAAATCGAAATCTTTTTCCCGCCCGTAATACGTGCCGTCGCTGTCTGCCCATCCGCACCGTACAGCCCGGTTTCTTTATGCGGTTTTAACACCTCAAGCGCTTGCTGATTACGCTCTATCTGACCTTCAAGCAGCCAGCCGTTATGCTGGTTGAGATCGCGAAGGTGCTGGGTTTTTTCTGTAATAGTCTGCCAGCGCTCAACGATATCGTCGTTAGCACTGCGCTTAGGATCCTGCTCAGCGCGACGTTGCTGCTCAAGGTAATCCAGCGTCGCCAGAAGCGAGCTTTTGTCTTCAGTTATACGCTGCAACGCGCTGCCGTTGATGTGACCGGAAGAGAGGTGCTGTTGCTCAGCGTCCATTACCGTTTTCAGGTCGTTCAGGACAACCGTCATTTGATCCAGTATTTCTGACAGTCGACTCATACGGTTAGTTACTCTGTAAGAAACTCTGCGCTTCCTGAATCAGGGCGTCAGCAATTTTGCTGGTGTCCATTTTCAGCTCGCCGTTACGAATAGCCGTTTTCAGCGCTTCAACGCGTTCCATGTTGATATCGTTGCCGCCTGGCTGCATCAGTTTTGCCTGGGCATCGCTCAGGGTTACGCTGGTGCTGTTAGACGTTGACGGTTTTTCCAGACGCGTTTTCTGCGGCGTAGCGTCATTCGTTTCGCGAGGTTGTACAGCGCTTACCGGCTTCAGGGCTGATGTACGATCAATGCTCATAGTGTTGTCCTCATCGAGGGTTCGCGGCGTTGGCGCCTGACATCATCATTAGTTGAATATTTATCGGCAGCTGCAGCGAAATCTTTAAAAAGATTATAGGTTAATCAGAATATTCCCATCAGAATCGACGGTTCCGCTAACCACCTGCCCTGAAGACATTCTGACGCGGGCATTTTGTGCCACCGCGGCATTGTTTAACGCTTTCCCTTCACTGTTGATACTGAAGCCATCTCCATTGGCCACCACCATCACCTGTTGACCCGCCTTGACGCGCCACGACTGGCGCAGCATCGATAGCTGTATCGGCTGACCCGGTGCGACATCACGCAGGCTGACGGCGTCCTGCGCCTGGTTAATTTCAAGCATTGTCCGTGGCGGCAGCTGATCCAGACGGCCACGTTTCAACGTCACGCTGTTGGCCTGCAGTGCGGTACCCCGGGCAATGGGGACAGCGGCGACAACATAATTGCCTGTCGCCTGGACTGCAACCTGTAAATACCGTTTTTCGTTGGCGCAGCGTGCCAGCACGTTCACGTTCCCCCACAGTCTGGTGGTGCCGGTCACGGTAAATGACGGCTGCTCACAGGAGGGATACAGATTTGGTGGCGTGCGTACCGTGACGACAACTTCATCGCTAAAGCCCGCCAGCTTCTGGGCAAAAAAGGTGTTTAGCTGATCCTGTAAACCATCCGCCTGCACCAGGGGGCTAAAAAGCAAGAAAGTTGCCATCAGGCCACGTTTTAACGTTTGCATCGCAAGTTCCACCGTTTCCAGAATTGAGTGAATTCTACCTGCAGTGGTTTTTCATCAACGCAATAAATAGCGACGCATTTTGCGCTTATTCCGTCGATAAGGCGGATGGGTTGAGATTTAAGCTGTGAACTGAAATTTTGCCATCAGCGGAGGAGACATGCTCGATAAACTCGACGCCGCGTTACGTTTTCAGCAGGAAGCGCTCAATTTACGTGCCCAACGGCAGGAAATTTTAGCCGCCAATATCGCTAACGCCGATACGCCAGGGTATCAGGCGCGCGATATTGATTTTTCCAGTGAGCTTAAAAAAGTGATGGAGCGTGGACGCGCAGAAGGGAGCGGTGTCGCGCTCGCGCTGACCTCCTCACGTCATATTCCCGCTCAGACGATGACCGCACCAACGACCGATTTGCTTTATCGCATTCCCGACCAGCCTTCACTCGACGGTAATACCGTGGACATGGACCGGGAGCGTACACAGTTTGCCGATAACAGCCTGAAATACCAGACAGGCCTGACCGTTCTCGGCGGACAAATCAAAGGCATGATGAACGTCCTGCAGGGGGGCAACTGATAAATGGCCTTGCTGAATATTTTTGATATCGCCGGCTCGGCGCTTACCGCGCAGTCCAAACGTCTGAACGTAGCCGCCAGTAACCTGGCGAACGCCGACAGCGTGACCGGACCAGACGGTCAGCCTTATCGTGCGAAACAGGTCGTCTTTCAGGTCGATGCGGCGCCAGGCGCGGCCACCGGCGGTGTGAAAGTCTCTGATGTGGTTGAGAGCCAGGCACCGGACAAGCTGGTGTATGAGCCTGGCAACCCGCTGGCGGATGCGAACGGTTACGTAAAAATGCCTAACGTGGATGTGGTGGGTGAGATGGTGAACTCCATGTCGGCGTCACGCAGTTACCAGGCAAACGTCGAAGTGCTTAATACCGTGAAGAGCATGATGCTCAAAACACTCACTCTCGGCCAGTAAAGGAGACATGCATGTCCATCGCCGTAAATGTGAATGATCCCACGAACTCAGGTGTTAATGGCGCCAAAAGTTCGACGGGTTCCAACGCCCTGACGGGCAGTAACGCGTCCGATCTGCAGAGCAGCTTTCTGACGCTGCTGGTGGCGCAGCTGAAGAACCAGGATCCCACCAATCCGATGCAGAACAACGAGCTGACCACGCAACTGGCGCAGATCAGTACCGTCAGCGGCATTGAAAAGCTCAATACCACCCTTGGCTCCGTTTCCGGTCAGATTGATAACAGCCAGTCTCTGCAGGCTGCGAATCTGATTGGTCATGGGGTGATGATCCCGGGGACCACGATCCTTGCCGGCACCAGCACTACCGAGGGGACGTCAACCACGACCACCACGCCGTTTGGCGTTGAGCTGCAGCAGCCGGCTGACAAAGTGACTGCGACGATCAGCGATGCGAGCGGGGCAGTGGTTCGCACCATTGACATTGGTGAGCTTAAGGCAGGCGTACACACCTTTACCTGGGACGGCAGCCTGACCGACGGCACGAAAGCACCAAACGGTTCTTACAAAGTGGCGATCAGCGCCAGCAACGGAACCACCCAACTGGTGGCGCAGCCACTGCAGTTCGCGCTGGTTCAGGGCGTGATTAAAGGCGCCGGCGGTAACAAACTGGATTTGGGTACCTCGGGTACCACCACGCTCGACGAAGTTCGGCAGATTATCTAAGCCTTAACACTTATCAGGAGTAAGTCATGGCCTTTTCTCAAGCGGTCAGCGGCCTGAATGCTGCGGCCACCAACCTGGATGTCATTGGCAACAACATCGCCAACTCCGCGACCTATGGTTTTAAATCCGGTTCTGCCTCATTTGCAGATATGTTTGCCGGTTCCAAAGTGGGTCTGGGCGTGAAAGTTGCGGGCATCACTCAGGACTTTACCGACGGTACGACGACCAACACCGGTCGTGGTCTGGACGTCGCCATCAGCCAGAACGGTTTCTTCCGTATGGTCGATTCCAACGGCTCTGTGTTCTACAGCCGTAACGGTCAGTTCAAACTGGACGAAAACCGTAACCTGGTGAACATGCAGGGTCTGCAATTAACCGGTTATCCTGTTGCGGGTACCCCGCCAACGGTTCAGACCGGCGCTAACCCGCAGGCGATCAATATCCCAACGACCTTGATGGCGGCGAAATCCACCACCACCGCGTCCCAGCAGATCAACCTGAACTCTACTGACACCGCGCCAACCACGGCCTTTGATCCGACCAACCCTGACAGCTACAACAAAAAAGGGACGGTGACGGTCTTTGACAGCCAGGGTAATGCGCACAACATGAACCTGTTTTACGTTAAAGACGCGACTCCGGCAAACTCCTGGAAAGTCTATGCCCAGGACGGCAGCGTTGCAGGAAGCACGCCATCCCTGGCGACCACGCTGACCTTCAACACCAGCGGCGTACTGACCGGCGGCGGCAGCATCAATATCACTACCGGCACCGTTCCAGGTGCAACGCCAGCCACGTTTGCGATGAGCTTCGCCAATTCCATGCAGCAGAACACCGGCGCCAATAACATCGTGGCAACCAACCAGAACGGTTACAAACCGGGTGACCTGGTGAGCTACCAGATCAACGACGACGGCACCGTGGTGGGTAATTACTCCAACGAACAGACCCAGGCCCTGGGCCAGATCGTGCTGGCTAACTTCGCCAACAACGAAGGTCTGAAGTCTGAAGGCGATAACGTCTGGTCTGCCACCCAGTCTTCCGGCGTGGCGCTGCTGGGTACCGCGGGCTCCGGTAACTTCGGTACGCTGACCAACGGTGCGCTGGAAGCGTCTAACGTGGATCTGAGTAAAGAACTGGTGAACATGATCGTCGCGCAACGTAACTATCAGTCGAACGCACAGACCATCAAAACCCAGGATCAGATCCTCAACACGCTGGTTAACCTGCGTTAAGCGGCTGACAGGAAAGCGCAATGGATCACGCAATATATACCGCGATGGGCGCGGCAAGCCAGACGCTCAATCAGCAGGCTGTTACTGCCAGCAACCTGGCAAACGCCTCTACACCGGGCTTTCGTGCGCAGCTTAATGCGCTGCGTGCGGTCCCGGTGGAAGGGCTCTCCCTGCCGACGCGTACGCTGGTCACGGCCTCTACACCGGGTGCGGATATGACGCCAGGGCAGATGGATTATACCTCACGCCCGCTGGACGTTGCCCTGCAACAGGACGGCTGGCTGGCGGTGCAGACCGCTGACGGCGGTGAAGGATATACCCGTAACGGTAACATCCAGGTGAGTGCCACGGGCCAGCTGACGATTCAGGGTCATCCGGTAATGGGTGAAGCGGGTCCGCTGACGGTGCCGGAAGGGTCTGAGCTGACTATCGCGGCCGACGGGACCATTTCGGCATTGAACCCGGGCGATCCGGCCAATACCGTTGCGCCCGTTGGGCGTCTGAAGCTGGT
This sequence comes from Enterobacter sp. J49, assembly GCF_002148625.1. Lineage (NCBI taxonomy): Bacteria > Pseudomonadati > Pseudomonadota > Gammaproteobacteria > Enterobacterales > Enterobacteriaceae > Enterobacter > Enterobacter sp. J49. The sequence continues at coordinate 102,894 of NZ_MWPY01000033.1, forward strand.
GAAGGCGGAAGGCAAAGAGGTGCAGCGTGGCGATGACGGGATGTTCCGTCTGACCCAGGCGACCCAGGCCACTCGGGGTGCCACGTTACAGGCCGATCCGAGCATCCGCGTGATGTCCGGCGTTCTGGAAGGCAGTAACGTCAAGCCGGTCGAAGCGATGACCGACATGATCGCCAGTGCCCGTCGTTTTGAAATGCAGATGAAGATTATCAGCAGCGTTGATGAAAACGCGGGCAAGGCTAACCAACTTCTGGCTATGAGTTAACAGGACTCCTTATGATCAGTTCTTTATGGATCGCGAAAACTGGCCTGGACGCGCAGCAAACCAACATGGATGTGATTGCCAACAACCTGGCAAACGTCAGCACCAATGGTTTCAAGCGTCAGCGTGCCGTTTTCGAAGATTTGCTTTATCAAACCATCCGCCAGCCGGGAGCGCAGTCTTCTGAACAAACGACACTGCCATCCGGTCTGCAGATTGGTACCGGTGTTCGTCCGGTAGCCACCGAGCGTCTGCATAGCCAGGGCAACCTGTCTCAGACCAACAACAGCAAAGACGTGGCAATCAAAGGCCAGGGGTTCTTCCAGGTGCAGTTGCCTGACGGTACTTCTGCCTATACCCGCGACGGATCGTTCCAGGTCGATCAGAATGGTCAGCTGGTGACGGCGGGTGGTTTCCAGGTTCAGCCTGCGATTACCATCCCGGCGAATGCCCTGAGTATTACTATCGGGCGTGACGGCGTGGTGAGTGTGACGCAGCAGGGGCAGGCCGCACCTGTTCAGGTTGGACAGCTAAACCTGACCACCTTCATGAACGACACCGGTCTGGAAAGCATTGGTGAGAACCTCTACACCGAAACGCAATCCTCCGGTACGCCAAATGAAAGCACCCCGGGCCTCAACGGTGCGGGTCTGTTGTATCAGGGTTATGTGGAAACCTCGAACGTGAACGTTGCGGAAGAGCTGGTGAATATGATCCAGGTTCAGCGCGCGTATGAAATTAACAGTAAAGCAGTGTCGACGACCGACCAGATGCTGCAGAAACTGACGCAACTCTAAGGTGTAGCCCGGTGCGGTCAACGCCGCGCCGGCTCCCTGTTTTCGAAGATGAAGGCAATGCAAAAAAACGCGGCGTTTCGTTATCCGATACTGACTGTTCTGGCTGTCACCCTCAGCGGGTGTGCCTTGATCCCGTCTAAACCTTTAGTGCAGGGTGCGACTACCGCCCAACCCGTTCCTGGCCCGGCGCCAGTGGTGAACGGCTCCATTTTCCAGACCGCGCAGCCAATCAATTATGGCTATCAACCGCTGTTTGAAGATCGCCGCCCGCGTAATGTCGGCGATACGTTGACCATTGTGTTGCAGGAAAACGTCAGCGCGAGCAAGAGCTCGTCGGCGAATGCCAGCCGCGATGGCAAAACCAATTTCGGTTTCGATACCGTTCCACGCTATCTGCAGGGCCTGTTCGGCAATGCGCGTGCTGATGTCGAGGCCTCTGGCGGCAATACCTTTAACGGTAAAGGTGGCGCGAATGCCAGCAATACCTTTAGCGGCACGCTGACGGTGACGGTTGACCAGGTGCTGGTTAACGGCAATTTACACGTTGTGGGTGAAAAACAGATCGCCATCAATCAGGGCACTGAGTTCATTCGTTTCTCGGGCGTGGTTAATCCTCGCACCATCAGCGGCACCAACACCGTTCCGTCCACCCAGGTGGCGGATGCGCGCATCGAGTACGTCGGTAACGGCTACATCAATGAAGCGCAAAATATGGGTTGGCTGCAGCGTTTCTTCCTTAACTTATCGCCGATGTAAGCGAGGTGACCCATGTTTAAATCGATCTTCGCCGTGGCGCTGGCGCTGGTGGCAACGTTTGCCCAGGCTGACCGTATTCGCGATCTCACCAGCGTTCAGGGCGTACGCGAAAACTCGCTGATTGGCTATGGCCTGGTGGTGGGTCTGGACGGAACGGGCGACCAGACCACCCAGACGCCATTCACGACTCAAAGTTTGAACAACATGCTTTCCCAGCTCGGTATTACCGTCCCGGCGGGAACCAATATGCAGCTGAAAAACGTGGCCGCGGTCATGGTCACCGCCTCCTACCCGGCGTTCGCGCGCCAGGGGCAGACAATTGATGTCGTGGTCTCGTCAATGGGTAACGCCAAAAGCCTGCGTGGCGGCACGCTGCTGATGACTCCGCTGAAAGGGGTCGACAGCCAGGTTTATGCGCTGGCGCAGGGGAACATTCTGGTCGGCGGTGCCGGCGCGTCTGCGGGCGGCAGCAGTGTGCAGGTGAACCAGCTGAACGGCGGGCGTATCACCAATGGTGCGATCATTGAGCGTGAACTGCCGACCCAGTTTGGCGCAGGTAACACCATTAACCTGCAGCTGAATAATGAAGACTTCACGATGGCGCAGCAGATTGCCGACACCATCAACCGTAGCCGCGGCTACGGCAGCGCCACGGCGCTGGATGCCCGTACCGTGCAAATCCGTACTTCTACCGGCAGCAGCAACCAGGTCCGTATGCTGGCTGATATCCAGAATATGGAAGTGAATGTTCCGGTTCAGGATGCCAAAGTGATTATCAACTCGCGCACCGGTTCGGTCGTAATGAACCGCGAAGTGTCGCTCGACAGCTGTGCCGTGGCGCAGGGTAACCTCTCCGTGACGGTTAACCGTTCCGCCAACGTCAGCCAGCCTGATACCCCGTTCGGGGGTGGCCAGACCGTGGTGACGCCACAAACGCAGATTGATTTGCGCCAGAGCGGTGGGTCGCTGCAGAGCGTACGCTCCAGCGCGAACCTCAATAGCGTGGTTCGGGCCCTGAATGCCCTGGGGGCGACGCCGATGGATCTGATGTCGATTCTGCAATCCATGCAAAGCGCGGGCTGTCTGCGCGCCAAACTGGAAATCATCTGATGCTGACCGATAGCAAGCTGTTGACCGGTGCTGCCTGGGATGCCCAGTCGCTCAACGAACTGAAAACCAAAGCAGGTAAGGACCCGGCGGCGAATATCCGCCCGGTCGCCCGCCAGGTGGAAGGGATGTTTGTACAGATGATGCTGAAAAGCATGCGTGAAACCCTGCCGAAAGACGGGATGTTCAGCAGTGATTCAACCCGTCTTTACACCAGCATGTATGACCAGCAGATTGCGCAGCAGATGACCGCCGGGAAAGGCCTCGGTCTGGCTGATATGATTGTCAAACAGACCGAAGCCGCGCAGGGCATCCAGCCGGATGATAAGCCACAGCAGGTGCCGATGAAGTTCGACCTGCAAACGGTGACCAGTTATCAGAATCAGGCCCTGACGCAGATGGTGCGCAAAGCCGTACCGAAGGCCACGAGCACCAGCGATGAGCCACTTTCTGGCGACAGCAAAGACTTCCTGGCGCAGCTCTCGCTGCCGGCACGTCTTGCCAGTGAACAGAGCGGCGTGCCTCATCACCTGATCCTCGCGCAGGCGGCGCTGGAGTCCGGCTGGGGTCAGCGGCAGATCCGTACAGAAAACGGCGATCCGAGCTTTAACATCTTCGGCGTGAAGGCGACGTCGAGCTGGAAGGGGCCGACCACCGAGATCACCACCACTGAATATGAAAACGGTGCGGCGGTGAAGGTTAAAGCCAAATTCCGCGTCTATAGCTCCTATCTGGAAGCCTTATCCGACTATGTGGGCCTGTTGAGCCGAAATCCGCGTTACACCGCCGTTACACAGGCGGCAACCGCGGAGCAGGGCGCTCAGGCACTGCAGAACGCGGGCTACGCTACCGATCCGAACTATGCGCGTAAGCTCACCAGTATGATTCAGCAGCTGAAATCGATGGGCGAGAAGGTCAGTAAAGCCTATAGCACAGATATCGAAAATCTGTTCTGAAAGTTCTCAAGTCCCGGTGGAGGCTGCCGATAACCTTCATCAGGACTCGTGTCTGAACGTATAAAAGGAACCCCCATGTCCAGTTTGATTAACAGTGCCATGAGTGGCCTCAGTGCTGCGCAGTCGGCACTCAATACCGTCAGTAATAATATTTCAAGCTATAACGTGGCAGGTTATACCCGCCAGACGACAGTGCTGGGCGCGTCAAACAGCACGCTGACCGGCGGTGGCTGGGTAGGTAACGGGGTTTATGTCTCCGGTGTCCAGCGTGAGTATGATGCATTCATTACCAACCAGCTGCGCGCCGCGCAGACCCAGAGCAGTGGCCTGACTACGCGCTATCAGCAGATGTCAAAAATCGACGATGTGCTCTCGGATACCACCAACTCGCTCTCTACCACGCTGCAGGACTTCTTCAAAAGTCTGCAGACGCTGGTGAGCAACGCAGAAGATCCGGCTGCGCGCCAGACGGTGCTGGGCAAAGCGGATGGCCTGGTCAATCAGTTTAAAACCAACGATCAGTATCTTCGCGATCAGGATTCTCAGGTGAATACCGCGATTTCTGCCAGCGTCGATCAAATTAATAACTACGCCAAACAGATTGCGAACCTGAACGATCAGATTTCCCGTCTGACCGGCGTGGGTGCTGGCTCATCACCAAATGACCTGCTCGATCAACGCGATCAGCTGGTGAGCGAACTGAATAAAATTGTCGGTGTTGAAGTTTCTGTGCAGGATGGCGGCACGTATAACGTCTCATTTGGCACCGGTTACAGCCTGGTACAGGGGAGCAAAGCGAACCAGCTGGCTGCGGTGAATTCCAGCGCAGACCCAACCCGTACAACGCTGGCCTATACCGATGACGTTTCCGGGAATATCGAAATTCCTGAGAAGCTGATTACCACCGGCACCCTTGGCGGTTTACTCACCTTCCGCTCTGAAGATCTGGATAAAGCGCGTAATAACCTTAACCAGATGGCGCTGGCCTTTGCTGACGCGATGAACAAGCAGCATGAAGCGGGTTTTGATGCTAACGGCGATGCTGGCGGCAAGCTCTTTGACTTTGGCTCGCCTGCGGTTGTGTCCAACAGCAAGAATTCAGGTACCGCCGCGCTGACAGCCTCCGTGGCTGACAGTACTAAAGTCCAGGCAACCGATTATAAGCTGCAGTTCAACGGAACCGACTGGACCATTACGCGTACGTCGGATAAGACCAGTTTCACGATGAGTCCGGATGCGAGCGGCAATCTGTCTTTCGACGGCCTGAATGTCAACGTGAGCGGTACCGCGAATAACAAAGACAGTTTTGTTGTGAAGCCCGTTTCTGATGTCATCGTAAACATGGAACTCAAGTTTAATGATGAGTCCAAACTGGCGATGGCATCGACAAGCGCCGGTGGCGAAAGTGACAACCGCAACGGTCAAAAATTGCTGGATCTGCAAAATAGCAAGCTTGTCGGCGGGAATAAGTCTTTCAATGATGCTTATGCTTCCCTCGTCAGTACCGTTGGTAGCTCAACAGCGGCACTGAAAACCAGCAGCGAAACGAAAGCGAATGTGGCGACGCAGTTAACCAAACAGCAGCAGTCGATCTCAGGGGTAAACCTTGACGAAGAGTACGGCAATTTGCAGCGCTATCAGCAGTATTACCTCGCTAATGCGCAGGTTCTACAAACTGCCAGCTCGCTCTTTGATGCAATCATTAATATTCGCTAAGGCTGAGGTGAAACATGCGTATTAGCACCCAGATGATGTACGACCAAAACATGCGCGGGATCACCGATTCCCAGAGCAAGTGGTTGAGTTATGGTGAACAAATGTCCACCGGCAAGCGTGTCAATCGCCCGTCGGACGATCCCATCGCGGCGTCGCAGGCTATTGTTCTGTCGCAATCACAGTCACAAAATAGCCAGTTTGCGTTGGCAAGATCGTTCGCATCACAAAAAGTTTCTCTCGAAGATAATGTGCTTAACCAGGTCACTGCCGCTATCACCAGTGCTAAAGAGAAATTAGTCTATGCCGGAAACGCAACCTTAAGTGATGACGATCGCCTGTCGCTGGCGAGCGATTTGCAAGGTATTCGCGACCAATTGATGAACCTTGCAAACACCGCGGATGGTAATGGTCGGTTTATTTTTGCCGGCTTTAAGACTGAAGTGCCACCGTTTGATTCCGTTACCGGTGATTACAAAGGCGGTACTGAGGCTATTTCGCAGCAGGTTGATACCGCGCGTAATATGGTCATTAGCCACACGGGTCAGCAGATCTTCGAAAGCATCACCAGTAACGCCAAAGAACTGCCTGGTGGCGGATATGGCGAGACGAACATGTTCAAGATCCTCGATACGGCGATTACCGCGCTTAAGGTTCCCGTCGATACCGACTCTGCTGCAGCTGAAGCACAGGGGAAAATCATTTCTGATGCTCAAACCGGCATCACAAACACCCAGAACAACATTCTTACTGTCGCTGCTGATGTAGGTACCAAGATGAACGAGCTTGAAAAGCTGGATAACCTTGGTGACGATCGTGCACTGGGCCAGACTAAGCAGATGAGCGACCTGGTTGATGTGGACTGGAACGCAGCGATCTCCTCTTACACCATGCAGCAGGCCGCGCTGCAGGCATCTTATAAAGCGTTTAGCGATATGCAGGGCATGTCCCTGTTCCAGCTGAACAGATAACATCTTGACCTCTTGGAACATGTCTTGAAACTGGGCATGTTTTACTGCCCAATCCGTGTGGATTGGGCATTTTTTTTACGCGATTTCTGCCGGTGCGGAGGCGACGCGTGCACTTTCAATCAGACGTATTGCCAGCGCAATGACACCGCATACCGTTGCCAGGGCAACCACGCCCGTCCAGCCAGCCAGTGTGTAGATTTTACTCCCCGCAGCCGAACCCAGCGCCATGCCGATAAAGACCACCGTAAAGAGCAGGGCATTAAGACGCCCCCTGGCCTGAGGCTCAAGGCTATAGACCAGATTCTGGTGCGCCACCAGACTGGACTGCAGGCCCAGATCAAACCCGATGGCTGAGACAGCAATCAGAATCAGTTGTCCATGAAGACCCAGCGCGGGCATCAGGAACATCAGGGCAAACGAGACGGTAACCAGTGCCGCGCCAAGCTGCGTGACTTTTCCGGCGCCCAGCTTGTCCGCCAGACCTCCCGCCAGCGGGGCGGCTAAGGCCCCCGCGGCCCCGGCAATACCATAACCACCCGCGACGGCGCTCCCCAGGTGATAGCTCTCCAGCAGCATAACCGCCAGCGTTGACCAGAAGGCGCTAAAGGCAATCGACAGAAAACCCTGTGCCAGTGCTGCACGACGCAGAGCCGGATAACGACGCCACAGATGTTCCATTGAGCGCATCAGGGCGGGATAACTCAGCGTGGAGTGAATGGCAAAACGCGGGAGTACCCGCCACATCACCGCCCCAATAAATGCGATGCTTACAGCGGCCAACTGATACATGACGCGCCAGCCAAAAGCTTCACCCACCACACCGCTGACGGTTCGCGACAGCAAGATGCCCATCAGCAACCCTGTCATCACGGTTCCCACGGTTTTTCCCTGTTTCCCTTCGGGGGCGAGGATAGCCGCTGCGGGAACGATATCCTGTGCCATGGTCGCGGCCATGCCAATCAGCAGGCTTGCCATCAGCAGTGAGTGCTGCTGCCCGGTCAGGCTGCAGCCCAGCAGAAACAGTGCCAGGGCGGCGCTTTTTATCAGGATTAACGTCCTGCGGTCGTGACGATCGCCAAGTGGCAACAGAAAAAGAATACCGAGCGCGTAGCCTGCCTGGGTCAGCGTCGGAACCAGCCCCATCCCTTCAATACTAAGATGAAGGTCGGCGCCTATCAGCGGCAGCAGCGGTTGCGCGTAGTAAATGGATGCGACGCTAAAGCCAGCCCCCAGAGCCAGCATAAAAATCACCCAGCGACTGGCGGCATGGGGAGCAGTTGTTGTGTTCATAAGACGTTCCTCACTCATAATGTGCCGCTATTTTTTATCACTACGCCTTGCGACGGTAGAGGGCCTGGTGGTAAAACGCTTATACGTTTGGCGTATAGCAGGGAAAATGATGAAGCGAGTTGAACGTATAGACAGGGTGGAACTCATGCGCACATTTGTTCGTATTGTGGAAAGCGGATCGCTATCCGGGGCGGCAAGACTGCTTGCGACGAGCCAGGCCACGGTGAGCCGCCGCCTTCAGTCTCTGGAAACGCTGCTGGGGGTACGGCTTTTATTGCGAACCACCCATGCAACAAAACTTACCGATGACGGCGAGCGCTGCTATCAACATGCCCGGCGGGTCATTGATAGCTGGCTGGCACTGGAAGATGAAATCGGCCAGACGGAGGACGAGCCGGTTGGGGTGTTACGGGTACGTGCACCGCACGCCTTTGGGCAGGATCAGCTCCTGAGACCGTTAACGGAGTTTTTGCAGCGTTATCCTCAGCTGTCGGTGGAGTGGATGCTCAACGATAAGTCGGTAGATTTTCTGAGCGACAATCTGGATTGTGCTATTCGAGTTGGCGCAGAGGTGGATCCGGCAACCGTCTCCGTGCTGCTGGCAGAAGTGCCACGCTGTGTGGTGGCTTCGCCTGCGCTGCTGGACCAGTTTGCGCCGGTTCACACACCGGAGGATCTGCAGGCGCTGCCCTGGATTGCCATCAGCACGTTCTATCAGCGACATGTGGAGTTGTGGGATGATCTTGCGCAGGTAAAACGTATCTCCATTGCGCCACGGTTAAGCACGGATAGTCTGCATGTTGCGCGCAATACCGCCCTGACAGGGTTAGGGGTGGCGATGGTTTCAAGCTGGACGGTCAAGGAGGATATCCAGGAAGGGCGCTTAGTGCATTTGCTTCCACAGTGGCAGCCCGCCGCGCTCCCGGTTCATCTGGTTTATCCGTGGTCGCGTTATTATCCGGCGCGTTTACGCCGTTTTCTGGAGATGATGAAGAGGGTGATGCCGGACATTGCGGGTATGAGAAAGCCGGCACGCGAGCAATAAAAAAGCCGACCCGAAGGTCGGCTTTTTACGCTATGTGTCGTTACTCAACAGACTGCGGACGGGTAGCCGGTGCCGTCGCCTGATGCGTTGCACTGTGGCCACCGGCAGAGCCTTTACCGTCAAAGTTGAACGCAGGGCGGACCCAGTCACTGTGACGCGGTGCTTCCGGCACATATTCCGGCGCAGGTGCGCGAGTCATCGGGGCTGTCGCAACGTGAGCAGGGGCCGGCGCTGTGATTACCGGCTCGGCTTTCACTTCTGGCTCTTCTGCTTTCGCGGCTTCACGCACCGGTTCGACGTCAATTTCAACGTCCTGAACCACGTCTTCAGTCACGGTTTCAACAACCACGTCCGGTGTCTCTTCTATCGCTGCTGCTGGCTGAACCTCAGCAACAACGTCTTCAGCGACCACGGTATCTTCTTCAGCAATAAGCTGCGGTGCGGCGTCAACCGGCGCGGCAATCACTTCAGGGTGCGTGGTTTCAACGTCTACTGCATGAGGCGCTTCTGACTCAACGGCCTGTGGTTCAACCACGATAGCGGCTTCACTTACCGCTTCTTCAGTTGCGGTTACCGGGGCAATCACCTCTTCGGTGACAGCCTGTTCTTCCACAATCTGCTCCTGACGAGCAATCGGGTAGCGGATCCAGACTTTACCGGATGCCATTTCAGGAGACGCGCACGCCACGGTTAATGGCATTGGCGACTGTGTCGGGTAACGCTCATCGCGATAACGACGACGGCGTTGACCGCTGACGCGCAGGTGACGCGGAGAACGGCGTGAACGACGTGGCATACCCGCGTTATCACGGCCTTCACCGTTATCGTCTTGCTCAGCGTTGTTTTCGACGACGGCAGGCAGATCCACTTTCGCAAGTTGGGTGCCTGGTGCAGTGTCACTTGCTTCTGCAGGGACGATGACGGTCTCTTCCACCGGCAGGGCACCTACACGCACTTTCTGTGACAGCTGGCGCTGCTTACGACGCGGCATAACCTGAGTACGTTCTTCCTGCTCGCTTTCCTGTTGTTCAACAGGCTCTTCGCGGTTCAGGTTTTTGACTTCCTGCTGCGCCTGGCGCTTCTCGTCGTTACGACGACGGCTACGCTCACGGCGTGGCTGCTGCTCGTCGCGCTGTTTGCTCTTCTCAGACTCATCGCCCGCCTGCTGGCGAATTTCACGATCTTCAACATTCTGCGGTTGCTTCTCGCGACGGTTGCGACGGTTGTCTTCGCGTTGCTCACGACCCTCATTATTGTCCGAACGGTTGTCACGGCGTTCGTTACGGTCATTACGATCGTTACGGTCACGGCGGTTGTTCTTACGTTTACGACGGTCCTGCTGACGTTCAGGTTTCGCTTCTTTCGGTGCTTCTTTCGGTTGCTCAGGCTGCTGGACTTCTTCGCCTGCAAACATCTTTTTCAGCGCACCGAAGAGGCGGCTCAGCAGACCCGGTTGTTCTGGCTGGGCTTTGACCGCAACGGCTTCTGGTTTTTGCGCAACCGGTTTGGTCACAGGTTTTTCCAGTGCCGTTTCTGGCGGAGCTTCAGGCATGATGAAGGTCGCTAAGGCTGGCTGCTCTGGCAGTTTGCGCTCGGCAGGTTCTTCATCGGAAGGCAGCGCCATCTCTTCTTCATGCAGTTTAGGCAGCAGATAGCTGAGCGTGCTGGTCTCTTCACCCTTACGGACACGCAGCACGTGGTAGTGCGGGGTTTCCATCTGATCGTTAGGCACGATGATGCAGCGAACATCGCCCTGGCGTGATTCAATTGCGCTGACGGCTGCACGTTTTTCGTTCAGCAGGTAGGACGCAATTGGCACGGGAACAATGGCATGAACCTCTTTGGTGTTCTCTTTCAGCGCTTCTTCTTCAATCAGACGCAGAATAGAGAGGGACAGAGATTCGTTATCACGAACGGTACCAGTACCGGAGCAGCGCGGACAGACGTGATGGCTGGATTCACCGAGTGAAGGGCTCAGACGCTGACGGGACATCTCCAGCAAGCCGAAGCGTGAGATATGGCTAATCTGGATACGAGCACGATCCTGACGTACCGCTTCGCGCAGACGGTTTTCAACCGCACGCTGGTGGCGAACCGGGGTCATGTCGATAAAGTCGATAACAATCAGACCACCCAGGTCACGCAGGCGGAGCTGGCGGGCGATTTCATCAGCGGCTTCAAGGTTGGTGTTGAAGGCGGTCTCTTCGATATCACCGCCGCGCGTAGCACGTGCGGAGTTGATGTCGATGGCGGTCAGTGCTTCGGTCGTATCAATAACGATAGAACCACCGGATGGCAGACGCACTTCACGCTGGAAAGCGGATTCAATCTGCGATTCGATCTGATAATGGCTGAACAGCGGGATTTCACCGGTGTACAGTTTAATTTTGCTGGTGAAATCCGGACGACCCAGCGCAGCAATGTGCTGGCGCGCCAGCTCAAGCACTTTCGGGTTATCGATCAGAATCTCACCGATGTCCTGACGCAGGTAGTCACGGAAGGCACGCACAATCACGTTGCTTTCCTGGTGAATCAGGAACGGCGCTGCGCGGCTTTCTGCTGCTTTCTGGATTGCTTCCCAGTGCTTCAGACGGAAGCTTAAGTCCCACTGCAGCGCTTCGGCAGATTTGCCGACGCCTGCGGTACGCACGATAAGCCCCATGCCGTCAGGCAGCTCAAGACTTGCCAGCGCTTCTTTCAGCTCGGTACGGTCATCACCTTCAATGCGGCGAGAGATACCACCGGCACGCGGGTTGTTTGGCATCAGAACCAGATAACTTCCCGCAAGACTGATAAAGGTGGTCAGTGCGGCACCTTTGTTGCCACGCTCTTCTTTATCAATCTGAACAATGACTTCCTGACCTTCACGCAGCACATCTTTGATGTTTGGGCGGCCATGGGAGTTATAGTTTGCAGGGAAATATTCGCGGGCGATTTCTTTCAGAGGGAGGAAACCGTGACGCTCAGCACCGTAATCGACAAATGCAGCTTCAAGGCTTGGTTCAATGCGGGTGATTTTACCTTTGTAAATGTTCGCTTTTTTCTGTTCGTGTCCAGGACTTTCGATATCCAGATCGTACAGGCGCTGCCCATCCACAAGGGCGACACGCAACTCTTCTTGCTGAGTTGCGTTGATTAACATTCTTTTCATCGTAACTTACTCGTTATTCTTACATTGACGACAAAGCTGCGGGCAAGGTGACGCTTTCCGGGGTATGAACCGATGGCCTCGTGTCTATTCACGTCGCCAACCTCACGGTTGTCGCTCGCTTAAGAGGCGCAGAGTGTCGGTTGCCTGTATTTCATACGGAAACACAGCGCAATTATCAGGGGAATTGCCTGGGTAGAACTCTCCAGAGAACAATCCTTATACCGGGAAGTACTGCAACCCGCAGCCCGCTAACTGCCTGAAAGATCAATACGTCTTACGCCATTGCTGCGTGGATGATCGGTCAGACAAAATTGGTCATTCCGTCGAGATCCTTACTTAACCAGGATTTAACACGGAAAACGAGTTCATTATTCCACTGCTCGCCGGGTTATAGCAAGATGACTTTTACCAATTATCACCCGGTTACTCACAGTTTCTTCACTTCAAGGCGGTGATTGGTTTAATAACCACCAAATCGATTGCGTGAAACAGGGGACAGGCCGGATAAAAGTAAATATAAGCATAGAAAAATGAGTGGCGCTAATGGCTGACGATATTTAGAATCGCCAACCATGAAAACAGAGACTCCAGCCGTAAAAATGGTTGCCATCGCGGAAGACGACGCGGGGCAACGTATCGATAACTTTTTGCGCACCCAACTCAAAGGCGTGCCAAAGAGCATGATTTACCGCATCCTGCGCAAGGGTGAAGTGCGGGTTAACAAAAAACGCGTGAAGCCTGAGTACAAACTCGAAGCCGGTGATGAAGTGCGTATCCCGCCGGTCCGTGTTGCGGAACGCGAAGAAGAGGTCGTTTCACCCAGGTTGCAGAAAGTGGCCGCCCTGAGTGACGTTATCCTTTATGAGGATGATCATATCCTGGTGCTGAATAAACCGTCAGGTACCGCTGTCCATGGCGGGAGTGGTCTCAGCTTTGGCGTGATTGAAGGCCTGCGTGCGCTGCGCCCTGAAGCCCGTTTCCTTGAACTGGTTCACCGTCTCGATCGCGATACCTCCGGCGTGCTGCTGGTCGCAAAAAAACGTTCTGCCCTGCGTTCCCTGCATGAGCAGCTGCGTGAAAAAGGGATGCAGAAGGATTATCTGGCGCTGGTTCGCGGCCACTGGCAGTCCCACGTTAAGACGGTGCAGGCACCTTTGCTGAAGAATATTTTGCAAAGCGGTGAGCGCATTGTACGTGTGAATCAGGAAGGGAAGCCGTCTGAGACGCGTTTCAAAGTGGAAGAGCGCTATGCGTTCGCCACGCTGGTGCGCTGCAGCCCGGTAACCGGCCGTACCCACCAGATCCGCGTACATACGCAGTATGCCGGTCATCCGATCGCATTTGATGACCGCTATGGCGACAGGGAGTTTGATAAGCAACTGGCGGGCACCGGGTTGTCACGCCTGTTCCTGCATGCGGCGGCACTGACGTTCACTCACCCGAATACCGGCGAAACAATTCGCATTGAAGCCCCCCTTGATGAGCAGTTAAAACGCTGCCTGAAGGTGCTGCGCGGCTGATTTGGCTGGCACTTACCGGCCTGAGGTCTCTCAGGCCGGTAAGTGATGCATCAACCGTAATACTCACATCTTCAGTGGATTACACTCCTCGCGTCTGAGCATCTGGCACAATGCTATCAACGGCAACCCAACCAGCGTGTTTGGGTCACGTCCGTCCAGCTTGTCGAACAGGGCAATCCCCAGACCTTCACTTTTGAAGCTTCCGGCGCAATTGAGCGGTCGCTCCCGACGCACATAGTCGGCGATTTCCTGCTCACTAAGATGGCGAAAATGGACGTCGAAAGGTTCGCATTCGGTTTGCAGGTGACCCGAGGCGGAGTTGTAGAGTGCCAGACCCGTATAAAAGGTGACGATATTGCCCCGCGCTTGCATAAGCTGCTGGCAGGCATTCGCTTCAGTGTGCGGCTTTCCGGTGATAACACCGTCCAGCACACAAACCTGATCGGAGCCTATAATCAAATGCGAAGGGTAGCGTGCGGCAAGTGATTGCGCTTTCTCCTTCGCAAGACGGGTGACCAGGTGACGCGGTGATTCGCCCGGCTGCGGCGTCTCGTCAACTTCCGGCGCCGCGCATTCAAACGGGATCCCGAGCTTTTCCAGCAACATTCGGCGGTAGGGTGAGGTGGAGGCAAGAACGAGATTTGGCATATTTTTATCACCAGATATAGCGTATCGATGCCAGCCATTTTAAACTACAGGCCGCAATGTGTGCGAATAATTGGCAAAAGGCAGCTGTGGTTGCCTTTTTCTTTGACTATATGACGTTACAAAGTTAATATGCGCGCCCTATGCAAAAGGTAAAATTACCCCTGACTCTTGATCCGGTTCGCACGGCTCAAAAACGCCTCGATTACGAAGGTATTTATACTTCCGATCAGGCTGAGCGTGTCGCCGAATCCGTAGTCAGTGTGGACAGTGATGTAGAATGCTCCATGTCGTTCGCTATCGATAACCAGCGTCTCGCCGTTTTAACCGGTGATGCAAAGGTGACGGTAACCCTCGAATGTCAGCGTTGCGGGAAACCGTTTGTACAGCATGTTCACACAACGTATTGTTTCAGTCCGGTCCGTTCTGACGAACAGGCTGAAGCACTCCCGGAAGCGTATGAACCGATTGAAGTTAATGAATTCGGTGAAATCGATCTTCTGGCTCTGGTTGAAGATGAAATCATCCTCTCCTTGCCAGTCGTTCCGGTGCATGAATCTGAACACTGTGAAGTGTCCGAGGCGGACATGGTCTTTGGGGAACTGCCTGATGAAGCGCAAAAACCAAACCCATTTGCCGTATTAGCCAGCTTAAAGCGTAAGTAATTGAGGAGTAAGGTCCATGGCCGTACAACAGAATAAACCAACCCGTTCCAAACGTGGCATGCGTCGTTCCCATGACGCGCTGACTGCAGTTACCAGCCTGTCTGTAGACAAGACTTCTGGTGAGAAACACCTGCGTCACCACATCACCGCTGACGGTTTCTACCGCGGCCGCAAGGTTATCACTAAGTAATCACGCGTCAGCGTGATTAGGCTTAGTGAGGATTTCCCCGTGCAAACGGGGAATTTACCGAACCAGGCTGTGACGATACCTTGACACGTCTAACCCTGGCGTTAGATGTCATGGGAGGGGATTTTGGCCCTTCCGTGACAGTGCCTGCAGCTTTGCAGGCACTGAATTCTAATTCGCAACTCACACTTCTTTTAGTCGGCAATCCCGACACAATCACGCCATTACTTGCAAAAGCTGACTTCGAACAACGTTCGCGTCTGCAGATTATTCCTGCGCAGTCAGTTATTGCCAGTGATGCACGTCCATCGCAGGCGATTCGCAATAGCCGGGGCAGTTCTATGCGAATGGCGCTGGAGCTGGTGAAGGAAGGACGCGCGGAGGCTTGCGTCAGTGCGGGAAATACCGGCGCGCTGATGGGGCTGTCGAAATTGTTGCTCAAACCTATTGAAGGTATTGAGCGTCCGGCGCTGGTGACGGTATTACCGCATCAGCAGAAGGGCAAGACGGTGGTGCTCGATTTGGGTGCTAACGTCGATTGTGATAGTACAATGCTGGCTCAGTTTGCCGTGATGGGGTCGGTGCTGGCAGAAGAAGTGGTCGGGATAAACAATCCCCGTGTTGCGTTATTGAACATCGGTGAAGAAGAGACCAAAGGCCTGGACAGTATTCGCGAAGCTGCCGAATTGCTCAAACAGGTTCCCTCCATCAACTATATTGGTTATCTCGAAGCCAATGAGTTGCTGACGGGGAAAACGGATGTTCTGGTGTGTGATGGCTTCACCGGGAACGTAACGTTGAAGACCATGGAAGGGGTCGTGCGAATGTTTCTCTCACTGCTTAAATCGCAGGGAGAAGGCAAAAAAAGCGCCTGGTGGTTGATTTTATTAAAGCGTTGGTTACAAAAAAGCCTGACGCGGCGATTCAGTCACCTCAACCCCGACCAGTATAATGGCGCCTGTCTGTTAGGATTGCGCGGCATCGTGATTAAGAGTCATGGTGCCGCCAATCAGCGAGCATTTACTGTCGCCATTGAACAGGCAGTGCAGGCGGTGCAGCGACAAGTCCCTCAGCGGATTGCCGCTCGCCTGGAATCTGTATTAGCTAAAAGTGACTGAGCGTACATGTATACGAAGATTTTAGGTACCGGCAGCTACCTGCCAAAACACGTGCGTACCAACGCCGATCTTGAAAAAATGGTAGATACGTCTGACGAGTGGATTGTCACGCGCACAGGTATCCGTGAACGTCGTATTGCCGCGCCAGACGAAACCGTTTCGACCATGGGTTACGAAGCCGCGCAGCGTGCTATCGAAATGGCGGGCATTGATAAAGATCAGATTGGCTTGATCGTGGTTGCCACGACCTCTGCCACGCATGCCTTCCCAAGCGCAGCGTGCCAGGTGCAAAACATGCTCGGCATTAAAGGCTGCCCGGCATTTGATGTTGCCGCAGCGTGCGCTGGGTTCACCTATGCGCTGAGCGTTGCCGATCAGTATGTTAAATCCGGTGCCGTGAAATATGCGCTGGTCATCGGTGCTGACGTGCTGGCACGTACCTGCGATCCAACCGATCGTGGGACGATCATTATTTTTGGTGATGGTGCGGGCGCGGTACTGCTCGGTCAGTCCGAAGAGCCGGGCATCATCTCTACGCATCTGCATGCCGATGGCAGCTACGGCGAATTACTGACCCTGCCTAACGCCGATCGCGTTAATCCGGATAACGCTATTTACCTGACGATGGCGGGTAATGAGGTGTTCAAGGTGGCGGTGACTGAGCTTGCGCACATTGTCGATGAAACGCTGGAAGCGAATAACCTTGACCGCTCCGCACTTGACTGGCTGGTGCCGCATCAGGCGAACCTGCGTATCATCAGCGCGACCGCTAAAAAGCTGGGCATGTCGATGGATAATGTTGTGGTGACGCTGGATCGTCACGGCAATACCTCTGCGGCGTCAGTACCGTGCGCATTTGATGAAGCGGTACGTGACGGACGAATCAAACGGGGCCAGTTGGTCTTGCTTGAAGCCTTTGGTGGCGGGTTCACCTGGGGTTCCGCGCTGGTTCGTTTCTAGTATAAGGATTAAATAATGACGCAATTTGCTTTTGTGTTCCCGGGCCAGGGTTCTCAGGCCGTTGGGATGTTGTCTGAAATGGCAGCAAAGTATCCGGTTATCGAAGAGACTTTCCGTGAAGCTTCCGCTGCGCTGGGTTATGATTTGTGGGCGCTGACCCAACAGGGACCGGCCGAAGAGCTGAACAAAACCTGGCAGACTCAGCCAGCGCTGTTGACGGCGTCCGTTGCGCTGTGGCGTGTCTGGCAGCAGCAGGGCGGTAAAGCGCCAGCGCTGCTCGCGGGCCATAGCCTGGGTGAATACTCTGCGCTGGTGTGTGCCGGTGTTATCGCGTTTGCTGACGCGGTGCGTCTGGTTGAACTGCGCGGTAAGTTCATGCAGGAAGCAGTACCTGAAGGCACCGGTGGCATGTCTGCTATCATCGGCCTCGATGATGCTGCGATTGCAAAAGCGTGTGAAGAATCCGCTGAAGGTCAGGTGGTGTCTCCCGTTAACTTCAACTCGCCAGGCCAGGTGGTTATCGCCGGTCATAAAGACGCGGTTGAACGTGCTGGTGCAGCCTGTAAAGCTGCAGGCGCGAAACGCGCTCTGCCGCTGCCCGTCAGCGTACCGTCCCACTGCGCACTGATGAAACCTGCTGCCGATAAACTGGCCGTTGAGCTTGAAAAAATTACTTTTAACACACCGACAATCTCCGTTGTGAACAACGTCGATGTGAAATGCGAAACCTCGCCGGACGCTATCCGTGATGCGCTGGTTCGCCAGCTCTACAGCCCGGTACAGTGGACCAAAACCGTTGAGTTTATGGCCTCTCAGGGCATTGAGCATCTGTATGAAGTCGGCCCAGGTAAAGTCCTCACCGGTCTGACAAAACGTATTGTTGACACCCTGACTGCTTCGGCAATTAACGAGCCGGACGCGATGTCAGCGGCACTCTCGCAATAAAAGAGGAATACCATGAGTTTTGAAGGAAAAATTGCCCTGGTCACTGGCGCAAGCCGCGGTATCGGGCGTGCAATTGCTGAAACACTGGTTGCGCGCGGCGCGAAAGTGATTGGTACAGCAACCAGCGAGAATGGCGCTAAGGCCATCAGCGAGTATCTGGGTGCGAACGGTAAAGGTCTGGTTCTGAATGTGACCGAACCTGCATCTATCGAATCTGTTCTGGAAAATATTCGCGCAGAATTTGGCGAAGTGGATATTCTGGTAAATAATGCCGGGATCACTCGTGATAACCTGTTAATGCGAATGAAAGACGACGAGTGGAACGATATCATCGAAACCAACCTGTCATCTGTATTCCGTCTGTCAAAAGCGGTAATGCGCGCTATGATGAAAAAGCGTCATGGTCGTATTATCACTGTCGGTTCTGTGGTTGGTACCATGGGAAATGCTGGTCAGGCTAACTACGCTGCGGCGAAAGCAGGTCTGATCGGTTTCAGTAAGTCGCTGGCACGTGAAGTTGCGTCCCGCGGTATTACTGTAAACGTTGTTGCTCCGGGCTTTATTGAAACGGACATGACGCGTGCGCTAACTGATGAGCAGCGTGCGGGTACGCTGGCAGCTGTTCCAGCGGGCCGCTTAGGCGACCCTAAAGAAATTGCCAGCGCGGTTGCATTTTTAGCCTCTGACGAAGCGGGTTACATCACTGGTGAGACCCTCCACGTCAACGGCGGGATGTACATGGTTTAATCACGATGAAAAATATTTGCGTTATTAGGGCGAATGGCCTCAAAATAACGTAAAATCGTGGTAAGAACTGCCGGGATTTAGTTGCAAATTTTTCAACATTTTATACACTACGAAAACCATCGCGAAAGCGAGTTTTGATAGGAAATTTAAGAGTATGAGCACTATCGAAGAACGCGTTAAGAAAATTATCGGCGAACAGCTGGGCGTTAAGCAGGAAGAAGTTGTGAACTCCGCTTCCTTCGTTGAAGACCTGGGCGCAGATTCTCTTGACACCGTTGAGCTGGTAATGGCTCTGGAAGAAGAGTTTGATACTGAGATTCCGGACGAAGAAGCTGAGAAGATCACCACCGTTCAGGCTGCCATTGATTACATCAACGGTCACCAGGCGTAAGTGAACATCTCCAGGCGGTCATTCGACCGCCTGAGTTTTATCTTTTTTGTCCCACGAATCCCTTTTTATCCCTCCCTGGAGGACAAACGTGTCTAAGCGTCGTGTAGTTGTGACCGGACTTGGCATGTTGTCTCCTGTCGGCAATACCGTAGAGTCCACCTGGAAAGCTCTCCTTGCCGGTCAGAGCGGCATCAGCCTAATCGACCATTTCGATACTAGCGCCTATGCAACGAAATTTGCTGGCTTAGTAAAGGATTTTAACTGTGAAGAGATCATCTCGCGCAAAGAACAGCGCAAGATGGATGCCTTCATTCAATATGGAATTGTCGCTGGCGTTCAGGCCATGCAGGATTCTGGCCTTGAGATTACGGAAGAGAACGCAACCCGTATCGGTGCCGCTATCGGTTCCGGGATTGGCGGTCTGGGTCTGATCGAGGAAAACCATACATCTCTGATGAATGGCGGCCCGCGTAAAATCAGCCCGTTCTTCGTTCCGTCCACGATTGTTAATATGGTGGCAGGTCATCTGACCATCATGTTCGGCCTGCGTGGGCCAAGCATTTCTATCGCTACCGCATGTACCTCTGGCGTGCATAACATCGGCCAGGCCGCGCGCATGATTGCGTACGGCGATGCAGATGCTATGGTTGCGGGCGGTGCGGAAAAAGCCAGTACTCCGCTGGGAGTGGGTGGCTTTGGTGCAGCGCGTGCGCTGTCTACCCGCAACGATAACCCGCAGGCGGCAAGCCGTCCGTGGGACAAAGACCGTGACGGTTTCGTGCTGGGTGACGGTGCGGGTATGATCGTACTTGAAGAGTACGAACATGCTAAAAAACGTGGCGCGAAGATTTATGCTGAAGTTGTCGGCTTCGGGATGAGCAGCGATGCATACCACATGACGTCACCACCAGAAAATGGTGCGGGCGCCGCGCAGGCAATGGCCAACGCGATTCGCGACGCGGGTCTTACCCCGGAGCACATCGGTTACGTTAACGCGCACGGTACTTCTACGCCTGCAGGCGATAAAGCAGAAGCTCAGGCTGTTAAGTCTATCTTCGGCGAATACGCCAGCCGCGTGCTGGTGAGCTCCACGAAATCCATGACCGGTCACCTGTTGGGTGCGGCGGGTGCAGTAGAGTCTATCTACTCTATCCTTGCGCTGCGCGATCAGGCTGTTCCGCCAACCATCAACCTGGATAATCCGGATGAAGGTTGTGACCTGGACTTCGTTCCTCACGAAGCGCGTCAGGTAAGTGGTATGGAGTACACCCTGTGTAACTCCTTCGGCTTTGGTGGTACTAACGGTTCACTGATCTTCAAAAAGATCTGAGCCTGACTGCATCATGGCGATTAAAAAAGGTCCGCTTGTCGGGCCTTTTTTATTAAGCCTAATCTTCTTGTCGGCTGCATGGCATCCTGCCAGACTAAATGCCCACGCATAAGGAGCCACCATGTTTTTAATCAATGGCCTTGAGCAAAACACGCTGCCTGCTGGTGACAGGGCAACTCAGTTTGGTGATGGCTGCTTTACGACAGCGCGCATTCTCGACGGCAATGTCTGCCTGCTCGAGGCGCACCTTCGTCGTCTTCAGCAGGGTTGTGAAGCCTTGATGATCCCCTTCACGCACTGGGACACATTGCGTCAGGAGATGTGCCAGCTGGCGGCCGGGAAGCAAAGCGGTGTTCTGAAGGTGATTATCAGCCGCGGCAGCGGTGGCCGGGGATACAGCGGTACAGCTTGCCAGCACCCAACGCGGATCCTTTCGGTGTCTGCCTGTCCTGCTCATTATCTGCGCTGGCGTGAAGAGGGCGTTACGCTGACGCTCAGCCCGGTACGTCTGGGGCGAAACCCTATGCTTGCCGGTATAAAACACCTCAACCGCCTTGAACAGGTACTGATTCGCACTCATCTTGAACAGACGGACGCTGATGAGGCGCTGGTTCTTGACAGCGAAGGGTTTATTACGGAATGCTGTGCGGCTAATTTACTCTGGCGGCAGGGGAACGATGTTTATACGCCGTCGCTCGAGCAGGCCGGCGTCAACGGGATTATGCGTCAGTTTTGTTTGCAGCAGCTGGCACACTCTGGCTTTCGCGTTGTCGAAGTGAACGCGAGAGAAGAGGCGCTGCACCAGGCTGATGAAATTATCATCTGTAATGCGCTGATGCCGGTTGTACCCGTCCGCGCGTATGGTCAATACAGCTTGTCCTCGCGCGAGCTGTTTCAGTTTTTAGCCCCGATATGTGAGCAAACCCGATAGTCATGAAGAAAATGTTGCGCTTTGTCCTCCTCCTTATCGTTGCGCTGGGTGTTGCCGGCGGAGCGGGAGTGTGGAAAGTTCGTCAGCTGGCGAACAGTAAGATCCTGATTAAAGACGAGACGATTTTTACCCTGAAAGCGGGGACGGGCCGCCTGGCGCTTGGCGAACAGCTTTATGGCGACAAGATCATTAACCGTCCGCGCGTGTTTCAGTGGCTGTTACGTATCGAGCCTGAACTGTCTCATTTCAAAGCCGGTACCTATCACTTTACGCCGGGGATGACCGTCAAAGAGATGCTTCAGCTGCTGGAAAGCGGTAAAGAAGCGCAGTTCCCGCTGCGTTTTGTTGAGGGGATGCGCCTGAGCGATTATCTCGAGCAACTGCGCGATGCTCCGTACATTAAGCATACCCTGAAAGATGACCGCTATCAGACGGTGGCCGAGGTACTGAAATTTGAACACCCTGAGTGGGTGGAAGGCTGGTTCTGGCCAGACACCTGGATGTACACCGCAGGCACGACCGATGTGGCTATTCTCAAGCGGGCGCATAAAAAGATGGTAGCAGCCGTCGATTCCGCCTGGGAAGGGCGCATGGACGGCCTGCCATACAAAGATCAAAACCAGTTTGTCACGATGGCCTCAATTATTGAGAAAGAGACGGCCGTCGCCGCCGAACGCGATCAGGTGGCATCGGTCTTCATTAACCGTCTGCGTATCGGCATGCGTCTGCAAACGGACCCCACCGTCATCTACGGAATGGGCGAGAGTTATACCGGTAAGATTTCAAGAAAAGATCTGGAGACGCCAACGGCGTATAATACCTACGTGATTAGCGGTCTGCCGCCGGGCCCGATTGCCACGCCGAGCGAGGCTTCCCTGCGTGCGGCTGCGCATCCTGCTAAAACACCGTATCTCTATTTTGTGGCTGATGGAAAAGGGGGGCATACCTTTAACACCAACCTTGCCAGCCATAATCGCTCCGTTCAGGACTATCTGAAGGCACTTAAGGAAAAAAATGCGCAGTAAATACATTGTCATTGAGGGACTCGAAGGGGCGGGTAAAACCACGGCCCGCAATGTGGTGGTGGATACGCTCAAATCGCTTGGCGTTGCGGACATGGTATTTACCCGCGAGCCCGGCGGTACGCAACTGGCCGAAAAGCTGCGAAGCCTGGTGCTGGATATCAAATCCGTTGGTGACGAGGTCATCACAGATAAAGCAGAAGTATTGATGTTCTACGCGGCGCGTGTGCAGCTGGTGGAGACGGTCATTAAACCGGCCCTGGCTAATGGCAAGTGGGTAATTGGCGATCGTCACGATCTGTCGACCCAGGCTTATCAGGGCGGTGGGCGTGGTATTGACCAGACGATGCTGGCCACGCTGCGCGATGCGGTGCTGGGTGATTTTCGCCCTGACCTGACGCTCTATCTGGATGTGACGCCGGAAGTGGGTCTCAAGCGCGCCCGTGCTCGCGGTGAGCTGGACCGCATTGAGCAGGAGTCCCTTGATTTCTTTAACCGTACCCGCGCGCGCTATCTGGAACTGGCGGATCAGGATGGCAGTATTCGCACCATTGATGCGACGCAATCCCTGGAAGAGGTCACCCGCGCTATTCAGAAGACGGTTACGCAGTGGCTACAGGAGCAACAGGCATGAAATGGTACCCATGGTTGCGCCCGCATTTTGAAAAGCTGATCGAAAGCTATCAGGCTGGTCGGGGGCATCATGCGTTACTGATTCAGGCACTGCCGGGAATGGGGGATGATGCATTGATTTACGCCATCACCCGCTTCCTGATGTGTCAGCAGCCGCAAGGCCATAAAAGCTGTGGTAAATGCCGTGGCTGCCAGTTAATGCAGGCGGGCACGCACCCTGACTATTACACGCTCGAGCCTGAGAAGGGCAAAAGCGCGCTCGGTATTGATGCCGTGCGTGAAGTCAGTGAAAAATTGTACGAACATGCGCGGCTCAGCGGCGCAAAAGTCGTCTGGCTCAAAGACGCAGCACAGCTTACCGAGGCGGCGGCGAATGCGCTGCTTAAAACGCTGGAAGAACCGCCAGAGAAAACGTGGTTCCTTCTCTCATGTCGTGACCCGGGGCGTTTGCTGGCAACGCTGCGCAGCCGTTGTCGTCTTCACCACCTCGTTGTGCCTCAGGAATCATGGGCGCTGAGCTGGCTTGAACGAGAAGTGACAACGTCACAGGAAGGGGTGCTCTCTGCGTTGCGCCTGAGCAGCGGTGCGCCCGCGGCGGCGCTGGCATTACTGCAGCCAGAGGTCTGGTCACAGCGAGACGCGCTCTGCCGGGCCGTTGAGTCTTCCATCACCAGCCGCGACTGGCTAAGTTTATTGCCTGCGCTTAACGGCGAGCAGGCCGCGGAACGTCTGCACTGGCTGGCTTCCTTACTTCTGGATGCGCTCAAACTCCAGCAAGGGGCAACGCTACTGACCAACCCGGACGTCTGGCCGCTGGTTAACACGCTGGCGAACGGCCTGTCAGGCGCATCATTACACGCTATCCTTCACGATATCTGTGAGAGTCGTGAACAACTTTTAACAGTGACCGGTCTTAATCGCGAGCTTTTACTGACCGACCAGTTGCTGCGTATCGAACATTACCTGCAACCAGGCGTGACACCGCCTGTTTCCCATCTCTGAGAGAGACATTATGTTTTTAGTCGACTCACACTGCCATCTTGATGGCCTGGATTATCAATCCCTGCATAAAAACGTGGACGACGTGCTGGCCAAAGCCGCTGCCCGTGATGTGAAGTTTTGCCTTGCCGTGGCGACAACGCTACCGGGGTATCGCGCCATGCGTGAGCTGGTGGGCGAGCGCGAGAACGTTGTTTTCTCCTGTGGCGTGCATCCGCTCAATCAGGATGAAGAGTACGACGTTGAGGAACTGCGCCGGCTGGCCGCAGAAGAGGGCGTCGTGGCGATGGGGGAAACCGGGCTGGATTACTACTACACGCCGGAAACGAAACCGCGCCAGCAAGCGTCCTTCCGCCATCATATTCGCATTGGTCGCGAGCTCAACAAGCCGGTGATTGTCCATACCCGTGATGCGCGCGCCGATACGCTGGCGATCCTGAAGGAAGAAAAGGTGACGGATTGCGGTGGCGTACTACACTGTTTCACAGAAGACAGAGAAACAGCGGGTAAACTGCTTGATTTAGGGTTTTATATCTCGTTTTCGGGGATCGTGACGTTCCGTAACGCTGAGCAACTCCGCGAAGCTGCGCGCTATGTTCCGCTCGATCGCATCCTCGTGGAAACAGACTCTCCGTATCTGGCACCGGTGCCGCATCGCGGTAAAGAAAATCAGCCAGCCATGACGAGAGACGTAGCCGAGTACATGGCCGTGCTTAAAGGCGTCAGCATTGAAGAGCTGGCCCGCGTCACGACGGACAACTTCTCTACGCTGTTCCATATCGACCCCGCCCGCCTGCAATCTGTTTGATACGCCTGTTTTTTTTAGGCTCGTAATTAATACATAAAACGAGTAAAGTTCACCGCCTCATTTGGGGCGGTGAAGGTGTATTTAGACACATCCAGAAATGCTTTTTGTAAATAACTGAAAGTTTTTCGACCGTCTTAAGCTGAAACGTGATAGCCGTCAAACAAACTCAGAGGGAATTATTTTACTCTGTGTAATAAATAAAGGGCGCTTAGATGTCCTGTCCACGGCACGGTACTCCCCCCGGGCCAATGCGTGAAAGCGTAAAAAAAGCACAAATACTCAGGAGCACTCTCAATTATGTTTAAGAATGCATTTGCTAACCTGCAAAAGGTCGGTAAATCGCTGATGCTGCCAGTATCCGTACTGCCTATCGCAGGTATCCTGCTGGGTGTCGGTTCTGCTAACTTCAGCTGGCTGCCAGCCGTAGTTTCCCACGTGATGGCCGAAGCAGGCGGTTCCGTCTTTGCTAACATGCCTCTGATCTTCGCTATCGGTGTGGCGCTGGGCTTCACCAATAACGACGGCGTTTCTGCGCTGGCTGCAGTTGTTGCCTACGGCATCATGGTGAAAACCATGGCAGTGGTTGCGCCACTGGTTCTGCATTTACCGGCAGAAGAGATCGCTGCGAAACACCTGGCAGACACCGGTGTTCTGGGCGGTATCATCTCCGGTGCGATTGCAGCGTACATGTTCAACCGCTTCTATCGCATCAAGCTGCCTGAGTATCTGGGCTTCTTCGCGGGCAAGCGTTTTGTTCCGATTATTTCTGGCCTGGCAGCGATTTTCACTGGCGTGATCCTGTCCTTCATCTGGCCACCAATCGGTTCCGCGATCCAGACCTTCTCTCAGTGGGCTGCTTATCAGAACCCGGTTGTGGCGTTTGGTATCTACGGCTTCATCGAGCGTTGCCTGGTACCATTTGGTCTGCACCACATCTGGAACGTTCCATTCCAGATGCAGATTGGTGAATTCACCAACGCAGCAGGTCAGGTATTCCACGGTGATATCCCACGTTACATGGCGGGTGACCCAACTGCAGGTAAACTGTCTGGTGGCTTCCTGTTCAAAATGTACGGTCTGCCGGCAGCGGCAATTGCTATCTGGCACTCTGCTAAACCAGAGAACCGTGCAAAAGTGGGCGGTATCATGATCTCCGCAGCGTTGACCTCGTTCCTGACCGGTATCACCGAGCCGATCGAGTTCTCCTTCATGTTCGTTGCGCCGATCCTGTACATCATTCACGCGGTTCTGGCGGGTCTGGCGTTCCCAATCTGTATCCTGCTGGGTATGCGTGACGGTACGTCCTTCTCTCACGGCCTGATCGACTTCATCGTTCTGTCCGGTAACAGCAGCAAACTGTGGCTGTTCCCAATCGTTGGTGCGTGCTATGCCGTTGTTTACTACACCATCTTCCGCGTGCTGATCAAAGCACTGGACCTGAAAACACCAGGTCGTGAAGATGCGTCAGAAGACAGCAAAGCCACCGCGACAAGCGAAATGGCTCCGGCTCTGGTTGCCGCATTCGGCGGGAAAGAGAACATCACTAACCTGGACGCGTGCATCACTCGTCTGCGTGTTAGCGTTGCCGACGTCGCGAAAGTAGACCAGCCGGGTCTGAAAAAACTGGGTGCAGCAGGGGTTGTTGTTGCTGGTTCGGGCGTTCAGGCAATCTTCGGGACTAAATCCGATAACCTGAAAACCGAAATGGATGAGTACATCCGCAACAGCTAAGCTGTGACCTGGGGAGACTAAGGCAGCCAAATGGCTGCCTTTTTTATGGGTAGAAACTTAAAAAGAGTAATTGGCGCTGACGGAGACGTTCAGCGGCGCGCCATAGACAACGTATGACCCGACGTAGTCGTAGTATTTTTTATCAAACAGGTTGTTAACGTTGGCCTGCAAGGCCAGATCCCTGGTGATCTGATAACGGCTGAAGAGATTCACCAGCGCATAGCTGCCCTGTTCTGCACGGGACTGGCCTGCCGGGCCACCCTCCACATCCGTCCACACTTTATTCTGCCAGTTCACCCCGCCGCCCACCGCCAGTTCCGGCAGCATAGGCAATTGATAACGGGTAAACAGCTTCATGGTCGTGCGTGGCTGATCGGAACTGATGGCATTCCCGCGCTTATCTTCTGCAATAAACCGTGTCGCCCCGAAGGTTAACTGCCAGTTGTCGGTCAGTGCACCGTTTAGCTCAAATTCAATCCCTTTGCTGACCACGCCATCCAGTGATTCATAAATAGATTCACCGCTCGGCATATAGGTGTAGGTATTGCTTGCCACGTTATCCTGTTCAATACGGAAAACGGCCAGTGAGGTGGTCAGGCGGGTGTTGAACCAGTCCGCTTTCACCCCCGCTTCGTAGCTTTTCCCGGTCGTAGGGTCGAGGTAACGGCCGCTCGCGTCACGCTTGTCCTGTGGCTGGAAAATAGAGGTGTAGCTGACATAGGTCGACCAGTCTTCATTGATGTCATAAACCAGTCCTGCATAAGGCGTTACGTCATCTTTGGAGCTTTCCAGACGGGTATCCGGGGAACCTGCAGGGTTGTAGCGAATGTTATAGTTGGTGTAACGCGCGCCAAGGATCAGGTGCAGCGGGTCGGCCAGCGAGAATCGGGCCGAGGTATACGCCGATGACTGGCGAATGTCGTCCTGGCTATAGAGCTTCCACGGTGTCCACTGCGGGTCGGCGATTTTGCCATTCCAGTTTTTAAAATTACCCACATCCACCATACCGTATAACGCATTCGGCATGCTGTTATCGTAATGGTTACGCTGGCGGCTGAAGCTCCCGCCAAACATCATCTCATGCTGACGACCAAAAAGGCTGAAATCGCCACGCAGGAAGGCGTCGATGGCATCCTGCTTACGTTCACCACGGTTCCAGCCGCCGTAGCCGACCATACCCGCCCCGGTCTCTTTATCCGGATAGCCTGACATATACATCAGTTTGCTGTCGAAATGGGTTTCCGCATGCATGCCGTTGATGTGCGCTTCCCAGCCGTTGTCAAAACGTTGGGTCAGGTTGGCAAAGATACGGGTGTTGTCTTTATCCGAGTAAGCCCAGTCAGGCGCAACGGTCTGGCTGCGGTCGTAATGGGTTTTGCTTCCGTCGCTATACCAGGTTGGCAGACCGCCCCAGGTAGGATCGGCGGTGTAACTTTCCTGATATTCATAGCCTACGGAGAGGGTCGTGCTATCGGTGACGTCGGCATCCACCACGCCATAGAGGAATTTTTTACGGTAGTGGTAGTTATCCACAGCGCTGTCGTTGTCCTGGTAACCGGTGATCAGACGACCGCGCACCTTGCCGGACTCTACCAGCGGGGCCTGTAAATCCAGCACATAGCGCTGCTTGTCCCAGCTGCCGTAGCTGGCGGAGACGTTCCCTTTGAATACGTTACTGTCTGCGTGCTTGCGCACCATATTGACGTAGGCGGATGGGTTACCGGTGCCGGACATCAGCCCGGTAGCGCCGCGAACCACCTCTATACGGTCATAAATGGCGGTGTCGGCGGCGGTGTCGCCAAAGTTCCATACTTCGCTGATGGAGGTCGGCAGGTCATCGAACGCATAGTTACTGACGAAGAATCCGCGCGAGTAAAATACGGTGCGGTCGCTGTCCTGCACCTGGGCCGTTACGCCGGTGGTGTTGGTTAACACCTGGCCGACTGACTGCAGGTTCTGATCTGCCATGCGCTGCTGGCTAATCACGCTGACGGACTGGGGGATATCGCGGGGAACAAGTAACAGTTTGGTCCCGGTGGTGGTGGTTTTTACGCTGTAGTCCTGATCCTGTCCGCTGGAGGGATCCTGTGCGTTATCAAAGCCACCCTCCACAACTACCGTATCTTCGGTCGTGGAGGCGGCAAAACTGACGGTTGGCATCAATGCCATAGCAATACAGGCTGCCAGCAACGAAGGTGTTGCGACAGGCTGGCGTTGCCCATCCCTGGTATGAGTAATGAAAGACATCATCAAACCCTTAATGAATGGTGAAGGTGGTCTGCATCAGTCCCGCGTGTGCGGGCTAATGTCGTTTTCTATGTTGAAAATGCGCATGAAAATGCAAATGCGAAATATACGCATTGAGATTAACGGTGTAAACAGATGTGTCAAAAGGGACTGAAATAATGTTTCAGGCGATCGCGACGCGTCAGCGCTCACTCTCCAGGCAGCTGGAGGACATTCAGGAAAGAAATCGGTGGAGAAGGTTGAAAGGACAGGAGAATCTCGCTCATACTCTTGTGTTGTGTCACACAGTAATACTGAGAATGTGTTAATGGCGGCGCACTACGCCAGATTAAACAAAAAAGGAAAAGGTCATGGCTGAAGAAACGATTTTTAGTAAAATTATCCGCCGCGAAATCCCTTCGGATATCGTTTATCAGGATGAGCTGGTGACGGCTTTCCGGGACATTTCTCCTCAGGCTCCGACACATATCCTTATTATTCCTAATATTCTGATTCCGACCGTAAACGACGTAAAAACCGAGCATGAAGTAGCGTTAGGTCGTATGCTGACAGTGGCCGCAAAAATTGCTGAGCAGGAAGGGATTGCTGATGACGGTTACCGTCTCATCATGAACTGTAATCGCCACGGTGGTCAGGAAGTTTATCATATTCACATGCATCTGCTGGGTGGACGTCCTCTGGGGCCGATGCTGGCACATAAAGGTCTTTGACATGCTTAAAGGGCGTATTGCAGCGCTGGTAATGACGATGTTGATCGTAGGGTGCAGCACGCGTCCGGCGATCCCCGTCAGCGATGAACAGACGCTGGTGATGGAATCCTCCGTACTTGCTGCGGGCATCACGGCGCAACAACCTGCGTTGTCGATCAGTGAAATCAACTCTTCTGCTTCCTCTACGCTCTTTAATGAAAGACAAGAACCAGTGACGGTGCACTACCGTTTTTTCTGGTATGACGTACGAGGTCTTGAAATGCATCCGCTGGAAGCGCCGCGCAGCGTCACTATTCCGGCAAGATCGTCGGTAACGCTCTATGGCAGCGCCAACTATCTGGGTGCACATAAGGTGAGACTTTATCTTTATTTGTAAGGGGTGAACCTTGATTAAAAATTTGAGCCGTTATGCGCTCGTGACTGCTTTCGCTCTGTTCCTCGCAGGGTGTGTGACCCGAACTGAAGAACCTGCGCCTGTGGAAGAGGCCAAACCGGGTACCGAGCAGCCGACACAGCCAACGCAGCCGCCGCCAACCGTACCGACTGTGCCGTCTATTCCGTCGCAGCCAGGTCCAATTGAACATCCGGATCAGACATCGCAGCCTGCGCCGCGCGTTCGTCATTATGACTGGAACGGTGCGATGCAACCGATGGTCGGCAAAATGCTGCAGGCTCAGGGTGTGACCGCGGGCAGCGTATTGCTGGTTGATAGCGTGAATAACCGTACCAACGGTTCGCTGAACGCGGGCGAAGCGACAGAAACCCTGCGCAATGCCCTGGCCAATAACGGTAAGTTTACGCTGGTCTCGGCACAGCAGCTCGCGGTAGCCAAGCAGCAGTTGGGCCTGTCACCGCAGGACAGCCTCGGTTCACGCAGCAAGGCGATTGGGATTGCCCGTAACGTCGGTGCGCAGTATGTGCTTTACTCCAGTGCCACCGGTAACGTGAATACGCCAGCCCTGCAGATGCAGCTGATGCTGGTTCAGACAGGCGAGATTATCTGGTCAGGTAAAGGTGCCGTTACGCAACTCTGACTGTACGCGTGAAGAGATCCTGACGCGTTATTTTCCACAGTATCGCCTTATCGCGCCGCAGGCCCCTTCCGGGCTTGGCGGCGCGAGTTGCATTATAGAGCAGGGCGAGCAACGTCTGGTATTGCGGCAGAATCACGATCCCTTAGCGTCTTCATCCCATTTCCGCCGTCAGTTTCGGGCACTGAAACGTCTTCCGGCGGATCTGGTGCCAAAGCCCCGTTTTTACCGCCAGGGCTGGATGGCCGTGGAGTATCTGGCAGGGGAGATCGGCAACACGCTACCGGAAACGGCAGTGCTTGCGGCTATGCTCTGTCATCTGCACCGGCAACCGCGCCTGGGGTGGCGGGTGACGCTGCTGCCGTTGCTTGAACAATACTGGCAGCAGGCTTCGGCCGACAGGCGAACCCCATTCTGGCTGGCACAGCTAAAACGGCTGCGTAAAACGGGCGAACCGCAGCCGCTTCGGCTCTCGCCGCTGCATATGGATGTTCATGCCGGAAATATTGTTCATACGTCCCTCGGTGCGAGGCTTATCGACTGGGAGTATGCCGGTGACGGAGACGTGGCGCTGGAGCTGGCGGCCGTCTGGTCGGAAGATGATGCTGCGCGGCAGCGGCTCATCACCGACTACGCCCGGATAGCGCACATGAATGCCGACGCCCTGAGGCGTCAGGTGAGGCGCTGGCGACCGTGGGTCGTCATGCTGATGGCTGGCTGGTTTGAAATGCGCTTTCAGCAATCCCGAGATAAACAATTTATTGCGCTGGCAGATGATGCCTGGCGTCAGTTACAAACTAAAGGATAAGAGAGGTTGGTGTGGGTCCAGTCATGTTGGATGTAGAAGGGTTTGAGCTGGATGCGGAGGAGCGTGAAATTCTGGCGCACCCGCTGGTGGGAGGCTTGATCCTGTTCACCCGCAACTATCACGATCCAGCGCAGCTGCGAGAACTGGTGCGCCAGATCCGTGCTGCATCGCGCAATCATCTGGTGGTGGCCGTCGATCAGGAAGGCGGACGCGTACAGCGGTTCCGCGAAGGCTTTACTCGCCTGCCTGCCGCCCAATCTTTTGCGGCATTACTGGGCACGGAAGAGGGTGGCAAACTGGCGCAAGAGGCCGGCTGGCTGATGGCCAGCGAGATGATTGCCATGGATATCGACATCAGTTTTGCGCCGGTTCTGGACGTGGGGCATATCAGCGCCGCCATTGGCGAACGCTCATACCATGAAGATCCGCGTATTGCGCTGGCGATAGCGAGCTGTTTCATTGACGGTATGCACGACGCGGGAATGAAAACCACCGGGAAACATTTCCCGGGACACGGTGCGGTGACCGCCGACTCGCACAAAGAGACGCCGCGCGATCCGCGTCCGGAAGCTGACATTCGTGCCAAAGATATGTCGGTGTTCCGCTCCCTGATTACCGATAACAAGCTGGACGCCATCATGCCAGCACACGTGATTTACAGCGACGTCGACCCGCGTCCTGCAAGCGGGTCCGCGCACTGGCTGAAAACCGTTTTGCGTCAGGAGCTGGGGTTTAATGGCGTGATTTTCTCAGACGATTTGTCGATGGAAGGGGCGGCGATTATGGGCAGCTACGCCGAGCGCGGTCAGGCGTCGCTGGACGCAGGTTGCGATATGATCCTCGTCTGCAATAATCGTAAAGGTGCCGTCAGCGTGCTGGATAACCTGTCGCCGATCAATGCACAGCGTGTTACACAATTGTATCATAAAGGTTCATTTAGCCGTCAGGAGCTGATGGACTCGGCGCGCTGGAAGACGGTCAACGCGCAGCTTGAAGCCCTGAATGAACGCTGGCAGGCACATAAAGCCAGCCTGTAAATCCTCCCGGAAGGCGTAGCGTGGTGAGAAGACAATGATCATCTATTTACACGGTTTTGACTCAAACAGTCCTGGTAATCATGAGAAGGTCCTGCAGCTGCAGTTTATCGATCCGGATGTCCGGCTGATCAGTTACAGCACACGCCATCCAAAGCATGATATGCAGCACTTGCTCAAAGAGGTGGACAAGATGTTGCAGCTCAACATCGATGACCGTCCGCTGATTTGTGGCGTGGGATTAGGTGGCTACTGGGCAGAGCGGATTGGATTCCTGTGCGATATCCGCCAGGTGGTGTTCAATCCTAATCTTTTCCCGAATGAGAACATGGAAGGCAAAATTGACCGCCCTGAAGAGTATGTCGATATTGCCACCAAGTGCGTCAGTAATTTTCGGGAGAAAAACCGCGACCGTTGTCTGGTGATCTTGTCGCGTAATGATGAAGCCCTTAACAGCCACCGGGCGGCTGAGTTGCTGCATCATTACTATGAAATTGTCTGGGATGAAGAACAGACCCACAAATTCAAGAACATCTCCCCGCATTTGCAGCGGATCAAAGCCTTCAAAACCCTGGGCTAATCCACTGCGTACGACCGCCAGGCCCGGCCGCGAAAGCGCGCCGGGCTTTCTTTTTGTCCAGAATTGTCTACTTTTAAGCCATCAAAACTTGATGCATATCAATTTTGGTATGACCAATGCGCCTGACGTGGTATTCTCAATGCACCTGAATGGTTTCAGTGCTGTAACCTGTTGTTAATTAAGGGTTATTTTTATAACTTTTAATTAACAATTGGTTAATAATTTGAGGGGGTCACGTTGACTACGCCATTGAAAAAGATAGTGATTGTCGGCGGTGGTGCTGGCGGGCTGGAGCTGGCTACACAGTTAGGCAAGAAGCTCGGTCGCGGCAAAAAAGCCAAAATTACGCTGGTGGATCGTAACCACAGCCATCTGTGGAAACCGCTGTTGCACGAAGTGGCGACCGGTTCACTGGATGAGGGCGTGGACGCGCTGAGCTATCTGGCACATGCGCGCAATCACCATTTCCAGTTCCAGCTGGGCTCCGTGGTGGATATCAATCGTGAGAGCAAAACCATTACCCTGGCAGAGCTGCGCGATGAAAAAGGGGAACTGCTGGTTCCTGAGCGCAAACTGCCGTATGACACGCTGGTCATGGCGCTGGGCAGTACCTCCAATGACTTCAACACACCAGGTGTAAAAGAGCACTGTATCTTCCTCGATAACCCACATCAGGCACGTCGTTTCCACCAGGAAATGCTGAACCTGTTCCTGAAGTACACCAGCAATATGGGTGCGAACGGGAAGGTTAATATCGCGATTGTTGGTGGGGGGGCGACGGGCGTCGAGCTTTCTGCTGAGCTGCACAACGCGGTGAAACAGCTGCACAGCTACGGTTATAAAGGCTTAACCAATGACGCGCTGAACGTGACGCTGGTTGAAGCGGGTGAACGTATCCTGCCGGCGCTGCCTCCGCGCATTTCCGGTGCGGCGCATAATGAACTGACCAAGCTGGGCGTGCGGGTTCTGACCCAAACCATGGTAACCAGCGCGGACGACGGCGGCCTGCACACCAAAGATGGCGAGTACATCAAAGCAGACCTGATGGTCTGGGCTGCTGGCATCAAAGCGCCTGATTTTATGAAAGAGATTGGCGGGCTGGAAACGAACCGTATTAACCAGCTGGTGACCGAGCCGACCCTGCAAACCACACGCGATCCGGACATTTTCGCCATCGGCGACTGTGCTTCCTGCGCGCGTCCGGAGGGCGGTTTTGTGCCTCCGCGTGCTCAGGCAGCGCACCAGATGGCAAGCCTGGTACTGCACAATATTCTGGCGCAGTACAAAGGTAAGCCGATGAAAGCCTATGTCTATAAAGACCATGGTTCTCTGGTATCGCTCTCGAACTTCTCTACCGTCGGCAGCCTGATGGGTAACCTGATGCGCGGCTCTATGATGGTGGAAGGACGTATTGCACGCTTTGTCTATATCTCGCTCTATCGTATGCACCAGATTGCCCTGCACGGTTACTTCAAAACCGGGCTGATGATGCTGGTGGGACGAATCAACCGCGTTATTCGACCACGCCTGAAGCTGCACTAATATTCTCTCCCTCCGGGGCCTCCGGAGGGAATTTTTAGCATATCATGCTGCTCAACGTACATTGAGTGCTTAAGAGTTCTCCTAAACACGATATATCTCTCCTCCACGTCCACTTTTTGATCCTTTGTCTTATTGGCGAAGCGCGACCTGCATTGCAAAATTGTTACCAATAGCAACAAAGGAGGAAGTCCCGTGAATAAATCAATGTTGGCGGGTATAGGGATTGGCGTCGCTGCTGCGTTAGGTGTGGCTGCCGTTGCCAGTCTCAACGTACTGGATCGCGGCCCACAATACGCACAGGTCGTGTCTGCTACCCCGATTAAAGAAACCGTGAAAACGCCTCGTCAGGAGTGCCGTAACGTCTCCGTGACCCATCGCCGTCCGGTACAGGATGAAAACCGTATCGCCGGTTCAGTACTGGGTGCGGTTGCCGGTGGTGTGATTGGCCATCAGTTTGGTGGTGGTCGTGGTAAAGATGTGGCGACCGTGGTCGGCGCGCTGGGCGGCGGCTATGCCGGTAACCAGGTGCAGGGCGCTATGCAGGATAACGACACGTACACGACGACTCAGCAGCGCTGCAAAACCGTCTATGACAAGTCGGAGAAAATGCTGGGTTACGACGTGACGTACAAAATTGGCGATCAGCAGGGCAAGATCCGCATGGATAAAGACCCGGGCACTCAAATTCCGCTGGATGGAAACGGCCAGTTGGTACTGAATAACAAAGTGTAAAAAAGATGTTCTCTGAACTTAGCTCCTCAAGCGCTCAGGCTGAGGAGCTTTTTTTTTTGCGTCAGATTTTGAGCAGTTCAGGCCACAGTTTCAGCGTGGTCGCGGTAATGGTTTGCAGTTTTTCCAGCGTAGCCCCTTCACGAGCGCTTATCGACATACCCTGCAAAATACAGTTCAGGTATTGCGCCAGCATCTGTGGATTGCAATGCGCAGGAATTTCACCTCGTTGTTGGCGCTGAGACAGGAACGCACTTAGCGTCTCTTCCTGCATGGCATGGCGCGATTTCACCGTGTTGGCAATCTCTTTTGAGGAGGCCGCAAGGGTGGCAGAGGTGTTAATCATAAAGCAACCCGCAGGGGTATCTTTACTGGTGAAGCAGGTCGCGACGGTGGTGAAATAGTCCCGTAGCGCCTGTTCGACGCTTTTCTCTTCACAAAACAGCTGGGCTTCGTGTTTCGCCGCAAAGCGCGAAATGTATCTGTCCAGTACTGCCCTGAACAGCCCCTCTTTATTGGTGAATTCAGCATACAGCGTGGGTGCTTTGGCACCGGTAGCTTCCACCAGATCGGAAAGCGAGGTCGCTTCATACCCATGTTGCCAGAAGAGAGTCATGGCCTTATCAAGCGCTGCATCCCTGTCGAACACTTTTGGTCGGCCACGGCTTTTCTTCGCGCAACTCGTCACGTCGGTTGTCATTTGCCGTTGGTCCTCTGTTGGTTTGTTGAATAATCATTATAAAAATAATCGCGGGTGACCACCAGCACTGATGAGAGAAAAATAAATTAATCATATGGGTATGAAAAATAACGAATTTAAAATTTAATTAATGTTCGTTATAAAAAGATGTTGACGCGTGAGCTGGATCACATTTATGATTTACCTATCGATCGTTAACTAAATAGCTAACGACCTCCGAATCATCTGCCCAAAGGTAAAAATCATGAAAAACGTAAAAACCCTCATCGCTGCTGCTGTTCTGAGTTCACTTTCTTTCGCAAGCTTCGCTGCTGTTGAAGTGCAATCAACCCCTGCTGACCAGCATAAAGTCGGGACTATCTCTGCTTCTGCCGGGACTAACCTGGGCTCACTGGAAGATCAGCTGGCGCAGAAAGCTGACGAGATGGGTGCAAAATCTTTCCGCATCACCTCAGTGACCGGTCCTAACACCCTGCACGGCACCGCTGTTATCTACAAATAAGCCTGGCTAAACCCTCATTTATGCCACTGCGATGCCACTGTAAAAAAGCCCTGCTCAGCAGGGCTTTTTTTATTGGGGATCACATCGACTGCTGGGTGACATCCTGATGCCGGGTGACATCGGTGGGCATCCCGGAACGCGCCTCCATCGCACGCTCCATCACGATGCCATCCGTGCGGGCATTCGTTTTAAAGCTCACCATCGCGGCATTCAGATTAATTGGCAGTGTCTGCGGATCGTCGCCAATGTTTTTCGATAACGGCTGGTGAATTTCAACCAGCCTTACGCCACCCGGCTCCTCAGAAACCTTAATGGGCGTATTAATAATATTCACTCGGGTACCAGGCGTGATCACGCTATAGAGCGTCTTGATATCATCATCGCGCAGACGAATACAGCCGGAACTGACGCGCATCCCGATACCGAAATCCGCATTTGTTCCATGCAGAAGGTAAACGCCACCATAGGCCGCAAGACGGATCGCGTGGTGACCCATCGGATTCTCCGGACCCGCTGGCACCACAGCCGGCAAATCAATTCCCTGTGCTTTATAGCGAGCACGAATATTAGCCGTTGGCGTCCAGGTTGGGTTGGCACGTTTATCCGATACGGTGGTGACCATTGTTGGGGTCAGCGTGTCGCCGCCCAGCTGGCCAATACCGATTGGATAAACGGTGACTTCATTTTTACCCGGCGGGTAATAGTAAAGACGCAGCTCGGCAAGGTTTATCACGATCCCTTCGCGCGCTACATCCGGGAGAATGGTCTGCAACGGGATGGTCAGGACGCTGCCAGCGCGTGGCACATAGGGGTCAACGCCAGGGTTAGCCTGCAGCAGAGCCAGAAAGCCTACGTTATATTTTTTGGCAATCGCTTCGAGCGATCCCCCATTATTTTCAACCACATGAAAACGGTTTTCGCCCACGACCTTGCTGCCAGCAGGGGGAAGAGGCCAGGTATTTGCGCGTGCAGGAAGCGCAACAGCGACCGTTGCTGCCAGCGCAAACACGGTTATCCAGCGGGTAAAACGCGAAGAGGTCATCATCACCATAATCCATATAAATAATAAGGTTATTGTTTTATAAGGCGTTAACGATAATTATGGCGAATGGGTATGTCGGGAAATCCAGGTGAAGTGCAAAGAGTTTGTAAATTGTCCCCCCGTAAGCATTGCGCCAACGGGGGGAAGGGGAATTATGCGACAGCGTTCTCTTCCAGCTGACGCATAAAGTGACGAACCCACTCCATCCGGTTTTTACGATCCGTCAGCTCCTGCGTAAATTTCAGACGCGTTGGACCATCCAGACGGAAATGCTGCGGCTGTTTCTGGAGCAGACCGATTAGCCACATCGGATTAACGTGATTCTTCTCGGCAAATTCAATCACGCCACCTTTTTCATTGCCTTCGAGCTTACGAATGCCCAGCTTTTGTGCCTGCTGGCGCAGCCTCGCAATATCCAGCAGGTTTCTCGCGGCATCCGGCAACAGGCCAAAGCGATCGATCAGCTCTACCTTAATTTCATCCAGTTCGTTCTCATTTTTCGCACTGGCGATACGTTTGTAGAACGACAGACGCGTGTTCACATCCGGAATAAAATCATCCGGCAGCAGGGAAGGCATGCGCAGTTCCACCTCAGTTTGCTGGCTGGTCAGATCTTCCAGCGATGGCTCACGTCCGGCCTTCAGGGCATCGACCGCATTTTCCAGCAGCTCCATATAGAGCGAGAAGCCGATGGTTTCCATCGAGCCGCTCTGGTCTTCGCCCAGAAGTTCACCTGCACCGCGGATCTCAAGGTCGTGTGTCGCCAGCGCGAAGCCCGCGCCCAGATCTTCCAGCGATGCGATAGCCTCCAGACGTTTTTGCGCATCGGTGGTCATCGCTTTCGGATGCGGGGTCAGCAGCCAGGCGTAGGCCTGATGGTGCGAGCGGCCAACGCGGCCACGCAGCTGGTGAAGCTGCGCCAGTCCAAAGTGATCCGCGCGCTCAATAATGATGGTATTGGCCGTCGGAATATCGATCCCGGTCTCAATGATGGTGGTACACACCAGGACGTTAAAGCGCTGGTGGTGGAAATCGTTCATCACCCGCTCCAGCTCGCGCTCGCGCATTTGACCGTGACCGATAGCGATGCGCGCTTCCGGCACCAGTTCGGCCAGCCTGTCCGCCGCTTTCTGGATATTCTCCACGTCGTTATAGAGATAATAGACCTGCCCCCCGCGCAGTACTTCACGCAGAATAGCCTCGCGGACGACCAGGTTGTCGTACTCACGAACAAAGGTTTTTACCGCCAGACGACGTGCCGGCGGCGTGGCGATAATCGACAGGTCGCGCATGCCGCTCATCGCCATATTCAGCGTTCGCGGAATCGGTGTGGCGGTCAGGGTGAGGATATCGACGTCGGCACGCATCGCTTTAATACGCTCTTTATGACGGACCCCGAACCGGTGTTCTTCATCGACGATCAACAGCCCCAGATCTTTCCACTTCACATCACTCTGCAGCAGCTTGTGGGTGCCGATCAGAATATCGATCTTACCCTCGCTGGCCTGTTCCAGAATCTGCGACTGCTCTTTGGTACTGCGAAAACGTGACAGCATCTCAATACGAACCGGCCAGTTGGCGAAACGGTCACGGAAGTTGTCAAAATGCTGCTGGGCGAGCAGGGTGGTAGGCACCAGCACCGCGACCTGTTTGTTGTTTTCTACCGCGAGGAAGGCGGCGCGCATCGCCACTTCGGTTTTGCCGAAGCCGACATCGCCGCAAACCAGCCTGTCCATCGCCAGCGGCTGGCACATGTCGCTCAGCACAGCATTAATGGCCTGGGCCTGATCCGGCGTGGTTTCAAACGGGAAGCTATCGCAGAACATCTGGTACTGTTGTTTATCATGCCTGAAGGCAAAGCCTTCTTTGGCCGCGCGTTGGGCGTAGATATCCAGCAGTTCTGCCGCCACATCACGCACTTTTTCCGCGGCTTTCTGCCGCGCGCGCGCCCAGGCGTCGCCGCCCAGTTTATGTAATGGC
Source organism: Enterobacter sp. J49 (assembly GCF_002148625.1). Taxonomy (NCBI): domain Bacteria; kingdom Pseudomonadati; phylum Pseudomonadota; class Gammaproteobacteria; order Enterobacterales; family Enterobacteriaceae; genus Enterobacter; species Enterobacter sp. J49. Next base: position 142,479 of record NZ_MWPY01000033.1, read on the forward strand.
GCATGATCTTCTGCACCGCCGGCATAGCGGCTGATGAGATGCAGGGAGGAGACCGGCACATAGAGTTTGGCGTCATTGGCGTAGGTCAGCATCAGGTATTCGCCCTTGATGCCACCGGCTTCCAGCGTCGTCATGCCCTGATAACGGCCCACCCCGTGCTCGAGGTGAACAATCGGCTGGCCGGGGTGTAGTTCGGCGAGGTTACGGATCAACGTGTCCGGATTAATGGTGCGACGGCTGTCCTGACGGCGGCGCGCCACGCGTTCCCCCAGCAGGTCGCTTTCGCAAATCAGCGCCAGATTGTTGAGGGTATCCACAAACCCGTGCTCGGCGGAGCCAATCATCAGATAACGGCCATTACCGGTGGCTTCACTCAGGCGCAAAATACGTTTCGGGGCAATTTTGATCCGCCCCAGCAGTTCACCCAGCGCTTCCCGGCGGCCTTCGCTTTCAACGGAGAACACGACCGGCCCGGTAAAGGACTCGAGGAACTTGCGCAGATTATCCAGCGGCGACTTCTGCTGCGCCTGAACGGATAAATCCGGTAGCGTGCGGAAGGCGAGGTTGGTATTGGCGGCCTTGTCGGCGAGCGAATCGGTTTTGAGCTGCATACGCGGCCAGCGTTTCAGCTCGGCGTTCAGCTCATCAGTGCGCAGCCACAGCACTTCCGGTGGCAACAGCGGACGCATCGGGTCCACGCCCCGGTTTTCAAAGCGGGCGCGGGTTTCGCTCTCAAAACGGCTGGCGCTGGCGTCGATATCACCGGTGTTAACAATCAGCGTATTGGCCGGGAAATAGCTGAACAGCGCGGGCAGAGGCTCGTTAAAGAACAGCGGCTGCCAGTATTCAATACCCGCCGGCAACGTCCCTTTGCTGACCTGCTGATAGATATGTTCGGCATCGCGTTTGACGTCGAATCTGTCGCGCCACTGGCTGCGGAACAGCTCGATTGCGGTTTTGTCTGTCGGGAACTCATGTGCGGGCAGTAAATTGATGGAGTCCACTTCTTCCAGCGTGCGCTGCGTGTCGGCGTCGAACACGCGCAGGCTGTCGATTTCATCATCGAAGAAATCCAGACGATACGGCTGGTCGCTGCCCATCGGGTAAAGATCGAGCAGTGCACCACGCGTGGCATATTCCCCGTGCTCCATCACCTGATCGACATGGCGATAACCGGCGCTGTCGAGCTGCGCGCGCAGGGCGTCCCGGGACAGGCGCTGGCCTTTTTTCATCACCAGCGCATGGCCATGAAGATAGCTGTGCGGACAGACGCGCTGCATAAGGGTGTTTACGGGGACGATCAGCACGCCGCGCTGCATCGTCGGTAACTGATACAGGGTCGACAGACGAGAGGAGATGATCTCCTGGTGCGGCGAGAAACTGTCATACGGCAGCGTTTCCCAGTCGGCCAGACTGAACACCAGATTGTCAGTGAACTGGCGGATTTCATCATGCAGACGCAGGGCATTTTGCATATCCGGGGCAACCAGTACCACCGGACCCGGGTGCCGCTCAGCGATTTCTGCCACCAGCGTGGCGCACGCCGCGCCAGTAAGTTCGCCCAGCTGGCGCTGATCGCCCGCTTTGACAGGCAAGGAATATCGATAGTGTTCAGGCATGGCTATGTCAGAGTCTCTTGGGGATATACCAACAGTATTGGGGCATATCACTGATACGCAATGTCTTTATTATCCTCGATCGTTTTACATAATCAAACCGGAACCGCACAGGGAGAAAATTCGCCCCCAAAAGGGGGCGAAAAGCGCATCAGCGGCTGGCCGATGACGGAGAAAGCGTGGAAGGCGGGGAGAAGAACACATCACCAAACAGTGCGGTGGAGACCTTACGCACCCCAAGCCCGGCAACGGTGCAGAGCAACAGGCTGGCAAACGGGTAGACCAGAATCAACGTCAGCTCCGCCCAGACCGGCCAGTATGCGGCATTCATCTCACCAATCAGGAACAGGCTAAAGGCCTCAATCAGGATGCGATGGGTGGTATAAATCGCGATGGTATTAGAACCGATCACGTTAAGCAGATTATTAGGATGGACGGCATAACGTTGCTCAATGCTGTAGAAAAGCTTCATGATCAACACAATCGACAGCAGGGAGAGCAGCAGCGGGACGTTAGCAAACCACAGCACCACAGAAACGGCAGCGAACGCGGCTAACGCCAGCCAGGCGCGACGCAGATTGAACCCTTTCATCCACGCCATCAGCTCAGCGCCATACCACGCGCCGAGGCTGTAGTAGATCATGTTGCGCACCACGCTGTTCATTCCCCACCACGGCAGCGGCAGGAAGTTTATCGCGACGCTCGCCAGTGCCAGCAGCCCCAGTACCGGCAGCTTCCAGCGGCTCAGCAGTTTACACAGCGTGAAATAGACCACCAGGGCATACAGATACCAGAGACTGGTGCTGGCGGTGAGCATTCCCTTCACAAACCCGGAAAGGGAATCGGCATAGGCCGCATTGGAGGAAGTGGCCAGTTCACGCTCGGGAGCAAGCCAGGCGTTGAGGTGGCTCAGCGCCTGCCATTGCAGAACGCCCCACAGCGCCAGTACCCAGACAATGCTCCAGATCCGTTTATCGAGACTGGTACGCCAGTCCACCTCATCGATGTAACGTCGAATCAGATAGCCGGAAATGAAGAAAAACACCGGCATGCGGAAGGGAGCAAGATAGAGATTAAAATAGACCCAACATTTGGCGAGAAGACCGGATAACGGATGTTGTAACCCATTGAGATGGGGATAAAAGGTGATGACTGAATGGTAGATAACCACCAGGCAGATACACAGCCCTTTTATCTGGTTAATCCATAATGCTTTTTGCTTCATTGTTCGCGACTACCTTTTTGCCATAAACGAACGAACAATTGTTGTTAAACAAAACCGTGATGTAACGGGTAACAGTCTGTATCAGGAGGTTTTTCGGAAAAGGTGGAGGCTGTACAGGGAGGTTTCAGAGAGTAGTACTCTGATTTATCTGAATTTTTCAGAAAAATGATTACCAAAGCTTACGGTTTCAGTCATTTACGCTTAAGGGATTCGCTTATATACTCGTGGGTCTGCTATCAGCAAACAGACGGATTTCATGTACCAACCTGTCGCACTCTTCATAGGCTTACGTTACATGCGTGGGCGCGCCGCGGACCGCTTCGGTCGTTTTGTCTCCTGGCTTTCGACTATTGGCATTACGCTTGGCGTAATGGCTCTGGTGACGGTTCTTTCCGTCATGAACGGCTTTGAGCGCGAGCTGCAAAACAACATCCTGGGGCTGATGCCGCAGGCTATCCTCTCCTCAACCCACGGTTCCGTTAACCCACAACAGCTGCCGGAAAGCGCGGCGAAGTTACAGGGTGTCACGCGCGTTGCGCCGTTAACCACGGGCGATGTGGTGCTGCAAAGCGCCCGTAGCGTGGCGGTCGGCGTGATGCTGGGCATTGACCCGGCGCAAAACGACCCGCTGACGCCGTTCCTCGTGAACGTGAAGCAGACCGACCTGGAAGCCGGCAAATATAACGTGATCCTCGGCGAGCAACTGGCCGGGCAGCTTGGCGTCAACCGTGGTGACCAGCTGCGCGTAATGGTACCGTCGGCCAGTCAGTTTACGCCGATGGGACGTTTGCCAAGCCAGCGCTTGTTTACGGTGGTTGGCACGTTTGCCGCCAATAGCGAAGTCGATGGTTATCAGATGCTGGTGAATATTCAGGACGCGTCACGTCTGATGCGCTATCCGGCGGGGAATATCACCGGCTGGCGCCTGTGGCTCGACGCCCCGCTAAAAGTGGATACCCTCAGCCAGCAAACGTTGCCGGAAGGGACCAAATGGCAGGACTGGCGTGAACGCAAGGGCGAGCTGTTCCAGGCCGTGCGGATGGAAAAAAATATGATGGGGCTGCTGCTGAGCCTGATCGTGGCGGTCGCGGCCTTCAACATCATCACCTCACTGGGGTTGATGGTGATGGAAAAGCAGGGTGAGGTCGCCATTCTGCAGACTCAGGGGCTAACGCCGCGCCAGATCATGGCGGTATTTATGGTGCAGGGTGCCAGTGCCGGGATTATCGGTGCGCTACTCGGTGCGGCGCTGGGGGTGCTGCTCGCCAGCCAGCTTAACAATTTAATGCCGATCATCGGCGCTCTGCTTGATGGTGCGGCGCTGCCCGTGGCTATCGAACCGTTACAGGTGATTGGGATTGCGCTGGCTGCGATGGCCATTGCGCTGCTTTCTACGCTTTATCCTTCCTGGCGCGCTGCCGCCACTCAACCCGCTGAGGCTTTACGTTATGAATAAGATCCTGTTGCAATGCGACAACCTGTCCAAACGCTATCAGGAAGGCACTGTGCAGACTGACGTGTTGCACAATGTGAGCTTCAGCGTGGGCGAAGGTGAGATGATGGCGATTGTGGGCAGTTCCGGCTCCGGCAAAAGTACGTTATTACACCTGCTCGGTGGGCTGGATACACCCACCAGTGGTGACGTGATTTTCTCCGGCCAGCCGATGAGCAAAATGTCATCTGCGGCAAAAGCGGAGCTGCGTAACCGCGAGCTGGGCTTTATCTACCAGTTCCACCACCTGCTGCCGGATTTCACGGCGCTGGAAAACGTGGCGATGCCGCTGTTGATTGGTAAAAAGAAACCCGCAGAAATTAACACTCGCGCCAGCGATATGCTGAAAGCGGTTGGGCTTGGGCATCGCGGTAATCATCGTCCTTCTGAACTTTCCGGCGGTGAACGCCAGCGTGTGGCCATTGCGCGTGCGCTGGTCAACAATCCGCGCCTGGTACTGGCGGATGAGCCAACGGGTAACCTGGACGCCCGCAACGCGGACAGTATTTTCCAGCTGCTGGGTGAGTTGAATGCCTCGCAGGGAACCGCGTTTCTGGTGGTAACCCACGATCTCCAGCTGGCAAAACGGATGGGACGTCAACTTGAGATGCGCGACGGTCATCTGAACCCAGAACTGACCCTGATGGGGGCGGAGTAATGGCTTCACCGTTATCGTTACTCATAGGGTTGCGTTTTAGCCGCGGACGTCGTCGCGGCGGCATGGTGTCACTGATCTCGGTGATCTCCACCATCGGTATTGCGCTGGGAGTGGCGGTGCTGATCGTGGGCCTTAGCGCCATGAACGGCTTTGAGCGTGAACTGAATAACCGCATCCTGGCGGTGGTCCCGCACGGTGAAATCGAACCGGTGAATCAGCCGTGGACGCACTGGAGCGATGCCCTGAGTAAAATCGAAAAAGTGCCAGGCATCGTGGCGGCCGCGCCTTACATTAACTTTACCGGGCTGGTCGAGAGCGGCGTTAACCTGCGCGCCATTCAGGTAAAAGGGGTGAACCCGGTGCAGGAAGAGCGCCTCAGCGCGTTGCCGAAATATGTGCAAAACGGCGCGTGGGCAAACTTTAAGGCCGGTGAACAGCAAATTATTATGGGCAAAGGCGTTGCCGAGGCCCTGAAGGTTAAGCAGGGCGACTGGGTCTCTATCATGATCCCGAACGCCAGTGCCGACCACAAGCTGCAGCAGCCTAAACGCGTACGTCTGCACGTCACCGGTATTCTTCAGTTAAGCGGCCAGCTCGATCACAGCTTTGCGATGGTGCCGATGGAAGATGCGCGCCAGTATCTCGACATGGCCGACAGCGTGACGGGGATTGCCATTAAGGTCAACGACGTCTTCAACGCCAATAAGCTGGTGCGTGATGCCGGCAGCGTGACCAATAACTATGTCTACATCAAAAGCTGGATTGGCACTTACGGTTATATGTACCGTGATATCCAGATGATCCGCGCCATTATGTATCTGGCGATGGTGCTGGTGATTGGGGTCGCGTGCTTTAATATCGTTTCGACGCTGGTGATGGCGGTCAAAGACAAGAGCGGCGACATCGCCGTCCTGCGTACCCTGGGGGCAAAAGACGGTCTTATTCGCGCCATCTTTGTCTGGTACGGTCTGCTGGCTGGACTGTTCGGGAGCCTCTGTGGCGTGGTGATTGGCGTGGTGGTTTCTCTGCAGCTGACGCCAATTATCAATGGCATCGAGGCGCTTATTGGCCACCAGTTCCTGTCAGGTGATATCTATTTTATTGACTTCCTGCCGTCTGAATTGCACTGGCTGGACGTTTTTTATGTGCTGGTAACGGCACTTTTACTGAGTCTGCTGGCAAGCTGGTATCCGGCGCGTCGCGCAAGCCGAATTGATCCGGCGAGGGTACTAAGTGGCCAGTAATTACGTCATGATTTAGCGGTCGTCAGGCCGCCAAATCAAAAAGAGGAATGCGTGATGTATTATGGATTTGATATTGGCGGCACCAAAATTGCGCTGGGCGTGTTTGATAAAAACCTCAAACTGCAGTGGGAAACCCGCGTTCCCACACCACGCGAAAGCTATGATGAATTTTTAACTGCCATTGCCGCGCTGGTGGCGCAAGCTGATTCACGTTTTGGCGTGAAAGGCAGCGTCGGCATTGGTATTCCGGGAATGCCCGAAACTGACGATGGTACGCTGTATGCGGCCAACGTTCCTGCTGCCAGCGGTAAACCGCTGCGCGCCGATCTCTCCGCTCTGCTTGAACGCGACGTGCGTTTAGATAATGATGCCAACTGTTTTGCACTCTCCGAAGCCTGGGACGATGAGTTTCAGCACTATCCGCTGGTGATGGGGCTGATCCTTGGCACGGGCGTAGGGGGAGGGATCGTCATCAACGGTAAGCCGATTACCGGGCGCAGTTACATTACGGGAGAGTTCGGCCATATCCGCCTGCCGGTTGATGCCCTGGCGGTCGTCGGGCGCGACTTCCCGCTGACCCGCTGCGGTTGCGGTCAGCATGGCTGTATTGAGAACTACCTCTCCGGACGTGGGTTTGCATGGCTTTACGAACACTTCTATCATCAGAAACTTGAAGCCCCTCAAATCATTATCTTGTGGGAGCAGGGGGATGCGCAGGCGCGAGAGCACGTTGAGCGCTATCTGGATCTGCTGGCGGTGTGTCTGGGAAATATTCTCACCATCGTCGACCCGGATCTGCTGGTGATTGGGGGAGGGCTTTCAAACTTTAGCGCGTTAACGGAACAGCTGTCCGGGCGTTTGCCCCGACATTTATTGCCGGTTGCCCGCGTGCCGCGTATTGAACGTGCGCGACACGGGGACGCAGGAGGGATGCGCGGAGCCGCATTCCTTCATCTCACCGATTAGTTTACGAGGTTTTTATGCTGTCGCGTCGCTTAGGTCGACTCAGCCGTTTTCGCAAAAATAAACGCCGCTTACGTGAGCGCTTGCGCCAGCGGATCTTTTTCAGAGACAGAATGATGCCAGAAGCGATGGATAAACCCAGAGTGGTGGTGCTGACCGGGGCGGGGATCTCCGCAGAGTCAGGTATTCGTACTTTCCGCGCTGCGGACGGGTTATGGGAAGAGCACCGTGTTGAGGATGTGGCGACGCCGGAAGGCTTTGCCCGCGATCCGGATCTTGTGCAGGCGTTTTATAACGCCCGCCGTCGTCAGCTGCAGCAGCCAGAGGTTGTGCCTAACCCGGCGCACCTGGCGCTGGCGAAGCTGGAAGAGGCGCTTGGCGATCGTTTTTTACTGGTTACGCAGAATATCGACAATCTGCATGAACGGGCCGGTAACAAAAACATCATCCATATGCACGGTGAACTGCTGAAAGTTCGCTGCGCCTGGAGCGGTCAGGTGCTGGACTGGAAAGAGGACGTGCTGCCTGAAGATAAGTGCCACTGCTGCCAGTTTCCGTCGCGCCTGCGTCCGCATGTGGTCTGGTTTGGTGAAATGCCGCTTGGTATGGATGACATCTACAGCGCGCTGGCCATGGCGGATGTCTTTATCGCCATTGGCACATCTGGCCATGTCTATCCCGCGGCCGGGTTTGTTCACGAAGCGCGGCTGCACGGCGCGCATACGGTTGAGCTGAATCTGGAGCCGAGCCAGGTGGGCAGCGAGTTCGAAGAGAAGCACTATGGCCTGGCCAGTACCGTCGTACCGGAGTTTGTCGATAAGCTCCTGAAAGGGCTGTAATCGCGATAGCCTGAAAAGGCACCCGTCCTGCGGGTGCCTTTTTTGTTTATGGCGTAAAGTACGCCAGCGTTTTCTCCAGCGATTTCGCCTGTTCGTCCAGCGACAGGGCCGCTGCTGAGATCTGTTGTACCAGGGACGCGTTCTGCTGGGTCGTGCTGTCCATCTGATTGACGGCAATGCTGACCTGGCTAATTCCCCGATTCTGCTCATCCAGAGCCTGAACAATATCGTTAATCACCAGATGCACATGCGACACGGCCTCGATGACCTGCTTCATCATGACGCCGGTTTCATTGACCAGCTCAACGCCTTTGCTGACACGGCCTGAAGACTCGGCTATCAGTTGGGAGATCTCTTTTGCCGCGTTGGCGCTTCGCTGGGCAAGGTTGCGCACTTCACCCGCCACCACTGCAAAACCGCGCCCCTGTTCGCCCGCGCGCGCCGCTTCTACGGCGGCATTCAGCGCCAGAATATTGGTCTGGAAGGCGATACCGTCCACAATGCTGTTGATCTCTCCAATCTTACGGGCGCTTTCGTCAATTTCCCCGATCACCACCACGACATCGTTGACCAGCGTCTCGCCATGTCCGGCAAGGGTCGCGGCGCGATCGGTAAGGGTGGTAGCTTTGTGCGCATTGTCGGCGTTATTTTTCACCGTGACCGAAATCTCTTCCATGCTGGCCGCGGTTTCGACAATCGCCGCTGCCTGTTCTTCGGTGCGTGAGGCCAGATCGAGATTGCCTGCCGAAATTTCACTGGTGCCACCGTGAACGGAGTGGCTGGCTTCGCTGATGTTACCCACGATGCGCTTGAGCTGCATCTGCATGGTGTGTAGGGCGTAAAAAATACTGCTGGTATCCCCGGGACGCACCGGGATAGCGTTGTTCAGGTCGCCTCCGGCCACGGCCAGCGCGATCCCGGCGGCATCTGACGGTTCGCCCCCCACCGGGCGGTCCACTTTACGGGTAAAGATTTGCGCCATGACCAGGCTGACAACCACAATGCTTAACACCATCAGGAGGATGGCTTTCAGTAAAAATTGTCTTGCCTCGGCCATCACTTCGCTGACCGGGGTGACGATAGCCAGCTTCCAGGGCGTCTGACTGTTGCCGATGGTAATCGCCTGCCAGGTGATAAACGCCTCTTCCTTCAGTTGAGGATCGTTTGTGCGTATCACCTCATCCCCTGTGACAGTTCCGGTGTAAGGCTTGCCTACGGCACGTTTATCCGGGCTGGAAACCACGCTGTTGCCCGCCGACAGAAGCAGGGCGTAGCCTGTACCGTTCCACGGTTTAATCGCCCCGATCATCGATTGCAGGGTCGCGAGTGAGAAATCCGACGTGACGGACCCCAGGAACTGACCCTCACGCATGATGGGGGCGGCAATCGAGGTGAGCATTACGTCCACCCCATTGTAGGGATAAATATAGGGTTCGATGATGACATCTTTTTGCCGTTGCTTCGGCAGCAGATAATAATCGCCGCTGCCGGGCGTTTCGATGTCCGTCAGCAGATGTAATGCCGGTTTGCCTGTGGCGTCGCGGTCAACGTAGCGGGCGTAACGTCCGGCGGGATCTTCACCGCTCTGACCGGCAAAGGTGGCATCGTTGCCATCGAAGGCATCAGGTTCAAAGGCCATCGACATTGAAAGAAACTGAGGGTGCGCTGAAAGATAATGGATTAGCAGCTGGTTGAGTCCCTGTCGATCAGCGATGCCCGCGTCGCGCAGTGCCTGAGCGCTATTTCCCATGTCCCGTGCGGCCGCCAGAGCGGAATCCATCTGTTTACTGACCTGCAACGACTGCACTTCAGCAATCTGGCGGATGTGTTTTTTAGCCAGCACTTCTTGCTGATCCATCCACTGCCACATCATAAAACCGATCGTTGCCGTAAAGCCCACCGTCACGGTGAGGAAAATGGACAATAGCATCAACGTCTTGACTCTTATTTTTTGTTTTCGGACCATGGCGTCTTTCATTCTCAACTCCCGTAATGACGTGCATGTCGGGCAGGCACAGATCACTTATCGGATATTTCGCCATGTTTCTGTAGAGCACCGGGTATATTTAATTTAAATTTTTGATCGCTAATTCCCGTTAATTAGTGTGGATGCTTTTATTTTGTGCATTCAATCAAATTAGTGTTCGATAATGCTCGTTATCGTTGTGCAGATAGGGGATGCTAATAAATATAAAGACGTTCAGGAGGATGGGATATGTATGGATTTATCGCGAGACAACCCATTTTTAACCTCGATATGAATACCGTGGCCTATGAGCTGCTTTTCAGAGACGGAATGACCAACCGTTTCCCCGATGTGTCGGCGGAATATGCCACGTCCAGAATGATATCAGACCAGTTCTTATCCGTGCCGTCCCAGCGCATCGCCGGGGAACATACGTCGTTTATCAATTTTCCTTCCCGGATGATTATCGACCGCAGCGCTGAGGCGCTGGACAAAAACAACGTGGTCATTGAGATCCTGGAAGATGCTGACCCGGGTGAGGCGCTTTTGCAGGCCGTGAGAGAAATGTATGAGCACGGGTACTGCTTTGCGCTCGATGATTTCACTCTCGCACCGGAATGGGATGTTTTCTTGCCCTATATTTCCATCATCAAATTCGATGTCCAGAATTACACCTTAGCGCAAATTCAAAATTACCTGAGTGAGCGTAAAAGCCTGACCGGGCATATTAAATATCTGGCTGAAAAAATTGAGACTAAAGAGGAATTCAAACAATACAGCGATGCCGGATTTTCTCTGTTTCAGGGATATTTTTTCTGTCGTCCGGAGGTGATTAAATATAAACGGCTATCGCAAAATCAGCTTGCAATTTTCCGTCTGCAAATGGAAGTAGGGCGCAATAAACCTGACTTTCGGATCATCGAGGCGTTAATCAAAAGCGACCTCACGCTGTCCTATAAAATCATGCGCTATATGAAGCACACCGCCTTTAAACACATGGGAGCCTGTAATTTCAGCAAGTTAACCCTGAGTGAAGTGCTGAGGTACCTTGGAGAAAATCAGCTCAGAAGGTTTGTGGCCGTTGTAGTGCTGGCAAGTGCAGCCAACGACACCGTCACCGAGCTTTACCCGATGAGTATGATGCGCGGGAAATTTTGTGAACTGATTGCCGAGAAACTGAATGAGCCGATGCTGGCTGAGAATGCGTTCATGTGCGGTCTGTTCTCACTGCTTGATACCCTGCTTGAGCTGCCGATGGCAGAGTTGATGACGCAAATTGCTGTCCCGCAGAGCGTGAGTAATGCGTTGTGCCATCAGGAAGGGCAGTTAGCGGATATGGTTCGCCTCTGCCATTACTACGAGCAGCAGCAGTGGGATGAGGCAAGCAGAATAAGTCACGCGCTGGGGCTGGCAGAGGAAGAGATCGTAGAGGCGATGAGAAAGTCCACGATCTGGGCCGGGGAGAACGCCGTCAGTTAATCGTTCCTCACTCCGCTAAGACGGAGTGAGGAAGAAAGCCTGGCCGCTTACCGGCCCGCTTTTAATTTCTGGTAATACTCTTCATAGATGCGGCTTGCGTCACCGACATCGTTTTGCCACTCGCCTTTACTGATGGTTTGCGCATCCGGATAGAGCGATGTGTCGTTCGCGACGGCCGGGCTGAGCAGCTTACGCGCGGCGAGGTTCGGGGTGGGATAACCAATGGTCTCCGCAACCTGTTTCGCGACGTCCGGGCGCAGCAGGAAGTTAATTAGCTTCAGGGCACCGTCAACGTTCTTCGCGTTTGCAGGAATAGAGAGGCTATCCATCCAGAAGATCCCGCCTTCTTTCGGCCACACTACCTCCAGCGGCGTACCGGCCTGACGGGCAACATACGCGGAGCCGTTCCACACCATACCCAGATTCACTTCGCCTTCCATATACGGGTTTGCCGGGTTATCAGAGTTGAATGCCGCCACGTTAGGCATCAGCTTTTTCAGCTCGTTATAGGCCGCTTCAATCTCTTTCGGGTCCGTCGTATTGCCTGAGTAGCCGAGCTTACGCAGCGCTACCTGGAACACTTCGCGCGCGTCGTCGGTTAACAGCAGGCTGCCTTTGTATTCCGGTTTCCACAGATCGGCCCAGCTTGTAACGGTTTTCGGATCGATAGCCTCGCTGTTGACCCCAATGGCGGTTGCGCCCCAGATGTAAGGAATGGAGTAGTCGTTATTCGGGTCAAACGGCTTATTGAGCATCTCCGGATCGAGATTGTTGAAGTGAGTGAGCTTCGTTTTATCGATCTTCTGAATCATGCCCTCTTTGCGCATTTTATCGACGAAATAGGTCGACGGGACGACCAGATCGTACGCGCCTTCTTTGTAAGTTTTGAGCTTGGCGTACATGGTTTCATTCGACTCATAGGTAGAATAGATAACCTTGATGCCCGTCTCTTTCGTGAACTGCTCCAGCAGGCCAGGTGGCACATACTCGGTCCAGTTATAGAAATAGAGCGTTTTGCTGTCATCAGCGTGCGCGGCACCCATTCCGAGCACCAGTGCCGCAGCGGCAAGCATTTTTTTCATTTCATTGTCCCCTGAGATTTTGTTTTATCACGAGCAATAACCTGGCTGGCAATCACCAGCACCAGCGAGAACACTAACAGTATGGTCGCCAGCGCGTTCACCTCGGGCGAGACGCCGACTTTCACCATTGAATAGATCTTCAATGGCAGAATTTCATAACTCGGGCCGGTGACGAAGGAGGAGACCACCACATCGTCCATCGACAGGGTAAAACTCAGCAGCCATCCGGCAGCAACGGCGGGCATCGCCAGCGGCAGGATGATTTTGCGCAGGATGATCATCTCACTGGCACCCAGATCTTTTGCGGCTTCCAGCATGCGCACGTCAAACCCTTTCAGGCGTGCGAAGACGGTGACCACCACAAACGGCAGGCAGAAAGTGATGTGGGAGAACAGCAGTGACCAGAAGCCCAACTGGACGCCCAGCAGCATAAACAGCACCAGCAGCGAAATCGCCATGACGATATCAGGCGACATCATCACCACAAACAGCATCCCGCTGACGAACGGTTTACCCCGGAAGCGATAGCGATAGAGCGCCACGGCGGTAAGTGAACCAATCAACGTGGCGAAGGTGGCGGAGAAAATCGCCATCGTCAGAGAGTGCTGAGCAGCCTGCAGCAGGCTGTCGTTGTTCATCAGCAGGCTGTACCAGTTGGTAGTGAAACCTTGCCAGTTGATGCCGAAACGCGAGCTGTTAAACGAGTTCACGATCAAAATAATGATCGGAATATAAAGATACGCATAGATGGCGGTCATAAAACCGCCGCGAAGCAGTCGACCGATCATTCGAGTTCCACCTTTTTATTCAGTAATCGTGAAGCACGCCAGTAGATCAACAGCATCAGGCCCATCACCACCGTGAGCGTAATGCTGGTAGCGGAACCGAACGGCCAGTCGCGAATGTTCAGGAACTGGCTCTTAATCACGTTGCCGATAAGCAGGTTTTTCGCGCCGCCCATCAGGTCGGACACGTAGAACAAGCCCATTGCCGGCAGCATTACCAGCAGACAACCTGCAATGATGCCAGGCATGGTCAACGGAATGATAATCCTGATAAAGGTCTGCAGTTTGCTGGCGCCCAGGTCTCTCGCAGCTTCCAGCAGCGGTTTATCCAGCTTCTCAATGCTGGAGTAGAGCGGCATCACCATAAAGGGCAGCAGGATGTAGACCAGACCCACAATGACCGCACCCGGCGTAAACATGATGCGCACTGGCGTATCAATCACGCCCAGCCACAACAGGAATTCGTTCAGATAGCCTTTGGTGCTGAGGAAAATTTTCAGCCCGTAGATGCGGATCAGGGAGTTGGTCCAGAAAGGCACGATCAGCAAAAAGAGCAGCAGTGGACGCACTTTTTGCGGCAGACGTGCCAGAAACCATGCAAAGGGATAACCCAGCACCAGGCAGGCAACGGTGGCGATCAGCGCCATATTAAGCGAGTGCAACAGCACGTCAAAATAGAGCGGATCGAGCAGACGCGAGTAGTTGTCCAGCGTAAAGACCAGCTTTACGAAGTCAGTATCGTCGCGGGTCAGGAAGCTGGTGACGATGATCATCAGGTTGGGTAAGAAGACAAACAACACAAGCCAACCGACGATAGTAGCAATCACCACATTCTGGAATTTACTTGTGTTCTTCATCAGCCAGTACAACCTCCCAGCTTTCTACCCAGTTGATAACCATTTTCTGGTCGAGGGAGTGGTCGAAATCAGGGTCGTCCTCATTAAAGAACTCGCTGACCATCACCATCTTACCGTTTTCCAGTTCGACGACAGACTCCAGCGTCATCCCTTTATAGTTGCGCTCACGGATATAGCCAATCAGCCCCTCGGCATCAGTATTGCCGTGGATCTCTTCAACGCGCAGATCCTCCGGGCGCAGCAGGACGTTAAGCTTTTGCCCTTTTTCGACGGCGAAATTCACGGTGATATTGCACTCGCGGCCTTCTACGTTGGCCCGCACGCGCTGTTCGTCCAGGCGTTCAATCACCGTGGCGTTGAAAATGTTGATCTCCCCAATGAAGCTGGCCACGAACAGGTTTTTCGGCTCCTCATAGATTTCACGTGGCGTGCCGTCCTGCTCGATTTTGCCGTCACGCATCACCACGATACGGTCCGACATGGTGAGTGCCTCTTCCTGATCGTGGGTAACGAAGACAAAGGTAATGCCGAGCTTGCGCTGCAGGGCTTTAAGCTCGTTCTGCATCTGCTTGCGCAGTTTGTAGTCCAGCGCGGAAAGTGACTCATCCAGCAGGAGCAGACGCGGTTTATTGACCACAGCGCGGGCGATAGCAACGCGCTGCTGCTGGCCGCCGGAAAGCTGGTGTGGCTTACGCTGGGCAAATTCTTCCAGTTGCACCATGCGCAGCGCGTCGGTAACGCGAGCAGGGATCTCGCTGGCCGGTGTTTTTTGCATCCGCAGGCCAAATGCGACGTTCTCGAACACGGTCATGTGCGGAAACAGGGCATAGCTCTGAAAGACGGTATTCACGTGCCGCTCTTCGGCGGGGACCTGGGTGATATCCTGGTTTTCAAGGTGGATGTGACCGCTATCGACGTTTTCCAGTCCGGCGATAAGGCGCAGTACGGTTGTCTTGCCGCAGCCAGAGGGGCCAAGCAGCGTGAGGAACTCACCGTCATTGATGGTCAGGTTGAGCCCGGAAATAACATCTTTACCATCAAAACTTTTACGAATTCGTTCCAGTTGCACCAGCGGTGAACGTGAACGGGATTGTGTATTCAATTTTTGCGCTGTCCCATATAGACGCTCCGGGATGCTGACCGAAGCGGGGTTTGTGTGTAACCACCTTGGTGACTCGTAATGAGGGCGGACATTCTACGGCAAACCACTGTAATCGCCAATCCTTGTCACTGATTCATAAGCTACATTTACTAACGGATACGATATAAACGGAAAATATTCTCGTTTGCGGGATAAAAGTGACCTGACGCAATATTTGCCTTTTGATGCTTATTGATAATGTTGTCACAAAAAGTGAGGGTGACTGCATGGATAAATTACTTGAGCGTTTTTTACAGTACGTTTCGCTGGATACCCAATCTAAACCGGGTGTCCGCCAGGTGCCAAGCACCGAAGGCCAGTGGAAGTTATTAAACCTGCTCAAAGAGCAGCTCGACGCCATGGGGCTGGTTAACGTCACGTTAAGCGAGAAAGGCACTGTGATGGGAACGCTGCCTGCGAATGTCTCCGGTGATATCCCGGCGATTGGCTTTATCTCCCATGTCGACACCTCTCCGGATTTTAGCGGTAAACATGTGAACCCGCAGATTGTTGAAAACTACCGCGGCGGCGACATTGCGCTGGGGATTGGTGACGAAGTACTGTCGCCGGTGATGTTCCCTGTGCTGCACCAGCTGCTCGGTCAGACGCTCATCACCACCGACGGCAAAACGCTGCTGGGTGCCGATGACAAAGCGGGGATTGCCGAGATCATGACGGCGCTGGCGGTGCTGAAAGAGAAAAATATCCCGCACGGGGATATCCGTGTCGCCTTTACGCCGGATGAAGAGGTCGGCAAGGGGGCAAAACACTTCGACGTAGAGGCCTTTAACGCGAAGTGGGCCTATACCGTCGACGGTGGCGGCGTAGGGGAACTGGAGTTCGAGAATTTCAACGCCGCGTCCGTGACAATCAAAATCGTCGGAAACAACGTTCATCCTGGCTCCGCCAAAGGGGTCATGGTGAATGCGTTGTCGCTGGCGTCGCGTATTCATGCGGAAGTTCCGCCAGAAGAGAGCCCGGAACAGACCGACGGTTATGAAGGTTTTTATCACCTGACCAGCATTAAGGGCACCGTAGACAGTGCGCAGATGCACTACATCATTCGCGACTTTGACCGTAAAGCATTTGAAGCGCGTAAACGTAAGATGATGGAGATAGCCAAAAAGGTCGGTAAGGGCCTGCATCCGGATTGCTATATCGAGCTGATTATCGAAGACAGCTACTACAATATGCGCGAGAAAGTGATGGCGCATCCGCATATCCTCGATATCGCGCAGCAGGCAATGCGTGACTGTGATATTGAACCGCTGTTAAAACCGATTCGTGGCGGCACAGACGGTTCGCAGCTGTCGTTCATGGGGCTGCCTTGCCCGAATCTGTTTACCGGTGGCTACAACTATCACGGCAAGCACGAGTTCGTGACGCTGGAAGGAATGGAAAAAGCGGTGAAGGTGATTGTGCGAATTGCGGAGCTGACCGCGGCGCGGTAATGACAAAAAAAGCCGGGTCAGGCGAAGCCGCCACCCGGCACGCTTTTCTTTACGGTTTAGTCCTCAAAGAACCAGTACCCGCTGTTCACCAGCGCGGCGAGCATCGCGAGGAAAGAGGGATCTTCCAGCGCATCGCCAAAGGTATCAGCCGTTAAGGTCAGGTGGCTGGCAATAGCCTCCAGCGCCGGACGGTGAGGGGAGTCCAGCTTCTCGCCGTTAACGAAAACATCTTCACCGATGCGCAGTACGCGCAACCCGCCCAGACGAACCAGTTTGTCGCCCTGCTGCAGTGCGTCATAAATCTCGTCGGCCTGGTATGGCGGCTCTGGCGGTGCCACATCCAGCTCATGGCGTGACTGGCTGATAAACTCACCAAACCACTGGCTGAAATGCGCCGGTTCATTGATCAAATCCAGCATCATGCCGCGAAGCTTGTCCAGTTCGGCTGGCACAATATCAGCCGGGTGCTCGCGTGCAGGCACATCCGGATCGCTGTAACGATGGCTGCCCAGTTCACGCTGCAGCACGTAGTCAGCAAAGCCGCTGATCATTTCGCGACCGCTTGGTGCGCGGAATCCGACGGAGTAGTTCAGCGAGTTTTCCAGCGAATACCCTTCGTGCGGGAACCCTGGTGGGATATAGAGAATATCACCCGGCTCCAGCTCTTCATCGATAATCCCTTCAAACGGATCGACCTGAAGCAGGTCCGGATGCGGGCAGTGCTGTTTCATCGGCACTTTGTCGCCCACGCGCCAGCGGCGGCGGCCTGTACCCTGAATGATGAACACGTCGTACTGGTCCAGATGCGGACCAACGCCCCCTCCTGGCACGGAGAAGGAGATCATCAGATCGTCCATTCGCCAGTCGGGCAGGGCGCGGAACGGACGCATTAACGCCGCAGTCGGTTCATGCCAGTGGTTAACCGCCTGAACCAGTAATGACCAGTTGTTTTCACCGAGGTGATCGTAGCTTTCGAAAGGACCGTGGCTGACCTGCCATTTCCCGTCCTGGTGGCTTACCAGGCGGCTGTCGACTTCGCTCTCCATGGCCAGGCCGGCCAGTTCGTCAGGGGAGAGAGGATCGACAAAATTGCTGAACCCGCGTTTAAGAACGACCGGGCGTTTCTGCCAGTAACGTTCAATAAATTCGGGCCAGTTAAGTGTTAAGTGATAATCCATATTTTTTTATTCCGCAGGCTCTTACTGACTCGGATTATAACGGAAGCACAGGAGCCTGGGTGCGAGATCCTCGCATTTTTCACATAACGGGTTAACTATCGTTCGATGTGGGCTGCTGGCGACCGAAAATGACCTCCATTCTGGCGCCTCCGAGTAAACTGTCTTCGGTTTCAATTTTTCCGTCGTACTGGTCGACGATTTCGCGTGCCACCGCTAACCCAACCCCCTGGCCGGGGCGCAACGTATCCGCACGCTGACCGCGGTCGAATACCACATCACGTTTATTGCGCGGGATCCCCGGGCCATCATCCTCAACGATAATATGCAATTCGTTATCCGTCTGACGCGCGGAAACTTCCACGAATTCCAGGCAATATTTACAGGCGTTATCCAGCAGATTGCCCATCACTTCCATGAAATCATTTTTTTCACCAACAAAGCTGATTTCGGGAGAGATATCGAGGCTGATATTGACCCCTTTGCGCTGGTAAACCTTGTTAAGCGCGGAGGTGAGGTTATCCAGAAGCGGTGCCACAGGATGCAGTTCGCGGCTCAATAACGCGCTGCCGGAACGCATGCTGGCACGGTGCAGATAGTAACCAATTTGCTGAGAAATACGGCTGATCTGTTCCAGCATCACCGGCTCGGCGTCATCAACGCTCAGCTTTGAGCTGCGCATCGAACGCAGGGTACTTTGCATCACCGCCAGCGGCGTTTTCAGGCTATGCGTGAGGTCGGTGAGGGTGGTGCGGTATTTGTCATAGCGCTCACGTTCGCTTTTCAGCAGACGGTTGAGGTTACGCACCAGGCTTGTCAGCTCGCGGGTAGTCTCCGGGTTGAGCTTCTCACGATGATGTTCTTCCAGCTCGCGCACCTCTCTCGCCAGCGATTCGATGGGGCGTAAACTCCACCACGCGGCGAGCCACAGCAGCGGGATTACCAGCAGCAGATTCGCGGCAAGAACATAGACGAACCAGTTCCATACCATATAAGAACGTTTAAGTTCGACCGGGATGGTATCGACTACCACGATGGTTAACTGCGGCATGTTCATCGTGGCCGGGTAGAGGTTAATCGCCACGGAGTGCGTCATTTCTGTTTCGGCATCGTCTGCGCGGATCTCATTCAGCTTTTGCTGCAGGGAGCGGTCCTCGCGCAGCAGCGAGCTGGTGGTGTTCAGATCGGCTTCAAGTTCGTGGAAACCATTGGTCTTAAGCCATTCCGGACGAATACTTTTAACCAGCCATGGGATATCGCGTTGTGCCCAAAGTAGTTTTCCCTTTTCGTTATAAATCAGGGCCAGCGTCGGGCTTTGCTGGTTAAGGTTTTCCGGCATTTCGACGGTGATCGTGTTGTTTTCCCATTTCGCCAGGGTATAAAACAGGTTGCTTTCACCACGCAACAGTCGAAAAGTTGTTTTATCAAAACTGACGCTGTAGCCCACCAGAGCCACCATGCCGTAGGAGAGGGATAACACCAGCACGACGGCGGCTGTTGCCAGTAAAAAGCGAACCCGCAGCGAGAGGGGCAGAATATGACGCAAGATCCCTTTCATTTAGCGTATTTCGAACAGATAGCCCTGACCACGGACGGTCGTGATCACGTCCTGCGGGTACTCCGCCTGAATTTTCTTGCGCAGACGTCCCATCAACACATCAATCGTGTGGCTCTCACGCAGCTCGGCATCCGGATAAAGCTGAAGCATTAAGGAGTCTTTGCTCACCACTTTGCCGCTGTTGCGGATTAACGTTTCCATGATGGTGTATTCAAACGCGGTCAGCTTAATGACTTCATTATTGATCGAGAATTCACGACGGGAGAGATCAACCTGGAAAGGGGGAATCGAAATCACCTGGGAGGCCAGGCCGCTGTTGCGGCGCAGCAGTGCCTGCATGCGTGCCGCCACTTCTTCGATGTGAAACGGCTTGGTGACGTAATCATCCGCGCCCGCGCTGAGCACTTCAACCTTGTCCTGCCAGCCTTCACGTGCGGTCAATACCAGAACCGGAAGGGAGACATCATGGCTGCGCCAGCGACGAATCAACGACAAACCGTCTTCATCAGGCAATCCGAGATCGACGATGGCGATGTCCGGCAGGTGCTCATTGAGATAATAATCGGCTTCTTTTGCATCTTCGGCATCGTCCACCTGATGTCCCATCTCCTGAAGCTGAACCTTCAGGTGATGGCGTAGCAATGCGTTATCCTCAACAACCAGTACGCGCATCATCTTTTCTCCCTATATGAATGGTATGAATAGTTTAACGCTGATTATGTTGTTGTGGGGATAAACATTAAGTAAACCGGGGAAAAGCAGCCCCCTTTCCAGGCGGAAAGGGGGAAGGGAGGTTACTTCAGCTCGTCAACCATGGTGATGGCACGGCCGATATAGTTTGCCGGGGTCATCGCTTTCAGGCGGGTTTTCTCGTCTTCTGGTAGTTCCAGACTGTCGATAAACTGTTTCATGCCTTCGGCGTCTACGCGTTTGCCGCGCGTCAGCTCTTTCAGTTTCTCGTACGGTTTTTCAATGCCATAACGACGCATGACGGTCTGAATGGGCTCTGCCAGCACTTCCCAGTTGTGATCCAGCTCGTCCAGCAGACGGTCGCGGTTCACTTCCAGTTTGCTTACACCTTTCAGGGTGGACTGATACGCGATCAGCGCGTAGCCGATACCCACGCCCAGGTTACGCAGCACGGTGGAGTCAGTCAGGTCGCGCTGCCAGCGGGAAACCGGCAGTTTGCTCGCCATGTGCTGCAGCACCGCATTCGCCAGACCCAGGTTGCCTTCGGAGTTTTCGAAGTCGATTGGGTTGACTTTGTGCGGCATGGTTGAGGAGCCAATTTCACCGGCGATGGTCTTCTGTTTGAAGTGGTTCAGCGCGATGTAACCCCACACGTCACGATCGAAATCGATCAGAATGGTGTTGAAGCGAGCGATACAGTCAAACAGTTCCGCGATATAGTCGTGCGGCTCAATCTGGGTGGTGTACGGGTTCCACTGAATGCCCAGAGAGGTCACGAACGCTTCGCTGAACTGATGCCAGTCCACTTCCGGGTAGGCGGCGATGTGGGCGTTGTAGTTACCTACCGCACCGTTGATTTTACCCAGAATCTCGACCTGCTCCAGCTGACGATACTGACGTTCCATACGGTACGCCACGTTTGCCATCTCTTTACCCATCGTGGAGGGAGTGGCCGGCTGACCGTGGGTACGGGACAGCAGCGGAATATCACGATATTCGACAGACAGTGCTTTTACCGCGTCGATGATTTTACGCCAGTAAGGCAGCACCACGTCTTTACGTGCGGTGGAGAGCATCAGTGCATGAGACAGGTTGTTAATGTCTTCTGAGGTGCAGGCGAAGTGAATGAATTCAGACACGGCATGCAGCGCAGGCACGCTTGCCACTTTCTCTTTAAGGAAATACTCAACCGCTTTTACGTCATGGTTGGTGGTGCGCTCAATAGTTTTAATGCGCGCAGCATCTTCTTCGTTGAAGTCAGCAACGATTTTATCGAGGTAATCGTTTGCCTGGGCGTCAAAAGCAGGAACTTCCTTGATTGCTGCCTGGGCGGCCAGCTTTTGCAGCCAGCGTACTTCAACCTGAACACGGAACTTCAGCAAACCATATTCGCTGAAGATCCCGCGCAGCGCGCTGACTTTATCGCCGTAGCGTCCATCTACAGGGGATACGGCGGTCAGTGAGGATAATTCCATAATTCGCAACTCCGGGAGGTTAACAATGAGCAAGAATTTGTTTTGCCTGAGTCGTCAGGCGATTACGAGAAAACATTAACTGCAGGCGGCCACCGCCAACCTGATGCCACAGCACGGCGGCACGAATACCCGCCAGCAGGGAGGCGCGGACTTTTGCCTGAACCTGCGGGCTTTGCAGCACGGCAGGAGAGCCGGTGACCTGAATACGTGGGCCCAGCGGGCTGATGACGTCAACATAAATGCCGGCCATGGCACTGAGCAGCGTTTCGGACTGCAGATCAAAATGGTCGAGCTGGCGCTGCAGCCCGGCAATGCGGTCACCGAGCGTATCAAGCGCGCCTTTGGCCGCACTGAGCTTACGCTCCAGTACCATCAGGCTTAACGTGTAGCGGGTCAGCTCCGCGTTCAACCCCTGACGGCTACTGGCGTTAAGCACGCCAAGCAAAGTTTCAAGACCGAGACGAAGATTGGTTTCACTCCCACCGAAGACACCCAGAGTCGAACCGGGGTTGAGGTCGATAACGCTGTTGAGTGAAACGTGCAGCGCGTCAGCATCGCAATGACCCTGATGCGCCAGCTGTTGCACCAGACGGGCAGACTGGCAAATTCCAGCCAGTGCCAGGGTGATGTCATAATAGTTCTTCGCCACACGTTCTCCTTTATGTGTGCAATCGTGTTAAACGGCCGGCAGCGGCAGGCGCTGTTCAATGATCCCGCCGCCCAGACAGATTTCGCCGCTGTAGAATACGGCGGACTGGCCTGGGGTGACCGCCGCAACCGGCTCGTCGAAACGCACATCAATGCGTTCATCATCCAGCGCGGTGACGGTACAAGGGATATCGGTCTGGCGATAGCGTGTTTTTACCGTGCAGCGCAGCGTACCCTTCAGCGGCTCACGATCGACCCAGTGCAGCTGTTGTGCGATGAGGCCGACGGACATCAGACGCGGATGGTCGTGGCCCTGAGCAACAACCAGAATATTGTTTTCGACATCTTTATCTACGACGTACCACGGATCTTCGCTGCCTTCTTTGGTGCCGCCAATACCCAGCCCTTTACGCTGGCCCAGCGTGTGGTACATCAGCCCCTGATGTTGACCAATTTCATCACCGTCGACGGTAACGATTTTGCCCGGCTGTGCCGGCAGGTAACGACCAAGGAAATCGCGGAATTTACGCTCGCCGATAAAACAGATACCGGTAGAGTCTTTTTTCTTAGCAGTGATCAGATCCAGCTCTTCGGCGATTTTACGCACCTGCGGCTTTTCAAGCTCGCCTACCGGGAACAGGCTTTGCGCAATCTGTTCGTGGCTGAGTGTATAAAGGAAGTAGCTTTGATCTTTGTTGCCATCCAGACCGCGCAGCAGCTGGCTTTTGCCATTCACATCGGCACGACGCACGTAGTGCCCGGTCGCAATATAGTCTGCGCCCAGATCTTCTGCGGCGAATTCCAGGAAGGCTTTAAATTTGATCTCTTTGTTGCACAGAATGTCCGGGTTCGGGGTACGACCGGCTTTGTACTCTTCAAGGAAAAGCTCGAAGACGTTGTCCCAGTATTCTGCGGCAAAGTTAACGGTGTGCAGTTCAATGCCCAGCTTATCGCACACCGCCTGCGCATCGGCGAGATCCGCAGCAGCAGTGCAATATTCCTCGCCATCATCTTCCTCCCAGTTCTTCATGAACAGGCCCTCCACCTTATAGCCCTGTTGTTGCAACAGGTAGGCGGAAACGGAGGAATCGACACCGCCGGACATGCCGACGATCACTTTTTTCTGGCTGTTATCTGACATGGAATACTCACGACATTGAACTTCAAGGCGGCGTATTCTATCACGCCCCCCCACCATTGGCACCCTCTGTAAACGGCCAGTTAAATTCTCCAATCACCTCCAGCGGCAGGCGACCAGCAGACTGCCAGCAGCGGATACTCTCGGCAACCAGCGGCGAGCGCAGGTTTGGCGCGTTCAGGATCTCTTCGGCAGTGACCCACAGGCAGCGATCGATATCATCGTCCTGCGGCTCTGTGGCGCACGTTTCGCTAAGCTCGACGGCAAATAAAAAGCGCAGGAACGGGGTGTGATCAGGGGCAATCCACTGGTGCATACGGATGAAGTGCTGCGGCTCCGCGTGGATACCGGTCTCTTCCCACAGTTCGCGTTTAGCGGCCTGCAGTAAGGTTTCATTGGCTTCTAGGTGCCCGGCAGGCTGGTTCCACAGCGCCTTGCCGTTAATACTCTCTTCTACGACCAGAAACTTACCCTGCGCGTGAACCACGCAGGCGACCGTGACATGCGGTTTAAACATAGTGACTCCTTAAGGGGTAACGTCCCGCCATTCACCGTTTGCCAGTGAATCCAGGGTGAAGTTGCCCATGGCGTAGCGAATAAGTCGCAGGGTAGGGAAGCCCACGTGTGCGGTCATCCGGCGAACCTGGCGATTACGGCCTTCATAAAGGGTGATCTTGAGCCAGCTCGTCGGGATGGATTTGCGCTCGCGGATAGGCGGCGTGCGTGGCCACAGCCATTCCGGCTCGCTGACGAGCTCAATACCTGCAGGCAAGGTAGGACCATCGTTTAACGTCACGCCGCGGCGTAATGTCGCCAGCGTCTCATCATCCGGTTCACCTTCAACCTGGACGAAGTAAATCTTTCCCGTGCGTTTGCCCGGCTGAGTGAGCCTGGCCTGTAAGGCACCATCGTTGGTTAAGACCAGAAGTCCTTCGCTATCCCGGTCCAGACGGCCAGCGGCGTAGACGCCCTGAACAGGAATGTAATCCTTCAGCGTGCTGCGTCCGGCTTCGTCAGTAAACTGCGGCAAAACATCGTAGGGTTTATTGAACAAAATCACCCGCTTTGGCTGGGATTCTTGTGGTCTTCTGGCGGCTTGTCGTGAGCTGAATCGCTCAACCCGGTGTTTTGTAAAAGAAGTTTTCTTCATGGTATTTTCAGACGTTATCAATTGCCGCATTATAGCCTATTAACGAAGACCTTTCATGGCGTCGGACAATCAGGTACTATCGAAGGGCTCATTACAATTTATTAACATAAGATCAGTAACAACCAGAAGCGCTCGAAGGAGAGGTTAATGGAAAGCAAAGTAGTTGTTCCGGCGGAAGGTAAAAAGATCACCCTGCAAAACGGCAAGATTAACGTTCCTCACAATCCGATTATCCCGTTCATCGAAGGTGACGGTATCGGTGTAGACGTTACCCCGGCAATGCTGAAAGTGGTTGATGCCGCTGTTGAGAAAGCCTACAAAGGCGAGCGTAAAATTTCCTGGATGGAAATTTACACCGGTGAAAAATCTACTCAAGTTTATGGCCAGGACGTTTGGCTGCCAGCTGAAACGCTGGACCTGATCCGCGACTACCGCGTTGCTATTAAAGGCCCTCTGACAACTCCAGTCGGTGGCGGTATTCGTTCCCTGAACGTTGCGCTGCGTCAGGAGCTGGACCTGTACGTGTGTCTGCGTCCGGTTCGTTACTATCAGGGCACCCCAAGCCCGGTTAAGCACCCTGAACTGACCGACATGGTTATCTTCCGCGAAAACTCAGAAGACATCTACGCGGGCATCGAGTGGAAAGCGGACTCTGCTGACGCAGAGAAAGTGATTAAATTCCTGCGCGAAGAGATGGGCGTGAAGAAAATTCGCTTCCCTGAGCATTGCGGTATCGGTATCAAGCCTTGCTCCGAAGAAGGGACTAAACGTTTGGTGCGTGCGGCCATTGAATACGCGATCACCAACGACCGTGACTCTGTGACGCTGGTTCACAAAGGCAACATCATGAAGTTCACCGAAGGCGCATTCAAAGACTGGGGCTACCAGCTGGCGATGGAAGAGTTCGGTGGTGAGCTGATTGACGGTGGTCCGTGGCAGAAGATCAAGAACCCGAACACCGGCAAAGAGATCATCATTAAAGATGTGATCGCCGATGCGTTCCTGCAGCAGATCCTGCTGCGTCCTGCTGAATATGACGTTATCGCCTGTATGAACCTGAACGGCGACTATATCTCCGACGCCCTGGCGGCGCAGGTTGGCGGTATTGGTATCGCTCCTGGTGCGAACATCGGTGACGAGTGCGCACTGTTCGAAGCGACCCACGGTACGGCACCAAAATATGCCGGCCAGGATAAAGTGAACCCAGGTTCTATCATCCTGTCTGCAGAAATGATGCTCCGTCATATGGAATGGTTCGAAGCGGCTGACCTGATCGTTAAAGGTATGGAAGGCGCGATTAACGCCAAAACCGTAACGTACGATTTCGAACGTCTGATGGAAGGCGCTAAGCTGCTGAAATGCTCAGAGTTTGGCGACGCGATTATCGCGAACATGTAATCCAGAGTCTGGGTTAAACAAGAACGGGAGCCAACTGGTTCCCGTTTTTTATTATTCGATTTCGTACGGTTATCAAAACCCCTCCTTCAATAGCATTTACCGTCCACACTCTACCGGGCCATCATGCGCTTTCGCCGTTTGATTCGGCGATGTATGCCCCAAAATTTCTTGAATATCTTAATTCCACGTCTCACTAAATTCATTGTTATGGTGTACGGCCTCACCCGGTGCCGCGCTCATGAATACCTGATCTAACTAATCGGGTACGACGATTACGGTGAAACCCTCATTAATTCTGTTGTCAGCATAACTTTCTGGTGTGCGGAATATCACTCGTATTACGGGAGATAGCACAACGTGAATTAGCATCATTTTAAGCAGGCGGCTGATATAAATATCCCTGTCGCAGCAAGTTGTTTAATCAAACGGTATTGCTGCGCTGGCACTTTCCGCGGTAGTGGGAAAAGTGAGACAAACTGTACGAAAAAATAAAGCCGGGTAATGTCGGTTTTATTGTGTACATAGCAAACACGCATGGTCATTCATTGCCATGTATTTTCCAATCGAGACGTAAGGATATTCTACAAATGAGTACTTTTACTGTAATACCCGCAAATCAGTCTGCAGATAATAATGCGAAAATGATTTATCAGTGGTTGTGTGGTCTGTCCGAACGACAGGGTAAAAAGCTCATTTCAGGTATTTTTGGTGGCTATAGCAATATCGGCGGCGTCGATGCTTTTTCCCTGCAACAAGGAAAAGACCTGCAGGCCCTGACCGGGAAATTCCCCGCTATTTATAGCGCTGACTATGCCCGTGGCTGGGATGCCTGTACCCCTGGAGAGGAAGCCAGTTTGATCGATTTTGGTTGTAATGCCGATCTGATCGACCACTGGAAAAAAGGCGGACTGGTCGCGATCAGTCACCATTTACCAAACCCTTGTTTTGCGGGGAATAATCCTGGTGATGGAAAGGGGGCTCTCAAGCATCCTGTGAGTAATGATGAATTTTCTGCAATCTTACAGTCTGGAACACCGGCGCGTGGGCGCTGGCTGGCAATGCTTGATAAGGTCGCTCAGGGCCTACAGCAACTGAATGAGAAAGGTGTCACCGTCTTTTATCGACCCTTGCATGAGATGAATGGCGAGTGGTTCTGGTGGGGGGCAACCGGTGAGAATACAAACGATACTGTACGTATGGATCTGTATCGACGCCTGTATCAGGATATCTTTAACTATTTCGTTAAAACGAAAGGGTTAAACAATTTACTCTGGGTCTTCTCTCCTGATGCAAACCGGGATTATAAGACATCTTATTACCCTGGCGCAGAGTATGTTGATATTACTGGCCTGGATTTGTATACAGACAATCCTGCCACTGTAAACGGTTACGATGAAATGGTGGCATTGAATAAGCCGTTTGCCTTTGCAGAAGTGGGGCCATCAACAATTAACGGCCAGTTTGATTATGCAAACTTAGTGAGTGTTATTCTTCAGAAATACCCTAAAGCAACCATGTTTATCCCCTGGAACAATGACTGGAGCCCGCTGAAAAACCTGAATGCCTCTGGTGCATACAATAATGACCGGGTAATAAATCTCGGAGAGGTATGGAACGGCAGCGTTCTGAGTTAATGTACGTTCCGGTGTCACGTTGATGCACCATATAAAATGGTTGAAGTCGCTGGCCCAATCGTTAACGCTATAGAAGATGCTAAAATGTTCAGAGTCTGGCGACGCGATCATCGCGAATATGTCATCCAGATTCTGGGTTAAACGTGAACGGGGGCCAGAGGGTCCCCGTTTTTTTCCTCTGCCTGCGGGAGACTGCAAGATGTTAGCTACGATCCTTGTCGCTATTGTTGCATTAATTCATCTCTACATACTTGTGCTGGAAATGTTCCTGTGGAACACAAAAACAGGCCACAAGGCATTTAATCTCAGCCCTGATTTTGCACGCGATACCCGCGTGCTGGCCGCAAATCAGGGGTTGTATAACGGTTTTCTGGCGGCGGGACTGCTCTGGGGACTGTGGCTTGGTGAAAGCGGTGTTCCTGTGGTCTTCTTCTTTTTGACCTGCGTGCTGATTGCGGGCATTTACGGTGCCATGACCGCCAGCCGAAAAATACTCTGTGTTCAGGCTTTACCGGCGCTGGCTGCATTGATTGCATTGTGGTTGCGTTGATTAACAAGGCTTTGGTCTAAGAGTGCCGTCCGATATACTTACGCATTACCCTTAAAGGTCAGAGAAGAGACTGTTTATGCCCAATGAAATTCCACTTAAGTATTATGACATCGTCGATGAATACGCGTCGGAAGCCGCGGAGCCGGTAAGTGAGGCAGAGCGCGATCCTCTTGCCTGTTATTTCCAGTTGCTGCTCACCCGTTTATCGAACAATGAAGAGATCAGCGAGGAAGCCCAGCAAGAGATGGCGAGTGAAGCCGGCATCCGTAGCGCGCGCATTGATGATATTGCGAACTTCCTCAATCAGTGGGGAAATGAATAGTCCGCCTCAAAAACCGTTGTGATGATGCTTTGCTAAACAGCTCAGCATCACGCTATCGGACCACATGCATTTTTTATCCGGGATGTGCGTTGAGGGTTTACCGATGAGCAGGGCGAAAATAACGATCAGGAAAAAGAGTACCAGCGGAAACAACAGAGAATTTTTCACGTTTTAACCAAATGAGAGTGTGCTTCAGGGTAATCTACGGTCTGAATGTGACGACTATATGTTTTTAGGAAAGAAATGGAAACGTCTGATCTGGAAAAACATTACCACGACACCAACGCGAAGACGCTGGCGCTCTGGGAAACGCGGGACGGTATCGGAGCGGTAAGGGAGCCGTTTTATGCTACGCAAAAGCTCGCACTGGCGACAGGTTTCCAGCCGGAAATGGCCGCGTCTGTCGACATATTGTTTCAGGAACTGCGGGCGTTGACCCGCCACGATTCTTTAGTAGACCTCCAGCCGCCATCCGGCTTCCATTTCACCTTCGTACCCATAACGCTCCCTCTCTACGACGAGAATGCACCGTTACCGACGAAGATGCATCAGCTTATCGACGCATGGATCCCTTTTGCCGGTCTGGGTATCACGGTTCGGGAACTCCGGCTGGTGGCATTGCCCAACCAGCTCTTGCTTGCAGGCATACCCGATACACTTGCCTTGAGGCAGCGGCAGGCGTTTTGTGAACGTCTGTTAACGACGGACTGGCAAGAGGCGTTGCGCTTACGCCATGGCAATACCCCTTTGCCAGCGCCGTTCTGGCACACTACGCTGTTACGCTACCAGGCAGACTGTCTGCCTGAATCACTGAGGGCGTTTTTCCGTGAGCGCCGCATGCAGCGTTACGGTGAGGTTTGCGGAGAGCTAAAACTCAACGTCGTGAATTATAACTGGACGCTATGCAGAGCCGTCACGTCGTCAATGTTGACATGCTAACGCGCTGGTTTTTGCTTATCGTTGTTAAGTTGCTGCGTCAGTTCATCAATGGTCAGTGATTTAGAGAAATACCATCCCTGAATCAGGGCATCAGGATACCGGTCTGCGATAAAGCGATATTGCGTTTCGCTTTCCACACCTTCAAAGACGAGCGTTTTATTCAGTCTGGCGAGGGCGTCACTAAAGATGACGAATATATTTTGTTTATAATGCTCATTAATACCATCTACCAGCGATTTGTCTATTTTGATCTCATCGTATTCCAGAAGCGATATGCGGGCGAGGTTAGAGTTTTGTACTCCAAAATCGTCAATTGATATTCTCACACCCAGTGATTTTAACGCCTGACAAAACCCTTCGAGAACATCCGCAGTGGAGACCGCCTTTTCAGAGAGTTCGACTTTTATCAAGGAGAGTGGAATGCTATTCACTAAACACTCACGACACAGAATCTTAATGAATTGCCCGTCTTCAATCTCGGTTCGACCAATGTTTAATGAAATCACCAGCTGATGTTTAATCGCCAGCGAGGCGATTTCTGCCAGGGATTTTTCGATGATATTGATATAATACTTTTGATACAGGCCAATTTTCTTAATTAAGGGAATAAAGAGCTCAGGCGAGACCTCTCCATGATTGTTATCGCGCCATCTCGACAGAACTTCAACGCCCACCATTTTTTTATCCTGGATTCGAATAATGGGCTGGTAGTTAACGCTGATGGTATTGGCTTTTACCGCGTTAACCAGCGTGCGCTCCAGTGAGAACCGATCTTCATAGATGCGGAAGAAAAACAGCGTGATCGCTATCCAGATGAAAGCCAGAATTGCCGTGAGAAGGGTAAACACCACCAGCGACAACGAAGCCAGCCCTGCGTTGTGATGCTTCACGATAACACACAAATCCCATACGGCGCTGCACTGCGTCAGGGTTAAGGTAAACAGATTTGAATGCAGCCAGCTCTGTTCTTTTATCACCGGGGAGGCTGAGAAAAATGTTCTGCCGAAATCTTTGGTCGTCGTACTCAGTGAATAGTTCGCCGTAATCGGCGTGAACTTATCGTAAGCATAGCGGGAGGTGAATATAATCACGTTATTATAAATTGCCGCATTGCCTGTAAAAAAATCTTTTCTGGAAAACTGTGCCAGAAGAAAACCCCGTGGCGTTTTATGCAGCTCTGCAGGAAGGGCAACGGGAGTGGCGAGTTTACCCCAAAAAGCAGTACAGGCTATTTTCCCCTTTTCAATAAAACCGATATCCCCGAAATAGAGGCTATCTAACTTTATCTGCCTGTAACTATCGAGACTGGTTTTATCACAACCCTGTGTAGTAATGCTTTTGAGCGCCTGCGCCACACTTTGAGACAGGCCTTCTGAATATTGCAAAAGGGAATGGGAAACCTCGAGCTGTTTGCTCTTTTCCTGGGCCACGATAACCGCATTAACCGCGTAGAGAGAGAGGGCGACCAGCAACGTTGAAATGATAGCAACGGCAATGATCTTTTTCATTTTCCAGTGGTCCCGTCCGCTCCCTGATTTCACAAATCTTAACACAGCCAGGGCAAGGCACAAGCCTGATAATAACGGAGGTTTATCTTATTCAGTCAGAGTAACTCATGCGGAAGTACCAGTTTTTTAAGATAAATCTTAACTAAACTTTTCACATTGCTTTAAGCAGCGCAGAGTTTGCCAGGCGATCGCCTTATACAGGTCATAAATGAGCATTTTTCTCTTAAGGAAAAAATCGTGCGCAACGTTATGCTCCCCATTCTGTGTGCCTTATTTGTGTTTCTGAGTGGCATGCTGATCATTAACTGGCAGTTGTGGCATATGGCCCGGTCAAATTATGCCGAAACCGCCGCCGCAAGCACGCGTAAAATTGAGGCCATTCTTGCTGAGGCTGTCAGTGCTGCAGATACCGCAAAACGGGTCGCCGCTGAAGGGTGTACCGACACCGGACAACGTGAACTGGGTTCGGAAGCTGCGCTGAAACCGCATCTTCGCGCCATTATGATTGAGCAGCAGGGCAGGATCGTCTGTACCTCCCTTCCCGGAAACGGCGTATTGATTGTTCGCCCGCAGACGCTGCCCAACAAAGAATTGATGCTGCTCCCCGGTAATCGCCTGGTGAACGGCATTCCGGTGTTACTTTTTCAGATGCCCGTCGCGAAAGGGCGCGTTATCGTAAGCGTTAGCGACGCGCATTTGCGGGATGTTATTGCGAGTGCAGCAAACAGCACGGGGCTGAGGCTGGTTGTTGGCGAAAAAGCGATAGCCGGCGCGGGGGATGTGACCGGCTGGCCCCCCGTGAAGTGGGCGGGTTCCTTAACAGCATCGGCACATTTTCCGTTTAGCATGGCCTGGCAGCCTCCCGCCTTTTTCAGCCTGACGCGTTTACTGCACCAGGGATGGAGCCTGATACTGCTTATCCTTGCGTTATCTGCGGCTGTTGGCATTCTTATCCGTCGCTAGAGGGGGAAAAGCAGCTCGTTTGAAGACGATCTGCGTAAAGCCATCATCCACGGCCAGATCGTTCCGTACTATCAGCCGATCGTGAATGGTGATACCGGCGGTTTGTATGGCGTGGAAGTACTGGCAAGGTGGAAGCACCCAAAATCAGGCTTTATCCCACCGGATGTTTTTATTCCGATTGCCGAGCGCAGCGGTCTGATAATTCCGCTGACCAAAAATTTAATGGCGAAAGTGGTGACCGAGCTTAAGCCGCTTTTGCCTAAGTTGCCGGACGGATTTCACATCGGGGTGAACATCAGCGCCAGACACATCAATGCGCCTTCTTTTATCGCTGACTGCCGGGTCTTTGGAAAAGGCTTTTATGGTAAAGAGGTCAAACTGGTTCTCGAAGTGACCGAGCGTGAACCGCTGATCGATAATCCTCATCTGGTGGAAAATCTCAATGCGTTACATAACGCCGGTTTCGTCATTGCGCTTGATGACTTTGGGACCGGGTATTCCGGACTCTCCTGTCTGCACGCGCTGGCGATTGATTATATTAAAATCGATAAAAGTTTCGTGAACCGGGTATCAGAGGCGAAAGACTCTACGATCCTGCTGGACTGTGTGATTGACCTGGCGAAAAAACTCTCACTGCATATCGTGGCTGAAGGGGTAGAAACGAAGGAGCAACTGGACTATCTCAACCGTAATCAGATTACCCTGTTGCAGGGATACTATTTTGGTAAACCGGTCTCGTATAAAGAATTTATTAAAGTCATCTTATCTAAGCCCCTGGAGAAGGTCAGTCTGTAAGAGATTTTTTCTGTGAAAGGGGCCCAGTAATAATATCTGATGCTCGTTTGCGAAAAGCGAAATATCATCAGATTTCTGTTGTATGCTTAAGTGCAATTCATTTTCCTCTTATCCTGAGCTTTGTTACAGTGACTCTAGTTGTCAGCCAGGGATGTCAGGCGTGATAAGGTGGAAGAGCTCGTGCATGTGAAAAATACTTTTTACACAACAACTATTACCGTCATCATTGTCTCATTGATCATTTCGCTGTCGCTTGCCGTCCAAATTACCACGTCCAGGCAGCAGTCAATCCAGCAAATAAACACCAGCGTTGCCAACCTGAGCCATACCTTAGACGTGTACAGCGAAGGGATCATGCGCCAAAGTGAAATGTTGATTACTTCGGTTTCCGACATAATCAAAATTTATGGCATGACCCCACAACAGGCCAAAAATATCCAGCGGATGATAAGCAATCAGGATAATCTTCTTATCCAGATAAATAATGTGGTTGTTTACGATGCGCAAGGGAATATTTTTACGGCACTGCATGAAAGTTTTTCCGGACCCCGGAAAGGGGTGGACAGGTCGTTTTTTATCTACCACAAAGAAAATAAGAGCCAGCAGATTTTTATTGGCCAGCCGGTGGTCAGCAGAACGAATGGTAAATGGGTCATAACCATTAGTCGTCGGCTGGAAACCCCTACCGGCGCGTTTAACGGTGTCGTTGTGGTTACGCTGGGTATCGAAAATTTTCTGGCGTTATACGGGCAGATCAATATTGGTCACTCAGGCGTGATCGGCTTAACAACCCAGTCAGGCGTGTTGCTGGTGCGTCATCCGTTTAAAAATAATTACATTGGTGCGATTGTTTCGGATTCGCCTCTCTTCAGGACATACCTCAAGGTACAAAACGCGGGTATCGCCAGCTCTGTCTCACGGTTTGATAAAATCGAACGCATTTATGCTTTCGAGAAGAACAAGCGCTACGGGCTCGTCACCACCGTGGCGGTCAGTACGCAAGAAGCGCTCGCCCCCTGGCGCAAGCAGGCTCTCCAGCTTTCTGTACTCATTTTGGTTTTTACCGCGATACTCATTGCGGCGTCCTGTTTCCTCTATTCCGATTTATCCAGAAAAACACGGGATAACAGAGCGCTGAAGATTATTGCGTCTGAAGATGCGCTAACCGGGCTTTTCAACCGACGCATTTTTGATGAAAAAATTCTGTCAGAAATTGCGGCCTGTGCGGCCAGCGACGCCCCGATTTCGGTGTTGATTGTCGATGTGGACTACTTCAAAAAATACAACGATAACTATGGTCATCCCGAAGGGGACCGCTGTTTAACCCTGCTGGGAAATAGCCTCAGGGAGAGCCTCAACCGGGACAACCAGGTTGTGGCGCGCTATGGCGGGGAAGAGTTTGCACTGATCCTGCCAGACACGGATATTCAGGAAGCGCTCCGCCTCGGTCAGACGATCATTCGCAATGTCTTTTCGCTGCATATTGAACATGCTTTCAGTCCCTTCGGGCGGGTCACGGTTAGCGTCGGGATCTCCACTGCGCGTGCCGTGGATATCGCGGGCAGCCAGCAGAACATCATTATAGCCGCCGACCAGGCGCTCTATCAGGCAAAACGTGCAGGGCGAAACCGGCACGCTTTTGTTGCGGTGTAGGCAAAAAAAAGCCCACTCTAGAGTGGGCAAGAAATACTGGAAGCAATGTGAGCAATGTCGTACTGAATACCTGAGTGTTTCACTCAACTATTCAGTGTTGAGAAAGATAATCTTTCTCAACAAAAGATGCAACCCCACATTTCTTGTGGTGCTGTTGATGATTAAACGCGCACTCTCTCACTGTGATGCTTATCACAAATTTCCTTTCTGAAATCCTGTGCTATCCTTTCTTGTGTCGTTGATTTAATGACAAAAACCATACGGAGAGGAAACTTATGGGAATTTTATCCTGGATTATCTTTGGGCTTATTGCAGGTATTCTGGCGAAGTGGATTATGCCGGGCAAAGATGGCGGTGGGTTTATCGTCACCGTAATACTGGGGATTATCGGTGCAGTGGTGGGCGGTTGGATCAGTACGCTGTTCGGCTTTGGTAAGGTCGATGGCTTTAACTTCGGCAGCTTCGCTGTCGCGGTGATCGGTGCGTTGGTTGTTCTGTTTATTTACAGAAAAATCAAAAGCTAAGCCTGATAAATGTTGAAAAAGGCTGCCATATGGCGGCCTTTTTACGTGGTGGGTTTACCACCAGCCTAGCTGCGAGCCTGCAACAGCCACGATTGCCACGATCAGCATAATGAGGGTTGTTTTTCTCATTTATGCCCCCGGAGCAGCGTAACCACCAACAAAAAACCAGGCAAAAAACACTACCGCCGTTATAAAAATAACGACCGGGAAGAGGATCCCTATTCTCATACCATCACCTGTTTCGGTTTTTATAACGCCGTAGAGTGTACGGGGTTAATCCATCGCGAGAAAGCACGTTTTGCTTTTTCCTTTCTTATGCTGATACATCGCGACATCAGCCGCGCGTAACGCACTGTCCGGATCGGTCACGGTGGGGTCAACTTCAATCACACCGAAGCTGGCGCCAGGATAAATAATGTTCACGCTCCCCAGCCAGTATTCTCCTGCAATACGGGCGTCGAGGCGCGTTTTAAGCAGGTTAATCTGTGTGTTCTCACCCGTACTGTTGGTTTGGCTAAGTGAGGCCACCAGAAACTCATCACCGCCCAGCCTGCCAATTATTTCGTCCGCCTGTTTTTCTTCAGTCAGACGTTTACCCACTTCAATCAGGAACCGATCGCCTGATTCATGTCCGTAACGGTCATTAATCAGCTTGAAATCATCAAGGTCGATAAACGCGATGATGGCGTTGCGTTTAAGGTGCTTTGCCAGTGAAAACAGGGTCGTCAGCTCTTCGAAGATGGCGCGGCGGTTTGGTAATCCGGTAAGGGCATCGGTATAAGAGTGCGCAATGAGTGCCGCATTGGCTTCCCGAAGCTGGATCACCAGCGACTCTTTCTGAATATACTGGGCAATCAACCCGGCGAATAATTTCAGAACTTGTTCACCGCGATCGCTGGGATGTTTCTTTTCCGTGCTGGTGGCGCAGAGCGTGCCATAGAGTGAACCATCCGCAAGATGAATAGGGATACTCATGTAGGTTGTAATGCCAAGGGCTTTCGCGGCATCGCAATCCGGCCAGCGCTCAGCCACCTCGTTACTGAACAACGTACCACTCTCAATGGCGCGCTTACACAACGTGTCGCCCCAGGGAACGCTCAGCCCCTCTGGGATCTGCATCTGCTTGCTGTTGCGGGCGTAGAGGATATGCTGCAGCCGCGCATTGATATCGACCTTCGTCAGGTAGGTGGACTCCATTTCAGTCACAATCTCCAGCATCTCCAGCAGCTGGCGGACGAGACTTTCAAGGGACTGCTCAGTGGCGAGCGTTTCTGAAACACGGGCAAGGATAATATCCGACATGACGTAGGCTCACTCCCATGCAGAAGACGTCTGCATCTGCATGTTATGCTGAATTTTTCGACTTCGGGCATAGTAAAACATGAATATAAAAATATTAATATTCATCACAGGGGAGCGGGGGAGAAAAAAAGCCCCGATGTTGAGACCGGGGCAAAGACATCTTGATTACGGAATGATGTTCTCTGGTCATTGAGAACACGTGCCACTGTAGTGTGGAAAAGTGCAGTTAAGATGGAGAAATCGTGGAGAAAGCGGCGGTGACCCGTTACCCTTAAAGTCTGATGAAGTTAAAAGGATCAATGAGATGAGATTACTGCTTCTGGCACTGGCGTTACCGCTGGCCGCCTGTACCTCCAAAACATCCCCGCCTGATGCCCCGAAACCGCCCCATGTTATCGGGATGGCTAATCCCGCCTCCGTCTACTGCCTGAATAAAGGCGGGGAACAGGTCCCGGTTCAGAGCCCGCAAGGGGTTCGCACGGAGTGCAAGTTGCCTGGCGGCGAAGTGATCGATGAATGGGCGCTTTATCGTCGCGATCATCCGCAACCTGCCAGGTGACAGCGGGACAGTGGCTGCGGTACACTTCTCTTTAGGATTATTCTTAGCCTTTCGATGGCTACCGTTATCGTGAGAGAAGTATGTTTCAGCTTAAACCGGGCAGCATGGCGATGATCATCGGTGCCCGCACGGCGTCCGGCCGTCGTAATATTGGTAAATCTGTTGAACTGTTTGGCCTGTGTCAGCCCGGCCAGCGTTTCGTTAACCCGGTCAATGGCGTCATGACGCAGTTACCCACCACCTCGGATCGCGCGCTTTGGCTGGTGACCGGTGATGTCTTCGCGTTTGACAATCAGCACGGCTTTGCGTTTATTCGTGCCGAACATCTGATGCCGCTTACCCCGGATACGGCGCCGCAAATCCTTGATGAACTGATGATCGACTGACTAGACATTACGCAGCCAGTCGGCTAACACCAGGGCGTGATTGTGTTCCTTATCTTTCGCGCCATAGAGAAGGGTTAAGGTCTGCTTGCTGGCCAGCGCCGCAAGACGCAACCCCTCGTCCTTGTGCTGCGCCAGCTCTTCCCGGTACGCCTTGCTGAAGGCGTTGAAATCAAGGGTTTCGCTATGAAACGCCTTGCGTAAATCATTGGACGGGGTGAGCGTTTTACACCATTCATCATACGCGAGATCGGTTTTCTTCACGCCACGCGGCCAGAGTCTGTCTACCAGCACCCGATAACCATCGTCCGGGCTTGCCTGTTCGTATACGCGTTTACACTGGATCATCTTTTCTCCTCACCTGCGGCAAAACGTTCTGCGTATTACTCTAGCACTTTGTCTTTACCCACCCAATTTAAGGTATTGTGATAATTGCAGAAGATCGGTAGTCTGAGGTTCCTTATGTTATCTGCTAATACTCAGGCATAAGGAACCTTTCATGGAACACCTCCCGGCTAAAACCACACTGCGCATTGCGCTGGTTGGCGATTACAATCCCGATGTTATTGCGCACCAGGCGATCCCGCTGGCAATTGACGACGCCGCTGCCGTTCTTGACCTCACCGCTGATTATGACTGGCTCGCGACCACGGAACTGACCAGCCCGGAAGATCTGGTAGGTTATGACGCTATCTGGCTGGTTCCCGCAAGCCCGTACAAAAACACGGCGGCGGCCTTTATCGCTGCACGCTACGCACGCGAAAACAGCATTCCCTTCCTCGGCACCTGCGGCGGGTTCCAGCATGCGCTGATTGAGTACGCCCGTAATGTGCTGGGCTGGCACGATGCGGCTCACGCCGAAACGGATACCGAAGGCACAATGGTGATTGCGCCATTAACCTGCTCGCTGGTGGAAAAAACCGATGCAATTGAGCTGCGCAACAATACGCTCATCGCCAAAGCCTATGGCAAACCGGAAATCGTGGAGGGATATCACTGCAATTACGGTGTGTCGCCGGAATTTGCACGGGAGCTGGAGAGCGGCGAAATGCGCGTCACCGGCTGGGACGAGCAGGGTGAAATTCGCGCCGCGGAGCTACTGACCCATCCGTTCTTCGTGATCACTTTATTCCAGCATGAACGTGCCGCGCTGGAAGGTCGACCGGTGGTGCTGGTACAGGCAATGCTGCGCGCGGCGCGCGGATAAAAAAGGCAGACCTGGTGGTCTGCCATTCTACTAACGGGGCGTGACCTCCCGGTCACGCCCGGCAAGCATACCGCAAATGGCCATGATCACGGCGGCCAGTGCACAGGCCAGAAGCGGATACCGCCAGTCACCGGCAGCATCGTGAATTTTGCCCATCAACGGCGGGCCACAGGCGGCCAGCAGATAGCCAACCGACTGTGCCATGCCGGACAAGGCCGCGGCCTGATGCGCAGAGCTGGCGCGCAGCCCGATGAAGGTCAGGCCAAGGATCATCGTTGCCCCGGTACCAAAACCAAACACCAGCGTCCACATGACCGCCATTCCCGGCGCAAACCACAATCCTGCTGCGCTTATCGCGCACAACAGCGCCACGACGCCGGCGATTGCTCGCTGATCCTTCAGACGATGGAGGATTAGCGGGACAGCGAGACCCGGCACGGCGGTGGCCAGCTGTAAGAGTCCGTGCACAGAACCCGCCTGGGCTTCGCTATACCCGTGGCTGAGCAGGATCGCCGGTAGCCAGCCGATGATGACATAGTAAATCAGCGAGTTAATCCCCAGAAAAAGGGTGACCTGCCAGGCGAGGGCAGAGCGCCAGATGGCGCGGTTATGTAACGCGCCTGCACCGGTCACCGTCGCAACGTGTTTCTGACGCCACTGTGGCAGCCAGAGCAGTAACGCCGCCAGCGGAAAGGCCATCAGCACTAGCAGGGCGCCATGCCAGCCGGCTTCCCCCTGCGCCAGCGGAACAATCAGTGCGGAACCTAACGCCGCGGAGATCCCCATCGTCAGGGAATACGCGCCGGTGAGTCTGGCAACCTGTCCCGGGAAGTTACGTTTAATTAACCCAGGCAACAGCACATTGCCCAGCGCGATACCGCAGCCAATCACCGCCGTACCGATGAAAAGTAGGGGGGCGGAAGGCAGGGAGCGCACAGCAATGCCGACGCAAATCAGCAGCAGGGCGATAAACAGGCTGCGCTCCATGCCGATACGCCGGGCAAAACCTGCGGCGAGCGGGGAGATAAGGGCGAAAGCCAGCAGAGGCAGGGTGGTCAGCAGACCGGTTTGCGCTGTACTCAAGCCATAATCGAGACGAATGGTATCGAGCAGCGGTGCTGCTCCGGTAAAGGTGACGCGAAGCGTAGTGGCAATCATCAGGATACCTGCGATCAGCAGCGCGCCCTGTTTTCCTGAAACCCGAATTGCAGTAGTCATTGTGTTCTCATACGTTCAAGCGAGCGCACACAATACCGATTTTCTCCACGGTTGAAATCAGGCTAAAATGACAGTTTATCGCTAATATCGGACAACCTGATGATTGGTCTCGGACTGGACGGCTACGATCCCGATAGCCAGCATGATGCGGCTGTCGCGTTTCGCATCCGCGTGGTGGCGGAGGAACAATACATTCCGCGACACCAACATCGTAAGGGACAGCTGATTCTGGCGCTGGGGGGAGCCATTACCTGCGAAGTGGAAAACGCCATGCTGATGGTACCGCCCCAATATGCCGTGTGGATCCCTGGCCAGATGCCGCACAGCAATAAGGCCACGCCGGGTGCCCAGCTTTGCTTTTTGTTTATTGAACCCGGAGCGGTAAGTTTGCCCGATCGCTGCTGCACCCTGAAGATCTCCCCTCTGGTGCGGGAACTGATCTTATCGCTGGCGGAAAAATCACGTGAAGCGCTTTCGCT
Source organism: Enterobacter sp. J49 (assembly GCF_002148625.1). NCBI lineage: Bacteria > Pseudomonadati > Pseudomonadota > Gammaproteobacteria > Enterobacterales > Enterobacteriaceae > Enterobacter > Enterobacter sp. J49. Next base: position 182,545 of record NZ_MWPY01000033.1, read on the forward strand.
TGCTGCCACATCGCGTCTGGTGGATGTTCTTTTTGACGAGCTACCGCTGCAGCGTCAGGAACATTTGCAACTGCCCGTTTCGCCTCATCCAAAAATCCGGCTGATGAGCGAGAAGATGGCGGAAGAGCCTGCTGCCTGGCAGACGCTGGCGCAATGGGCGAGCCACTTCGCCATGAGTGAGCGCAATCTGGCGCGCCTGGTGGTAAAAGAGACGGGCCTGAGCTTTCGCCGCTGGCGGCATCAGCTGCAGCTTATTGTGGCGTTACAGCTGTTGATTGGGGGGAAGTCGGTACAGCAGGTGGCACAGTCGCTGGGGTACGACTCCACCACCGCGTTTATCACGATGTTTAAGAAGGGGCTGGGGCAGACGCCAGCGCGCTATATTGCCAGCCTGACTATGACTTCCCGATAAACAGTGAGACCAGCCCGGCCGCAATCAGCGGGCCCACCGGAACGCCACGAAAGAGCGCCACACCGAGCACGGTTCCCACCAGCAGACCGGCTACCAGCGAGGGCTGGCTGCTCATCAGCGTAACGCCACGCCCGCCCAGCCACGAGACAAAAACGCCTACCGCTATCGCTATCAGCGATTTCCAGTTTACAAACGAGTGCAGTAGCGTCGAGGCAGGCAGCGTACCGCTGGCGATAGGTGCCATCACCCCAATGGTCAGAATGATGATCCCGATGGTGAGACCTTGTTTTTCTATCCACGGGAAAAAGGTGTTTAACGGGGTCACGCGCACAATGATCAGCACCAGAATTGAGATAGCGACGGTGGTGTTATGGCTGACAAAGCCAAGCGCAGCGAGGGCCAGAAGAATGAGCAGAGTCGGGTCAAACATAAGGAATCCTTGCCAAAAGAGTAAGCCTGCTTACTTTACGCGGAAACACGGCTGAAGACAGTTTTTAAAAAGATTTTACTGCTGTCATAACCCTGTCATTTACGGGGGATAAAACAGGGGCAGGCATCGAAAAAGGGTCGCAAAAATGTACGATCACATGTTTGTCGAAACGCTGATCATCTCTTCATCGTTTTTCGCTGTTGCCATTATCCTGGTCGCGTCAGTTATTTTTCTGGAAAAAAAAGGCTGACGGGATGCCAGCCTACACGATTACGCTTTATGGAACGTCACCAGCTCAGGACGGGCGATACGCAAATAATCTTGCGTATCCATAATCACGGATTTTTCCAGCAGACCGGCGTTAAACGCGATTTCATCGAAACGCTCGAACAGGAGCGGGTCGGCCACCAGTGCCAGATCGGGATGGAAGCTAAAAGGCGGAATGGCGCCAAAAACGCAGGCGGTCAGGGTATCGACTTCGGCAGGGCTTGCGAGAGACGCTTTTATCCCCCCAAAATGGCTGGCAAGCTGGCTTAAATCGGCCTGCAGATCGGCGGCGAGGATCGCCAGAACGTGTTTTTTTACGCCGTTTCCCTTCACCTTACAGACCAGTGCTTTTGCCCCTTGCCCCAGATCGGTTCCGCGGATCTCACTCACCGCTTCACATTTCCCCACGGCGTCATGCTCCATGACGCGAAATCGCGCGCCCTGCTGGGTTAACAACGTAATGAGTTGCTGGTGGGTTGTTGTTCCCTTAACGTCATCAGACATAGCGATTTACCTGTTAAATACCAATACGCAGCGTTTAACCTTAGCACAGAATATTTCGCCGTTGGGATAGGCAGGACGCAAAGAAAACAGCCAGCGGATTCGCTGGCTGTTGGGTCAGGCATTGCTGTTGGCTGACTGTTTATGGAACAGTTCCCTGAACACCGGATAGATATCATCCTGATCGCGGATATGCTGCATGGCAAAGTTATCAAACATCGATTGCAGATGTTCATACTCACGCCACAGCGTCTGATGAGCACGGCGGGTAATTTCGATATAGCTGTAGTAACGCACCACCGGCAGAATTTTCTTCGCCAGAATGTCGTGACACAGCGGGGAGTCATCCGCCCAGTTATCGCCATCTGATGCCTGCGCGGCATAGATGTTCCACTGCGCCGGGTCGTAACGCTCTTTCACCACTTCATCCATCAGTTTCAGAGCGCTCGACACGATGGTGCCACCGGTCTCCTGCGAGTAGAAGAACTCATGTTCATCCACCTCTTTCGCCTGAGTGTGGTGGCGAATATAGACCACTTCCACGTTCTTATAGGTTCTGCTCAGGAACAGATAGAGCAGGATATAAAAACGCTTCGCCATATCCTTGGTGGCCTGGTCCATCGAACCGGAGACATCCATCAGACAGAACATGACCGCCTGGCTCGACGGTTCGGGGCGTTTTTCGTAATTCTTGTAGCGCAGGTCGAAGGTGTCGATAAACGGTACCCGGTCTATTTTAGCCCGGAGTTCGGCTATCTCTTTGCGCAGGCGTTCCTCTTCCAGCAGTTGCGCTGGTTCAGTATTTTCCACCACCTTCAGGCTGTTTTCCAACTCGCGGAGTTCGCGCCGTTTACCTGCCGTCATGGCCGTGCGTCGCGCCAGAGAGTTCTGCAGCGAACGGACCACGCTGATGTTGGCGGGCACGCCGTTTGCGGTATATCCCGCGCGATGGGTTTTGTACTCGTTAAGCTGACGATGCTGGTTCTTTTTCAGATTCGGCAGCGCCAGATCCTCAAACAGCAGGTCGAGATACTCATCTTTTGAAATCTGGAAGACAAACTCATCCTGTCCTTCACCGTCCTGGCTGGCCTGTCCCTGACCGCTTCCTGAACCGCCCCCGCCGCCTTGCGGGCGCTCGATTCTGTCGTTCTGCACGAAGTGGTCATTACCTGGGTGTACGCGATGGCGCAGGCCGCCACGTCCCTGATGAAACATCGGTTCGCTGATGTCATCGGTGGGGATGGAGACAGATTCGCCGCTGTCGACGTCGGTCACCGAGCGTTTGTTGATGGCCTCGGAGATCGACTGTTTAATTTGCGCTTTATAACGGCGCAAGAAGCGCTGGCGATTTACCGTGCTCTTGTTTTTGCCGTTAAGACGACGGTCAATAAACCAGGTCATATATCCCCCGTACTGCATTTGCCAACTTGCAGTGTCCGGACGTGCCGGACATTTTTTTGTAGCCCGGCAGGCGTATGCACTACCGGGCACTTGTACTTGTATTAAGACGATTTACGTACGCGCAGATACCATTCGCAGAGCAGGCGAACCTGTTTGCGGGTGTAGCCTTTCTCCATCATACGGTCGACAAAATCGTCGTGCTTTTTCTGCTCATCGGTTGACGTTTTGGTGTTAAACGAAATCACCGGCAACAGCTCTTCGGTATTGGAGAACATTTTCTTCTCGATTACCGTGCGCAGTTTCTCGTAGCTGGTCCAGTTCGGATTACGTCCGTTGTTATGCGCTCTGGCGCGCAGGACGAAGTTCACAATCTCGTTACGGAAGTCTTTCGGGTTACTGATCCCGGCCGGCTTCTCGATTTTTTCCAGCTCTGCGTTCAGGGATTCCCGGTCGAACAGCTGTCCGGTATCCGGGTCGCGGTACTCCTGATCCTGGATCCAGAAGTCAGCATAGGTGACATAACGGTCAAAAATGTTCTGCCCGTACTCTGAATAAGACTCCAGGTAGGCGGTCTGGATCTCTTTGCCGATGAACTCCGCATATTTCGGGATCAGGTAGCCTTTCAGAAACTCAAGGTAGCGTTCAGCCTGTTCCTGCGGGAACTGCTCGCGTTCAATTTGCTGCTCCAGCACGTAGAACAGATGAACCGGGTTCGCCGCCACTTCCGCATGGTCGAAGTTAAACACGCGGGAGAGGATCTTAAAGGCGAAACGCGTGGACAGACCGTTCATCCCTTCGTCCACACCGGCGTAGTCGCGGTACTCCTGATAAGACTTCGCTTTCGGGTCGGTATCTTTCAGGCTTTCCCCGTCATACACGCGCATTTTCGAGTAGATGCTGGAGTTTTCCGGCTCTTTCAGGCGCGAGAGAATGGAGAAGCGCGACAGCGTTTCCAAGGTGCCTGGTGCGCAAGGTGCGTGTACCAGCTCACTGTGGTTAAGCAGTTTCTCGTAAATTTTGATCTCTTCGGAGATCCGCAGGCAATAAGGCACTTTGACGATGTAGACACGGTCAAGGAACGCCTCATTGTTTTTGTTATTACGGAAGGAGACCCACTCAGATTCGTTTGAGTGTGCGAGGATAATGCCGTTAAACGGCAGGGCGGAAATACCTTCCGTACCATTGTAGTTGCCTTCCTGGGTGGCCGTCAGCAGCGGATGCAGCACTTTAATCGGTGCTTTAAACATCTCGACGAACTCCATAATCCCCTGGTTGGCGCGGCACAGCGCACCCGAGTAACCGTAGGCATCCGGGTCGTTTTGCGCGTAGTTTTCCAGCTTACGAATATCGACTTTACCCACCAGGGCGGAGATATCCTGGTTGTTCTCATCACCCGGTTCAGTTTTAGCGATAGCAATCTGTTCCAGAATGGATGGCCACACCTTGACGACGCGGAATTTGGTGATATCCCCACCAAACTCGTGCAGGCGTTTTGCCGCCCAAGGCGACATGATGGTGCCAAGATAGCGCCGCGGAATACCAAACTCTTTATCCAGAATTTGCGCATCTTCCTGCGGATTAAACAGGCACAGCGGATGGTCATTCACCGGGCTGCGTTCACCGTTAGCGCTCAGCACATAGATAGGGACGCGCTGCATCAGTGATTTCAGACGTTCAGCCAGTGATGATTTACCCCCACCCACAGGGCCGAGTAAATAAAGGATCTGTTTCTTCTCTTCCAGACCCTGGGCGGCATGCTTCAGGTAGGAGACAATCTGTTCGATGGCATCTTCCATACCATAGAACTCTTCAAACGCCGGGTAGCGGGCGACCACCCGATTCGAAAAGAGACGGGAAAGCCGAGGTTCCAGGGCAGTATCAACCATGTTTGGCTCACCAATAGCCATTAATAGCCGTTCTGCCGCATTGGCATAGGCACTGCGATCTTGCCGACAAATGGTAAGAAACTCCTGCAGTGTGAACTCTTCGTCCTTGGCAGCTTCATAACGCTGGCGATAGTGATCGAATATATTCATGGCATGCCGTCCTTTCGTTTTTTAGCACAGGATAAGAGCCGTTCGTATGAGTAGTGGAGGCTCCCGGAAGAGAATCTCTCGCACCTCACTGCCAGAGCAGCAACCTGTGTGCCAGGTCAGACGCTAAGAACCGCAGGGTGTTCAGAAAAAACTCTTCTTAATTTAAAGCGTAGATGGCATTTGCAAAACTTGCATGCCGATAAAATCTAATTTCAATGACATATCAATAACTCATCCAAAAATTTCCCCTGCTGTTTTAGGGTAAAAGCACGTTTTTCATTCAGTAGTCATATAAATGAAAGCAGGCTGTCACCTGAAAAGTTGAAAATAACGGGTTAATCAGACTGATTAGCAGGCAAAAAATTTTGGGATGTACGACAATGGCGGTTAAACTTCTCTCGCTGATTATTTGACTACAGGAAAGAATGGATTGTGACCAAACTCAAACTTCTGGCATTGGGCGTACTTGCCGCAACCGCTGTTAGCACCGCACAGGCGGCGGAAAGTCAGTGGACTGTTGGCGCGGGCGTTGGCGTGATTAACAGCCCATACAAACAGTATGATCGTGATGTTTATCCAGTTCCGGTTGTCACCTATGAAGGCGATAACTTCTGGTTCCGCGGTCTGGGCGGTGGCTACTACCTCTGGAATGATACGGCCGACAAGCTCTCCATCATGGCTTACTACGATCCGACGCATTTCAAGCCGGGTGACAGCGACAGCCATGCGCTTCGCCAGCTCGACAAGCGTAAGAGCACCATGATGGCGGGACTCTCTTATGTGCATAACACCGAATATGGCTTCCTGCGTACCGCGCTTGCGGGGGATACGCTGGATAACAGCAACGGTTTTATCTGGGATCTGGCCTGGCTCTATCGCTACACCAACGGTGCGTTAACGCTAACCCCGGGTATCGGTGTGCAATATAACAGTGAGAACTACAACGACTACTACTATGGTGTTTCTAAGAACGAATCCCGTCGTAGCGGTCTGAAGAGCTACAGTGCGGACGACGGCTGGGATCCGTACCTTGAGCTGACGGCAAGCTATAACTTCCTCGGTGACTGGAACGTCTACGGTACCGGGCGCTATGAGCGTCTGAGCGATGAAGTGAAGGACAGCCCGATGGTTGATAAGTCCTGGGCGGGCATATTCTCAGTCGGTGTGTCCTACAAGTTCTGATTGTGCATTAAAACAGTGCAATCATTGCATCAAAACGGGGCGCTTGCGCCCCGTTTGCATTGGTGTGGTGCAACGAAAAAGAGGGGATGATATGAGCGTAAAAACCGTGACCTTTTCCGCAGGGCGTCCACTTCCGGCTATTGGACAGGGTACCTGGTATATGGGAGAAAAAGCCAGCCAGCGTAAATCCGAAGTGAATGCACTGCGGGCGGGCATTGATCTGGGGTTAACGTTAATTGATACCGCTGAAATGTATGCCGAAGGCGGAGCGGAAGAGGTGGTCGGGGAGGCCATTAAGGGCCAGCGCGACAACGTTTTTCTGGTATCAAAAGTCTACCCGTGGAACGCTGGCGGTCAGAAAGGCCAGGCGGCGTGTGATGCCAGTCTGCGACGTCTCGGGACAGACCATATTGATCTCTACCTTCTGCACTGGCGCGGTAACTATGGCCTGGATGAAACCATTACGCTGATGGAAAGACTCCAGCAGCAGGGAAAAATTGGCCGCTGGGGCGTCTCAAACCTGGATTATGAAGATATGCAGGCGCTGTGGCGTGAAGAGGGCGGTTCCGCCTGTGCCACTAATCAGGTGCTTTATCATCTGGCGTCACGGGGAATTGAATTTGATCTGCTTCCCTGGTGTCAGCAACAGGCGATGCCGGTGATGGCTTACTGCCCGCTGGCTCAGGCCGGGCGCCTGCGTTCGGGGCTGATAAACCATCCGGTCGTGAATGCCATCGCGCATAACCACCGCGCCACTGCCGCCCAAATTCTGCTGGCGTGGGTTATCCGCCATCAGGGTGTTATTGCCATACCGAAAGCGGCCTCGATTGAGCATGTTAACGCCAACGCTGGAGCGCTGGAGATAACCCTCACCGCGGAAGAACGTCACAAACTGGATAATGCTTTCCCGCCACCCACCCATAAACTCCCGCTGGATGTCGTTTAATCCTGACGCATGCCCCTCTCCTTTACAGGAAGAGGGGCAGAAGCGTATTAGCGCTTCACAATACTGATTGTCTGCCCTAAGCGAGACGGTTTTTCTTCGCTGGTTTTTTGTGGCGCAGTGACGCACGCCGTTTCCACACAGACGAACGTTTTGTAACCGTCATCAGGCACGTCGGCCATACTGACAGAAAGTGCCGGGCCTGGGTTCCAGCCCACCACGTTGCTGTGATGGTGGTGTACCACTTCGATACCACGGTTCAGGGCGCTGTCGTGGATCACGTTGCACGCTTCCGGATGCAGGTAAACGCGGTCAGTACGGTCCGGGAACGTCTGAATGCCGTCGCTCAGTTTTCCTTCTTTCGCGTTATCCACTTTGTCGATAAAGGTATCGCCAAGGCCGCTCACCTTCACGGCGCTGATGTCACCAACGTTGAAATAGGTGTGCAGGGCGGAGGTGGTTTCAAATTCACCGTGCGCTTCCAGTTCGATTTCGCAGGTTTTGCCCAGCTTGAAGCGTGCGTACAGGGTGAAATCGTGCGGCCACAGGGCACGGGTTTCCTCATTCGCCTGCAGCTCAAAGGTCAGTACCGCACCGTTATCGTCTTCATTGTGCGCTTTCAGCGTCCACTGCTGGTTACGGGCAAAACCGTGAGAGGGTAGGCCTTTCTCAGCGGAAGGACCAAACCATGGCCAGCAAATAGGCACGCCGCCGCGAATCGCATCCCCTTTTTTAAAGGAGGTCGCGTCGCTCAGCCACAGTGCTTCCGTTTCGCCTTCAGGTTTCCAGGAGAGCAGGTGTGCGCCGTTCAGCGCCACGGAGGCTTTTACGCGCGGGTGGTCAACGACGATGATATCCGCACCATCAATCTGTCGGCGGGAGAGCACAGGGGTAAGTTGTTCGACTACCGGAAGTGCAAAAATTTTATTAATCATTAAGCAATCCTCTGTCTAAAAACAATAAAAAAGGCGACCGAAGTCGCCTTTTTGGATCAAGAACTCATCTCAACTTATTTGGAGATGTGAGCGATCAGGTCCAGTACTTTGTTAGAGTAGCCGGTTTCGTTGTCGTACCAGGAAACCAGTTTCACGAAGTTGTCGTTCAGTGCGATACCTGCTTTAGCATCGAACACGGAAGTGCACACTTCGCCGTTGAAATCGGTAGATACAACGTCGTCTTCGGTGTAGCCCAGAACGCCTTTCATTGCGCCTTCGGAAGCAGCTTTGATTGCTTTCTTAATTTCTTCATAAGAAGCAGCTTTTTCCAGACGAACGGTCAGGTCAACAACGGATACGTTAGGAGTTGGAACGCGGAACGCCATACCAGTCAGTTTGCCATTCAGTTCTGGCAGTACTTTACCTACAGCTTTAGCTGCACCGGTAGAGGATGGGATGATGTTCTGAGCCGCGCCACGGCCGCCACGCCAGTCTTTGTGAGACGGGCCGTCAACAGTTTTCTGAGTCGCGGTGGTCGCGTGAACGGTAGTCATCAGACCTTCGACGATGCCGAAGTTGTCGTTGATTACTTTAGCCAGCGGTGCCAGGCAGTTGGTGGTGCAGGATGCGTTAGAAACGATGTCCTGGCCAGCGTAAGTTTCGAAGTTTGCACCACGAACGAACATTGGGGTGTTGTCTTTAGAAGGACCGGTCAGAACAACTTTTTTCGCACCCGCGGTGATGTGTTTACGCGCAGTTTCGTCGGTCAGGAAGATACCGGTAGCTTCAGCTACAACATCAACACCGATTTCGTTCCATTTCAGGTTAGCTGGGTCTTTCTCAGCAGTAACGCGGATGGTTTTGCCATTAACAACCAGGTGGCCGTCTTTCACTTCAACGGTGCCGTCGAAACGACCGTGAGTTGAGTCGTACTTCAGCATGTACGCCATGTATTCAGCGTCCAGGAGATCGTTGATACCAACGATTTCGATGTCAGAACGTTTCTGAGCAGCACGGAAAACAATACGGCCGATACGGCCAAAACCGTTGATACCTACTTTGATAGTCATATATTCCACCAGCTATTTGTTAGTGAATAAAAGGTTGCCTGTAAAATTACAAAAACCTTACGCAGCGTCAAGCGGAATCGTGTCAATCATTGCGACAAATCAATCCTGTGACTAACGTTTGTGCGACTGACTCGCCTCACTTTCCCTTTGAGCTAGCAACCACATGGGGGCTGCGCGCGGCATTTTAAAGTCCTCGCAGGATAAAAATGTGAACATGATCACAATTGCCTGACCGCCTTTTCGCGACACATAAGTTTAGAACAAAAGTGCACGCAAGGGTGTTAATGTTTTGTTAGAATCCGGGTTAAAAGATGTCTGTTTCTACAGCGAGATGTAAGCATATGTCGAACCAACGTAACCCTGACGATTTGAAAAAAAACCTCACCGAAATGCAGTTTTACGTGACGCAAAATCACGGAACCGAACCGCCTTTTACCGGCCGTTTACTGCACAACAAGCGCGACGGTGTCTACCACTGTCTGGTATGTGACGCCCCGTTGTTCAATTCCCAAACGAAGTTCGATTCTGGCTGTGGCTGGCCAAGCTTTTATGAGCCGGTTAGTGACGATGCGATCCGCTACCTGAGCGACACGTCGCACGGCATGGTGCGAACTGAAATTCGTTGCGGAACCTGTGACGCCCACCTTGGACACGTCTTCCCGGATGGCCCTCAACCGACGGGTGAGCGTTTCTGTGTGAATTCTGCGTCGATGAGCTTCACCGATGATGAAAACGGTGACCAGATCAAAGGTTGAAAAAACGATTCAGCAAATTATTCCTTTGAAAGGGAGAGATCGTGAATATTGATGACATGATTAGCGGTATGACGCCGGAGGTGTATCAGCGCCTGGTGACTGCTGTTGAACTGGGCAAATGGCCGGACGGTGTCGCGCTCACGCCGGAGCAAAAAGAGAACAGTCTGCAACTGGTGATGCTCTGGCAGGCGCGTAACAATACCGACGCGCAACACATGACTATCGACACTCAAGGCCAGATGGTGATGAAGAGCAAGCGCGAGCTGAAAGAGGACTTTGGTATCACGCCAAAGCCGATCGCGACGATAAAGATGCAGTAACGGTGGGGCGGCAGTCCTGCCAGCGCCCTCTCTCTGGAGAGAGGGCGTGCTTATCTTACTCTTTGGGTTTAATTCCCAGCGACTCCGCCAGCTGTTTCGCTAACTGGTTATTGTCATCCGCGCCGTACTCCCAGAACATCGCCCCGGCGAGACCTTTCTCCTTGATGTAATCCGCTTTGATGGCGACGGAACGCGGGTTCTCATAGGAAAGGGCAAACAGCGCCTTGCCGTCCGCCGCATTCACTGAAAGCCACGGCACTTGCGCCCGTTCGTCCCAGTGTTCGGTAAAACGCTTCTGCGGATCGTTTAAGAGCTTTTTCACAATATCGTTGTACTTCACATACGTATCTTTGGTCAGGTCGTAACCCAGTGACGCGAACAAGCCGGTTTCCTGAGGCCCAAAGTAGGGCTGGGTCACCGGATGGTTTTGCGCATCGGGTTTTGTCCAGTCAATACCGGGCTCCACGGCGCGTTTTGGCACGCGGCCGTAAAAACCAATCCCGAGGTTCATCTGCTGCGGCTTCAGCCCGGCCGCCAGATAGTTGTTCACCACAAAATCCACGCTGTATTTGTCTGCGGCGGCCACCGTTGGCCAGTCGCTGGAGTCATACAGATTGGCGTTGAAATACTGCGTGCCATACGCCATGTCGTAGGTCATCAGGTTGATGTAGTCGAGCAGCGGGGCAATGGCTTTAACATCCACCCAGCTTTTCGGACTTTCTGCATTTGCCCCCACCGCGATGGTGACCAGCTTTTTATGCCCGAAGGCGGCGCGCAATTCTTTCAGCAGTGCGGTGAAGTTATCGCGATCGGCTGGCGTGCTGGCCACCAGTCCCCATGCGCCATTTACCGGGTATTCCCAGTCAAGATCGATGCCGTCGAGTGCATATTTTTCGACAATCTCCTGAGCCGAGCGGATAAACACCGCACGGCTCTCTTGGGTCGCGGCTGCGCCGGAGAAGCCACGCGCACCCCATCCGCCAACGGAGAGCAGCACTTTCAGGTTTGGATTTTGCTTACGCAGCGTCGGGATTAGCGCCAGATCGGCGGCGACTTTTGGCGACAGCCAGATCTGATGAAGTTTCGCCGGATCTTTCAGCGCAGCATGGGTTTCGTCTTTCTCAACGTTATAGACCAGACCAAATGAGTAGTTCAGGTGGGTAATCTGACGAACGTCGAGCGTATTGATATCACCACCGGGACCGGCGGTGACATCGCCACCGCCATTAAAATATCCCACAGACATCAGGGGAGTGGCGGAAGCAACTGACGCGCAAAGCAGGGGTAATGCTGCCAGCAAAGGCAAACGTTTCATACAAGTTCCTCTTTGACTTAACAAAAATAACCACGCCACGGAAAAGGCGTGGCGAAAAAACAGCCTGAAGAGAATAGCATTGCCGCTTCGCTGGTGATGCGAGGGAGTTCACTTTATGGGGAATGAGACGGGGCGTGCCGGGCAGCACTGTGGCTTGCCCGGCGAGAAGGTCAGGCGTGCATTTCCAGCCAGTCTTCCAGGGTATACAGGGTGGCGCCTTCCGCGGCCATATCCATAAACGCCTGTGCGCTGTCATGCGCCTGAATGTTCACCCCACGACAGCCGTCGGTGATGACGCTGACGGTATAGCCTAGCTGGAGGGCGTCCAGCACGGTGAACTTCACGCAGTAATCCGTCGCCAGACCCAGCACAATCAGTTCGGTGATTTCGTGATGGCGTAACCACCCGTCCAGCGCCGTTTTCTGGCGATGCCCGTTATCAAAGAAGGCGCTGTAGCTGTCAATAGACGGGTTTTCCCCTTTATGAAACACCGCGTCGATGGCCTTCTGATTCAGCAGCGGATGCAGCTGCGCACCTTCCGTCTGTTGCACGCAGTGATCCGGCCAGAAGGTTTGTGCCAGGCCGTCAAGTTCACCCTGCGTGAAGGGCTCAACGCCGTGCTGGCTGGCAAAACTGCCGTGGTCAGCCGGGTGCCAGTCCTGGCTTGCGACAACCGCCTCACCCCGCGTTTTGCACCACTCAATCAGCGTATTCGCCACGTCTACGGTGCTGTCACCTTCAGCGACGGCCAGTGCGCCGCCCGCACAGAAATCATTTTGCAAATCGACCAGTAACAGGGCGCGTTGCGTCATGGTGCCTCCTTATTCGTCCGGCGTCAGTTCGCCGCGCAGGTTTTGCATCATCGCGCTGCGGATGGACTGAATGTCCAGATCCTGACTCAGTAAATAGTGAAGTTTAGTCAGCGTGGCTTCAACGGTCATATCGAATCCGCTGATAACGCCTGCATGCGCGAGGGCGTTACCGGTGGCGTAACCGCCCATGTTGACTTTACCGGACATGCATTGCGTCAGGTTAACCACCACGATCCCGCGCTCGCTCGCTTCCTGCAGCTCTTTCAGGAACTCGCCGTTCTGCGGGGCATTGCCCACGCCGTAAGAGCGCAGGATCAGCGCTTTCACCGGCTGGCGCAGGAAGTTACGCACCACATCTGCAGAGATACCCGGGTAAATCGTTACCACGCCAATCGGTTGCGGCGTGATCGGATGAACAATCAGTTCGCCCGCCGTGCTCGGCGCAGGCGGGGTGCCAAGACGACGAATATGGATGCCCGCCTCCAGTAGCGGCTGCAGGTTCGGTGAGGCGAAAGCGTCAAAGCCATCGGCGTGCGCCTTCGTGGTCCGGTTGCCGCGATACAGTCGGTTGTTGAAGAACAGCGACACTTCGTTAATCGGGTAATTCGCTGCCACATACAGGGAATTGAGCAGGTTGATCTGCCCGTCAGAACGCAGCTCCGCCAGTGGAATTTGCGAGCCGGTGACGATGACGGGTTTGCCCAGATTCTCCAGCATGAAGGAGAGTGCCGAGGCGGTAAACGCCATCGTGTCGGTACCATGCAGGATCACAAAGCCGTCGTACTGGTCGTAATGGGCTTTAATGTCGTCCGCGATATGCTGCCAGTCTTCTGGCGTCATATCGGAGGAGTCCATCAGCGGCTCGTATTCGTGGATGGTGAAGTCAGGCATTTCCGGACGGTGGAATTCAGGCATCAGCGCGAGCTGGCGCTGAAGGTGGCCGGAGACCGGGATATAGCCATTTTCAGAGCGCTGCATACCGATGGTACCGCCAGTGTAGGCTACATAAATCGATTTCTTCTGCATGGTAGTGAGTTCTTGTTCTTCAAAAGAAAAAAATCCCCTCTTCACGGGAAGAGGGGACGGTGTTTAACGGATGTTTGCACAGGTCAGACAAAACGCGTAACGGCTTTGTGGATCGTTAAAGGCCGCCAGTTTGTCGCTTTCCGCTTTCATCGCTTTAGCCGCCGTCGCGACAGGCGCAGGCAGATACGCCTGCAGCGCCTCAGGCAGCATGGCACGCACGGAGCCGGACATGCTGTTCATCACCAGGTCAAAGAACGACGGCTCGTCCTGGTAATACTCAACGTGCCACTGCTTGAGCTTCGCCAGTTCGGCGGCTTTCTTCACCGCGTCATCAAAGTCGCCCAGGCTGTCTACCAGACCATTATTCTTCGCATCCTGACCAGTCCAGACGTGGCCCTGCGCAATGTCGTCGATCTGTTGCGGTGTCTTTTTACGGGACTCTGCCACCAGCGTAATAAAGCGCTTGTAGCCGTTCTCGATACTGAGCTGCATCATCTCAGAGACTTCAGGTGGCAGCGATTTGGTGACCGACACATCCGCCAGCGGTGAAGTGGCAACGCCATCGGTATGGACGCCCAGATAATCCAGGCTGTTTTCCACGGTGTTAATCACCCCAAAGATGCCAATCGAGCCGGTCAGCGTGCTCGGGTTGGCGACGATGTAGTTAGCCGGGGTTGAAATCCAGTAACCGCCCGAGGCCGCCATTCCACCCATCGACACCACTACCGGCTTGCCGGCTGCACGTGCCGCGGCAAGTTCAGCGCGGATCACTTCAGAAGCGCTGACGCTGCCGCCAGGGCTGTTTACGCGCAGTACGATCGCCTTCACTTTCGGATCAAGGCGAGCATCACGGATTTGCGATGCGGTGGTATCGCCGCCCACGTTACCCGGCGTTTCCTCGCCGTCCATGATGGCACCATTAGCAAAGACCACCGCGACGCTGTCACCGCTGTCATCCGGCTTTTTGGTCGCATAATCGTACATGCTGATAGCGCTGAAGTTTTTATCCTCTTTGCTCCAGCCAAACTGTTTGCTCAGTGATTTTTCGATATCCGCGCTGGTGCCCAGCGCATCGACCAGTTTGTTATCCAGCGCATATTTTGCGGTATCACCATCAACCTTGCGCAGGCCCTCCAGCACGCCCTGCGCGCCAGGGAACACCTGTTCAGCGGTTATCTGGCGGTTAGCGGCCACGGTGCTCAGATAGTTCTGCCACAGCTCACCAATCCAGCGGCTGTCCGCTTCACGGGCCGCAGGGGACATATCATCACGAATAAACGGCTCCACGGCGGATTTATAGGTTCCGACGCGGAAGACGTGGGTGGTGACTTTCAGTTTGTCGAGCAGCGATTTGTAATACAGACCGTTAGTGGCAAAGCCATGCAGATCGACCGTACCCTGCGGGGAGAGCCAGATTTTGTTGGCGAAGCTGGCCAGATAATACTGCCCCTGGCTGTAGCTGTCCCCGACCGCAATCACCGGCTTGCCGCTGTCACGGAATTCGCGCAGCGCTTTACCAATGTATTGCATCGAAGGCTGGTCGCCGCCGGCAAAATCTTTCAGATCCAGCACGATGCCGGTAATGTTGCGGTCGTCTTTTGCCTGACGAATGGTATCGACGATATCGAACAGGGAGTTTTCCTGAAGACGGTCTGATGTCGCGCCAAACAGCTGACGGCCAATAACGCCCAGACGATTGCTGGTGGACGGCTTATCGACGATGACGCCCGTGATATCAAGTAACAGCGCCCCGCGAGTCGAATGCTGCGCCTGATTTGCGTTGCTGATATGCATCCAGACGCCTGCGCAAACCAGAACCAGGAGGATGAAGAAGATATTCATCACCAGGTTGCGGACGAAGTTGAGCAGTCGCCACGTCCATTTAAAGAAACCGGCAATGATTCGCCAAAGGGTTCGCATGTATTCTCCCTAACCAGAAAATGACTGTTTCCGTCGCCACGGGACGGCAATGTGCGGTTATCGTAATGACCCAACCGTCACTTGTCAGCAGGAATCGCCTGCTACGCTGTAACAAAATCTGCCGCCGTGTTAATTTTGTGAGTAAATTTCAAGAAAGGAGTTAACCAATGGACGCACTTGAACTGCTTGTTAACCGCCGTAGCGCTTCACGTCTCACCGAGCCGGCGCCGGCAGGGGAGCAACTGGAGAATATTCTGCGTGCCGGCCTGCGTGCACCGGATCATGGTACGCTGCAGCCATGGCACTTCTTTGTGATTGAAGGTGAAGGCCGCGATCGTTTCAGTCAGATACTGGAGCAGGGGGCGGTTGCCGCAGGTCAGGATGAGAAGGGTATTGAGAAAGCCCGCAGTGCGCCATTCCGTGCGCCGATGATCATCGCTGTCGTGGCGAAATGTCAGGCCGACCACAAAGTGCCGGTCTGGGAGCAGGAGATGTCTGCAGGCTGTGCCGTCATGGCAATGCAAATGGCCGCCGTGGCGCAAGGGTTTAACGGTATCTGGCGCACAGGGCCGCTGACCAACAGCCAGCCGGTTCGCGACGGATTCGCCTGTGGCGAACATGATAAAATTGTCGGCTTCCTCTATCTCGGCACGCCTCAGCTTAAAGCCTCCGCCACCATTAATGTGCCGGACACCACGCCTTTCGTCAGCCGTTTCTGATAACGCGCGCTAAACTGTCTGGATTCTGAGCATCTGCCGCAGAATTCAGACAGTCATACTTACCTCTTTATGGAATGAGCGCTACCATAGCGCGATTGAGATGACAGGAGACGTCCATGAGCGAGCAAACCATTCGTTTAACGCAATACAGCCACGGAGCCGGTTGCGGTTGTAAAATTTCCCCGAAAGTGCTGGAGACCATTCTCCACAGTGAACAGGCGAAGTTTGTCGACCCGAACCTGCTTGTCGGTAACGAAACGCGTGACGATGCGGCAGTTTATGACCTGGGTAACGGCACCAGCATTATCAGTACCACCGACTTCTTTATGCCGATTGTCGACAACCCGTTCGATTTCGGGCGTATTGCGGCCACCAACGCCATCAGCGATATTTTCGCCATGGGGGGCAAACCGATTATGGCGATTGCCATTCTGGGCTGGCCGATTAACACCCTTGCTCCTGAAATTGCCCGTGAGGTGATCGAAGGGGGACGTTTTGCCTGCCAGCAGGCGGGGATCGCGCTGGCCGGTGGTCATTCTATCGATGCGCCGGAGCCGATCTTCGGTCTCGCGGTCACGGGCGTGGTGCCCACCGAGCGCGTGAAACGCAACAGCACCGCGCAGGCGGGCTGCAAGCTGTTCCTCACCAAACCGCTGGGCATTGGTGTCCTCACTACTGCGGAGAAAAAATCGCTGCTGAAGTCGGAACACCAGGGGCTGGCAACCGAGGTCATGTGCCAGATGAACCTCGCGGGTGCGGCCTTTGCGAATATCGATGGCGTGAAAGCCATGACCGACGTGACCGGTTTTGGCCTTCTCGGACACCTCTCCGAAGTGTGTCAGGGCGCGGGCGTACAGGCGCAGGTCTGGTATCAGGACGTGCCGAAGCTGCCGGGTGTGGAGGAGTACATTGCAGCGGGCGCCGTTCCGGGCGGTACCCAGCGTAACTTTGCCAGCTATGGTCATCTGATGGGCGAAATGCCTGAAGCGTGGCGCAATCTGCTGTGCGATCCACAAACGTCCGGTGGTTTGCTGCTGGCGGTCACGCCAGACGCTGAAGCCGACGTCCAGGCGACGGCCGCAGAGTTTGGTATTACCCTGACGGCGATCGGTGAACTGGTGACCGCGCGCGGTGGCCGACCGATGATTGAGATCCGTTAATTCAATGCGGTTGTTTATTGCCGAAAAGCCGAGCCTGGCCCGTGCCATTGCCGATGTGCTGCCGAAGCCGCATCGCAAGGGCGACGGCTTTATCGAATGCGGTAACGGGCAGGTGGTCACCTGGTGTATCGGTCACCTGCTTGAGCAGGCGCAGCCGGATGTCTACGACAGCCGCTATGCCCGCTGGAACCTCAATGACCTGCCCATCGTCCCTGAAAACTGGCGCCTGCAGCCACGGCCTTCCGTCACCAAACAGCTCAACGTGATTAAACGTTTTTTGCATGACGCGACGGAAGTCATCCACGCGGGTGACCCGGACAGGGAAGGGCAACTGCTGGTGGATGAGGTGCTGGACTATCTGGAGCTGGCGCCGGAAAAACGCCAGCAGGTCCAGCGCTGCCTGATTAACGACCTCAATCCGCAGGCCGTGGAGCGGGCCATTTCACGTCTGCGCGCGAACAGCGAGTTTATTCCGCTGTGCGTTTCCGCGCTGGCCCGCGCTCGAGCGGACTGGCTTTACGGGATCAACATGACCCGCGCCTACACCATCCTGGGGCGTAATGCCGGTTATCAGGGCGTCCTCTCCGTCGGGCGTGTGCAAACTCCGGTGCTGGGGCTGGTGGTGCGTCGTGACGAAGAGATTGAGAATTTCGTCGCCAAAGATTTCTTTGAGGTTAAAGCGCATATCGTCACGCCAAAAGACGAGCGCTTTACCGCCGTCTGGCAGCCAAGCGATGCCTGCGAATCGTATCAGGATGAAGAGGGGCGGTTGCTGCACCGTCCGCTGGCGGAGCACGTGGTCAACCGGATTACCGGTCAGCCTGCTATTGTCACCAGCTATAACGATAAACGGGAATCAGAACCCGCGCCGCTGCCGTTCTCGCTTTCCGCGCTGCAGATTGAAGCGGCGAAACGCTTCGGTCTGAGCGCGCAGAACGTCCTTGATATCTGCCAGAAGCTCTACGAAACCCACAAACTCATTACCTATCCGCGTTCTGACAGCCGGTATCTGCCGGAAGAGCACTTTGCCGGGCGTCACTCGGTGATGAACGCCATTGCCGTTCACGCGCCGGATCTGCTGCCACAACCGGTTGTGAATCCGGACATTCATAACCGCTGCTGGGATGATAAAAAGGTGGATGCCCACCATGCGATTATCCCGACGGCGCGCGCCAGCAACGTTAACCTCACGGAAAACGAAGCGAAGGTGTATAACCTGGTGGCTCGTCAGTATCTGATGCAGTTCTGCCCGGACGCCATGTTCCGCAAATGCGTGATTGAGCTGGAAATTGCCAAAGGGAAATTTATCGCCAAGGCGCGTTTCCTGGCGGAGGCTGGCTGGCGCACGCTGCTTGGCAACAAAGAGCGTGACGAAGAGAATGACGGCACGCCGCTGCCGGTGGTTGCCAAAGATGACGAACTGCTGTGTGAGAAAGGCGAAGTGGTTGAACGCCAGACCCAACCGCCGCGTCACTTCACCGATGCGACACTGCTCTCGGCAATGACCGGGATCGCCCGTTTTGTTCAGGATAAGGATCTGAAGAAGATCTTGCGTGCTACCGACGGACTGGGCACGGAAGCGACCCGTGCGGGCATTATCGAGCTGCTGTTTAAGCGCGGTTTTCTGGAGAAAAAAGGGCGCTATATCCACTCGACTGAACCGGGGCGCGCATTGATCCACTCGCTGCCTGAGCTGGCCGCAAGACCGGACATGACGGCACACTGGGAATCTGTGCTGACGCAAATCAGTGAAAAGCAGTGTCGCTATCAGGACTTTATGCAGCCGCTGGTGGGGACCTTATACGAGCTGATTAACCAGGCGCGTAATACGCCGGTGAAGCAGTTCCGGGGGATGGTTGCACCGGGTGGTGCGCCGAAGAAACCGTTCAAAAAGAAAAAAAGCGCAGCCTGATGTGCTTTCGGTTGTCGCCCTCTCCCGACGGGAAAGGGCGACAGCGTGCTTAGATAACCCCTTGCCCAATCATCGCATCCGCGACCTTCACGAACCCGGCGATATTTGCGCCACGCACGTAGTTGGTTTGCGATGCCTCACCGCCGTACTCGACGCAGGCGTGGTGAATATCCAGCATAATGTGGTGCAGACGCGCATCCACTTTCTCTGCCTTCCAGCCGAGGCGCGCGGCGTTTTGCGCCATCTCCAGGCCAGAGGTCGCCACGCCGCCGGCGTTCGCGGCTTTGCCCGGCGCAAACAGCACGCCGGCCTCAAGGAACAGATCGGTCGCTTCGATGGTGGTTGGCATATTCGCCCCTTCGGCCACGGCCTTCACGCCGTTGGTAATCAGGGTGCGTGCGGCCTCGGTATCCAGTTCGTTCTGGGTCGCACATGGCAGGGCGATATCGACCGGCACGCCCCACGGCTGTTTGCCTTCGAGCCAGGTCAGACCAAATTCACGGGCATAATCCGCCAGACGGCCGTCGCGGCTGGCTTTAATGTCGCACAGGCGAGCCAGCTTCTCGGCCGTAAAACCGGCTTCATCCACCACGGTACCGCGTGAATCTGACGCGGTAACCACGCGGGCACCAAACTGCATTGCTTTCTCAATGGCGTACTGGGCCACGTTACCGGAGCCGGACACCGCCACGCGCATACCTTCAAACCCTAAGCCGTGGCGCTTTAGCATCGCCTCGGTAAAATAGACCAGCCCGTAGCCGGTGGCTTCCGGACGGATCAGGCTGCCGCCAAAGGAGAGCCCTTTGCCCGTAAAGACACAGGCGCTATTATTCGAAAGCTTTTTCATCATGCCGGCCATAAAGCCCACTTCACGCGCACCGACGCCGATATCGCCCGCCGGAACGTCAGTATCGGGACCAAGATGACGATAGAGTTCGGTCATCAGCGCCTGACAGAAACGCATCACTTCGCCTTCGCTTTTGCCTTTCGGATCGAAATCACTGCCGCCTTTCCCGCCGCCCATTGGCAGGGTCGTAAGGGCGTTTTTAAACGTCTGCTCAAAGCCGAGGAATTTTAAAATCGACAGATTCACGGAAGGATGGAAACGCATCCCGCCCTTAAACGGGCCGATGGCGGAATTAAACTGCACGCGCCACGCGCGGTTAACCTGGACCTGATTACGGTCATCTACCCAGGTCACGCGAAACTGGATCACGCGCTCCGGCTCCACGAGGCGCTCAAGCAGTGACATCTGGCGATAACGCGGGTTTTCTTCAAGGAACGGCCACAACGTGGTCATGACTTCACGTACGGCCTGCGCAAACTCACTTTGATGCGGGTCGCGCTGTTGAACATAAGAGAGGAAAGCTTCCAGAGAGCGTGTCTGATCCATAGATATAAGAACCCCTTATATTATTTTATGTATATTGCTTATACGAATTGTGTTGTTTTTTTGACTATACCATCCGTACCGCTTTGTGAAGCAAGCAGAAATGCATGCCGAAAGGGAAATTAATCAGCGGGGCTGCGTCATAACCAAAAGCGATGGCGAGATAAATTAAAGGTTCTGCGCCGGTTTACCGTTATAGTCTTTATCAGGGCACAACAGGAAGATAAGTCTATGAACCGTTACGTGATAGCCGCGTTATGTTTGATGTTTACCGCAGGCGCGCAGGCAGACCGCATTCGCCCGGATGTGGACGTGAATGTGCCGCCGGAGGTGTTCAGCTCCAGCGGCCAGCGAGCGCAGCCGTGTAACCAGTGCTGCATCTATCAGGATCAGAACTATTCGGAAGGGGCGGTGGTAAAAGCGGACGGCATTCTGTTGCAGTGCCAGCGTGATGAACGCACCATTAGCACGAATCCGCTGGTCTGGCGTCGCGTAAAACAATAAACGCCTCCAGCAGCGGGATGTCCGCAGGCGCTAAGTTGAAACCAAATGCGTCTTCGGGCGTACACCACACCAGTGCACTGTGGTAATGCGCCGTCAGCGCGCCGCTGAACGCCGGAACGTGCCAGGCGTGAAGGTTGATTAACCGCTGTGACACCTCACGCTGATGGCTTGCCACATACTCACCTGGCTGCGCGTGGATGCCGAGCTCTTCGTGCAACTCGCGGACAAGCGCCTCGGGCTGCGTCTCACCGGCTTCTACTTTTCCGCCTGCGAATTCCCACATGCCCGGCTGGTCGGCATGAGCCGGGCGCTGGGCCAGTAAAATTTTGTTGTCTTTTTCGATGATTGCCGCAACGACATCGACTGTTTTTAGCATGGTCGTCAATACTAGTTAGCGAAAAACACCATATTATCGTGCCCTTTCTAAGAGTCCAGCCATCAGGAGAATCAGGTGAAAGAGACGTCCACCTGGGTAGATCCCATCGCCACCCTTCCGGTCAGCATAAAACCGATTGCCGCCATGCAGAAAAAACACTTTGGTGCCGTGCTTAACCCCACACGCTGGTGGGGAAGGATGCCACGTCTTTTCTGGCTGGTGGCATTGTTCGTCGGTTTTCTCGAACGTCGTCACGCGCGCCTGTCGCCGGTGCTCCGTTCGCTGTTAATGACCCGGGTATCGCAGCTTTGTCACTGCGCTTTTTGTATTGATGCCAACAGTTTGCGCCTGGCGGAGCGCTCGGGCGCATTGGATAAGGTTCAGGCCGTCAACGCGTGGCGTGATTCCGCTCTTTTTAGCGAAGAGGAGCGTGCAGCGCTGGCCTTTGCCGAGGCTGTCACCGCGACGCCGCCCCGTGTGAATGACGAAATCAAAAGTGAGATCAAACGCCATTTCAGCGAGGACGCGATCGCCGAAATGACGGCGCTGATTGCGTTTCAGAATCTCTCTGCACGCTTTAATGCCGCGCTGGACATCCCGGCGCAGGGGTTATGTGCCACGTTTAAAGAGGATCCCCATGCTTGATCGTCATCTGCACCCGCGGATTAAACCCACGCTCAACCGACTGGTGTCAGTACTGGATAAGCCGGGGATCACGCCTGACGGATTAACCCTGACCGGGTTTGCCATAGGCGTTCTGGCCTTACCGTTTCTGGCCCTCGGCTGGTATCCGGCGGCGCTCGTCGCCATCGTGCTGAATCGCCTGCTGGATGGTCTGGACGGTGCGCTGGCGCGCCGGCGCGGGCTGACGGATGCGGGAGGATTTCTTGATATCGCCCTCGATTTTCTGTTTTACGCGCTGGTTCCCTTCGGATTCGCGCTGGCGGCCCCCGCAGAGAATGCGCTTGCCGCTGGCTGGCTGTTGTTTGCCTTTATCGGTACCGGGAGCAGTTTTCTGGCATTTGCCGCGCTGGCAGCGAAACACAACATCGACAACCCCGGCTACGCGCATAAGTCGTTTTACTATATTGGTGGGTTAACGGAGGGGACGGAGACGATCGCGCTGTTTGTGCTGTGCTGCCTCTTTCCAGCGCACTTCAGCGTGCTGGCGTGGATATTTGGCGCGTTGTGCTGGCTGACCACCACAACGCGCATCTGGAGCGGGTATGTGACGCTGAAGTCACTTACCCGTTAGCGTGAACTTTCTGGCCCACGTTTTCCGCTGGAGACGGGGTTCTGTGGATGACTGCTCCACTCGTACCAGCCGCCGTCATAGACGGCGACATTTTTCCAGCCCATCGCCCGTGCGTACATAAACGTCTCGGACGCACGCCAGCCGGTGCCGCAGTAAAACGCGACGTGCTGTTCCGGCAGGATGTTCCAGGTTTTCCACATGGCGGCGATGTCGTCAGCGCTGCGCATGGTGCCATCCGGATTATGGAAATCTTCCATATGGGTGGCGTCGCTACCGGCATGCCCCCAGCGGGCACCGGCAATCTCACCTTTTGGCTTAATGTAGCTGTAGCCGCTGGTTTCGCCGATGAACTCCGGCCAGGAACGAATGCTGACCAGCGACGCGTCCTGGCGATGCAGCATCCCGCGTGCTTGCGCCATATCCACCATCAACTGCGGCTGGCCGGGGATCGGTGCACCAAAATCGGGGGCGGGCTTCACGTCTTTGGGCATTCCCCGTTCAACCGGCAGACCCGCGTCAGACCAGGCTTTCCAGCCGCCATCAAGAATGCGGACGTCCTTCACGCCCGCATACAGCATGATCTGCGCCACGCGGGCGGCGGCATATACGTCACGGCCATACAGAATGACGGTCGTATCGTGACGGATCCCGTGCTTCGCCAGCATCGCTTTTAGCGTGTCGTCAGAAACTTTATTCCACAGCGGTTCGCTTTCCACTTCGTTGGTATCAATGTAGCCGGCACCGGGAATATGGTTCAGCAGATAAAACTTCGGCGCGCCCCATGCGGCTTCAATGACTTTCCAGTCGCCCGTCGGCGCGGCAGTGACGGGTTTACCCTGCTGAAGCTGGTGGATCCACTCCGGGTAGACGAGTTGTTCAAAGTGCGGCAAACGCTGCAGACGCTCAGGTACCTGCAGGGCATCGTTGAGCACGGAAATCTGGTGGTAACCGGCTTTTTCCAGCCGCGCTTTGACCGCCTGATTATCGGCGTCGCGGCCGTAGAGCGCGATCGTCATGGCCGGCGTAAGCTGGTGCTGTCTGGCCCAGACGGCAATCTGGTCATCGCTCATCGCGCCAAGCCAGGAGGCGGAAAGGTTAAGTGCGGCGGGCTCATGCCCGGAGGGCGCGCTCAGCGTTTGCGGCCAGCCGTTGTAAAACGCGCTGGCGCGGGTGTCGATCACCGCACCGTGTTGTGCCTGAAGTTGAGACAGCGTCATGGCGTGCGGCATATCAGCAGCCAGAGAGGAAAATGAAGCGAGGCCGCACAGCATGGCCAGCGCAGTCAGTTGAGAAACACGTTTCATCGAATAACCTGACGTCAGTAAAAGAGGGGGGCATTGTCGTCTCTCCTGAAAGGTAAAACATTGCGTTAGCACATTATTGCCAGCGAGAAATCTCAATCACTTCGCCGCCCGGGGGCACGTCTTCGTCGTCATGCGTGACCAGAACCACCGGAATATTGCGTGCGCGGGTAGTGTCAAATACCCATGCCCGAAACGAGGCGCGTAACGCATTATCGAGACGGCTGAACGGTTCATCCAGCAGTAACGCCTGCGGCTCTGCAAGCAGGGCACGCAGCAGACTGACCCGGGCACGTTCACCGCCGGAAAGGGTCGCCGGATCGCTGGCGTAATGCCCGGCAAGCCCGGCAGAACCGAGCGCCTGCTCGACCGCTTCCCGCCGCGCTCGTCCGACAATCCGTTCAGGTAATGCCAGCAGCAAATTTTGTCCGACGCTGAAATGGTCAAACAGCAGGGCATCCTGAAAGAGGATCCCCAACCCGCGGGCCTCCACGGGCAGTCCGTCGCAGCGACGTTCATCAAGCCACAGTTCGCCCTGAGCCTGAAAGTCGTCTGACAGTGCGCCCACCATCCAGGCAAAAAGGGTTGATTTTCCGCTGCCGGAAGGGCCCATCAGCGTGACTATTTCGCCGCGTGGCACACAAAAATTGACCTCGCGGAAAAGCGGTTCAATGGTGAGATTGCTGACCTGCAGCATTAACGTAATCCTCGTCGGTAACGGCTTGCGAGCCGGGATAGCAGGGCGGCGAGGGCAAACACGCTCCCCGTGACCAACAGCAACTCCAGCGCCCGGTTAGCCAGAAGCGGAATGCTGCCTCCACTGCTGAGCGCCACGGTTTCAGTGGTCAGCGTCGCAAAACGGCCTGCGCCCAGCCAGAGGGTTGGCATGTATTGCGCCATGCTGACGGAAAACCCGGTCGCGAAAGCCAGCAGCGCCGGGCGTACCAGCAAGGGGCATTTCAGCCAGCAGAAGATTTTTCCCCGCCGCCAGCCGAGCGTTCTGGCGGTAAGGATCAGACGGGGATCGATCCTCTGCCAGGCCGGCTGGAGGACCAACAACATCCACGGTAAAACCCACAGCAGATGGCTCCACAGCACGGCGGCATAGTGCCCGTCGATACCCAGTCGCAACGCGATAACGTATTGCCCAGTAACGAGGGGCAGCGCCGGCAGCGCCAGCGGCAACCACACCCACTGTGTGCCTCGCTGCGGTCCCCACTCAAGCCAGAGAACAATTACCCCCAGCGAAATCAGGCTGGCGAGCAGGCCAAAGGAGAGGCTGGCGCCAACCGCACCGATATCGTCCCGCTGCGCCAGCATGAGCAGCACGACCGCGCAAAGCACCCCGCAGGCGGGCAGAAATCCGCTGAGCAGACGCGCTGGTGGCGCGATAAGCGACATTCGACGGCGTCCGCTCAGATCCGGCAGCGTGCGACGCCAGAGTCTCCATGCGCCGTAACCCAGTGCAGAAAGCGCGGCCAGCAGCAGAAGGAGAAGCAGGCACAGCAGCGTTCCCTTTGTCTGCTGCTGCGCATCGCCCTGACTGAGCCACTGCCACGCCAGTACGGCAAGCGTCGGGGGATTGCCAGGCCCGAGCACCATCGCCACGTCCACAACCGACAGGGACCAGGCCAGCACCGCCAGCATCACCGCGCCAAGAGCTGGCGCGATCGTTGGAAGGATGAGCCAGTTCAGCGCCTGAAAACGCCCGTAGCCGAAGGTATGCAGCACGACCTTTTGCTGCGCAAGGTGTTTTTCCGGCAGGACGGCGTAAAGGGCCCACAGCACAAACGCGCTCTCTTTTACCGCAAGCGTCAGCCCCAGCCCTGCACCGTATCGGTCAAGCGGCGGCGTACAGACGCTACACACCTGATACAACAGGCCCCCTTCGGCAAACAGCAGTAAAGCGCTGGTGGCAAAGGCCACATGAGGAACGGCGAGCAGCCACGGCAGTCGGCTGCTGAGCCGTCGCCAGCGCTCGCCCGGCCACAGGAGGGCCACGATCACCAGAGCGATAAACATCGACCCCAGCGACGCGATAAGCGTTGAGACCAGCGTGGCGACCGTAGCCTGTGGCAGTTGCGGGTCGTTAAGCAGCAACTGCCAGTTGTTCAGCGAGAATGCCGGGGCAAACAGTATGGCGGCGGCGGGGAGCAGCGGCATATAGATGACCGCCATCGCCAGCCAGACGAGCCAGCTCAGCGGGTGCCGTAACGACGCAGCCATTCCTGCTCCAGCGCGTTAACCCAGGCAGCGTGCGGCTCGGGAAGTATTTTCGGCAGCCCTGCCGGCGTATGGGCAGCGAGCTGCTTCGCTTCTTTTTCGGGCAGTGTTTTCGCATCCAGTACGCTCGGGTCTCCCCAGATGGCCGGGTCGGCCTTGCGAATTTGCGCCTGCGGTGAAAGGAGGAAATTGGCGACCACCTTCGCGCCTGCGCTTGCGCTGGCATTCGACGGAATGGCCACAAAATGGACGTTGCCTATCATTCCGTTGTCAAAACCAACGCTGTAGCTGTCGGCAGGCAGTTCACCGCTGGCCACTTTTTGCTGCGCATGTGCCGGGTTAAAGGTCAGGGAGAGATTAAGACTACCGCTGGCAAGCAAGGTATCCATTCTGGCGGGCGAGGGAGGAAAGTCCTCTCCCTTTCGCCACAGCAGCGGGTGTAATTTGTCCAGGTAGTGCCACAGCGGAGCCGTCACCTGGGCAAAGGTGTTATCAGGGGCTTTTTGCAACGCCTCCGGGTGAGCGGTGAGGGTCAGGAGCAACTGTTCCAGAAATGCCGTACCGGTAAAATCGGGCGGGCGTGGGTAGCTGACTTTGCCCGGATGCTGCTGCGCATACGCCAGCAACGCCTGAGGATCGTTTGGGGGCGCAGGCAGGCTTGCGTGGCGGGCAATAAAGGTGAGTTGTGCACCGCCCCACGGGGATTCCGCGCCATCGGTGGGGACAGCAAAATCCTCCATAACCGGTTTACGGGTATCGACATAGCGCCAGTTGGGCAAGGTCTGCGCCCATCCGGTTTGCAGCAGGTTAGCGGCTTTCAGGGTACGGAAGTTCTCACCGTTGACCCATAAGAGGTCGACTGACCCGTTCGTTTTCCGGCCTGCGGCGGCTTCTGTTTGAATACGTTTGACCGCATCGGCGGCATCCGCCAGTGGGACGATTTTAAGGGTTATGTCGTAATGCGTTTTCATCTCACCGCTTACCCACTCGAGGTAGCGGTTTACCGCCCGATCGCCGCCCCAGGCGTTAAACCAGACGGTCTGGCCTTTGGCTTGTTGTTGGATAGCCTGCCAGTTGTCCGCTGCAAACAGCGGGGCTGCCAGCAGCAGACCGCTCAGAAACGTGCAAAAACGCACACGGCGCATAATGCCTCACTTTTTTGATGAAGGGGTAAAACGGGAAAACAGCCAGCGCGTCGCCAGCGGCAATAACCCCAGTAGTGTAAAGGCGAATATCAGTCCCGGCGATAAAATATCGCGAAGCGAATTCACTTTCCCCAGCGCGCGTCCGGCATTCAGAAAGATAATGGTTGCAGGCAGCATGGCGACCTGGCTCACCCACCAGTAGCGACTGACCGCAATACGGGTCAGCCCCATGAGCAGATTCACCAGAAAAAACGGGAACAAGGGCATCAGACGCAGGGCAAAAAGATACCCTGCACCGTCCCGCGCCATACCGGCGTTCACCGTATTCATCTGTGATGTGAATCGCCGCTGTACCCAGTCGCGCAGCAGATAACGGCTGGCAAGCATCGCCAGCGTGGCGCCGAGGGTAGAAGCAAACGAGACCAGCAGGGTGCCTTCCCACAGCGTAAACAGCGCTCCCGCCAGCAGCGTCAGTATCGCCGCACCGGGTATCGACAGGGCGGAGACCAACACGTAGAGGGCGAAAAAGAAAAACGCGCTTTGCCACGGTGCCTGTTCCACGTGCGAGAGGAGCGACTGCTGGTGCGTTTTGATGGTTTCCAGGGAGAGCGTCCCCGGCGGAAGAAAGACGAAGGTCAGAACAAATGCGCCCAGAAGGGCGCACATCAGGAGTATTTTTTGCGTGTTCACACGAGGTTACAGTTTGAATTTCGCCCAGACCGGCGCATGGTCAGACGGTTTTTCCATGCTGCGGATATCGTAGTCGATGCCGGTTTCGATGCAGCGTTCCGCCAGCGGCGGGCTGGCCAGCAGCAGGTCAATACGCAGACCGCGGTTGTCATCAAAGCCTTTTGAGCGGTAGTCAAACCACGAGAAGCGATCCTGCGTTTCCGGGTTGGCGGTGCGGAAAGTATCAACCAGACCCCAGCCGAGCAGGCGTTCCATCCACTCGCGTTCTTCCGGCAGGAAAGAACATTTACCGGTACGCAACCAGCGTTTGCGGTTCTCTTCTCCAATGCCGATATCGAGATCGGTCGGGCTGATATTCATGTCGCCCATGATCAGCACCGGATTCTCTTTTTTCAGTTCGGTGGTCAGGTAATCCTGCAGATCCTGATAAAACTTTGCCTTGGCCGGGAATTTTGTCTCATGGTCGCGGCTCTCACCCTGCGGGAAATACCCGTTAATCACCGTGATATTGCCGAGTGGTGAGGGAATTTCCGCCATGATGATGCGACGCTGCGCTTCGCCATCATCGCCCGGGAAGCCACGACGTACGGAAACCGGCGTCTCTTTGGTCAGCAGCGCCACGCCATAGTGACCTTTCTGTCCGTGATAGAAGACGTTGTAACCGAGCTTCGCCACCTCTTCGAGGGGGAACATATCGTCGTGAACTTTTGTCTCCTGCAGGCCGATCACATCTGGCTGATGTTGCTCAACAATTGCTTCAAGCTGGTGAGGGCGGGCACGCAGGCCGTTGATATTAAAAGAGACAAATTTCATAGTCGCTGCCAATGCAAGGTGAATAGTGCATGGATGGTAGCAGAATTTGCGTTAACTGTTACGGGGTTCGACCAATAACTGCGACAGATCATGCCAACGGTGCAATATTTGCACCATTCTGACGCGCATTGCCCCCCAATAGGGCGTAAAGAACCGATAAATTTCGCGAGCGATCACAATTCCAGAATTATATTTGGCTTCTGCATACTCTTTCTTATTTTCGTGCGGCAAAGCGCCGCTTGTCGTAAAAATATTCACTTTTTATGCAATAACAGTGAATAACTCCATATCGTAACTTATTGATATTCTGTAACCCTAACCCGTTTATGCATTTTTATCGCTGGCTGGCACGAAGGCTGCAATCTACATTCACAGTGCAAACACTCAATTATTTAACATCTAAATAACCTTTTATTTACCGGATGAGGTCGCTATGTCTCAGTCAATTACGCGTGAAAATTTCGATGAATGGATAATGCCGGTTTACGCTCCGGCGGCTTTTATTCCGGTACGGGGGGAAGGCTCACGCCTGTGGGATCAACAGGGCAAAGAGTATATCGACTTTGCAGGCGGGATTGCGGTAAACGCGCTGGGCCACGCGCACCCTGCACTGCGTCAGGCGTTAAACGACCAGGCGGCGAAGTTCTGGCATACCGGTAACGGTTTTACCAACGAGCCCGCTCTGCGACTGGCGAAAAAGCTGATCGACGCAACGTTTGCCGAAAAAGTCTTTTTCTGTAACTCAGGTGCGGAAGCAAACGAAGCTGCCCTGAAGCTGGCACGCAAATATGCACACGATAAATTTGGCGTTCATAAGAGCGGCATTGTGGCGTTTAAAAACGCGTTCCATGGCCGCACGCTCTTTACCGTCAGCGCCGGCGGTCAGCCGTCATACTCGCAGGATTTTGCGCCACTGCCGCCGGATATTCGTCACGGCGTGTATAACGATCTGCAGTCCGCCAGCGAGCTTATTAACGACACCACCTGTGCGGTGATCGTCGAGCCTATGCAGGGTGAGGGCGGGGTCCTTCCGGCGCAAAAAGCGTTCCTGCAGGGGCTGCGTGAGCTGTGCGATCGTCATCACGCGGTGCTTATTTTCGATGAAGTCCAGACGGGTGTGGGGCGTACCGGTGAGCTGTATGCCTATATGCACTACGGCGTAACGCCGGACGTGCTCTCTACGGCGAAAGCGCTGGGCGGCGGCTTCCCGATTGGCGCCATGCTGACCACTGATAAATTCGCCAGCGTAATGACCGTGGGTACGCATGGTACAACGTACGGGGGTAACCCGCTGGCTACCGCCGTGGCCGGACAGGTTCTCGACATCATTAACACGCCGGAAGTGCTCAAGGGCGTTAAACAACGTCATGACTGGTTTGTTGAGCGCCTGAACGCCATCAACAGCAAGACGGGACTGTTTAAAGAGATCCGCGGTCTGGGTCTGTTAATTGGCTGCGAACTCACACCTGAGTTTGCCGGAAAAGCTAAACTTATTTCACAGGAAGCGGCAAAAATGGGCGTGATGGTACTGATTGCCGGTGCCAACGTGGTGCGTTTTGCCCCTGCGCTGATTGTCAGCGAGGAAGAGGTGAGAACCGGTTTAGACCGTTTTGCACTGGCCTGTGAACATGTGAAGTCCGGGGTGTCATCATGATGGTCATCCGTCCCGTTGAGCGCGGCGATATCGCCGGGCTCATGCAGCTTGCCGGTAAGACGGGAGGCGGGCTGACCTCGCTTCCTGCCGATGAAAAAACGCTGTCGGCGCGCATTGAGCGCGCCCTGCAAACCTGGCAGGGGACGTTGCCAAAAAGCGAACAGGGTTATGTGTTCGTTCTCGAAGACACCGACACCGGTAGCGTGGCCGGCATTTGCGCAATCGAAGTGGCCGTCGGGCTTAACGACCCGTGGTACAACTACCGTGTCGGTACGATGGTTCACGCCTCAAAAGAGCTGAACGTCTATAACGCGCTGCCCACGCTTTTTCTCTGTAATGACCACACGGGAGCCAGCGAGCTTTGCACGCTGTTCCTCGATCCTGCGTGGCGAAAAGAGGGCAACGGTTATCTGCTCTCCAAGTCGCGCTTCATGTTTATGGCCGCGTTCCGCGATCGTTTTAACGAAAAGGTCGTCGCCGAGATGCGCGGCGTAATCGACGACACCGGCTATTCACCTTTCTGGGAGAGCCTCGGCGAGCGCTTCTTCTCGATGGAGTTCAGCCGCGCGGACTATCTGTGCGGCACCGGGCAGAAAGCGTTTATCGCCGAACTGATGCCGAAACACCCCATCTATACCCATTTCTTAAGCCCCGGGGCGCAGGCGGTGATTGGCGAAGTGCACCCGCAAACCGCGCCTGCCCGGGCGGTGCTGGAAAAAGAGGGTTTCCGCTACCGTAACTATGTGGACATCTTTGACGGCGGACCCACCCTGGAGTGCGATATCGACCGCGTGCGTGCGATCCGTAAAAGCCGGCTGGTTGAGGTTTCCGAAGGCCAGCCTGCACCGGGTGAGTGGCCGGCATGTCTGGTGGCTAACGAGCAGTACAACAATTTCCGCGCCATGCTGGTGCGAACCAACCCGAAATGTGAACGTCTGGTGCTGACGGCCGCGCAACTGGATGCCCTGAAATGTAACGCCGGCGACACGGTTCGCCTGGTGCGTCTCTGCCCTGAGGAGAAAACAGCATGACTTTATGGATCAACGGTGACTGGGTCACGGGCGAAGGCGAGCCGCGCATAAAGACCAATCCGGTCGGACAAGAAGTGCTCTGGAAGGGAAATGACGCCAGCGCCGGACAGGTCGAACAGGCCTGTCACGCTGCCCGTCGCGCTTTCCCGGGATGGGCGAAACAACCGTTCTCCGTACGTCAGGGAATAGTCGAGAAATTTGCATCACTGCTGGAGGCCAATAAAGCCGAATTGACGCGCGTTATCGCTCAGGAAACCAGCAAGCCGCGCTGGGAGGCGGCCACGGAAGTGACGGCGATGATCAATAAAATCGCCATTTCGGTGAAGGCGTACCATACCCGTACCGGCGAGCAACATACCGATATGCCTGACGGTGCGGCCACGCTGCGCCACCGTCCGCACGGCGTGCTGGCGGTATTTGGCCCCTATAACTTCCCGGGGCATCTGCCGAACGGGCATATCGTGCCCGCGCTGCTGGCGGGCAATAGCGTGATTTTCAAGCCGAGTGAGTTAACGCCACTGTCCGGTGAGGTGGTGGTGAAGCTCTGGGAACAGGCTGGTCTGCCGCACGGGGTGCTCAACCTGGTGCAGGGGGGACGTGAAACCGGCCAGGCCCTGAGTACGTTGAGTGATATCGACGGCCTGCTGTTTACCGGCAGCGCCGGAACAGGCTATCAACTGCATCGCCAGCTGGCGGGGCAGCCGGAAAAAATTCTCGCGCTGGAGATGGGCGGTAACAACCCGCTGATCGTTGAAGATCCTGATGATATCGACGCGGCGGTGCATTTGACCCTCCAGTCAGCGTTTATTACCGCCGGACAGCGCTGCACCTGCGCGCGTCGTCTGCTGGTGAAACGGGGTGCACAGGGCGATGCCTTCCTCGCGCGGCTGGTGGAAATCAGCGCGCGTCTGGTGCCTGCGCAGTGGGATGCCGACCCACAGCCATTTATTGGGGGGCTGATTTCCGAGCAGGCCGCGCTGAACGTGCTGAAAGCCTGGCAGGATCACGTGGCGCGCGGGGCGAAAACCCTGCTTGAGCCAAAGCAAATCAAGCCCGGAACATCGCTCCTGACGCCGGGCATTCTTGAGATGAGTGGCGCACGCAACGTGCCGGATGAAGAGGTCTTTGGCCCGCTGCTCTGCGTCTGGCGTTATGACGATTTTGACAGTGCCATTGAGATGGCCAATCACACCCGCTATGGACTGTCGAGCGGTCTGATTTCCCCACATCGTGAGAAATTTGATCAGCTGCTGCTCGAAGCACGCGCCGGGATTGTGAACTGGAATAAACCGCTTACCGGTGCGGCGAGTACGGCACCGTTTGGCGGGGTAGGCGCTTCGGGTAACCACCGCGCCAGCGCATGGTATGCCGCAGATTACTGCGCGTGGCCGATGGCGAGCCTGGAAACGCCTGCGCTGACGCTGCCGGAAACGCTGAGTCCGGGGCTGGATTTTACTCAGGGGGATCGTCATGAAAGCGCGTGAAGTCAACTTTGACGGGCTGGTGGGGCTAACGCACCACTATGCCGGCCTCTCATTTGGTAATGAAGCCTCGACGAAGCACCGTTTTCAGGTCTCTAACCCGAAACTGGCAGCGAAGCAGGGGCTGCTGAAAATGAAAGCCTTGTCGGATGCCGGTTTCCCGCAGGCGGTGATCCCGCCGCAGGAGCGTCCGAACGTGGCGGTGTTACGTCAGCTCGGCTTTAGCGGCAGCGATGAGCAGGTTATCGAAAAAGCGGGTACGCAGACGCCGCACCTGCTTTCAGCGGCGAGCTCTGCCTCGTCGATGTGGGTGGCAAACGCTGCTACCGTTGCACCGTCGGCCGATACGCTGGATGGCAAAGTACATTTAACGGTGGCGAACCTGAATAACAAATTCCATCGTGCTACCGAAGCGGAGACGACCGAGCGCGTTCTGCGTGCGATTTTCCGTGATGAGGCTCACTTTGAGGTCCATCAGGCGTTGCCACAGGTGGCCATGTTCGGGGATGAAGGAGCGGCAAACCATAACCGTCTTGGGGGGGATTATGGCGATCCCGGCGTACAGCTGTTCATTTACGGGCGAGAAGAGGGCGGCCATTCGGCGCCTGTCCGTTATCCCGCCCGCCAGACGCTGGCGGCAAGCCAGGCCGTCGCGCGGCTGAACCAGGTGAATCCCTCACAGGTGATTTTTGCTCAGCAGAACCCGCAGGTGATTGACCAGGGGGTTTTCCACAATGACGTCATTGCCGTCTCTAACCGCCAGGTGCTGTTCTGCCATGAGCAGGCGTTTGCCCATCAGGAGAAGCTGCTCGCTACGCTGCATGAGCGGGTGCCGGGGTTTATGCCGATTCAGGTGCCGACCCAGGCGGTCAGCGTGCAGGACGCGGTTGAAACTTACCTCTTTAATAGCCAGCTGTTGAGCCGTGAGGACGGCAGCATGATGCTGGTGCTGCCGCAAGAGTCGCAGGACCATAAAGGGGTGTGGCGTTATCTGTCTGAACTGGTGAAAGCCGATAACCCGATCGATGAATTGCGCGTCTTTGACCTGCGCGAAAGCATGGCCAACGGCGGCGGTCCGGCCTGTTTACGCCTGCGCGTAGTGCTGACGCAGAACGAAATGCAGGCTGTTAATCCAGCCGTGATGATGAATGAGACGCTGTTTAACTCCCTGAATGACTGGGTGGATCGTTACTATCGCGACAGATTAACGCAGGCCGATCTGGTCGACCCTCAGCTACTGCGTGAAGGGCGTGAGGCACTGGACGCGTTAACAACAATCCTGCAGTTGGGAACGGTTTATCCGTTCCAGCGCTAAAGGAGTGGCTATGGAAAATTTACTGGCGTTGACACTGGCCGATGAAACGCCCGAACAGCGTGAGGGGGAGGGCCCCTCATTTCACTGGCGGTGGCTGGGTCGCGGCGTCCTTGAACTGACACCGGCCGCGAAGAGTGAGTTATCGCTGCTGCTTTCAACCGGCATCCATGGTAATGAAACCGCGCCGGTTGAAATTGTCGACCTGCTGCTTCGCGCGTTGTATCGGGGAGATATCACCCTGCAGTGCCGTCTGCTGGTGGTGCTTGGCAACCCGCCAGCGCTGGCGCAAAACAAACGTTATCTTGAGAGCGACCTTAACCGCATGTTTGGCGGCCGCTGGTCACAGTTTGTGCCGGGCGATGAAACGTCGCGGGCGCAGTGGCTTGAGCACGTGGTTGCCACATTTTTCGCCGCGGCCGGTCCCGTGCGCTGGCATCTCGACCTGCATACGGCAATTCGCGCCTCTTATCATGTGCGCTTTGGTGTTCTGCCCCAGCGTAACCAGCCGTGGGATGAGGCGTTTCTGAGCTGGCTGGGCGACGCCGGGCTGGAGGCTCTGGTGTTTCATCAGTCGCCGGGGGGCACATTTACCCATTTCACCTGTGAGCATTTCGGCGCGCTGGCCTGCACGCTGGAGCTGGGAAAAGCGCTACCGTTTGGCCAGAACGATCTCACGCGCTTCGCGCCAACACATCTTGCGCTTCGCGCGCTGCTCGGGGGATTGGCACCCGAGCCAACGCAACAGACTGTCGTGCGTTATCGGGTCGTACAGCAGATCACTCGCCGCAGCGAGGCCTTCCGGCTGCATATGGCCGCCCACACGCTGAACTTCACCCCTTTTCGCAAAGGCGTTCTGCTGGCGGAAGATGGCGACGAGCGTTACGAGGTGCAGAAAACCACTGAATATATTCTGTTCCCTAATCCATCAGTAGCGTTTGGCCTGCGCGCCGGGCTGATGCTGGAAAAAGTGTCCTGAACATCTCCCCTCTCATTGCCTGAGAGGGGAACGTCAAAATATTTTTCTTAGCGATTAAAGCGCAATGACAACTATTGCAGAATATTCCTGGTGAATTGCTTTATTATTGGTCTTCACTTCGCTATACTTTTTTAAATTGCTTTGAAAATCATCAACTTGAATATTTTCGTTGCAACTCTCCATCCTTTATCCTTAATTCCTCCACATTTGGCGGTAATTTGTTTTTTACACTTTCATTGTTTTACTGTTGCTCTGATTAATTGACGATAAACCCCGTAAAGTTAATCTCGTCAACACGGCATAGCGCCGAAGAATAACTGAAAGTAAGGAAATAAATTATGCGTAAGTTTACTGCACTGTTTGTTGCTTCTACCCTGGCTCTGGGCGCTACCAGCATGGCGTTCGCTGCAGATACCGCGACCACCACCACTGCCGCGCCTGTCGAAGGCAAAATGATGATGCATCATAAAGGCAAGCCGGGTATGCACCACGAGATGATGATGTTTAAAGATCTGAACCTGACGGATGCACAGAAACAGCAGGTCCGCGACATCATGAAAAGCCAGCGCGACCAGATGAAACGTCCGTCACTGGACGAACGCCGCGCGATGCATGACATCATCGCCAGCGACAGCTTCGATAAAGCAAAAGCCGAAGCGCAGATCGACAAAATGGCTGAGCAGCATAAAGCCCGCATGCTGGCGCATATGGAAACCCAGAACAAGATCTACAACATTCTGACGCCGGAACAGAAAAAACAATTTAATGCCAATTTTGAGAAGCGTCTGACAGAACGTCCAGCAATGGAAGGTAAAATGCCAGCACTAACCGAATAATCGGTTCAACATCTTAAGACCGCCGGGATCCTGTCCACAAAAGCGCTAACGCTGTGGACAGGACCGGCGGTTTTTCTTTCCTGCCCTCTTGTCTGCCGCCGCCAGAGCGGTATTCTCCTGTAGTCGCTTCAGAGAATGTTTGCAGAGTCATGGCGTTATAATTTTTATTAACGTTCCGCTAAGGCCTGCCCGCTCTGCTGCCGATACTGTGTCTGTGAGAACCCAACGATAACAAACAAGACAGCAACGATAGCGATATCCTTGCCCTGGCACAGGTTGTGCCTTTCAGGAGTGGTGATGGAGTTCTTTGATATCCGTAAGATGCCGGTCAGCCTCTGGCGCAATGGCGCAGGCGAGACGCGGGAAATTTGTTGTTTTCCGCCCGCAACGCGCGATTTTTACTGGCGTGCCAGTATCGCGACCATCGCCAGCAATGGCGAATTCTCCTCTTTTCCCGGTGTCGATCGGGTGATTACCTTGCTTGAAGGGGGTGAGGTAACGCTGGATGCCGGTCAGGCGTTCTGCCATACCCTGAAACATCATCAGCCATACCATTTTTCCGGCGATCAGCCGGTGAAAGCGCTGCTTTCCGAAGGACGGATGTCGATGGATTTCAACATCATGACCCGGCGTGACCGTTGTCAGGCGAAAGTGCGTGTCGCTGACCGCACCTTTACCACGTTCGGCTCCCGCGGGGGCGTCGCGTTCGTGTTAAGCGGGGCGTGGCAGCTTGGCGATAAGTTGCTGACGGCCGATCAGGGCGCCAGCTGGGAGGAGGGCGTCCATACTCTCCGCCTGCTGGAGGCTCAGGGCACCTTATTATTCAGCGAAATTAACTGGCTGCCGGGGCACTAAGCTCAATGACCTCATACTTGCCGGTTAACACGGGCTTGCAGAGAATTTTGTAGCCATCGTGGTCGAAACCGGCGGGTGTGCGCAGCAAGGTTGCCGCATCGTTTACATCGTCAACAGCACCCAGCCAGAGCCAATTATTGATGATGTGATACTGGGTCATCGCGTCACCGACTTCTTTTAGCGCAACGGCACCCTCCCACGGCCAGCAGTTAACGCTAAGCGCCGCCAGCCCTGCGAGGAGCCGGGCGTGGTGTTCCTCAATGCTTTCTTTCCCGCAGCAGGCCCCTGCGCAGCGCTTTAACGCTGAGCGGAAACAGGCACGCCCGCGGGTGGTTGCTTCGAGGCCTAGCAGGCTGTAGCACAGCTGTAACTCATCGGCCAGCGTTTGCAGAGCCTGCAGAGCCGTCCGTTTATTTGCGAACAGCCCGTAGAGATTGGGGGCGTGAGAAAAATCGACTTCGCGTGCGTAGACAACCTGCGGCTTACCGGCGTTTATCTGCAGGGAGCAGAGCTGCCGGTTGCGGCGCAGGCGCTTATTGAACAGCGGCTGTTGCTCTTTGATCAGCCGGGCTTCCAGTAAGAGCGCGCCCATTTCTCCGGCGGTACGAAACCAGGTGATGCGTCGCGACTGGAGCAGCATTGCCGCCTCGTCTGGCGTGCGCAGATGAGACATGACCCGGCTGCGAATATTTACGCTTTTGCCAATGTAGAGCGGAAGGGTGTCACTCTCACCGTGAAAGATATACACGCCCGGCTGTTTAGGCAGTTCCTCAAGCCAGGGGCGAAGATGTTCGGGATATTCGTAGATAGCCGCCGCTTCAAACTCAAGACGCGGGGCGGATTGACGCCTGCTCACATACTACTCCATATACTGTTCAGGCATACAGTGTAGCAGAGCCGGTTTGGTTAAAAAAGAGCCGGGTGGCGCAACGGACGGTGCGGGCGAACACCCTCTCCCCAGAGAGAGGGTGCCAGAGTGTTACTTTTTCCAGAAATCATCGAACACGGTGATCGGCGGGCGACGCTTGTGCTCGGTTTTCAGATACCAGCTTTCAATGATCTTCGCGGTACCTTCATCCAGTTTTTTGCCTTCCAGATAATCATCAATATTGTCATAGGTGACACCCAGGGCCGCTTCATCCGGCAGGGAGGGGCGATCGTCTTCCAGATCTGCCGTTGGCGCTTTCTTGTAAAGGTGCTCCGGGCAACCCAGCGCGGCAAGCAGCTGCTTACCCTGACGTTTGTTCAGACGGAAGAGCGGGTTAATATCGGTACCGCCGTCGCCATACTTGGTGAAGAAACCCGTGATGGCTTCTGCCGCATGATCGGTACCGACCACAACGCCTTTGGTCATCCCGGCAATGCTGTATTGCGCTTTCATACGTTCACGGGCTTTTTCATTGCCGCGGACAAAATCACTCAACTCAATGCCTGCTTCGCGAAGCGCCTGCTCGCTGGCCAGCACCGATCCTTTGATATTGACGGTGAGCACGCGATCGGGCTGGATGAAGGCGATGGCATCCTGGCAATCCTGTTCATCAGCCTGCACGCCATAGGGAAGACGCACGGCAATAAACTGCAGCGCGTCATCACCCGTCTCTTCGCGGAGCTCTGAAATTGCCATCTGGCAGAGTTTACCGGCCAGGGTAGAGTCCTGACCGCCGCTGATGCCCAGCACCAGGGATTTCAGGAACGAGTGAGTTTTTAAATAAGACTTTAAAAAATCCACGCTGCGGCGGATCTCTTCTTGTGCGTCTACCGCGGGCTTCGCGCCCAGCGCCTGAATAATCTCTTGTTGCAGAGCCATCACGCCCTCCATATGCAGAACATAAACAGATTGTGTTAACTGTTAAAACTAACCCTTTGAACGAGAAACGACAAGGATCACAGTTTCGAGTGCGCTAAATTGCGGCGATTTAGCAGGTTATCGTTGTTTTATTAGAATTTTCCGAAATTCGTCTGGCGGAATTCACAAAGTTGAACAATAGTACTTTTTATTCCATGCTTAGATAACACGCTGATAAACAAGAGGACGGAATATGAACAAGAACGTAGCAGGAATTCTTAGCGCAGCGGCGGTACTGACTATGCTGGCAGGGTGTACGGCCTACGACCGCACCAAAGATCAGTTTACACAGCCCGTAGTGAAAGATGTCAAAAAAGGCATGACCCGTTCGCAGGTGGCTGCGATTGCCGGCAAGCCTTCTTCTGAAGTGACAATGATTCATGCACGCGGTACCTGCCAGACCTATATCCTGGGTCAACGTGATGGTAAGGCAGAGACCTACTTCGTTGCGTTGGATGAGACCGGTCATGTGATCAACTCCGGTTACCAGACCTGTACTGAATACGATACCGATCCGCAGGCACCTAAGGCGCAGTAACCCTTCTTGCCTGAGTATGTTAACAAACCGGCCGTTGGGCCGGTTTTTTTATACATATGTAAATCTTATTTCTTCTCGCGAATTATTTGCCTGAAATGTGAAGGTAGTCAACACGCCAGGTCAATGAGAGACAATTTGCCCCTGTGCAGAATTATCTCCTGTCTGTACCATTGCGTATACTCACTCCAACGACAAACAACAGTAAGCAAACTACCTGTCTGCCAGGATAGCGAGTCGAGTGATAGCGCGATGGCAGGTAGTCATACGAGAGGGAAGTTACTATGGAAAAGAAACATATCTATCTGTTCTGCTCAGCAGGCATGTCAACCTCGCTTCTGGTGTCAAAGATGCGTGCTCAGGCTGAGAAGTATGAAGTCCCGGTGGTGATCGAAGCGTTTCCGGAGACGCTGGCGGGCGAAAAGGGCCAGACAGCCGATGTCGTTTTACTGGGGCCGCAAATTGCCTATATGTTGCCCGAAATTCAACGTCTGTTACCCAATAAACCGGTCGAAGTGATCGATTCGGGATTGTACGGCAAGATTGATGGTTTAGGTGTATTGAAAGCTGCTGTTGCAGCAATTAAAAAAGCTGCTAATTAATTTTTATTTTTCCCGTCAAAGAGTTATTTCACACACAATACGCCGTAACCTGCGTTGCGGCATTTAAGGGTATTTTCCTATGAGTAAAGTCATCGCTTCACTTGAAAAGGTACTCCTTCCTTTTGCTGTTAAAATAGGAAAGCAGCCTCACGTTAATGCCATCAAAAATGGTTTTATTAGATTAATGCCGTTGACGCTGGCTGGGGCAATGTTCGTTTTAATTAACAACGTTTTTCTGAGCTTTGGTGAAGGTTCCTTTTTTTATTCATTAGGAATTCGATTAGACGCTTCCACAATTGAAACCCTTAATGGTTTAAAAGCCATTGGCGGCAACGTATATAACGGTACGTTAGGTATTATGTCGCTGATGGCACCTTTCTTTATTGGCATGGCACTGGCGGAAGAACGGAAAGTGGATCCGCTGGCCGCAGGTTTATTATCCATTGCCGCCTTTATGACCGTGACGCCATACAGCGTCGGTGAGGCCTATGCCGTAGGGGCCAACTGGCTGGGGGGCGCTAATATCATCTCCGGTATCGTTATCGGTCTGGTGGTTGCGGAGATGTTCACCTTTATTATTCGTCGCAACTGGGTTATCCGTTTACCGGATAGCGTGCCGGCGTCCGTTTCTCGTTCATTTTCCGCGTTGATTCCAGGCTTCATTATTCTTTCCATCATGGGGATTATCGCCTGGGCGCTCTCTCATTGGGGCACTAACTTCCACCAGATCATCATGGACTCTATCTCAACGCCGCTGGCGTCAATGGGTAGCGTGGTCGGTTGGGCGTATGTGATTTTCACCTCCCTGCTGTGGTTCTTTGGCGTGCATGGTTCACTGGCACTGGCGGCGCTGGACAGCGGTATCATGACCCCATGGGCACTGGAAAACGTTGCACTTTACCAGCAGTACGGCTCCGTTGACGCGGCGCTGGCAGCCGGTAAAACCTTCCATGTGTGGGCGAAGCCGATGCTCGACTCTTATATCTTCCTGGGGGGTACCGGGGCGACGCTGGGTCTGATCATCGCGGTCTTTATTGTTTCTCGTCGCGCTGACCATCGTCAGGTTGCGAAGCTGGCGCTGCCGTCAGGCATCTTCCAGATTAACGAGCCGATTCTGTTTGGTCTGCCAATCATCATGAACCCGGTAATGTTCATTCCGTTCATTCTGGTTCAGCCACTGCTGGCGGCCATAACCCTGACGGCCTATTACCTGGGCATTATCCCACCCGTCACCAACATTGCGCCGTGGACCATGCCGGCGGGTCTGGGGGCGTTCTTCAACACCAACGGTAGCGTGGCTGCCTTCCTGCTGGCGATATTCAACCTCGGGATTGCAACACTGCTCTATATGCCATTCGTGGCGATAGCAAACAAAGCTGCAACCGTTATCGATGAAGAAGAGAGCGAAGAGGATATCGCCCTCGCACTGAAATTCTAAAATTGCACGGCGCGGGGCAACCCGCGCCAGCCAAAAGGAGCTTAAAAATGTTAGATTTGGACAGTATTGTCGCAGAAGAAACCGCAGAGAACGATCTGGAAGAGGTGGTGATGGGGCTTATCATCAATTCCGGGCAGGCGCGTAGCCTGGCGTATGCCGCGCTCAAACAGGCCAAGCAGGGTGATTTCGCAGCCGCAAAGACCATGATGGAACAGTCCCGTTCGGCGCTGAACGAAGCGCACCTGGTGCAGACAAAGCTTATCGAAAGCGACCAGGGTGAAGGCAAGATGAAGGTCAGTCTGGTGCTGGTGCATGCGCAGGATCATCTGATGACGTCGATGCTGGCACGTGAACTGGTGGCCGAGTTAATTGAGCTTCACGAGAAGATGCAGTAAGGCAGAATTTGCAGCAGGAGGTCAGCGCGATGGAAATAAAAACCGCACTTGAACAGCAACTGTTTAATGGCAAAAATTTTCACGTGATTATTTACAACAAGACGGAGAGCGCGAGCGGTCTGCATCAGCATGACTACTATGAGTTCACGATTGTTCTGACCGGTCGCTACTACCAGGAAATCAACGGCAAGCGCGTCCTGCTTGAGCGGGGAGATTTCGTCTTCCTGCCGATGGGGTCCCATCACCAGAGCTTTTATGAATTTGGTGCAACCCGCATTCTTAACGTAGGTGTCAGCAGACGCTTCTTTGAGAAACACTATCTGCCGCTGGTGCCGTTCTGCTTTGTGGCCTCGCAGGTCTATCGCATCAAAAACGAGTTCATGACCTGGATTGAAACGGTTATCGCCTCGCTTAACTTTCGCGAGAATGAATTTGATGAGTTTATTGAAACGGTGACGTTTTATGTGATGAACCGTCTGCGCCACCATCGTGAAGAGCAGCAGGTGAGCGATGATATTCCGCAGTGGCTGCGCAGTACGGTTGAACTGATGCACGATAAAGGGCAGTTCAGCGAAAATGCGCTGGAAAATATGGTCGCTTTGTCCGGTAAATCACAGGAATATCTGACCCGAGCAACTCAGCGTTATTATCGTAAAACGCCAGTGCAAATTATTAATGAAATCCGCATTAATTTTGCTAAAAAACAGCTGGAAATAACTAACTACTCGGTTACCGATATTGCTTATGAGTCAGGCTACAGTAGCCCCAGCTTGTTTATTAAGACTTTTAAGAAATTGACCTCGTTCACACCGAACAGTTACCGGAAGAACCTGACGGTAATTAATTAAATTTCGGCGGATTTACCCGCCACAAATATTGCCTTGATTGCTTGCCCACAGAGCGGGAAGAGTACGCTACACCTTGCAGGCGATTAACCTGATATGCTAAGGGAGATATTATGCAGAAGAAATTAAAAGTCGTAACCATTGGCGGCGGCAGCAGTTATACCCCGGAATTACTCGAAGGTTTCCTGAAACGTTATCATGAATTACCGGTCAGCGAATTATGGCTGGTGGACGTTGAGGAAGGTCAGGAGAAACTGAATATCATTTTTGAGCTCTGCAAGCGGATGGTCGCGAAAGCCGGTGTGCCATTGACCGTGCATAAAACCCTCGACCGTCGCCTGGCGCTGCAGGATGCCGACTTCGTGACGACTCAGCTGCGCGTCGGTCAACTCAAAGCGCGTGAAATGGATGAACGTATTCCACTGAGCCACGGCTATCTGGGGCAGGAGACCAACGGCGCGGGCGGCCTGTTCAAGGGGCTGCGTACCATTCCGGTCATTTTTGACATCATCAACGATGTGGAAGCGATCTGCCCCAACGCGTGGGTGATTAACTTCACCAACCCGGCCGGGATGGTGACCGAGGCGGTCTATCGCCACACCGGTTTCAAACGCTTTATCGGCGTCTGTAATATTCCGATTGGCATGAAGATGTTCATCAGCGATGTGCTGGAGTTGACCGATACCGACGATCTTTCTATCGATCTCTTTGGCCTGAACCACATGGTGTTTATCAAAGATGTCATCGTGAATGGTCAGTCTCGCTTTAGCGAACTGCTTGACGGCGTAGCCTCCGGACGCCTGACCGCTGCGTCAGTGAAAAACATCTTTGACCTGCCGTTCAGCGAAGGGCTGATCCGCTCGCTTAATCTGCTGCCTTGCTCATACCTGCTTTACTACTTCAAACAGAAAGAGATGCTGGCCATCGAGATGGGTGAGTACTATAAGGGTGGCGCACGCGCTCAGGTGGTGCAGAAAGTTGAAAAGCAGCTGTTTGATTTGTATAAAGATCCGAACCTGAACGTGAAACCGAAAGAGCTTGAGCTGCGCGGCGGAGCGTATTATTCCGATGCGGCGTGCGAAGTGATCAACGCCATTTACAACGACAAGCAGGCCGAGCACTACGTCAATGTGCCGCATCACGGCCATATCGACAACATCCCGGCTGACTGGGCCGTTGAGATGACCTGCATTCTGGGACGTGATGGCGCCAGGCCGCATCCACGGATTACCCACTTTGACGACAAAGTGATGGGGTTGATCCACACCATCAAAGGGTTTGAAGTGGCAGCCAGCAACGCGGCGCTGAGCGGTGAACTCAATGACGTTCTTCTGGCACTCAATCTCAGCCCGCTGGTCCATTCCGATCGCGATGCCGAGCAACTGGCCAGCGAAATGATTCTGGCGCATGAAAAATGGTTGCCTAATTTTGCCGCCACGATTGAGAAGCTGAAATTCAAACAGCACTGAGAGGATGTGTGATGGAAAACCTGCTGATCGTCAATGCTGATGATTTTGGTCTCTCAAAAGGTCAAAACTACGGCATTATTGAAGCCTGCCGCCGGGGTGTGGTGACCTCAACAACGGCACTGGTTAATGGTGACGCGGTTGAACACGCCGCGCAGCTCAGCCGCGAAGTGCCAGCGCTGGGCGT
Source organism: Enterobacter sp. J49 (assembly GCF_002148625.1). Lineage (NCBI taxonomy): Bacteria > Pseudomonadati > Pseudomonadota > Gammaproteobacteria > Enterobacterales > Enterobacteriaceae > Enterobacter > Enterobacter sp. J49. The sequence goes on from NZ_MWPY01000033.1 coordinate 226,820, forward strand.
CGGCATGCACTTTGTATTGACGCTCGGGATGCCGCTTTCACCGATGCCAGGACTGACGCGGGACGGACAGCTGGGCAAATGGATTTGGGAGCAGGCAGAGCAGGGCACGCTGCCGCTCGAGGAGATTACCCGCGAGCTGGACTGTCAGTTCAACCGTTTCGTCGATCTCTTTGGCCGTGAACCCACGCATATTGACAGCCATCATCACGTGCATATGATCCCGGCACTTTTCCCGTCAGTGGCGGAATTTGCACAGCGCAAAGGCGTGGCAATGCGCGTGGATCGTGAGGTGCAGGCGCTGCACGGGCTGTCATTGTCTTCTGTGCCCACAACGGACGGATTCAGTAGCGCGTTCTACGGCGACGAGATTAGCGAAGCGCTGTTCCTGCAGGTGCTGGATGAGTCCGCCGCGCGCGGGGAACGGTCGCTGGAAGTGATGGCACACCCTGCGTTTGTCGATAACATTGTGCGTAAAAGTGCCTACTGCTGGCCGCGACTGGCGGAACTGGATGTGCTGACGTCGGCATCGCTGAAATACGCCATTGCCGAGCGTGGGTACCGTCTGGGCACCTTTGAGGATGTATGAAAATAGCCCGGAGGCGCGGTGCCTGCCGGGCTGAGTAAACGATGTCAATCAGCGCCGGGTCGGGCAAAGCCAGACCCGGCTTTTCTTATGCTGGTATCCGATCAATCTTACTGCTGCGTGACCACACACGGTGCGCTGCGAGCAGATCGAACAGCTTCGTCATAAACGCATCATCGACGTTATCGCCTTCGACAATACCATCTTCACCTTGCTCAGCCACCTTCAGGTGCGCTTTAAACTGTCGCGCATCGCCGGACAGGGCGATCGGCTTCAGGTGCTTATAGGCTTCCAGCAGATAATAAATCGCATCGCCATTGTTCAGCAGACTGTCGATGTCGCCGCACGGCACAATCACCGCATCAACGGTGAGCGATGGTGCTCCGGCAAAGGTGGCCGCAACCGGCAGCACTGAACCGTCGTCGGCGGTCACTTCCCCCATGCGGGAATAGAGCAGTTTGGCGTGAACGCCTTTGGTTTTCAGCGCCTGCATAATCCCCAGCACGTCGCTGGCACGGGTGTTGTCATTCAGCAGAATGGCCACTACCCGGCCCTTTATCGAGCCACCCGGCACCGCATACAGACTCAGGGACGGATCTTTCTTCAGGCCGTTAACGTCTTTCGGTGGGGCCGCATTGCGTTGCTCATCCGTCAGCGTAATGCCAAGGTTATCCGCCACGCTCTGGGCAAGCTGAATATCGATATGGGCGAGCTGATCGACCACGCGCTCGCGGATGTAAGTCCGCACCACTTTGCTCAGTTCAAAGCTAAAGCCGCCGATAATGTGCTGTTGCTCGATCGGCGTCTGGCTGTTCCAGAACAGGCGAGGTTGGGCGTAATACTCGCCGAATGACGGGCTACGCTCGCGGATTTTATTGCCATCGATGCGCTCCTGGTATGACTCAAAACCACCGCGTTTCGGTCCCGGCGGCGTTTCGCGCGGCCAGTTATCGTTGATGGAGTTCGGCTCATAGTTAGCCGGATTGGTATCGATATCCTGGCGATGCATCCCGTCGCGCTGGAAATTGTGGTACGGGCAGGTTGGACGGTTAATCGGAATTTCGTGGAAGTTGGGCCCGCCAAGGCGACTGATCTGCGTATCGGTATAGGAGAACAATCGCCCCTGCAGGAGGGGATCGTTCGTGAAATCCAGCCCCGGAACGATATGCCCCGGGTGGAACGCGACCTGCTCATTTTCGGCAAAGAAATTGTCCGGGTTACGGTTGAGCACCATTTTACCCACCAGCTGAACCGGCACCAGCTCCTCTGGGATCAGCTTTGTCGGGTCGAGAAGGTCGAAATCGAAGTTAAACTCATCCTCTTCCGGGATCAGCTGTAACCCCAGTTCATATTCCGGGAAGTCACCGGCTTCAATCGACTCCCACAGCTCACGACGGTGGAAGTCCGGATCGCGCCCGGTCAGCTTCTGGGCTTCATCCCACACCAGCGAGGCTTTGCCCGCCACAGGCTTCCAGTGGAAGCGTACGAATGTGGCTTTCCCGTCCGCGTTGATCATCCTGAAGGTATGAATACCAAACCCTTCCATCGTGCGGTAGCTGCGCGGAATGCCCCGGTCTGACATCGCCCACATCACGTTGTGTAACGTTTCTGGTTGCAGTGAGACATAATCCCAGAAGGTGTCATGCGCACTTTGTCCCTGCGGTATGGCCCAGTGGGGCTCCGGTTTTACCGCATGGACAAAGTCAGGAAATTTATGCGCATCCTGAATGAAAAACACCGGGGTGTTATTGCCGACGAGATCGAAAATACCCTCTTCGGTATAAAATTTGGTGGCGAAGCCGCGGATATCACGCACGGTATCTGCCGAACCCGCGCCGCCCTGCACGGTTGAAAAGCGGACAAAGACCGGTGTTATTTTGTCCGGATCGGAAAGGAAATCCGCTTTGGTTATCTCTTTGAGGCTTTTGTAGGGCTGGAAGTAGCCGTGTGCCGCGGAGCCACGCGCGTGAACGATGCGCTCAGGTATACGTTCATGGTCAAAATGGGTGATTTTTTCCCGCAGAATAAAGTCTTCCAGCAGGGTCGGTCCGCGTGTTCCCGCACGCAGCGAGTTCTGATCGTCAGCAATGCGCACGCCCTGGTTGGTGGTAAGTGCAAAACCTTCGCCGCCTTTACGGTGGGACTCAAGGGATTTCAGCTTCTCGTTTCCGGTATCCGGGGATTTCATACTTCCCGGCGCGGTAGGCTGTTCGCCAGGTGCGGAAGGGCCGGGGGACGGGCGGTGAGAGCCGTCCGCTGGGGCCAGAGAGTCCATGCCTGGTTGAGATTCTTCAGTGCCATGAATGGGTGATTGATGTGTTTTATCTTTGTTCGACATTGCACGCTTCTCCTTTATCCATTGCTAAAAACCTTGTTAACTATAGAACAATGTGGCGAAAGGGCGGGCGAACTAAGAGTTTTCAGATGACCTGGTTAAGGAATGCGCTATCAGAGCGATGCAGGGCGCGACGTGTGGGGGGAGGATCGGCTATCATAGAATTTTCCTGCTTCCAGAATGTGCTTTAGTGAACCCGTCGCTTATGAAACCTTTTCGTCAACAAAACCGCCCTGTCATTAGCTACGTGCCCCGCGTCGAACCCGCGCCGCCCGAACACGCCCTGAAGGTGGATGGTTTTCGTGATGTCTGGCAACTGCGCGGTAAATACGTAGCGTTTGTTCTGATGGGAGAACACTTCCGCCGTTCGCCCGCGTTTTCGGGGCCGGAGTCGGCCCAGCGATGGGCGAACCAGGTCCGCCAGGATGAAGAGATTGAAGAATAACAGCCAAAAAAAACCGCCATCAGGCGGTTTTTTTCATTTATCCATCCGTGATTAACGGTGCGCCAGTTCAGCGTCGTCTTCACTTTCCAGAATGGTTTTATCGGTCTGCTTCAGCCACTGGCTGGTCAACGTACCGGCGGTCATGGAACCGCTCACGTTCAGCGCAGTACGACCCATATCGATCAGCGGCTCAACGGAGATCAGCAGGGCAACCAGCGTCACCGGCAGACCCAGGGCCGGCAGGACAATCAGCGCGGCGAAGGTTGCGCCACCGCCAACACCCGCAACGCCTGCGGAGCTGATGGTAACAATCCCGACCAGCGTGGCAATCCAAACGGGATCCAGTGGGTTGATACCCACGGTCGGAGCAACCATTACCGCCAGCATTGCAGGGTAGAGACCTGCGCAACCGTTCTGACCAATGGTGGCACCAAAGGAGGCAGAGAAGCTGGCAATAGATTCCGGTACGCCCAGACGACGGGTCTGCGCTTCAACGTTCAGCGGAATAGACGCGGCGCTGGAACGGCTGGTAAACGCAAAGGTCAGTACCGGCCACACTTTACGGAAGTATTTCAGCGGGCTAACGCCATTGACGCCCAGCAGGATACCGTGCACCACGAACATAATGCCCAGACCCAGATAAGAGGCGACGACGAAGCTACCCAGCTTAATGATGTCCTGCAGGTTAGAGCCGGCAACCACTTTGGTCATCAGCGCCAGAACACCGTAAGGGGTCAACTGCATCACCAGACGGACCAGCTTCATTACCCAGCTTTGCAAGGTATCGATAGCCACCAGCACGCGCTCGCCTTTCGGCGCGTCGTCTTTCAGCAGCTTCAGCGCCGCCACACCGAGGAAGGCCGCAAAGATCACCACGCTGATAATGGAGGTTGGGCTGGCACCGGTCAGGTCAGCAAACGGGTTCTTCGGCACGAAAGAGAGCACCATCTGTGGCACCGTCAGGTCAGCGACTTTACCCACGTAGTTGGTCTGAATCGCGGTAAGACGCGCCGTTTCAGCCGTACCCTGGACCAGACCTTCAGCGGTCAGCCCGAACAGGTTGGTGACCAGCACACCGACCAGAGCTGCAATCAGCGTGGTAAACAGCAGCGTACCGATGGTCAGGAAGCTGATTTTACCCAACTGGGTGGCGTTATGCAGACGGGCAACGGCGCTCAGAATAGAGGCAAACACCAGCGGCATAACGATCATCTGCAGCAGCTGGACATAGCCGTTACCGACGATGTTGAACCACTGAATAGAATCTTTCAGAACTGGATTATCGGAGCCGTAAATAGCCTGCAACGCCAGACCAAACACGACACCCATGGCCAGACCAACCAGCACTTTCTTCGCGAGGCTCCACTGTTTGTGGCGCGCCTGCGCGAGAAGCAATAGCAATACAACGAACACCACAATGTTCGCGATGAGTGGAAAATTCATCCCCGTTCTCCTGATTTATTATACGGTCGGTTTTTACCGATCCTGTTGGCGCAAGATTATCAGAAGTGTGATGTGGCGCTTATATCCAAATGGAATGGGTTATGACAAATGGAAATAATTTGTGTGCTTAGTGTTCAATCTGGTGATTAATGAACCGATTAAACTGAAATTGCAGCGAATTGATCATCTGGGACGACCAGCGCACTGCACTGTTTTCGGGCAAGGTTTGCGGCATCCAGACGGCGTAGGCAAAGAGCGCCATACACAACACACGCTCAAGCTGATTACCTTTCTGCGGCGCAAGAATGGGCAAACGGAAACGCCAGCGGCATGGCCAGAGCAGCGGCACGCCCGCAGGCGTCAGCATATCGGCAAGGATATGGCTTAAATAACCCAGCACCATTCCCTGGATAGCATCGGCGGGCACTATCCAGCTATCAGGGACTTTTAAATAGAAAAGGGTGAGCAGGCCGAATACGGCCAGCAGGCTGTGGGTAAACCCACGGTGACCAAACGCGCGGGCGATGGGTTTTGATATCCACTTTAGCCGCTGTCCCAGGAATGACTTTGGATGGTCGATATCGGGCAGCAGACAGGTCAGCACGGCGGACGGGACAATATGCCACCAGTCCCCCTGTGCGAGCACAGGGGTAAGTTCAGCGTTTTTGGCAAAAACTGCGCACGCAATGGAAAAAAGCAGATGGCCTTCCGCCGTCATGATAAAACCCACAAAACTGTCAATTCATACAGTATAGGGTTTTTATACAGTAGACGAAAGAGGTGACGGTGTAACTGTATGTCACAAACGCGCCTAGCGCGCCAGCCAGCCCCCGTCGACGGCTAACGTATGACCGTTCACGTAATCCGAGGCGGCGGAGGCTAAAAAGACCACCGGTCCCTGCAGGTCTTCCGGTACTCCCCAGCGCCCGGCAGGTATCCGGTCGAGGATCTCCTGGCTGCGCTGCTGGTCATCTCGCAGTTGCTGAGTGTTGTTGGTCGCCATATAGCCCGGCGCGATGGCGTTAACATTGATGCCGTGTGTCGCCCATTCATTCGCCAGCAGACGCGTGATCCCCAACACGCCGCTTTTGGACGCGGTGTAAGAGGGCACGCGGATGCCGCCCTGGAATGAGAGCATCGAGGCGATATTAATGATTTTCCCGCCCTGTCCCTGCGCAATAAACTGTTTAGCCACGGCCTGGGAGAGGAAAAAAAGCGATTTCAGATTCAGGTTGATGACGTCGTCCCAGTCCTTTTCGCTGAACGCGAGAGCATCTTCACGGCGTATGGTCCCGGCATTGTTCACCAGAATATCGACTCGCCCCATCTCAGCAACCGCGCTGTCAACAACGTTCTGAAGACTCTCCTGCTGACTGAGGTCGGCCCGAATCGCCCTGAACCGCCTTCCGAGTGCGCTAATGCAGGCAGCCGTTTCCTCCGGCGCTTTGCGGTTAACACCCACGATGTCGCATCCCGCCTGCGCCAGCGCAATGGCCATGGCTTGTCCCAGACCGGTATCGCATCCGGTGACGATGGCCACTTTTCCAGACAGAGTGAAGTTATCCAGTATCATACGCGCCTCAGAAGTAAGGTTATTGTCATTCTGACGGTAAGGATAGAAGCGGGGGATAAGAAAAGCAAACAAAATGAAACGATGTTTTGTTTTTAAAGCAGGCAGCCTGACGCTGCCTGAAAGGGGGGGTTACTCGCCGCGCAGGTGCTGCGCCGTCAGCTCAACCAGTGAGTTCAGCTTCACGTCGGCAAGGGCAAAACGGGGATCGTGTCGGCCTTCCTCCGCGGGAACAACAATCGAGCGCATGCGCGCTGCCTTCGAGGCCACCATTCCGTTAACGGAATCTTCCAGCGCGACGCAGCAGAGAGGATCAAGACCGAGTTTAGCGGCGCAGTCGAGATAGACCTGCGGGTGCGGCTTGCTGTATGGCAACGTTTCCGCTGAGGCCAGCGCGTCGAAGCTGTCGCGCAGCTCAAACATGGTCAGCACTTTTTCCAGCATATGCAGCGGTGAAGCTGACGCCAGGCCGACTTTCAACCCCTGCGCTTTACACAGCGCGACGGCTTCACGCACCCCGGGCAGCAGGGGCTTGCTCTCTTCCACCAGTGAGATGGCGCGGCTGATAATGCGCGCGGTCACTTCGTCGCGATCGGGTCCTACCCACGGCTGCTGGGCATACCACAGGTCCACCACCATATCGATGCGCAGACCAAGCGTATCCGGAAGTTCATTACGGCGGCTGATATCAACGCCCAGGCTGGCGATAACGTCCAGTTCGGCGCGATCCCACAACGGTTCGGAATCGATCAGTAATCCATCCATGTCAAAAATTGCGGCAAGAATCTGGCGCGGTGTCGACATCACAACGTCTCCTTATCCAGGGTGTACGACAGACGATAAATGCTAAGTGCACTCTGCAATTTAGCATATTGCCTTTAAAGAGCGGGCGAAAATGATGGTCAGCAGGTAGACTTAGGCAGAAATAACGCGTCTTTATGAAGGGGAACTGATGACGTATCAACAAGCTGGACGCATTGCTGTCTTAAAACGTATTGCTGGCTGGGTAATTTTTATTCCAGCCGTCATTTCGACGCTGATCTCTGTGCTCAAATTTATGTACGATCACAGTGAAAAACAGCCAGGTATTAATGCGGTAATGCTTGATTTTGCTCATGTCATGATTGAAATGATGCGTTTTAACACGCCGTTTCTGAATGTCTTTTGGTTCAATTCGCCGACGCCGAATTTTCATCAGCAGTTGAATCTCGGGTTTTGGGTGATCTACGCGCTGATCTTTATTGGTATGGCGTTGCAGGCCTCTGGCGCACGCATGAGCCGTCAGACGCGCTTTTTACGCGAAGGTGTGGAAGACCAGATGATTCTCGAACAGGCGAAAGGCCCGGAAGGGATGAGCCGCGAGCAGATTGAGTCCCGCATTGTTGTGCCGCGTCACACCATTTTCCTGCAAATTTTCCCGCTGTATATCCTGCCAGTCATTATCATCGTGGCGGGGTACTTTTTCTTTTCGCTGTTGGGATTCCTGTAACCGATAAGGGTGGCGACATAGCCACCCGTCCCGCCATTATGCGGCAAGCACACGTTCAAGTGCCCTCTGGGCATTGACCAGATGCTCTCCGCCAAACAGAATAGCGCGGTTCATCAGTGTGTAGAGCTGATACACCGGCTGGCGCTCAAGAAAACCCTGCGGCAGAGGCAGCACGGACTGGTACCCGTCGTAAATTTGCGGCGGTTGCTCAGGGTGCAGTGGCAGCATCGCCAGGTCACACTCCCTGTCGCCCCAGTAACAGGCCGGGTCGAAGATATAGGGGCCGTCAGGACCCAGCGCGCAGTTATCTGACCACAAATCGCCGTGCAGCAGAGACGGCTGAGGCTGGTGGGATGCCAGACGCTGCTGAATATGTTCGACGATGGCATCGATATTGCCAAACTCCAGACCTTTCTCCGCAGCCAGTTCCAGCTGCCAGCCAATGCGTTGCTCAGCAAAGAATGTCGACCAGCGTCGTTGCCAGGCATTGGGTTGTGGGGTGGTGGAGAGGTCGTTGTCAAAATCGAGACCAAACTGCGGCTGGTCGCTCCATTGATGCAGTCGCGCTAACTGTTGGCCGAGAATGAAGGCGTTATGGGCGTCTAACGGGCGGGCAGGAAGAAATTCCATGACCAGAAAACTGTAGTCGCGGTCGCTGCCCACGGCCCAGACCTGTGGGACCGTCACCGTTTTACTGCGCGACAACAATTCCAGCTGGTCGGCTTCGGCGGTGAAAATCGGAAGCAGCTCTCGCTCATCGCATTTAACAAAGAGATCGCGCCCGGCGTAGCGTAAGTGCCATGCGGCGTGGATTTCTCCGCCTGGCAGTTCGTTCCGCAGTTCAATTTCACCTTCACCCAGTTGCTCACTTAAAAGATGACTGATAGCCTGCCACATGTTGTCTCTCCCATGTTGTCTGCCAGATCATAAAGTTAGCGCATAATTGCGGTAAAAAAATACGAACTAACGCACACCTGAGCGGTTTAAATTCATGCAGGGCACTTATTGTTCTTTTTTCTGCCAGTTTTCCCAGGTATCAAGATCAATTTCTGCCGTTTTGTCGGTCACGCTTTCGACCAGACTGGCCGCCAGAGCGTGAACCTCTTCTTTACTCAGGGCGCTGATCAGGCCAAACGTCAGGGTGCCTAAATCATGGATATTGCCCTCGTCATCCGTGAGTGTGAGCAGGAAATTGGCCCGGGTAAAGGCGTTGTTGAGCTCATTAAGCTCAGTCAGCGACGCTTGATGAATGTTGATGGTAACGACGTAGCGGGTGATGTCACCACTGCTCATAATTCACCTCATTGTTATCTTGGAAGTTTTCTTAGCATAGTCGATAGGCTGCGTTTGGCGACTATGCCGCGTATTTCCCCTTCACAGAGAAGGGGAAAAGGGGGATTAATTTCGGGACAGGTAATCGACGATTTTTTGCGTGTCGCTAAGCGAACAGAGACGTGTGCCCTGGTTGATGGTGGCAGCGCTACCCGCTGCGACGCCGTAGCGTGTCATCTCCAGTAGCGAAGCACCCTGAGCCAGTTTCAGGGTCATCGCTCCAACCATGCTATCACCTGCGCCCACGGTACTCTGGCTTTTCATCGGCGGCGGAACAACCTGAACGGACCCCGTTTCGTCCACGGCCAGGGCACCCTGCGGGCCAAGGGAGACCACGACCCGTCGCGCTTTGCCGCTGTGAACCAGCTCCTGCGCGGCGGTGAGGACATCGTCCGGCTGGTTCAGCTCGCGGTTCACCAGCGCGCTTAACTCTTTCTGGTTGGGTTTAACCAGCTCAAGATTGCCCGGCGTCAGGGCTGCCTGCAGCGCCTCGCCGCTACTGTCGACAATGCAGCGGATACTGCGTTGCTGCGCGGCCCGAATCAGCGCCGTCAGTTTTTCCGTGCTGACACCGGGCGGCAGGCTGCCGCTTATCACCAGCAGAGCACCGCTCTCAATGGCCAGCACCTTCTCTTCAAGCTGACGAAACTCATCTTCACTGAGTTTTGCACCCGGCATGACGAAACGGTATTGCTCGCCACTGGACTCCACGTGCACATGCAGGTTTTGCCGCGTCCAGTCTTTGGACTCGACGGTCTGCGAGGCCACCTGTTCATCGGCCAGCAGAGAGACCAGGTGCTCACCGGTCGCGCCGCCTACAGGGAAAATTGCTGTCGCCTTTCCACCGAGGTGCGTTATGGCTCGCGCCACATTGATACCGCCGCCGCCGGGCTCAAACACCGGGGCGCTGCAGCGCAATTTACCTTCCGGGTAAATCTGGGGCGTCAGGGTGGCGGAGTCGAGGGAAGGGGAGAGCGTCAGGGTGTAGATAGAAACCATCATTACCTCCTTTTAGCGTGGGTTCCTTTTAGTCTGGCACCATTTGTCAGGAAGGCAATGTAAATAACAGTATGATTTTAAATATGAATACTGACATAAAGTCTGCGGCGGCTTATATAAAATAAAACGCTTTTTGAGATCGTTCTTATTCAAAAAATGAAATAAGAAATCATTGCTATGTTATTTGCGGCTTTTTATAATTTGTTACCTTTCTCTGGACGCCTTGTCATTGATCCTCAAGAAAGTTTCCGGGACCGTGTGGTCTCTTTTTTTGTTGTACGGACTCCTTAATAAAATGAAGCTTTTGAAGACAGTACCCGCTGCACTGATGCTGGCGGGTGGCGTGTTTGCTGCAATGAACGCGACCGCAGATGATTCCGTTTTTACTGTCATGGACGATCCAGCCACCGCGCAAAAACCGTTTGAAGGTAACCTGAACGCTGGCTATCTTGCACAATCCGGTAACACGAAAAGCTCCTCTCTCACGGCGGACAGTACGCTGACCTGGTACGGTAATACCACCGCCTGGTCTCTGTGGGGAAATGCCAGTAACACCTCCGCGAATGACGAACGCTCTTCCGAGAAATATGCGGTTGGCGGACGTAGCCGTTACAACATGACCGACTTTGACTACCTGTTTGGTCAGGCCAGCTGGTTAACTGACCGTTACAACGGCTATCGCCAGCGTGATGTGTTCACTGCCGGTTACGGTCGTCAGTTCCTGAACGGTCCGGTACACAGTTTACGTTTTGAATTCGGTCCAGGTGTGCGCTACGACGAGTACACCGACGGCGAAACCAAAACTCAACCGCTCGGTTACGCTTCCGGCACCTATGCCTGGCAGATGACTGACAACACCAAATTTACCCAGGGGGTGTCTGTGTTTGGTGCCGACGATACGACGCTGAACTCAGAAACAGCGCTGAACGTGGCTATCAACGAACACTTTGGCCTGAAAGTGGCCTACAACGTCACCTGGAACTCTTCTCCTCCTGATTCTGCTCCGGATCATACCGACCGCAGAACCACGGTTTCACTGGGTTATAAAATGTAATATTCTCGGGCCGATTACGCTATCGGCCCGTTTTTTATTTTTTGAAACTGTGCTGTTTTATATTAAACACTGTTTTGAAATATCTGGTCTGCTGATATCTCCATCATTTCTTCATAATGCATTTTCATTAATTTGCGGCTTATTTGACACGAATTGATAACGTAACAGGCTAGGCAAAAGTGTGATCTGGATCTACACTCTTAGCACGGGCTGAATTCGGCCTTAAGGTATTTAGCATTATTAGTATTAAATGTAGAAAGAGAAAATACATTATGAAAAAAATCAAAACTGCCGCAGCAGCGATGGTGCTTTCCGCACTGTCTTTTGGCGTATTTGCTGCTGATGAAACCACCCCGACAGCCAGTGACACTCACAGCCAAATCGGCATTGCGAAAGCCGCTGACGTTGAAGCCGGGTCTAACATCGCGCCAGCCTCTCAGTCCACCGGTCAGTCTATGAATGATGCTTTTGACGTCCATAAACTGGTTGCAGGTGAATGGTCCTGATGGGTTTTGCCGTGTTGTTATTGACGTTTAAACGCTAATTCAACGCGCCAAAAAAACCGGATTTTGTGGTACCGGTTTTTTCGCTGCAAACCTATTTGACGTAAACCTATCGTCCGTATTTCGTCCTGGCGATGAATACCCGCAAGATGAATATCCGCAAAAGGGTATTACGGATAACGACGTTATTCCCTGCGCAGTTATTTATATTCACGTTCAGCCCCAAATCATTGCCGCCCAACGCAGAAGCAGCATAGCGCCGCAGATGGCAATCAGCACCAGTACCATTTTCCAGTGTTTTACGGCAAATCGTTTTGTTGGCATAACCTGATCCTTGTAAGTTGATGCGAACAGTCTACCAAACAGGGCGGGGAAATGCCCCTTCTCCAGTGGTGAATCAGGTTATGCCTGCTTCCGGTTCGGTTAGAACCAGTGGAATCGTTCTGCAAGAATCAACAATAAACCGGTGGCTGAAAGGATGTTCAATATCACAACCGTTCTACTTGATACGTTCATGGTATGCACCTTTGGGTTTAAAGACTTGTTCAAGAGTAGCCTAGCATCTCTGGAATGCGAGCACCGGAGATATGCGCCCTGTAAATTCATGCGAAAGTGCCAGCGCAGCAATCTGCCCGCAAAGGGTGCAATCTCTCTTTTGTTAGTGTTACCATTGCAGGGCTTGCCGTAAATCCGCATTTATCTGATTTTCGGTGGGTGAATGATCGCGAGCCAATTTGACGATTGTTGGTCAGATGGTGTCGTAATCTATTGTCAAATCACGATTATTTTCTTTGTATATGCTCTTATGTGTGGGGCATCACTGCAAATAAGGATATAAAATGCCTGTAATTACTCTTCCTGATGGCAGCCAACGCCATTACGACCACGCTGTAAGCCCAATGGATGTTGCCCTGGACATTGGTCCTGGACTCGCGAAAGCAACCATCGCTGGCCGTGTTAATGGTGAGCTGGTTGATGCATCTGACCTGATTGAAAGCGATGCGCAGCTGTCTATCATCACAGCGAAAGACGAAGAAGGTCTGGAGATCATTCGTCACTCCTGCGCGCACCTGTTAGGTCATGCGATCAAACAGCTTTGGCCGAACACCAAAATGGCGATCGGTCCGGTTATCGACAACGGTTTCTACTATGACGTTGATCTTGACCATACCCTGACTCAGGAAGATATCGACGCGCTCGAAAAACGTATGCACGAGCTCGCCGAAACTAACTATGACGTCATTAAGAAGAAAGTCAGCTGGCACGAAGCGCGTGAAACCTTCGTGAAGCGTGGCGAGAGCTATAAAGTCTCTATTCTTGATGAAAACATCTCTCATGATGACAAGCCTGGATTGTACCATCACGAAGAATACGTCGACATGTGCCGTGGACCGCACGTGCCGAACATGCGCTTCTGTCATCACTTTAAGCTGATGAAAATCGCGGGCGCCTACTGGCGTGGCGATAGCAACAACAAGATGTTGCAGCGTATCTATGGTACCGCGTGGGCCGATAAAAAAGCCCTTAACGCCTACCTGCAGCGCCTGGAAGAGGCGGCTAAACGTGACCACCGTAAAATCGGTAAGCAGCTTGACCTGTACCACATGCAGGAAGAAGCGCCGGGTATGGTGTTCTGGCACAATGACGGCTGGACTATCTTCCGTGAGCTGGAAACGTTCGTACGCTCCAAGCTGAAAGAGTACCAGTATCAGGAAGTGAAAGGCCCGTTCATGATGGACCGTGTGCTGTGGGAAAAAACCGGCCACTGGGACAACTACAAAGATGCGATGTTCACCACCTCTTCTGAGAACCGTGAATACTGCATCAAGCCAATGAACTGCCCTGGCCACGTTCAGATCTTCAACCAGGGTCTGAAATCCTACCGCGATCTGCCGCTGCGTATGGCAGAGTTCGGTAGCTGCCACCGTAACGAGCCATCAGGTGCATTGCACGGTCTGATGCGTGTTCGTGGCTTTACTCAGGATGATGCGCATATCTTCTGTACTGAAGATCAGGTTCGTGATGAAGTTAACGCCTGTATTCGTATGGTCTACGATATGTACAGCACCTTTGGCTTCGAGAAGATCGTTGTCAAACTCTCAACGCGTCCGGAAAAACGTATCGGTAGCGATGAGACCTGGGATCGCGCAGAAGCGGATCTCGCCGTGGCGCTGGAAGAGAACGGCATTCCGTTCGAATACCAGCTGGGCGAGGGCGCATTCTACGGTCCGAAAATTGAATTTACCCTGTATGACTGCCTCGATCGCGCATGGCAGTGCGGTACTGTACAGCTGGACTTCTCCCTGCCGCAGCGTTTAAGCGCCTCTTATGTTGGCGAAGACAACGAACGTCAGGTACCGGTTATGATTCACCGTGCAATCCTCGGTTCTCTGGAGCGCTTCATCGGCATCCTGACTGAAGAGTTTGCCGGCTTCTTCCCAACCTGGCTTGCGCCAGTGCAGGTCGTGGTGATGAACATTACCGATTCTCAGGCTGAATACGTTAAAGAATTGACGCAGAAACTACAAAATGCGGGCATTCGCGTAAAAGCAGACTTGAGAAATGAGAAGATTGGCTTTAAAATCCGCGAGCACACTTTACGTCGTGTCCCGTATATGTTGGTCTGTGGTGATAAAGAGGTGGAAGCAGGCAAAGTTGCCGTTCGCACCCGCCGTGGTAAAGACCTGGGGAGCCTGGACGTAAGTGAAGTGATTGAGAAGCTGCAACAAGAGATTCGCAGCCGCAGTCTTCAACAACTGGAGGAATAAGGTATTAAAGGCGGAAAACGAGTTCAAACGGCACGTCCGAATCGTATCAATGGCGAGATTCGCGCCCAGGAAGTTCGCTTAACAGGTCTGGAAGGCGAGCAGCTGGGGATTGTGAGTCTGAGAGAAGCGATCGAAAAGGCTGAAGAAGCTGGAGTAGATTTAGTTGAAATCAGCCCTAACGCCGAACCGCCAGTTTGTCGTATCATGGACTACGGCAAGTTCCTTTATGAAAAGAGTAAGTCTTCTAAGGAACAGAAGAAAAAGCAAAAAGTTATCCAGGTTAAGGAAATTAAATTCCGTCCTGGTACCGACGATGGCGATTATCAGGTAAAACTCCGCAGCCTGATTCGCTTTCTGGAAGATGGCGATAAGGCCAAGATCACACTGCGTTTCCGCGGTCGTGAGATGGCCCACCAACAGATTGGTATGGAAGTGCTTAACCGCGTCCGTGACGATCTGAGTGAACTGGCAGTAGTCGAATCCTTCCCTACGAAGATCGAAGGCCGCCAGATGATCATGGTGCTCGCTCCTAAGAAGAAACAGTAAGGCCTTCAAGCAGCAAAACCTGTGGAGCCTTCGGGTCTCATAGGTTTTGTTCGCCTATGTTTCGTTTATTTAACAATGCGAAGTGGAAGTAATTAAGATGCCAAAAATTAAGACCGTACGCGGTGCTGCTAAGCGCTTCAAAAAAACCGGTGGTGGTGGATTTAAGCGTAAGCACGCAAACCTGCGTCATATTCTGACCAAAAAATCTACTAAGCGTAAACGTCACCTGCGTCCAAAAGGCCTTGTTTCTAAAGGCGATCTGGGTCTGGTTATCGCGTGCCTGCCGTACGCATAAGCCGTTAACGTTTAATTTTTTACTAAGAATATAGATACAGGAGAGCACATATGGCTCGCGTAAAACGTGGTGTAATTGCACGTGCACGTCACAAGAAAATTTTGAAACAAGCTAAAGGCTACTACGGTGCGCGTTCACGCGTATACCGCGTTGCCTTCCAGGCTGTTATCAAAGCAGGTCAGTACGCTTACCGTGACCGTCGTCAACGTAAGCGTCAGTTCCGTCAACTGTGGATTGCGCGTATCAACGCAGCAGCACGTCAGAACGGTATTTCTTACAGCAAATTCATCAACGGCCTGAAAAAAGCCTCTGTTGAAATCGACCGTAAGATCCTGGCTGACATCGCAGTATTCGACAAAGTAGCGTTCACCGCTCTGGTCGAAAAAGCGAAAGCAGCACTGGCATAAGCCAGTTGAAAGAGGGGGCTTCGCTCCCTCTTTTCATTTAACACCATCAGAACATTGACTTTTACCCGTGCAACCTTTTCAATAAGGTCTTAACGGTTTTTTACCACACAAGGTAACGCAAGCATGAATGCTGCTATTTTCCGCTTCTTCTTTTACTTTAGCACCTGAATTCAGGAGGCTAGCGCGTGAAAGATGAAACGAAAAACAGCGCCAGATAAGCCTCCTGATGGAGGCTTTTTTTGTGTCTAAATTCGAGAGAATAACTCCACCAAATCGGTGTCTGCACCGACATAATGAGGAAAATCATGTCACATCTCGCAGAGCTGGTTGCCAGTGCAACAGCCGCCATTAATCAGGCCTCAGATGTTGCCGCGTTAGACAATGTCCGCGTCGAATATCTCGGTAAGAAAGGGCATTTGACCCTTCAAATGACAACCCTGCGTGAACTGCCGCCAGAGGAACGCCCGGCAGCGGGTGCGGTCATTAACGAAGCCAAAGAGCAGGTGCAACAGGCACTGAACGCGCGCAAAGCTGAGCTGGAAAGCGCGGTGCTGAATGCGCGTCTGGCGGCAGAAACTATCGATGTCTCCCTGCCGGGTCGCCGTATTGAAAACGGTGGCCTGCATCCGGTTACCCGCACCATTGATCGCATTGAAAGTTTCTTCGGTGAGCTCGGCTTTACCGTGGCGACTGGCCCGGAAATCGAAGATGATTACCACAACTTCGACGCCCTCAACATTCCAGGCCATCATCCGGCACGTGCTGACCACGACACTTTCTGGTTCGACGCCACCCGTCTGCTGCGTACTCAGACCTCGGGCGTTCAGATCCGTACCATGAAGGAACAGGAACCCCCGATCCGCATCATCGCACCGGGCCGCGTGTACCGTAACGACTACGATCAGACCCATACCCCGATGTTCCATCAGATGGAAGGCCTGATTGTTGATAAGAACATCAGCTTTACCAACCTGAAAGGTACGCTGCACGATTTCCTGAACAACTTCTTTGAGGAAGACCTGCAGGTTCGTTTCCGTCCGTCCTACTTCCCGTTCACTGAACCGTCTGCGGAAGTTGACGTGATGGGTAAAAACGGCAAATGGCTGGAAGTGCTGGGCTGCGGCATGGTGCATCCAAACGTTCTGCGCAACGTGGGTATCGATCCAGAAGTCTACTCCGGCTTTGCGTTCGGTATGGGCATGGAGCGTCTGACAATGCTGCGCTATGGCGTGACCGATTTGCGTGCATTCTTCGAAAACGATCTGCGTTTCCTCAAACAGTTTAAATAAGGGCAGGACAGAACAATGAAATTCAGTGAACTGTGGTTACGCGAATGGGTGAACACCACGCTTGATAGCGAAGCGCTTTCCAACCAGATCACCATGGCGGGTCTGGAAGTTGACGGTGTTGAGCCGGTTTCTGGCGCTTTCAATGGCGTCGTTGTGGGCGAAGTGGTTGAGTGCGGTCAGCACCCTAACGCTGACAAGCTGCGTGTGACAAAAGTTAACGTAGGCGGCGATCGCCTGCTGGATATCGTCTGCGGCGCGCCAAACTGCCGTCAGGGCCTGAAAGTGGCCGTGGCGACCGTGGGGGCTGTACTGCCGGGCGATTTTAAAATTAAAGCAGCGAAACTGCGCGGTGAGCCGTCTGAAGGCATGCTGTGTTCGTTCTCTGAGCTGGGTATTTCCGACGATCACAATGGCATCATTGAGCTGCCGCTTGATGCGCCTATTGGTACCGACATTCGCGAATACCTGAAACTTGATGACAACACCATTGAAATCAGCGTGACGCCAAACCGTGCGGACTGCTTAGGCATTATCGGCGTGGCCCGCGATGTGGCCGTGCTGAACCAGACTGAACTGAACGTACCGGAAATCGTACCGGTTGACGCTACCATCAGTGACACACTGCCGATTCAGGTTGAAGCCGCTGATGCGTGCCCACGCTACCTTGGTCGCGTGGTGAAAGGCATCAACGTAAAAGCGCCAACCCCGCTGTGGATGAAAGAGAAGCTGCGTCGCTGTGGTATTCGTTCTATCGACGCCGTCGTTGACGTGACCAACTATGTTCTGCTGGAGCTGGGTCAGCCGATGCACGCGTTCGATAAAGATCGTATCGACGGCGGTATTGTGGTGCGTATGGCGAAAGAGGGCGAAACCCTGGTTCTGCTTGACGGCACCGAAGCAAAACTGAATGCTGATACGCTGGTGATCGCGGACCACGTTAAAGCGCTGGCGATGGGCGGTATCTTCGGTGGCGAACACTCCGGTGTAAACGATGAAACGCAAAACGTTCTGCTGGAATGTGCGTTTTTCAGCCCGCTCTCTATCACCGGTCGCGCACGTCGTCACGGCCTGCATACCGATGCCTCTCACCGTTATGAGCGTGGCGTCGATCCGTCACTGCAGCATAAAGCGATGGAGCGTGCGACGCGTCTGCTGATCGACATCTGCGGCGGTGAAGCGGGCCCGGTTATCGACGTCACCCACGAAGCGACGTTGCCGAAGCGTGCGACCATTACCCTGCGTCGTAGCAAACTGGATCGTCTGATTGGTCACCATGTTGCTGACGCACAGGTCAGCGATATCCTTCGCCGCCTGGGTTGTGATGTGACCGAAGGGCAGGACGAGTGGAAAGCCGTTGCGCCATCCTGGCGTTTCGACATGGAGATCGAAGAAGATCTGGTGGAAGAAGTGGCTCGCGTATACGGCTACAACAACATTCCGGATGAGCCTGTTCAGGCGGGTCTGGTGATGGGAAGCCACCGTGAAGCAGATTTGTCTCTTAAGCGTGTGAAAACCATGCTGAACGACAAAGGCTATCAGGAAGTGATCACCTACAGCTTTGTTGATCCAAAACTGCAGCAGATGATCCATCCGGGCCAGGAAGCGCTGATCCTGCCAAGCCCAATCTCCAGCGAAATGTCCGCGATGCGTCTGTCCCTGTGGACCGGTCTGCTGGGGACTATCGTTTACAACCAGAATCGTCAGCAAAACCGCGTGCGAATTTTCGAAAGTGGTTTACGCTTTGTACCGGATAATCAGGCAAATTTAGGCATCCGTCAGGATCTCATGCTGGCTGGTGCCATCAGCGGTAACCGTTACGAAGAGCACTGGGACCTGGCAAAAGGCACGGTTGATTTCTACGATATGAAGGGAGATCTGGAAGCAATTCTCGATCTGACCGGTAAATTATCTGAAATTGAATTCCGTGCAGAAGCGATCCCTGCGCTGCATCCAGGCCAGAGCGCGGCTATCTATTTAGACGGCAAACGCATTGGTTTCATTGGCGTTGTTCATCCTGAGCTGGAGCGCAAGCTGGACCTGA
Organism: Enterobacter sp. J49; assembly: GCF_002148625.1. NCBI lineage: Bacteria > Pseudomonadati > Pseudomonadota > Gammaproteobacteria > Enterobacterales > Enterobacteriaceae > Enterobacter > Enterobacter sp. J49. The sequence continues at coordinate 245,919 of NZ_MWPY01000033.1, forward strand.
ACGGCCGTACCATCGTGTTCGAGCTGGAATGGAGCCCGGTTGCAGACCGCGTCATTCCTCAGGCCCGCGACGTCTCACGCTTCCCGGCAAACCGCCGTGATATCGCGGTTGTGGTCGCGGAAAATGTGCCCGCAGCAGATATTTTGGCCGAATGTAAGAAAGTTGGCGTAAATCAGGTAGTTGGCGTAAACTTATTTGACGTGTACCGCGGCAAGGGCGTAGCAGAAGGTTTCAAGAGCCTCGCTATTAGCCTTATCCTTCAGGATACCAGCCGTACACTCGAAGAAGAGGAGATTGCCGCTACCGTCGCCAAATGTGTAGAGGCATTAAAAGAGCGATTCCAGGCATCATTGAGGGATTGAACCTATGGCGCTTACAAAAGCTGAAATGTCAGAATATCTGTTTGATAAGCTTGGGCTTAGCAAACGAGATGCCAAAGAGCTGGTAGAGCTGTTTTTCGAAGAGATCCGTCGTGCTCTGGAAAATGGTGAGCAGGTAAAACTCTCCGGTTTTGGCAATTTTGATTTGCGTGACAAAAACCAACGTCCGGGCCGTAACCCGAAGACGGGGGAAGATATTCCGATTACAGCCCGCCGCGTGGTGACCTTCAGACCCGGCCAGAAGTTAAAAAGCCGTGTCGAAAACGCAACGCCCAAAGCAGAGTAATAAGAACTAACTAAAAAGGCCGCTCACGCGGCCTTTTTTCTTTGCGCTCTCTGGCAAACCCGCCGTAAAATCAATTACATCACACGCTACTAAAACCATATCCATGCTTGATTATGCCCATCGCCAGCACCGTTTAAATCAACGACACCTGCTTTTGCTCGTGCTGCTGCTCATTGTTACCGCAGGCGTTAGCCTGTGCGCCGGGGAACAGTGGATAGGGCCTGAACACTGGTTTGAGCCTGAGGGGCAGCTTTTCGTCTGGCAAATCCGTCTGCCGCGCACGCTGGCGGTGATCCTGGTGGGCGCCGCGCTGGCACTGTGCGGCACCATTATGCAGGCATTATTTGATAACCCGCTGGCGGAGCCCGGGCTGCTCGGCGTGTCGAATGGCGCGGGCGTAGGGCTGGTGGCGGCGGTGATGTTGGGCGGGGGGGAACTCTCCTCATGGGGAATTAGCCTCAGCGCCATTATCGGCGCGTTGCTGATAACGGTAATTCTTTTGCGCTTTGCCAGACGGCACTTATCAACCAGTCGGCTGCTGCTTGCCGGGGTGGCTCTGGGGATCATCTGTAGCGCGCTGATGACCTGGGCGGTGTACTTCTCCACGTCCTTTGACTTGCGTCAGTTGATGTACTGGATGATGGGCGGCTTCGGGGGCGTAGACTGGCGCCAGGGCTGGCTGATGGCCCTGCTGATACCGGTCTTGCTATGGGCGGACCTGCAGGCACAGCCGCTGAATATTCTCGCGCTGGGGGAAACCTCGGCCCGCCAGCTTGGCATGCCAATAGGCTTCTGGCGTAACGTGCTGGTCATTGCCATTGGCTGGCTGGTTGGTGTGAGCGTGGCACTGGCCGGGGCGATTGGCTTTATTGGGCTGGTTATCCCGCACATGCTGCGTCTGTGCGGGATAACCGACCATCGAACCTTACTGCCGGCCTCGGCGGTTGCCGGGGCGGTAACGCTGCTGGTGGCGGATATCATCGCCCGGCTCGCCCTGACAGCCGCTGAGCTGCCAATAGGCGTGGTGACCGCCACGCTGGGCGCGCCGGTATTTATCTGGCTACTATTAAAATCCGGACGTTAAATCACTACCCGTAAGATAACCTGAGGGAATGCTATGCAGTCTGATATTTTGAATACCGAAGTGACCACCATTGAGGGTGAGAAAACCACGCTGGAAAGCTATAAAGGCAACGTGCTGCTCATCGTGAATGTGGCCTCCAAATGTGGCCTGACGCCGCAGTACGAGCAGCTGGAAAACATTCAAAAAGCCTGGGAGAAAGACGGTTTCACCGTACTGGGCTTCCCGTGCAACCAGTTCCTGGGCCAGGAGCCGGGCAGCGAAGACGAAATCAAAACGTTTTGCAGCACCACCTACGGTGTGACGTTCCCGATGTTCAGCAAAATCGACGTTAACGGTGAACATCGCCATCCCCTGTATGCGAAGCTGGTGGCGGCCGCGCCGACCGCCGTTGCGCCGGAAGGCAGCGGTTTTTATGAGCGCATGGCCAGTAAAGGACGCGCGCCGCTCTATCCGGACGATATCCTGTGGAATTTTGAAAAATTCCTTATTGGTCGTGACGGACAGGTGGTGCAGCGTTTTTCACCGGACATGACGCCTGAAGATCCGATTGTGATGGAGTCTATCAAGCTGGCGCTGGCGAAATAATGACGTTGCTGATGCAGCTCACGGACGTCGCCGATACGGGGCGTCTGGAGCCGATAACCGGTGCCATCAATGCAGGCGAAATCCTGCATCTTGTCGGGCCGAACGGCGCAGGAAAGAGCACCTTACTGGCGCGCATGGCGAGGCTGACCGCCGGCGCGGGGGAGATAACCCTGCTGGAGCATAACCTTGCTGACTGGTCGCCAGTCTCACTGGCGCACAGGCGCAGCTATCTGGTGCAGCAGCAGGTCCCGCCCTTTGCGATGCCCGTCTGGCACTACCTGATGCTGCATCTGCACGATAAACAGCATACGTCGCTGCTCACTGAGGTGGCGGCGGGATTAGGGCTAGAAGATAAACTGTCCCGGCATGCCAGCCAGCTTTCGGGGGGCGAGTGGCAGCGCGTACGTCTGGCGGCCGTCATTTTGCAGATTCACCCGGCCGGCAATCCACATGGCAGACTGCTGCTTCTGGATGAACCGATGAGCGGTCTGGATGTGGCGCAGCAGGCCGCGCTGGACACCCTGTTAAGCTCCCTGAGCAGAAAAGGGATCGGTGTGGTCATGAGCAGTCATGACCTGAACCATACGCTGCGTCACGCCCACCGGGTGTGGCTGTTGGCGCGAGGAAAGATGATTGCCAGCGGCACGCGCGATGCGGTATTGACGCCGCCAAATCTTGCCCGCGCGTACAATATGTCTTTCCGCAGGCTGGATATAGAAGGGCATAAGATGCTGATTTCTACCGCGCAGGCGTAACCGTTTCTTGCCTGTTAACGCCGTTGCACGCTAAATTACGAAAAGAACAAAAAAAGCAGAGGATTCGTCTGAAAATGCGATTCTGGTTTCTCCTGATGGCCGCGTTATTTCTTGCGGGATGCAGTAGCCATCGTGCGCCGCCGCCTAACCCGCGGCTTTCAGATTCTATTACCGTCATTGCCAGCCTTAACGATCAGCTGAGCAACTGGCGCGGCACGCCCTATCGTTATGGCGGCATGAGCCGTGGGGGCGTAGATTGTTCTGGCTTTGTTCTGATGACGTTTCGCGATAAGTTTGATTTACAGCTTCCGCGCGAAACACGCAAACAGGCGGAAATTGGCACGGAAATCGATAAAGATGATTTGCTGCCCGGCGACCTGGTTTTTTTCAAAACCGGCTCGGGTGAAAGTGGGCTTCACGTCGGTATTTATGATACCGATAATCAGTTTATTCACGCCTCGACCAGTCGTGGGGTGATGCGCTCGTCGCTCGATAATGTTTACTGGCGTAAAAACTTCTGGCAGGCACGACGTATTTAGTCTGTCAAAGAGCAGTCTCTTATGATGGCATGATAACTAATAAATCATGCCATTTTTTCTCAAATAAGAGGTTTAAAGTTAAATTTACGAAAAATGACTTATCTCCTCAGGTGTCTGTTTTATCTAAAACTGGCTATTACTGAGCAACCAGGATAAGATTATTTTAGATTCAGGGATAAATCTGAAAAATAATACGGAACTAATGAAATTAATCTTATTAAAATCAAGACAGTGGAATTGTGTCGGCAATTGCTCCAGGATGTCCTCTCTCATCTTTAATGCGGGGCGAGTGCAATGATTATTACGCTAGATAATGCTTACCAGTCTGAACTGATGCTTCTGCCTGCCCGTAATAGCGCCGGCGAGCTTAAAGGTTTAGAGGTTCTGGTTAACTTTACTGGCGTCGGTACCCACGTTCGGATCCCCACCGAACTCGTTATCCCGCGGCTTTCTGCTGAAGAAGAGTTAGCGTTGTTTAACGAGAAACTGCAATTGCTTGATACCTGTAAACTGTTTTTTATTCAGCATCAGTTAATTGCATGGATCAATATTACACCTGTAATTGTTGAATTTTTATTAAGTAATGGGAACGCTGTTTCAATACTTGAGCGTTATCCGTTTCTTGAGTTTACTGTTAATGAGAATTATCCAGGTTTAAATAACGGGAAGGACGATCTGCAACTGGCGAGAATGGCAATCCATTTTCCGCTGGTGCTGGCAAACTTTGGCGCAGGCGCAGCGTCGTTGAAAGCCGTTTATGATGGATTGTTTAAACGGGTCATTCTCGACAAGGGATTTATCCAGCAGCGTGCTTCTGAACTCTCTTTTGAGCCTTTTATGCGCGCAATCCTCTGGCAAATAACGCCTCACTGTCAGTCCGTGCTCGTCGGCGGCATTGATGACCACGGTTTATTGCAGCGCGTCTTGTCCTTTAACTTTGGCGCAATGCAGGGGGCGCTCTGGCCGGCCGTCTCTGCAGAGCACGTCACCACGCTCGTTCAGTGATAACCCTCTCTTTCGCCCGTGTTTAAGTCCGGGTAAACCCTCTACACTAAAAGCAGGAGGACCTATGACCCTGTCTTTTACTGCTCACTGGCATGACGAGTTGCCGGGTTTTTATACCGCACTCAAACCCACACCGTTACAAAATTCCCGTCTTATCTGGCATAACGATCGGCTGGCAGATGAGCTGGCTGTTCCACCTGAGATGTTTCAGCCCTCCGACGGCGCTGGCGTCTGGGGAGGCGAAACGCTGCTTGCCGGTATGCAGCCTCTGGCTCAGGTCTATAGCGGACATCAGTTTGGCGTCTGGGCAGGACAACTGGGCGATGGCCGGGGGATCCTGCTGGGCGAACAACGGCTGCCCAACGGGGAGACGGTGGACTGGCACCTGAAGGGGGCCGGTCTGACCCCTTACTCGCGAATGGGCGACGGGCGCGCGGTATTGCGTTCGACTATTCGCGAATGTCTGGCCTCAGAAGCGATGCATGCGCTGGGGATCCCCACCACCCGCGCACTGTCGATTGTAACCAGTGACACCCCGGTGGCGCGTGAAACGATGGAAAAAGGGGCGATGCTCATGCGCGTTGCGCAAAGCCATCTGCGTTTTGGCCACTTTGAACACTTTTATTATCGTCGTGAGCCGGAAAAAGTCCGCCAGCTTGCGGATTATGCCATTCGTCATCACTGGTCTCATTTCCAGGACGAGGCCGATAAGTACATTCTCTGGTTCCGCGATGTGGTAGCCCTTACCGCAACCATGATTGCCCGCTGGCAGACGGTCGGGTTTGCCCATGGGGTGATGAACACGGACAACATGTCGCTTCTCGGGTTGACCTTTGATTACGGTCCGTTTGGCTTCCTTGATGACTATCAGCCGGGGTACATCTGCAACCATTCTGACTATCAGGGACGTTACAGTTTCGACAATCAGCCGGCTGTTGGCCTGTGGAACCTGCAGCGCCTTGCGCAAACTCTGTCGCCGTTTATCGACGTTGATGCCCTGAATGATGCGCTCGACAGCTACCAGGACATTTTACTGCGCGAATACGGCGCGTTGATGCGCAACAAGCTGGGGCTGGTGACGCAGGAGAGGGGCGATAACGACATCCTGAACGCTCTGTTTGCACTCATGGAACGTGAAGGCAGCGATTACACCCGCACCTTCCGGATGCTGAGCCAGACTGAGCAACACAGTAGTGCCTCACCGCTGCGCGACGAGTTCATTGACAGGCAGGGCTTTGACGACTGGTTTGCGCTTTACCGTGCGCGGTTGCAGCAAGAGCAGGTCGACGACGCAACCCGGCAGGCGCAAATGAACGCGGCGAACCCGGCGATGGTGTTGCGCAACTGGCTGGCGCAGCGGGCCATTGAACAGGCAGAGCAGGGGGAGTATGACGAACTACATCGCCTGCATGTGGCTCTGCGTACGCCGTTTGCTGACCGTGATGACGACTATGTCAGCCGTCCACCGGACTGGGGAAAACGCCTGGAAGTGAGCTGTTCAAGCTAGCCCGGGCGGACAAAACCTGACACCTTGCGGTGCCAGGTTTTTTTATGCCGATACCGCGGTCACTGTGCGACCCATCCGCCATCCATATTCCAGGCGGCGCCGCGGACCTGTACGGCGCTGTCACTGCACAAAAACAACGACAGCTCGCCTAGCTGTTCCGGCGTAACAAACTCACCGGCGGGCTGTTTCTCTGCCAGCAGTTGCTCACGAGCGACATCCGGTGCGACGCCATCGGCAATACGTCTGTCGATTTGCTGCTGCACCAGCGGGGTCAGCACCCAGCCCGGGCAGATGGCATTGGCGGTAATACCGGTGCGGGCGGTCTCCAGCGCCAGGGATTTGGTAAAGCCCACCACGCCATGCTTGGCGGCAACATAGGCGGATTTCTCTTTCGACGCGACCAGCCCATGCACGGAGGCGATATTAATGATGCGTCCCCAGTTTTTCGCCTGCATCGCAGGCAGCGCCAGCCGGCTGGTGTGAAAGACGGAAGAGAGGTTGATGGCGATAATGTCGTTCCATTTCTCCACCGGGAACGCATCAACAGGTGCGACGTGCTGTATACCGGCGTTATTGATCAGAATATCGACTCCGCCATACCGGGTTTCGGCGTAGTGCATCATGGCTTCAATCTGCTGGACGTCACGCAGGTCCGCATCGTGATAGCCCGGCGTTTTACCCCGTTTCGCGATTTCGTCTCTTGCCGATTCACTGTCGCCGAAACCGTTAAGAATCAACTGCGCGCCGGCCTTCGCCAGCACGCCAGCGATCCCAAGTCCAATACCGCTGGTCGAGCCGGTCACCAGTGCGGTTTTACCGTTCAGATTCATTTTATTCTCCTTACACAATGCCGGTGAGATAGAACACGGCAATGACAAAAAGCACCGCCAGACTTTTGATGAGGGTGATAGCGAAAATGCCGCCATACGCCTGACGATGGCTCAGACCCGTAATGGCAAGCAACGTAATCACGGCCCCGTTATGGGGAAGCGTATCCATGCCGCCGCTGGCCATCGAGGCCACGCGGTGGAGAACCTCCAGAGGGATATTGGCTGCGTGGGCGGCCGCGACAAACGTATCGGCCATGGCCGCAAGGGCGATGCTCATCCCGCCCGACGCCGAACCGGTGATCCCGGCAAGCACGGTCACGCTGATGGCTTCGTTGAGCAACGGGTTCGGGATAGCGGCGAGCGCTTTGGATAAGACCAGAAAACCGGGCAGCGCAGCGATCACCGCCCCGAAACCGTATTCAGATGCGGTATTCATTGCCGCCAGAATGGCGCCGCTGACCGCCGTCCGGCTGCCTTCTGCCAGCCGTCCCCGGATATTGCGAAATCCAAAAAGCAGTACCATGACAATACCCGCGATCAGCGCCGCTTCCACGGCCCAGATGGCGGTGATTTTGCTGACCTCGGTGACAATCGGCTTCGCCAGCCCGGGCAGGATAAGCTCATGGCGCGTCCCGTACCAGCCAGGGATCCAGCGGGTAAACAGCAGGTTGAGGATCCCTACCAGCAGCAGAGGGGAAATGGCGATCAGCGGATGGGGCAGATTAATGTTGTCCGGCGTTTCAGGTTCATTTTTCAGATCGGAACCGTAGCCCTCATTGTTGTTGAGCGCCTTTCGCCGCTGACGCTCCAGCCAGAGCAGGCCAAAACAGAGGATAAACAGCGAGCCAATAAGACCAAGCCACGGGGCAGCCCAGGCGTTAGTGCCAAAGAAGCTGGTGGGGATAATGTTCTGGATCTGCGGCGTACCGGGCAGGGCGTCCATGGTAAACGAGAACGCACCCAGAGCGACGGTCGCCGGGATAAGACGTTTGGGGATGCCGCTCTGGCGGAACAGTTCGGCGGCAAAAGGATAGACGGCAAACGCCACCACGAAGAGCGAAACGCCGCCGTACGTTAACAATGCACACACCAGCACAATGACCGGAATCGCATGGCGGCGCCCGAGGATCTGGATCGCTGCAGCGACGATAGCGCGTGAGAAACCGGAAAGCTCAATCAGCTTGCCAAACACGGCACCCAGCAGGAACACCGGGAAGTAGAGCTTGACGAAGCCGACCATCTTTTCCATAAACAGACCGGTAAACGTCGGGCCGACGGCCCCCGGATCGGTCAGCAGCACGGCACCCAGCGCCGCGATGGGGGCAAACAGAATAACGCTGTATCCGCGATAGGCCGCAAGCATCAGCAATGCCAGCGCCGCCAGGGCAATCAACACACTCATTATGACTCCTCACTATCATTGTTATATTCGGGTACCAACGAGATGTCCGGGCGCGGTTAGCGCGCAAGGGTTAATGCAATGCCTTGCCCACCTCCCACACACAGGGTGACGAGCCCTTTTTTCGCGTCGCGGCGTTGCATCTCATGCAGCAGCGTGACGAGGATCCGACAGCCAGAGGCGCCGATGGGGTGGCCAATCGCAATCGCACCACCGTTAACGTTCACCTTACGTTCATCCCAGCCGAGCAGTTTGCCAACGGCCAGCGCCTGCGCGGCAAAGGCTTCATTCGCTTCAATGACGTCCACCTCATCCAACGCCCAGCCTGCCCGGGCCAGAGCCGTCTGGCAGGCGCTGACCGGCCCGATGCCCATCACCGATGGATCAACGCCGGTCACGGCATAACTCACGACCCGTCCCAGGATCGGTAATCCGCTTTCCCGCGCTTTTTCACCGCTCATCAACAGCACCGCAGCGGCACCATCGTTCAGGGTTGAGGCATTACCCGCCGTCACCATTCCATCTTCACGACGAAAGGCAGGGCGCAGCTGAGCGAGTTGCTCAGCGGTGGTTCCCGGCCGGGGTTGTTCATCACTGCTGACCAGGCGCGGCGGCTTTTTACCCTCGCTCACCGTGACCGGAGCCATCTCCGCGTCAAACAGACCGCGCGCAATGGCCGACGCCGCTTTTTGCTGCGACCGGGCGGCAAAAGCGTCCTGCTGCTCGCGGGAGATGCCATACTGGCGGGCAACGTTTTCCGCGGTGATGCCCATGTGATAATCGTTAAATGCGTCCCACAGGCCGTCCGTTATCATGCTGTCCTGCAATCCTGTATGACCAAAACGCAACCCTGACCGCGCACCGTCCAGCAGGTAAGGGGCATTGCTCATGCTCTCCTGGCCGCCAGCGATAACCACGTCGGCATCGCCGCAGCGGATAGTCTGCGCGGCGAGCTGCACCGCTTTTAAGCCGGCACCGCATACCAGATTGACGGTTGTTGCGGGCGTACTGACGGGCAATCCGGCCGTGAGAGCGGTCTGACGGGCGGGGTTTTGTCCACACCCTGCCGTCAGCACCTGACCGAAAATCAGTTCGTCTACCTGATCTGCGCACAGCCGGCTGTTCTCAAGCAGGCGACGAACCGCTACGGCACCCAGTTCAACCGCGGAAAGGGAGGAGAGCGATCCGCGAAAACTGCCTACAGGGGTTCGCGTGGCCCCGACAATCATGACCTCATTCATGTTCACTCCTCAGTTGAAGCGCATCTCGCGCACGTCGTCCGCCACGATGATTTTCCCGGCTGTTTTACTGACGATGTCGTCAATACTGACGCCGGGGGCGTATTCCCTCAGAATGAACGCGCCGTCTTCAATCTCCAGCAACGCAAGGTCGGTTAACACCCGACGGATGCAGCCAGCGCCGGTCAACGGCAGCGTGCAGCGTGGCAGCAGTTTTGACTCGCCGTTTTTTGCGGCATGGGTCATCACCACAATGATGTTCTGCGCCCCGGCGACCAGATCCATCGCGCCTCCCATCCCTTTCACCATCTTGCCCGGGATCATCCACGAGGCGATGTTGCCTTCGACATCCACTTCGAACGCCCCGAGTACGGTCAGGTCAACATGACCGCCCCGGATCATGGCGAACGACTGGGCCGAGTCGAAAATGGCTGCACCGATCCTCGCGGTGACGGTCTGCTTACCGGCGTTAATCATGTCGGCGTCAAGGCTCTGCTCATCCGGAAAGGCTCCCATCCCCAGCAGGCCGTTTTCAGACTGGAGCATCACGTCCATTCCTGCCGGAATATAGTTCGCCACAAGGGTCGGGATCCCTATCCCCAGGTTGACGTAGTAACCGTCGCGCAGTTCTCGGGCGACGCGCATGGCCATCTGTTCACGGGTTAACATCTTCAGACTCCCTCTGCGCGCAGCGTGCGCTGTTCAATGCGTTTCTCGAACTGGCCGACAATCAGCCTGTCGACGTAGATCCCCGGGGTATGAATGGCCGACGGGGGCAGTTCGCCCGGGGCGACGATCTCTTCCACTTCCACCACCGTTATCCGGCCCGCGGTGGCCATCAGCGGGTTAAAGTTTTGCGCGGTATGGCGATAGATAACGTTGCCGTACCAGTCCGCTTTCCAGCCCTTGATCAGCGCAAAATCGCCGGTAATGGCCTCTTCGAGGACATAATGCTTGCCGGCAAACTGGCGAACTTCCTTGCCAGCAGCCACGGGGGTGCCATAGCCGGTGGCCGTGTAAAACGCCGGAATACCCGCTCCGCCAGCGCGAACCTTTTCTGCCAGGGTTCCCTGTGGGGTGAGTTCCACTTCCAGCTCGCCGCTCAACACCTGTTGCTCGAACAGCGCGTTTTCGCCCACGTACGACGCCACCACTTTTCGTACCTGGCGCGTTTCAAGGAGTATCCCGAGACCAAAACCATCGACGCCGCAGTTGTTTGAAACCACCGTCAGCCCCTGCACCTGACGGCGTCTGACTTCGGCAATCAGGTTCTCAGGAATGCCGCACAGGCCGAAGCCGCCTGCCAGCAATGTCATTCCGTCCGTCAGCCCGTCCAGCGCCTGCGCATAGCTGCCGACGCGCTTATCCAGTCCCGCCATAATCATCCCTCCCGTTATCCGTGCCGGTATCATTAGGGGCGGCGACTCATTTGTTAATTTTGAATTTGTGACCCACTCATTTGGTTTTTTTATTAATTTACTGTTAACTAAATTTTTTCAATTAGTTAACAAGGTGAAAAATGAGAATGAGTGTCAAACAGTTACGCGCGTTTTTAGCGGTAGCTCACACTCTGAATTTCGCGCATGCCAGTGAACGGCTGAATCTTTCCCAGCCGGCGCTTAGCCTGACGATCAAGGGTCTGGAGGAGGCGCTGGGGGGACCGCTGTTGCAGCGCAGCACCCGCAAGGTGGCGCTGACGCAGGAGGGGGAAACCTTTTTACCGATGGCGCGGCAGCTGCTGGCGGACTGGGATAACGCCGAAGAGGCCATGCATCAGTGCTTTACGCTGCAGCGCGGCAAAATCTCAGTCGCGGCGATGCCGTCATTTGCGGCGAATGTCCTGCCGGAGGTGCTCAAGGCATTTCGCGATCGCCACGCCGGGATCAACGTCACCGTGCACGATGTTATCAACGAGCAGGTAATTGAAATGGTGCGGGAAGGGCGGGTCGAGATGGGGATCGCGTTTGAACCGGCGCCGACTCATAACCTGCTTTTTACGCCGCTGGGTCTCGATCGATTTGTCGCCATTGTGCCGAAATCATCCGCTCTGGCAGCCAAAAAACGCCTTTCATGGGAAGCGCTACTGACGCTGGATTTCATTACCCTGCAGCGACCTTCGGCCGTTCGTCTGATGATGGAAGAAGAGCTGGCCCGCAGCGGTCGTAAACTGGATGTGGCGCTGGAGAGCCATCAGCTGGTGACGGTGGGCAGAATGGTCGCCAGCGGCCTGGGCGGCAGTGCGGTCCCGGCACTGTGCGAGGCGCAGATGACCTCGTTAGGCGCGGTCTGTATTCCACTCGATAACCCGCCGATTGAAAAATGCATCGGCGTGATCCACCCCGGGCACACGCAGCTTTCAAAAGCGGCGCATGCCCTGCTTGAGACGCTGAAAGATTTTTATCAGCCCGGTCAGGGGGCGAGAAACACCTGCGGTGAGGCGTGAACCGGATGTGGGCCAACGTATACCTGTGCGCCATACCACCGGGCCAGCGCGTCGGCCTGTAAAACCGTTTCCGGCGTGCCCTGAGAAACCAGCGTGCCGTTATGCAGCAGCAGGATCCGGTCCGCCCACAGCGCTGCCAGATTGAGGTCGTGCAGCACCACGCACACGTGAAAATCGCCCTGACGGGTCAGGGATTTCAACAACCGCAGCAGATGCTGCTGGTGGTAAAGATCCAGCGCGGAAGTGGGTTCATCGAGAAACAGCCAGCCGCGCGGACCGCCGTCATGCCAGAGCTGCGCCAGGGCGCGGGCGAGCTGGATCCGTTGTTGCTCGCCACCGGAGAGGGCCGAAAAGTGTCGGTCTGCGAGGGGCAGGCAGCCCGTTATTGCCATTACGGCTTCGACAACCGGGGCTTCAGGGTAGCGCGTCCAGGGCGCGCGGCCCATACCCACCACCGCGTCGACCGGCCAGTCGAAACCGAGCTGCGTATTCTGGCGCATCACTGCCCGGCGGCGTGAGAGCTTTTGCGGGTGCCACACCTCAAGCGGCGTACCCGCCAGGCTGCATTGCCCACCTGAAGGCGTGAGATAGCCCGTGAGCAGGCGCAGTAACGTCGATTTTCCGGCACCGTTAGGCCCAATCAACGCCACCATTTCCCCCGGAGATAACGCCAGCGACACGTCGTTGATAAGCGTCCGTTGCCCGACCTGATAAACAAGGCGTGCCGCGCAGTAGCGTTCAGCCATGTGCGCCTCCACGACGAAAAATGAGCCACAGGAACCACGGCGCGCCGAAGAGACTGGTCAGTAAACCGACCGGCATTTCTGCCGGCGCGGCCAGCGTGCGCGCCACCGTATCGGCAACCAGCAGCAGCGACGCCCCGGCCAGTACGGAGCCGGGGATCACGGCCCGGTGATCGGATCCCAGCCACATCCGTATCAGGTGCGGCACCACCAGACCGACAAAACCAATCACCCCGCTGACGGCAACCGCGGCGGCAACCAGTAAGGCGCTGCACAGCAACAGGATCCGCTGTACCGTCGCCACCGCCACGCCAAGGTAGTGCGCTTCTTCTTCACCCAGCTGCAGTAAATTGAGCGCGCAGGCAAGACGCCAGATAATCAGAACGCCTGGCACCATCAGCGAGGTGACGGCCAGCAGCGTAGACCACTGCGCCTGACCCAGGCTGCCCATGCCCCAGAGGGAGAGCTGGCGAAGCTGGGCATCATTGCTGAGCCATGACAGCACGCCGACTGCCGCACCGCACAGGGCATTGAGGGCAATGCCTACCAGTAACAGACGTGAAAGTGTGCTGTTACGCTGCTGGCTTAGGACGAAAATGACCAAAGTGGCCGCCAGCGCACCCCCAAATGCCGCGATCATGGGAGCGTAAAGCATTATCAGCGCGGGGAGCGAGAGGGGAATGACCACCCACAGCGCCACGGCCAGCGCCGCGCCGCTGCTGATCCCAAGCAGCCCCGGATCCGCCAGCGGATTACGAAAAAGCCCCTGCATAACGCAGCCTGCCAGCGCCAGCGAGCCGCCGGTGACCAGCGCCAGCAGGACCCGGGGGAGACGAATGGTCAGCCAGATCTGACGCAGGGTTTCATCACTTCCTCGCCACAGCAGACTGACCGGCAGATGCAGTGCGCCAGCCCCGGAAGCCGCCAGCGTCATGATCGTCAGGATGGCGGCCAGCATCCACAGCGACAATGCGATCCGTCGGGACATCAGGGCAGTTGCTCCGCCCGGGTGCGCAATTGCTGTATGGCCTGCGGCGTGCGCACGCTAAAGCCCAGCAGTGCCATATCGTCGATAGCCAGCACCTGCCTGTTCCGTCCCGCCGGCGTTTGCGCCAGGCCGGGAAGTGTCCACACATTCGCTTCGCCGCCCAATGCCTTTACGCCATCCTGCGAAATCACGACAAGGTCAGGCTGGCTGGCAATCACGCCTTCCTGGGACAGCGGCTGATAACGGGTAAAACCCTGCATCGCGTTTTGCAAACCCGCTGCGCGAATGGCTGCATCCGCGGCGGTCTGTTGTCCGGCAGCCATCGCGGTCATCCCGCCGTGGTTGAGGATATACAGCACCCGTTTGTCGAGTGGCGAGGTGGGCAGGGCTGCCAGCGCCTGGCGCAGCGTAGCGCGCAATGCGTCCCCCTGTGCTTCGCGATGCGTCGCTTCGGCAATGACTCGCACCTTTTCGTCAATCACGCTCAGGTCATGACTGCCGGGAACGGTGACGACACTGACCTGACTTTGCTCGACCTGTTTTAACGTCAGCGAGGGCTGCGCCTGAGCACTGGCCAGCACCAGCGTCGGGCGCATGGATAAGATCCCCTCCGCGTTAAGCTGGCGCAAATAGCCGACGTCGGGCAGGGCGTTCGCCGCCTGCGGCCACTGGCTGGTGCTGTCGCGGGCAACCAGTGACGATCCCGCGCCAAGGGCATAAACAATCTCAGTCACGTCACCCCCCAGGGCGACAATTTTCTGCGGTGTGGCCGCGAACGTCACCAGCGGCAGGGCGCAGAGCAGGGCGAGCCATTTTTTCATGCGGCCAGCCCTTTTCGGGTCAGGGCGTCGACCTGGCTGCGCCACTGACGCTGCTCTGGTTCACCTTCGCTGCGTTGACCGTACAGCTGAGCGATTTGCGTCCCGTCGGCGGCGAAGAGCTCCAGGCTGGTGACGTGCCCGTCAGCGGTGGGTTTACGCGTCACCCATGTTTCGGCGATGGACGTATCCCGCAGATGCAGGGTAAAGGTTGGGTTGAAAATGTTGAGCCAGCCTTTCATCGGGACGACGTTTTCCACCACGCCGGTAAAGATCTGCACGCAGCCGCGGTTGCCGACGAAGATCATCATTTCATTCCCCTCCAGGCGGACCGTTTCCAGCAGCTGTGCCAGAGCGGTGTTGTCTACCCTGCAGGCCAGATCGTCGCCCACCAGACGAAACGCCTGCTGACGGCTCAGATTGTGGCGCTTCAGCAGGCCGAAGAACTGATGCACGTCGGTCATGGCGCGCCACTCCTGATCAACGAGGGCGGCATCAGCCTTTTCGTTGTGGGCAGGGACATCGGCATGCTTCAGCGCCAGTGGCGGATTATCGGCAAAGATAAAGCGCGTAAGCAGGTCGCCCCAGGCAGAAATATCGGTGTTATCGGTCGTGTAAACTTTCAGCAGGGCATCGCCCTGAAGGTCGAAGAACTGAATGCTCTGACGCTCACCGCGGGCGGTGGTTTCACTGATGTGGAACGCGCTCGCCCACTGGTTGAGAAACAGACGCAGATCCAGCGCCCGCGGATTCAGTACCAGCCCGGCGTGGCCGCCAAGGTGTTGATGCGTAAACGCGCCCACCTGCTCGTGAACTGCATAGTCGTTACGACAGATGCATTTGGTCTCGCCCACGGCTTCCAGCGCGCCGATGATTTCGCGGATGTCGCCGTGCAGGCGCCAGGCGTCGTGGCCCACGCGGGCGAAGGTCAGCTCTGCTTCGCTGATGTTCATTAAGCCTGCGATGTCACGTGCGTATTGACCCGGATTTTCTTCTTTCAGCGCAAGCCAGCGTGTGTAGTGATTCATTGTCTCTTCCTTTCGAATTAGGGCCCCGGCAGGCCGGGGCGTGGGGATTACCACTGGTAACTCACAAAAATCTTACCGTTGCGTCCGTCCTGAGGAATGCCCTGAGGAGACCAGTATGCCTTGTCGAACGCGTTACCCAGCACCAGCGTCGTGGTTACCCCTTTGAGCTGCTCCTGGCCTTTATAGCTTACGTAGAAATCGTTAACCGCATAGCCAGGCTGTTCGCTGTAACTACTGCTGATATGGGTTGAGCGATCGACGAAGGTGCCGATCCAGCCGACGGAGAAACCGCTTTGCGCCACCGGGATATCCAGCTTGCTGGTGACGGTATCCGGGTTGATGCTGGAGATATACTCGCCCGTATCGGTATCTTTTCCCCGGGTGCGGTTGTAGGCGACGTCGAGGTTGAACAGGTCGGCCGTGTATTTCGCCATCACGTCCCAGCCCCAGATTTTGGCGTGGGGAACGTTCATGGACATGGTGGTCGCAGCCGCAAAATCGACGCTGGTGGAGATGTAGTCTTTGGCTTTGGTGTCGAAGTAGCTGGCCTTGAATTCCAGCGCATCGTTAGCAAGCATGACGTCGTCAAAGCGCAGTCCGAAGCCAAACTCCTGCGTTTCATTGGTTTCCGGACGCAGGTTAGGGTTCGGTACCCAGTAGTTAGTGTAAAAGCGGCCGATGGAGAAGTGTTTAGCGTCGTTATACATTTCACCCATGGTCGGCGCACGGAAGGCCTGTGCGTAAGAGCCGAACAGCATCAGCCAGTCGGTCGGGCTGACGGTCAGTCCGGCACGGGAGGACCATCTGTCCGCGTTCACATCATCGTATCCTTCGCTGCTCCCGCGGTAATTATCGTAACGGGTACCGCCGAGAAGCGTGACCGGCAGGTCGCGCAGGGTGATCTCGTCCTGCAGCCAGCCGGAGCTGAAATCGATTTTAGCCTCCGGGAAGCCGGTGGTGGTGCCCCCCGGATGTTGCTCCTGACGGTAGTATTCGCCGCCATAGGTCAGAAGATGTGAGGCAAACGTGTCGCTGAACAGACGGGTGCGGTTTTCCACTTTGCCACCTTTGGTGGTCTGCTTGCGAAACTCGCCGGTGCCGTCAAGGTTCTGGGCGTTAATACGCGCTTCAGACCAGTAGAGTTTCGCATCGGCATTCAGCCAGTCGTTGCCCTGGGGAGCCAGGTGATAGCCCAGCTGAGCGTCTCGCTGAATGGTGGAGCGATCGGTCATGGGATTGCTGCTGGCGTCTGCGGCGGGGGTTTGCGGGTTTTTTGGCTCCTGCGCCGCGTTATTGTAATAGCGCAGGGATCCGCTCAGCGTCTGGGCCGGGTCGATGGCCCAGCGGCCTTTTGCCAGCATGTTGTTGATGGATTCGTCATTCGGCGCTGTTCCACCGTCGCTCTGGCGCAGATCGCCGCGATCGCGGCTCGACCAGGCAACCAGTCCGTCCAGGGTTTCGGTACGCCCGTAAGCGCTGGCTCCCATGCCCAGACTGTGATCGCCCGTCGCGCCCGTACCAAACACGCGGAAGCCACTGTTTTTTCCCGGTTCCAGCAGGTCATTTGCATCGGCGGTGTCATACGCGATCACGCCCCCCAGCGCGCCGCTGCCGTACAGTAAGGCTGACGGGCCGCGAACCACTTCGATACGTTTAATCAGGGCCGGGTCGAGGAACGTGCTGTTCAGGTGGCCAGTATCGGTCCCCTGGCGCACGCCATCCACCAGCACCAGCACGCCGCGGCGGTCGTAACCGCGCAGGTTGACGTCCTGACCGTTGGTGCGCCCGGTGCCGTCAAGCATCAGGCCTGGGACGTAGCGTAGCAGGTCGGCGGCGGAGCTGGCGGTCTGATTTTCCGGGGCTGCGGTGTCAATCACGCTGACCATCATCGGGGCTTCGAAGGCGCTGCGGGCGTTGCCGGTGGCGATAACGGTCATGTCATCTGTGGCCGCAAACGCGACGCCCGGCAGGGCGCTGACAATGGATAGCGCAAGACAGGACGGGCGCAAAAATGCGGAATGCAGGTGTGGCATAGCAACTCTCCATAAAGAATCGAAAGCGCTGGCTGCCTGGGGATCACCTGGGTGGCTGGCGAAGGTATTGTGGTATTTATTTGGTGAGGATCAGCTTCCCGGCATGGGTCTGGCGCAACAGATAAAGCTGGCCGTCATGCTCGATGATCACGCGTCCCTCGTCCCCCAGCAGGCTTTTACTGTCGATCCGACGATCGGTGCGCGCTGGGGCAGGTGCTGTGTGTGTGTTTTCGGGCGTTGCCGCGTTGTTATCCGTACGTGACATAATGTTTATAAATAACAATCAATGTAACAATGATAATCATTATCAACAAAGTGAAAATTCACGGCAAGCGTTTTTGTAAAAAAACTGTGATGGGATCAAAACAGAAGCGGATGTGGCCGTGCGCATACGTAGACCCTCTCCCGCAGGAGAGGGTAAAAGGCAAGGACTAAAAACGTGAATCGACCGCTGCCGCCAGTTTCTCCAGCAGCAGTTCGCTGTCTTCCCAGCTCAGGCACGGGTCGGTGATGGACTGGCCGTAAACCATTGGCTGTCCGGCTACGATTTTTTGCGTGCCTTCCCGGATAAAACTTTCGGCCATAATGCCCGCGATGGCGGTTGAACCGCTGACGATCTGCTGGCAGATCTCATCACACACATCCAACTGGCGGCGATGCTGTTTCTGGCAATTGCCGTGGCTGAAATCCACCACCAGGTGTTCCGGCAGGTCGAACTCGGCCAGCGTTTCACACGCCGCAGCAATATCTTGCGCGTGGTAATTAGGCTTTTTCCCGCCACGCATGATGATATGCCCGTATGGGTTGCCGCTGGTCTGATAAATGGTCATCTGACCGCGCTTATCCGGCGACAGGAACATATGGCTGGCACGCGATGCGCGGATCGCGTCAACGGCAATTCGCGTGTTGCCATCGGTACCGTTTTTAAAACCAACCGGGCAGGAGAGGGCAGAGGCCATCTCACGGTGGATCTGGCTTTCCGTGGTGCGCGCACCGATAGCGCCCCAGCTGATGAGATCGGCGATAAACTGTCCGGTCACCATATCGAGAAACTCGGTGGCCGTCGGTACGCCCAGCTCATTGACCTGCAAAAGCAGTTTACGCGCCAGCTCAATACCATAATTAACACGGTAACTGCCGTTCAGGTCCGGGTCGGAAATCAGCCCTTTCCAGCCCACGACGGTGCGCGGTTTTTCAAAGTAGGTGCGCATGACAATTTCAAGGCGATGCTGGTACTTGTCCCGCAGTCCCTGAAGCCGTTTTGCGTAATCCATTGCGGCATCCAGATCGTGGATGGAGCAAGGGCCAATCACCACCAGAAGACGTTTGTCTTCGCCATTAAGGATTTTTTCAATGCGACGGCGGGATGCCGTGACATGTTCCGCTACACCCGCGGAAACAGGATGCCGCTGTGCCAGTTCAGCCGGTGTGACCAGGCTGTCAATGCGCGCAGTGCGGAGTTCATCGGTTTTATTCATGAAATGTCTCAGAAAAATTTTTGCTTCATCGGCAGACTACCGGGAAGTGATGGGCATCACCTTAAACCAATCCCTGCTGAATTCAAGTTCGGCGCGTCTGCGCGCCGAGGATGTGGTGATGATACCCGATTCTGAGTTATTGTACTAGCATGTTAGTACATGCGACGGTTGAGCCCCATGATATCGAGGATTTTGGTGGCGATCTCTTCTACCGAATAGTTAGTGCTGTTTAGCCACGGGATCTGGTTTTTGCGGTACAGCGCTTCCACCTCGGAAACCTCCATTCGACACTGGCGCATTGAGGCGTAGCGGCTGTTCTCACGGCGTTCTTCACGTATTGCCGCCAGCCGTTCCGGGTTGATGGTCAGGCCAAACAGCTTGTGCTGGAGCGGCTTAAGGGCGGCCGGCAGCACCAGATTGTCCATGTCGTCAGCAATAAAGGGGTAGTTGGCGGCGCGGATACCGAACTGCATCGCCAGGTAAAGGCTGGTCGGGGTTTTCCCGCAACGCGAGACGCCAAGCAGTATCACCTGCGCCTGATCGAGGTTACGCAGCGAAATACCGTCGTCGTGCGCCAGGGTGTAATCAATGGCGGCGATACGCGCATCGTATTTGGTCAGGTTGCCGGGGTTCAGCCCGTGCGTTCGGTGGGCGATAGGCGTCGGGTCGAGTTTCAGTTCGCTCTGCAGCGGGGCCACCAGCGCCTGGACGATATCCTGACAGAACCCTTCACTTTGCAAAATAATCGCGCGAATTTCAGGGATCACGATGGAGTAGAAGACCAGCGGGCGGACCCCCGTCTGCTGGAAGATGGCGTCAATCTGGTCCTTCACCGCCTTTGCACGGCTCTCATTTTCCACAAACGGCAGCGTGATGCTGTTAATCGAAACGGGGAACTGCGACATCACCGCATGTCCCAGCACTTCGGCGGTAATCGCCGTACCATCAGAAATATAAAAAACGTGGCGATCGACAGCATTATCCATTTTACCCACCCTGAATATCGTACGTAATTGTCTGAAAGCATAAATTAAAAAAGTAAATTACACAGCAAAGAACTTATCCTAATTATAAATGAAACGGTGTTTTTGATTTTCCTGAAAAGTGGATTTCATTTTTCAATTAGCGACTTTGTTTTTAGGGTTTTTGGCTGAATATATAGGAATCATCGGGTTAGCGGATGGTGGGAAAGTATCCGAAAAGTTGAAAATTTAAATTGCTTACACGATTCACCGTTTTTTTAGCGGAAATAATTATGCCAGTATAAATACGTAGTCAGGTGTTTCTTACTCCGATCAAATATCACAAAAGGATTGTTTCGATGTCCAACAATGGCTCGTCACCGCTGGTGCTTTGGTATAACCAACTCGGCATGAATGATGTAGACAGAGTTGGGGGCAAAAATGCCTCCCTGGGTGAAATGATTACAAACCTGTCGGGTATGGGTGTCTCCGTACCGAACGGGTTTGCCACAACCGCCGATGCCTTTAACCTGTTTTTAGACCAGAGCGGTGTAAACCAGCGCATTTATGACCTGCTGGATAAAACGGATATTGATGATGTGACCGAGCTTGCGAAAGCCGGTGCCCAAATCCGCCAGTGGATTATCGACACACCTTTCCAGCCGGAACTGGAAAAAGCCATTCACGAAGCCTATAACCAGCTCTCAGCAGATGATGCCCAGGCGTCGTTTGCCGTGCGTTCTTCTGCCACCGCGGAAGATATGCCCGATGCGTCATTCGCCGGACAGCAGGAAACCTTCCTTAACGTCCAGGGTTATGACGCCGTGCTGGTGGCGGTGAAACACGTCTTCGCGTCCCTGTTCAATGACCGCGCCATCTCTTACCGCGTGCACCAGGGCTATGACCATCGCGGCGTGGCGCTTTCTGCTGGCGTACAGCGCATGGTGCGCTCCGACGTGGGCTCTTCCGGCGTGATGTTCTCCATCGACACCGAATCCGGCTTCGACCAGGTGGTGTTCATCACCTCGGCGTGGGGTCTGGGTGAGATGGTAGTACAGGGCGCGGTGAACCCTGACGAATTCTACGTTCATAAGCCGACGCTGGCCGCAAACCGTCCGGCGGTTGTTCGCCGCACGATGGGCTCGAAAAAAATCCGCATGATCTATGCCCCGACGCAGGAGCATGGCAAGCAGGTTAAGATTGAAGACGTACCGCAGGAAATGCGTGACCGTTTCTCACTGACCGATGCAGAAGTACAGGAGCTGGCGAAACAGGCGGTACAGATCGAAAAACACTACGGCCGTCCGATGGATATCGAATGGGCCAAAGATGGCAACACCGGCAAGCTGTTTATCGTGCAGGCGCGTCCGGAAACTGTCCGCTCCCGCGGTCAGGTGATGGAGCGTTATACCCTGCACGCACAGGGCAAAATCGTGGCGGAAGGCCGCGCGATTGGCCATCGCATCGGTGCCGGTCCTGTCAAAGTGATCCATGACATCAGCGAGATGAACCGCATTCAGCCAGGCGATGTGCTGGTGACCGACATGACCGACCCGGACTGGGAACCGATCATGAAGAAAGCGGCGGCCATCGTCACCAACCGCGGTGGCCGTACCTGCCACGCGGCAATCATCGCCCGTGAGCTGGGGATCCCTGCCGTTGTCGGTTGCGGTGACGCGACCGAGCGCATGAAGGACGATCAGAAAGTGACCGTCTCCTGTGCGGAAGGCGATACCGGTTACGTGTATGCCGATATTCTCGACTTCAGCGTGAAGAGTTCAAGCGTCGATACCATGCCGGATCTGCCGCTGAAGATCATGATGAACGTTGGTAACCCGGATCGTGCGTTTGACTTTGCCTGCCTGCCGAACGAAGGCGTTGGCCTGGCGCGTCTGGAATTTATCATCAACCGTATGATTGGCGTTCACCCGCGCGCGCTGCTGGAGTTTGACGACCAGGACGCGAAGCTGCAGAACGAAATCCGCGAGATGATGAAAGGTTACGACTCGCCAAAAGAGTTCTACGTCGGTCGTCTGACCGAGGGGATCGCCACGCTGGGCGCGGCGTTTTATCCGAAGCGCGTGATCGTGCGTCTGTCCGACTTTAAGTCAAACGAATACGCGAATCTGGTGGGGGGTGAGCGTTACGAGCCAGAAGAAGAGAACCCAATGCTCGGCTTCCGTGGCGCCGGACGTTATGTTTCTGACAGCTTCCGTGCCTGCTTCGCGCTGGAATGTGACGCCGTGAAGCGCGTGCGCAACGACATGGGACTGACCAACGTTGAGATCATGATCCCGTTCGTGCGTACCGTGGATCAGGCGAAAGCGGTGGTGGAGGAGCTGGCACGTCAGGGTCTGAAGCGCGGCGAAAACGGGCTGAAGATTATCATGATGTGTGAAATTCCGTCCAACGCCCTGCTGGCTGAGCAGTTCCTGGAGTACTTCGACGGCTTCTCTATCGGCTCGAACGACATGACGCAGCTGACGCTCGGTCTTGACCGTGACTCCGGCGTGGTTTCTGAACTGTTTGATGAGCGTAACGAGGCGGTGAAAGCGCTGCTGTCGATGTCCATCCGCGCCGCGAAAAAACAGGGTAAATATGTCGGGATTTGCGGTCAGGGTCCGTCTGACCATGAAGACTTTGCCGCATGGCTGATGGAAGAGGGGATTGACAGCCTGTCCCTGAACCCGGACACCGTGGTGCAAACCTGGCTGAGCCTGGCCGAACTCAACAAGTAACGCCATTAGCACCAGAAAAAGGCGAGGATATATTCCTCGCCTTTTTTTATTTCATGCCTTATTTGCTCCCCATCACAAATAAAGTAAAAAACCAAATATCATAATTTGTCTGTTAATTTAGACAATTGTTAGCGCGCAAAGCGTTGCTAATACTTGAGCCTTACCGCGCATTTCCCTCGCTGATGCGCAACTGGTTGAAATACGTTTTAACCTGATAAAAAGGCAAATAACAATGACAATCTCCTCTGTATTGCGTACCAAAGATAAAATGGGTTATGGCTTAGGTGATATGGCCAGTGCTCTGGTCTGGCAAACGGCAACCTTATTTCTCGCCTATTTCTATACGGATGTTTTCGGTTTGCCTGCGGCCATCATGGGTACCATGTTTTTAGTGGTGCGCGTGGTGGATGCTTTTGTCGACCCTTGCATCGGCGCGCTGGTCGACCGCACCCAGACGCGGCACGGTCGCTTTCGTCCCTGGCTGCTGTGGTTTGCCATCCCATTTGGCGTAAGCTGCCTTATCACCTTCTATGTACCGGACGTCGGGCCGACGGCGAAAATCGTCTATGCCTGCGTTACTTACGCCATCTTAAGCCTTATTTATTCCGCGATTAACGTCCCGTACTGCGCCATGCCCGGGGCGCTGACGCTGGATCCGCGTGAGCGTCACTCGCTACAGTCGTGGCGCTTCGGCCTGTCGTTCATCGGCGGGTTGATTGTGACGGTGATCGCCTTACCGCTGGTCTCGCTGTTAGGCCAGGGCAACGTTCAGAAAGGCTATTTCTATGCCATGAGCATGATGGGCCTGCTGGGTATTATTCTCTTCTTCTGCTGTTTCCTGATGACCCGCGAGCGTTATTCCCCGCGCAATGACACCTCGGGTTCGATGATCGGTGATTTAAAACTGCTGGCCGGAAATAGCCAGTGGCGAATTGTTTTCCTGTTTAATATTTTGCTGTTAACCGCAGTGGTGACGCGTGGTTCTGCCACCATGTATTACGTGAAATATGTGCTTCTGCGCCCGGAGCTGGTATTTGCCTTTATTGTTTCCGGGATGGTGGCGTCCTTAACGGGAGCATTATTATCTGAACGTCTGTTGGGGAAATTTGACCGCGTCCGCGCCTATCAGTGGACCATTATTTCCTTCGTGATTTTCGGCGCGCTGATTTTCTTCCTGCCGCCTTCGCAGATCTGGCTGATTTTTGGCCTCAACATTATCTTTAGCTTTATTCAGAACCTGACCACGCCGCTGCAGTGGACCATGTTCTCTGATGTGGTCGATTATGAGGAGCATCGCAGCGGCCGTCGTCTGGATGGTCTGGTCTTTTCTACCGCGCTGTTTGCCATCAAATTTGGTCTGGCGCTGGGCGGGGCGGTGGTCGGTTGGGTTCTCGGGATGGTGGATTATGCGCCCGGTCAGGCAACCCAGGCACCGCACGTGCTCTCTACCATTAATGCGCTCTTCACCCTCATCCCCTGCGTGCTGTTCCTCTGTATGGTCGCGCTGCTGACCATTTACAAACTCAACAGCAAGCTCGTCAATTCCATCGCCCGCGAGCTGGCCAGCAAACGCGAGGTGCGAGACGAGACAGGACAACTCACCCCGGCCACCCATTCCGCAATACAGGAGTAACACATGACAGCGATTTATAAGGACGCGGGACGTCCCGTACATGAACGCGTCGCCGACCTACTGGCACGCATGACCCCGGAAGAGAAGTTCGCCCAGATGCATGCCTACTGGTTGATCCTCGATGAAAACGGTAACCACCGCGAACGCAGCGATCTGAGCGATGAATTCGCGGGCGTGAGCGAACAGGCTGCGCTTAGCGAACGGCTGAAACTGGGTGTGGGACAGATTACGCGTCCACTGGGCACCCATATCGTTGATGCGAAAACAGGCGTGCGTGCCGCTAACCGCCTGCAGCGCATGATGATGGAAGAGACGCGCCTCGGTATTCCGGCGCTGTTCCATGAAGAGTGCCTGGTGGGGCTGTTGTGCAAAGATGCCACGCTGTTCCCGTCGTCGCTGAACTACGGTTCGACCTGGGATCCGCAGCTGGTGCAGCGTGCGGCAGAACAGATTGGCAAAGAAGCACGCTCTGTTGGCTGCCAGCAGGGGCTGGCCCCGGTGCTGGATGTCTCTCGCGACGTTCGCTGGGGACGCACCGAAGAGACCTTCGGAGAAGACCCGTGGCTGGTGGGGGTGATGGCTACGGCATACGTGAAGGGTTTGCAGGGCGATAAGCGCGATCTTCTGGCAACGCTCAAACATTATGTGGGCCACTCCTTCAGCGAAGGGGCACGCAACCACGCGCCGGTGCATCTGGGCTTTAGCGAACTGAACGACACCTTCCTGCTGCCGTTTGAGATGGCAGTGAAGCTGGCCAATGCCGGTTCGGTGATGCCTGCCTATCACGATATCGATAACCAGCCCGGACACAGCGACCACTTCCTGATGACAACCGTGCTGCGTGAACAGTGGGGGTTCGATGGGATCATCGTTGCGGACTACGGCGGCGTGAGCCTGCTGCACCAGCATCATGGCATCTCGCACGATGCCGCCGAATCTGCAGCGCTGGCCTTCAATGCCGGGCTGGATGTCGAACTACCAAAAGATGACTGCGCGCGTCATCTGGCACAAGCCGTTGAGCGCGGACTGATTTCCATGGCGAAAGTCGATGAAATAGTGGCACGCGTCCTGACCGAAAAATTCCGTCTTGGCTTGTTTGAAAAACCGTATGCCGATGAAGAGGGCATCGATTTGCAAAATGAGGCAACGCGTCAGGTTGCAAGGGAAGTGGCGACCCGTTCGCTGACGCTGCTTGAGAATAACGGCATTTTGCCCCTCGGCGGCAACCCTCGCGTGGCGGTCGTCGGGCCAACGGCAGACGATCCGCTGGCGCTCCTCAGCGGTTACAGTTTTCCGGTGCACCTAATTATTAGCGACATGGTGGAAGAGACCTCGCAGGTCACGACACCGCGCGCGGCGCTTGAGCAGTATCTGGGGGCCTCGCAGGTACGTTATGCCAAAGGCTGTCACATTATCGAAAAACGGATGGCGGGTGCGCCGGTGTTTCCGGGTGACAGCGGCGGTAAACCCATGCAGCAATCTCCGGTCTCGCAGCGTACCGACCTGATCCCTGAAGCCGTAAAAGCCGCACAGGAGAGTGACGTGGTGGTGGCCTGCGTTGGCGATCTCGCCGGGCTGTTCCAGAGCGGAACCGTCGGGGAGGGCTCTGATACCGACTCTCTGAATCTGCCGGGCGTACAGCAACAATTGCTGGCTGCGCTGGTGGCAACCGGCAAGCCGGTTATCGTGGTCATGACCGGCGGGAGGCCTTACAACCTTCAGGGGCTGGAAGATAACGTCGCCGCGCTGATGATGGCCTGGGCACCAGGGCAGGAGGGCGGCTGGGCGATTGCGGATGTATTAACGGGCCGTGCTGAACCGCAGGGACGTCTGGTGGTCAGCGTGCCGAAAAGCGCGGGAGCAATGCCCTATTACTACAACCACAAGCTCAAAAGTGGCGGCACACCGTTCGCTTTCCATTTTGGCTCCCGCTATACCTTTGGCTTCGGTCTCGGCTGGACGCAGTTTAGCTGGGGAGCGGCGCGCGTGGCTGAACCCCGCGTTCCGATCGATGGCGAGGTGGTCGTAAGCCTGGATATCACCAATAGCGGTGAGCGCAGCGGCAGCGAGGTGGTACAGGTCTATGTCCGGGATAACGTCGCCACGCAGGTGCGGCCCCTGCAGGAGTTGAAGGCGTTCCAGCGCGTCACGCTCTCACCGGGTGAAACCGCCACGCTCACCTTTACGTTGCCCGTTGAGATGTTCAACTTTACCCGTCGTGACGGCAAACGGATCGTCGAGCCGGGTGAATTTGAGCTGCAGATTGGTGCATCGTCGGCGGATATTCGCGAGGTGGTGACGGTCAATGTGACCGGGGAAACCCGTGTATTGTCAACGGAATGGCGGATGCTCAGCACCTGTGACGTCAGCCGCGCGTAATCAGGATAAAAAAAAGCCCATCGTGGGAGATGGGCAAAGACTACACACAGCAATTCGTTGTTTCACTCAGGGGATTTCCATGCTTATAAATCAAGGTGTTGATTTATAACCGTGTCCTAATAGTAGGCATGTCAGCTTTTAGCGTCGATCAGATTCGTCTCAATAGTTAAAGAGACGTAAAGATTTCTTGAGGTTAATAGGGGACTTAGAGCCGTAATAGCGGGTCTGACCAGTGCGCAACGAATAAATACTTTAGCAACGTTTAAGTATTAAAGGGGAATATGTAGGCCGGGTACGCGACTGCGTTACCCGGCCTGTCCATTACTGCTTGTTCTTATCTTCCAGCTCTTCCAGTTCGCTCAAAATCACGTCCGGGTCCGTTCCCGGAGGCGGGATTTCGTGCACCCAGGCGGAGAACAGACGCCAGGTCACGGCCAGAAGCACCGGACCAATAAACAGACCAATCATCCCAAAAGCAATCAATCCACCAATTACGCCTGAGAGAATAAGGATCAGCGGCAGGTCTGCGCCCATGCGAATAAGGATGGGACGAATAACGTTATCCATGGTGCCGACCACGCAGCTCCAGACCAGCAGAACGGTGCCCCACGTGGTATCACCGGTCCAGTACAGCCAGATAATGCTGGGTACCAGCACCAGCAACGGACCCAGTTGCGCAAGGCAGGTCATCAGCATGACCACGGTGAAGACGGTGGCGTATGGCACGCCAGAAATCGCAAGACCAATACCGCCCAGCACCGCCTGAACCAGCGCCGTTACCACGACGCCAAGCGCAACCGCGCGCACGGCCTGCGCCGCCAGCAGAACCGCGGCATCACCCCGTTTGCCCGCCAGGCGAGTGGCAAAATGACGAACGCCCAAAGCCACCTGCTCACCGCGCCAGTACAGCAGGGCGCTAAAGACCAGCATCAGCGTACAGTGCATCATAAAGCGGCCAATGTGCGCCGCCTGACCCACAAACCAGGTGGTGGTGGTGCCAATATACGGGCGCACTTTCGCCATCAGCGCGCTGCCACCCATCTCCAGCAGGCCATGCCAGCCGCTGTAAAGTTTTGCGCCAACAACCGGAATGCTGTTAAGCCAGGCGAGATCCGGCGGCGTCAGATCGCCACTGGTCACGGCGCGAATCACCGGGCCGCTGGAGTCGACAAGGCTGTTGACCAGCAGCGCAACGGGAATAATGAACAGCAGGAACAACAGCAACGTCATCACCAGGACCGCCAGCCCACGACGTCCGAAGAGCAGTTTCTGCAACCGTAACAGTAAAGGCCAGGTGGCAACCACAACGGTTGCAGCCCAGGCGAAGCCGAGAATGAAGGGTTGAACGATCCACAAACACGCAATAATCATGAGGGCCAGGAACAGCACCGACAGCAAAATTTGCGCAACATCCCTGGGCTGGCGAAGATTGACCATAAATGAAACTTTCCTTAATTGAACACCAGCGTGGCTGGCGGGAACGGAAAACCGCGATTCTCTAATCATTAATGATTTCAGCGATTTTTGACAGGCGAATTCTGCCTGTAATTCTGCAGAGCGTATAAGAAAAAAATGTGATAAAACTTTTACGATACACGCAAACGATTTCACACCTCTAATTAGGGTCGACAGTAATGATCCCACAGATTTCTCAGGCACCTGGCGTCGTTCAGCTGGTGCTTAATTTTTTGCAGGCACTGGAGCAACAGGGTTTTACAGGGGATACCGCCACACATTATGCCGACAGGCTGACAATGGCGACCGACAACAGTATCTACCAGCTTCTTCCCGATGCAGTCGTGTTTCCCCGTTCAACGGCCGATGTGGCGCTTATTGCGCGACTGGCAACGCAGGAGCGATTTACCTCGCTGGTGTTCACGCCACGCGGCGGCGGCACCGGCACCAATGGTCAGGCGCTGAACCAGGGCATCATCATTGATATGTCGCGCTATATGAACCGCATCATTGAGATCAATCCCGAAGAAGGATGGGTGCGTGTCGAAGCGGGCGTCATCAAAGATCAGCTTAACCAGTACCTCAAGCCTTATGGTTACTTCTTTGCCCCCGAGCTCTCTACCAGCAACCGTGCGACAATCGGTGGGATGATTAACACCGATGCCTCCGGGCAGGGGTCGCTGGTCTACGGTAAAACCTCCGATCACGTTCTTGGCGTGCGTGCGGTGCTGCTGGGCGGCGATATCCTGGATACCCAGCCGATGCCGGTAGAACTGGCGGAAACGCTGGGTAAAGACAACACGGCCAACGGGCGGATTTACCGCACCGTGCTTGAGCGCTGTCGCGATAACCGCCAGCTGATCCTCGACAAATTCCCTAAACTGAACCGCTTCTTAACCGGCTACGATCTGCGTCATGTCTTTAACGATGACCTGACGCAGTTTGATTTAACCCGCGTGCTGACCGGCTCCGAAGGGACGCTGGCATTTATTACCGAGGCGCGGCTGGACATTACGCCGCTGCCGAAAGTGCGTCGGCTGGTGAACGTCAAATACAACTCCTTCGATTCTGCCCTGCGAAATGCACCCTTTATGGTTGACGCGCGGGCGCTGTCGGTGGAAACCGTCGACTCTAAAGTGCTTAATCTGGCTCGGGAAGACATCGTCTGGCACTCGGTGAGTGAGCTTATCACCGATGTACCTGATAAAGAGATGTTGGGTCTCAACATCGTTGAATTTGCCGGCGATGACGAAGCGCTGATTGAAAGCCAGGTCACCACGCTCTGTCAGCGGCTGGACGAACTGATTGCAGCAGGCGAAGGTGGGGTGATTGGCTGGCAGCTTTGCAGCGAACTCTCCGGCATTGAGCGTATTTACGCGATGCGTAAAAAAGCGGTGGGGCTGCTGGGCAACGCGAAGGGGGCTGCCAAACCGATTCCCTTTGCTGAAGACACCTGCGTCCCGCCTGAGCATCTGGCGGATTACATCGTTGAATTCCGCGCCCTGCTGGACAGCCACGGTCTGAGCTATGGCATGTTCGGCCACGTGGATGCCGGGGTGCTGCACGTGCGTCCGGCGCTGGACATGTGCGATCCGCAGCAGGAGATCCTGATGAAACAGATCTCCGACGATGTGGTGGCGTTGACCGCGAAATATGGCGGCCTGCTCTGGGGAGAACACGGGAAAGGGTTCCGCGCGGAGTACAGCCCGGCGTTCTTCGGTGAAACGCTCTACGCTGAACTGCGTAAGGTCAAAGCGGCATTCGATCCGGATAACCGTCTCAACCCGGGTAAAATTTGCCCGCCAGAGGGCGTCGATGCCCCAATGCTGCAGGTGGATGCCGTCAAGCGCGGCACCTATGACAGACAAATCCCGATTGCGGTGCGCGCCTCCTGGCGTGGTGCAATGGAGTGTAACGGTAACGGTCTTTGTTTCAACTTCGACGTGAAAAGCCCAATGTGTCCGTCGATGAAAATTACCAGTAACCGCATTCACTCGCCCAAAGGCCGCGCGACGCTGGTCCGCGAATGGCTGCGTCTGCTGGCCGACCGCGGGGTTGATCCGCTGAAGCTGGAACAGGAATTACCGGAAAAACGCGCCAGTCTGCGCTCGCTGATTGAACGTACCCGCAACAGCTGGCATGCGAACAAAGGCGAGTATGATTTCTCCCACGAGGTGAAGGAGGCCATGTCCGGCTGCCTGGCCTGTAAAGCCTGCTCAACCCAGTGTCCGATCAAGATTGATGTGCCGGAGTTTCGCTCACGGTTCCTGCAGCTTTACCATACCCGCTATCTGCGTCCAATGCGTGACCATCTGGTGGCGACGGTGGAGAGCTATGCCCCGCTGATGGCGCGTGCGCCGAAGACCTTTAACTTCTTCATCAATCAGCCGCTGGTGCGAAAGCTTTCCGAAAAACATATCGGGATGGTGGACCTGCCGCTGCTGTCAGTCCCTTCGCTACAGCGTCAGCTCGTGGGGCACCGCTCGGCGAACATGACGCTGGAGCAGCTTGAGGCGCTGACCCCTGAGCAGAAAGCCAATGTGGTGCTGGTGGTGCAGGATCCGTTTACCAGCTACTACGATGCCCAGGTGGTGGCCGATTTTATCCGTTTGGTAGAAAAACTGGGCTATCAGCCGGTGGTACTGCCGTTCTCACCAAACGGCAAAGCGCAGCACATTAAAGGTTTCCTTACCCGTTTTGCGAAAACGGCGCGGAAAACCGCTGACTTCCTCAACCGGGTGGCGCAGCTAGGGATGCCGATGGTCGGTGTCGATCCGGCGCTGGTGCTCTGCTACCGCGATGAGTATAAGCAGACGCTGGGGGAGCAACGTGGTGATTTCCACGTCATGCTGGTGCACGAGTGGCTGCCGGCGGCGCTGCAACAGGCGACCGTGAAGGATGTGAGCGGTGAATCGTGGTATCTGTTCGGCCACTGCACGGAAGTGACGGCACTGCCGGGCGCCCCGGCGCAGTGGGCTTCTATCTTTGCCCGCTTCGGGGCGAAGCTTGAGAGCGTCAACGTGGGCTGCTGCGGCATGGCAGGTACCTACGGGCACGAAGTGAAAAACCACGAGAACTCGCTCGGTATCTATGAGTTGTCGTGGCATCAGGCGATGCAGCGTTTGCCGAGGAACCGCTGTCTGGCCACGGGCTACTCCTGCCGAAGCCAGGTGAAACGGGTTGAAGGGAACGGGGTGCGTCACCCATTACAGGCCTTACTGGAGATAATTGGATGATCTGGAAACGAGCCGTGACACTGCAGGCGCTGAATGCCATGGGCGAGGGGAATATGGTAGGGCTGCTGGACATTCAGTTCACGCGTATTGGCGAGGATGAACTGGAGGCCACGATGCCTGTCGATCATCGCACGCATCAGCCGTTTGGTTTATTGCACGGCGGCGCATCCGTCGTGCTGGCCGAAACCCTGGGGTCCGTGGCGGGTTATCTTTGCACCGAAGGGGAGCAAAAGGTCGTCGGGCTTGAGGTGAACGCGAACCATATTCGCTCGGTGCGAAGTGGACGGGTGCGCGGCGTTTGTCGCGCGCTACACGCCGGTAGCCGCCATCAGGTGTGGCAGATTGACATTCTTGACGAGCAGGATCGGCTCTGCTGCTCGTCGCGACTGACGACGGCGGTCGTGTAAAGTTTTCAGATGTTTTGCCTTTGGTCAAAAACTAGCCAGCCTCTTGTGATATACTGGTCAGGTTTTGTACATAAGCGAGGACATCATGGATACTGAAATAACCCCAACACAGCTGGCAATTGAATATTTACGTCGTGATAAAAGCAACCTGTCTCCGGCGCAGTACCTGAAAAAGCTGAAACAGCTTGAACTGGAGTTCACAGATTTGCTGGCGCTCTCTTCAAATGAGCTTAAAGAAGAGATCTACTTTGCCTGGCGGTTGGGCGTTCACGTCCATTGATCGTGACAGTAAAAAAAAGGCCGCGTCAGCGGTCTTTTTTGTATCTGACGTTCAGTACCGGGCAGGCAGTTTATTGATTTTAACGAGCCTGCCATCTTCTATCTCAATGAACCCGCCTGTTTTCAAATCCGCCAGAATACGCATTACCCCACTGCGCGACAGCTGGGTTTTTTCGCGAATATACCGCTCTGCGGTGATGGCGTTGCGATAACTCTCATCTTCATCCATCAGCTTTATCAATTGCTGGCGAATCATCTCATAGGCCGTGGGCGCGCCCTGAGGCATCACATTATTGTATAGCCGGTTATAAACAAACATCAGGTGCTTAGACAACAACCCCCATAACCCATTCTCTTTGATAACGGCTTCCACCTGAGCGGTGGTAAGCATACCCGTCAGGCAGGGGGTCACGGTTTTCAGATAATCATTGAAGTAGATGTCTGTCAGATTGGCGAGGCCAAAAAGCGCCGGGCTACGTGCGGTAGTGAGCATCATGTTGTCGCTTCTGCGGTAGATAGCAACGGTGCCTTCGAGGATCAAATAGCACACGCTCTGGCCATTAACCTGGAGATCCAGCTGTTCGCCGGGAGCGACATTGCGCGTGGTACAGTAGGGTTGCAGGAATGAAATCAGTTCTCGCGCGTAAGGAGAACCACGATGCGTTTTTTCAGTAGAGGACATAACCTATAACCCGTAGCGATAACCCCCCTGATTATAGCGTTACTCCTTATCGTAAACACGAGGCCAATCAGTATTTACGTGGTAAATGACGGATTTCCAGCAGCACGCCACGCTCCATCGTGATGTACTTTCCGGTACGCAGTTCCGCGAGAATACGCATAATCCCACTGCGTGAAAGGTAGGTTCGACTCTTGATATACGCTGCCGCCGTGATGTTTTTCCGTACGGCATCTGGCTCCTGCATCAGTTCGACCAGCTGAAACCGGATAATGTCATAGGCTGACATCTGCGATATTTGTGCGCAGTGCTCGTATACCCGGGAGGCGGTATAGATGAGTAACTTTGAAAAATGTTCCCATAAGTTTTTTTCCGCCACGATCTTATTAAAATTATCCAGAGAGACATGCGCTATTTCTGAGGTTTCAAGCGCTCTGACGTACAGATGTTCAGAGGAGAACTGGCTGCTGACACCCAGAATAAAAGGTGAGGATTCTGAGTTTAAAACAATACCATCGCCACGACGATGCAGCGCAACGCTGCCGTGTAACAGCAAAAAACAGAGGCGAACATCATTATTGTGATACTGGATAATTTCGCCTTTCGCGAGAATATGCCTTTCCGTAAAAGGCAGCACAGTACTGATTAACTTATCAATATGGGCATACGGCTTTAAATCCAGTACGGTAGATTTTACATCGGTGAGGACCGCTGTCATTCGCGTGTTCATAAGGTGCTCCACTGCTTTCATTGCGATCATGGGTGACCGGCGTAGAGAATTATCTTAAAAAACAGCGACTACGGGAATATGCAGCACAGGTCTAAAAGTAGACTTTCAATATTATCCTGACTAACATTTTGAATTTAATGATCTTAACACTCCGGTCTATTAATAGACTGCCTGTTATATGCATAAGGCATTCCTTATTTACAATGTTTTATTTTTGTTAATTACGGGTCTACGGAAAGACTCCGAAAATGATTGTCGACGTCAACGGAGTTGTATAAATTTTATTTCATCGACAGCAAGTCATATGCGTCTTCAGACGTTTAATGAAATAAAGTTATTTCATTTTTTTCGCTGCTGTCTGTAAAAGGCAAAACATTAAGCGGGTGAAAAAACCGACGCGTCTTTTTGTCTGAATGTTAATAATAAATAAAGTAATACAGGATATAGCATGATGAAAAAAACACTTCTTCTGGCAACGATCGCAGCAGGTTCCGTACTGACAATGGCCAATGCGTTTGCCGCTGCAGGTACCGTTAATTTTAACGGAAATATTCTGGATTCTGCCTGTGATGTTGATGTGGCATCGCAGAACCAGGTGGTTGTACTTGGGGATTATTATAAAACAGAGTTTACCGCGACGGGGGCGAGAACCGCGGCAACGAAATTCGATATTATTTTGAAAAATTGTCCGGTCTCGGTCACGAACGCCAAAGTGCGCTTTGACGGTACTCCGGATGCGTCTAATAGTAATCTTCTGGCGATTGACACCTCCGTGGCGGGTGCCGCAACGGGCGTGGCGATCAACCTGATGACCGCGGATAAAGCCGACCTGCCTCTGCATGGCAGCAATGGTTACACCTACATGCTCAGCAGCTCCGCAGACAATACGCTCAATTTCTATGCCCAGTATATTTCGACCACGGCCAGCGTCACGGCAGGCCCGGCGAATTCTGTCGCCAACTTCTCGGTGGTTTATAACTAGCTCTTTTGCCTGAACGTCGGGGGTCGCCCCGGCCCCCAATTTTATGAGGAACAGAATGTATTTTTTCAGAACCCCTTTACTGGCAACAGCGTTGTTATCTCTGATGCTGTCAACGGCTCATGCCGGCGTCATTATTGGTGGTACGCGCATTATTTTTGATGGCGCTAAAAAGGAAACGTCACTCAGTGTGAATAACCCTGATGGTACGCCGTATTTAATTCAGTCATGGATCGACGTGCCGGAAGGGGCGTCAGGCAAGGTGCCTTTTATTATTACGCCGCCTTTGTATCGTCTTGATGGCGGGCAAAAAAACGTTGAGCGCATCGTGATGACGGGGGCACTGCCTCAGGATCGGGAAAGTTTATTCTGGCTGAATATTAAAGCGATTCCGTCTGCCTCAACGCAGATGAACGCATTACAAATTGCGGTTAAAACGCGCATCAAACTGATTTATCGGCCCGCTGAGCTGCACGCGTCCACGCCTGACGAACAGGCCAGTCAATTACGCTGGCGCAGAACCGGGAATGAACTTCAGGTTAATAACCCGACCGCGTATGTCATCAATTTTAATGAAATCACCCTTGGGGGTAAAAAAATCGATGACGTGTCGTATGTCTTACCCGGTGGCTCAGTCCGTTTCACGTTACCGCAAGGGGCCAGCAGCAGCGTACTGACGTTTAAAGTGATTAATGACTTCGGCAGCCCTGGGGGCGCGCATCAGGCAACCTTATAACCGGTGAAATGCGGGCATTGCCTGTCATAAATGAGTTCAAAGCGATGGCAATACATTATTTTCGGGCTCGACCTGCACCCCTGGCGACAGTGATCGGATTAATACTTGCAGGTTCATCGCAGGCGCTTTTTGCCGGTGAGACATTTAATGCCGAACTGGTTGAACTTGATAATCCAGGAAGGGGGAGAACGGATTTATCGGCATTTGAATCCGGATCGCAGGCACCCGGCACCTATCACGTCGATATTGTTCTTGATGACCAGCTAATGGCGACCCGCGATATCACCTTTACTGCAGTAAAAGACGAAAAGGGCAATGACGTCCTCCGACCGTGCCTGAGTCTTGACCAGTTAAAACAGTGGGGCGTAAGAACCACGCTTTTCCCGCAGCTGGCGGCGAACAACGGTGAATGCGCAAACCTTCAGGCGATCCCGCAGGCCAGCAGCGATTTTCAGTTTGGCGCACAGCGGCTGGTGATCAGCATTCCTCAGGCCGCCATCGACCTGCCAGCCAGGGACGCGGTTCCGCCAGAGATGTGGGATGAGGGGATTAATGCCGCCATGCTTAATTACAGTCTGAGCGGCGCAAACGCGTGGGCGAAGAACACTCGCGGCAGCCAGAATGATAGCCAGTACGCCAACCTGCGCCCCGGGGTCAATATCGGGCCGTGGCGCTTACGTAATTACACCACCTGGTCACGGGATTCCACCGGTGAGGATCGGTGGGACAACGTGTATACCTATGCGCAGCGCGCCGTCATTCCGCTGAAAGCACAGCTGATTATCGGGGACAGTACCGCACCGGCGGATGTTTTCGACAGTATGCCATTTCGCGGCGGTCAGCTGGCCTCGGATGATGACATGCTGCCGGACTCTCTTAAAGGCTATGCGCCCGTGGTCCGCGGCATCGCGCGAACCAATGCGCAGGTGGTGGTCCGCCAGAATGGTTATCAAATTTATCAGAGCTACGTGGCGCCAGGCGCGTTTGAAATCTCGGACATGTATCCCACCGGCGGCGCAGGCGATCTGGATGTGACCATCAAAGAGGCTGACGGAAGTGAGCAGCATTTCACGCTGCCTTATGCCTCGCTGCCGGTCCTGCAGCGGGAAGGACGACTGAAGTATGCGGTGACGGCCGGGCAGTATCGCGCCTACAACAGCCGCGTGGAGAAAACGTCCTTTGGTCAAATCACCGGTATTTATGGGATTCAGCACGGCATCACCCTTTACGGTGGGATGCAGGGGTCTGATAAATACCGTTCAGTGGCGTTTGGCATCGGTAAAAACATGGGGGATATCGGCGCGATCTCTGCCGACGTGACCCAGGCCTGGTCAACGCCGAATAACACCGACAAAACATCCGGTCAGTCCTTGCGCGCGCGTTACAGCAAAAATATGGCGAAGACCGGGACAAACTTTTCAATTGCGGGATACCGATATTCAACCCGTGGCTATTACGGGATGCAGGACGTGCTGGATTCCTACGGCGACAGCAGTGCCCTGCAGGACCGGCGGCGTAACCGTGCTGAACTGACCATGAGCCAGACGCTGGGCGGCGCACTGGGTTCACTGACGCTCAGCGCCGCACGCGAGGATTACTGGAATTCTGGTCAGGCGATGGCCTCCTGGAGCGTGGGCTACAACAATGACTGGAACAACGTCAGTTACGGTTTGACCTGGACCTACAGCAAGAATGGACGCGGGAGCGCGCAAAACGCGGACCACGATCGGTTGCTGGCCTTTAACGTCAGCGTACCGTTGGACAAATTCTTGCCGCGTACCTGGGCTAACTATGGCATGAACGCCAGTAAGCACAACGGCACGACGCACGTGGTCGGGCTGAACGGCGTGTCTCTGGAAAACAGCGCCCTGAACTGGAACGTGCAGCAAGGTCATGGCACACAGGGCACGGGAAATACCGGCAACCTGAACGGCGACTATAAAGGCACCTATGGCGAAATTGTCGCGGGCTACAGCTACGACAAACACAACGAGCGCCTGAATTACGGGTTGCAGGGGGGCGTCATTGCTCACCGTGACGGCATCACGCTTTCGCAGCCGCTCGGTGAAACCAATATCCTGGTGAAAGCGCCGGGTGCAAACGGTGTCGATATTCGCAATCAACCCGGGGTTCGTACGGATTTCCGCGGGTATACAGTGGTTAACAATCTGTCGGTATACCGAAAAAACGACATCACTCTTGAGCCGGAAACTATGCCGGATGACCTGGAACTTGAGATTAATACGCGCACCGTAACACCGACCCGCGGGGCGATAGTGGAAGCCGATTATAAGTCTAAAATCGGGCGCCGGGTGCTAATGACCCTGTCCGACGGACAGTATGCCGTTCCGTTTGGTGCGGTCGTCACGCTCAAAGGCGACAGCAACAGCAGCTTTATTGTGGGCGACCGTGGTCAGGTCTATTTAACGGGACTGCCCGGACAGGGAGAAATCGTGGCAACCTGGGGAAATCAACCCGGTCAGCAGTGCCGCGCGCAGTTTAGCCTGCCTGCACATCCCACCTACGGCGGAATAACCGACGTTAACGCGCTTTGCCGCCAGGAAGGTTAAAAATGAAATTTGCTTTATCTCTGATCCTGCTCTGTTTACTGAGCGGGTGGAATAGCGCCCGTGCCGGCACCTGTACAACCATCACGCCGCAAATATCGACGATATCTGTGGGCACGATTAACGTGCAGCGTGATGCCCCCGTGGGCACCATTATTTTTTCTCGCGCCGCCTCATCAACGGGAACCTATTTAACGGGATGTTCTAACCCGCTGATGCTGGGATTCAGTATGCGATATAACATTGGGAACCTGAGCAGCTACGGTAACCATGTTTATGCCACCAATGTCAGCGGTATTGGTATTCGCTTTTCCTCGGGGAATTATTTTGAAAACCCGGCTTACACGTTTTCGTATAACGCGGTGACGTCGTATGTGGATTGGTTTGGTGGAAAAGTTGAGCTGGTGGTGACCGGCCCGGTAACGTCGGGCGCTTTAACGCCGGGCGTTATCGGAACCGTGGCGCTTCAGGGAAGTGACGGTGTTTATCGTGACGGTCTGACGGTCCAGTTAACTGACGGCACAATTAATGCGCTGGCATGCACGATAACGACGGCGCAGTTGACGTTCCCGATAGGCGATATTCCGGCCTCATCGTTTGGCTCCGTTATTGGAACCACGCCATCCGGCGCCCAAAATACGCAAAATCTGGGGTTAACCTGCAGTGCCGGCACCAATATCAGTGTGTCACTCAGCGGTATGCAAAATCCGGACAGCGCCAATACCAGCGTCATGGCATTAACCGGTCAGGGGAATGCCGGTACGGCAAAAGGGGTAGGGGTTCAGCTACTTTAT
Source organism: Enterobacter sp. J49 (assembly GCF_002148625.1). NCBI lineage: Bacteria > Pseudomonadati > Pseudomonadota > Gammaproteobacteria > Enterobacterales > Enterobacteriaceae > Enterobacter > Enterobacter sp. J49. The sequence goes on from NZ_MWPY01000033.1 coordinate 284,632, forward strand.
AACGGTTCTCCTTTGGTGATGAACGGTCGACTGTTATTAAAACAGTCTGCGGGAGGACAGGAGACGCTCCCGTTAACCGCGCGCTATTACCAGACGTTAACCACCGTGGAATCAGGCTCGGCAAATGCGTCAGCCACGCTTACGATAACCTATCAATAACCGGTGAGATGATGAAAATAATTCCCACGGCGTTGCTTGTGTCGGGTTTACTGTGCGGCAAAGCGCTATGTGCAGACAGCGTAAATATCGGGGTCTCCGGAAATATCGTGGCCTCACCCTGCCTGTTTAATAACGGCAATACGAATCTCGATATTAATCTGGGCAATATCCAGGCGAGTAATATGGTGACGCCAGGATCATCATCAGACCCGGTTACGTTTGATCTGTTATTTACCCAATGTCCGGTGGGGACGCGTAGCGTCACCGCTACCTTTACGGGTACACCCGACCCTGTTGCCGGCGCCGACTATTACATTAACCGCGGTACGGCCACCCACGTGGCGATAGCAATGCGCGAGGCCGGAAGTGGCATACTGAAAGGGAACGGCTCCAGCATGACGGAATATGTTGCCTCAGACCGGACGGCGAAGATGGCGATGCAGGCTGCGGTTATATCCACCGGAGGCAGGGCGGCGCCCGGCACCCTCAGCGCAGTGGTGGTCATTACGCTGCAATACAATTAAGTCGCGCGGGATTTCACGCGCATTTTTGCTTCCCGTCGGTGTAGCCTATGTTGAATATTTTAATTAGCGAGACGGATTCGTTATTTCAGTCTGGTCTGCAGTATTTTTTTATGGATTTCTTTTGGCGTAATTTTAATGACTGTATTCACTTTGATTATGAAATGACGCCGCATAACGTCAGCACGGCGGATATTATTGTCCTCTCTTTATGCCAGGGGGAAACCCTGACCTGTTTTCCGGAATTACAGTCACGGCAAAAAGGCATTGTGATCGGCTGGGTTGACGATGAGCAACGGTCTACGGCGTCGCAATCCTGTTATCAGGATATTATTTTCATCTCCCGCAGGGCCTCTCTTGACATGATTGGCGAGACGGTATGGTGCGCGTGGCGTAAAACGCAGTTGAAGGGGCATGTGCTGCAGAAAACGTCCTGTTTCGATTGCGAGCATAAAATATTATCACCGCAGCAAATACGCATCGTCATGAACCTGTATAAAGGCTTATCCGTTATGCAGACGGCAGACGCGTTACAGATCAGCTATAAGACCGTTTTTGCACACAAGTACATGATCATGCAAAAATTTAACCTGCGAAGTGATTATGAGCTTATCGCGCTGCTCAACAGGATGGTGAAGAAAAACGGCACCCCCAATATTTTTCGTGATTCTGTGAGACAGGGTTTACAGGACCGCCCCTGTCTGGAGGCGTAAAGGCACTTTTATTGATGACAGGAATAACGGAAACAAGTGTTCGGTTATGAAACTTTAGAGTTGCATCTGCAGCATGTTATTTTTACGTTTTATATAACGATTAATTAGCGATGCAAATTCATAAAACCCTGAAACCGATTTTTGTGACCAGGTTCAAGTGTGTGGGCCCGGAATGTTTAATTTCCTGCTGCCGCGGCTGGACAATTTCCATTGATAAAAAAACACATCAAAAATATCTTTCATCAACGCATCCTGGTATCGCTGCAATAGCCAAAGACAATCTGATTCTGCAGCGTAAAGGCAAAGTAAATTATTCCCGTATTAAACTGGATGAAAAAGGGGAGTGTCCGTTTATCGATGAAAATAAGCTTTGTATGGTACACCGTGATTTAGGTGAAAGTGCCTTATCGCACACCTGCAGTACTTATCCCCGAAGCTCAACCCGCTATCTGGATGAAACTCGCCACAGCATGACCCTTTCATGTCCGGAAGTGGTCAGGCGGGTTCTCTTCGACCCCGACGCGATGTTATTGCAGGAGCAGGATGAACTGCTGGCCGTTTATAAAACCAATCTGATTGGTCAGCGCCAGTCTATGCCTCAAAGCAGCCAGGTCATTCATCTCCTTGCGTGGAAAATAATCCAGTCGCCAGCGAGGAATGTTGAAGAAAATTTGATGGCGCTGGCTCAGTTGATCCTGACCTTACAGCATGTGAACTTCGATTTGCACAATCAGTATGAGCAGGTTGAACGCTTTTACGAAGCCTTGCTGGAAGCGTTGCAGAGCGGTAAATCGCTGCTCTCTGAAAGCAATGTCGGGCGATCAAATGCGATGAAATATCTGGCGTTGTCGATCCTCGGCACGAACGTGGCGCGAGATTCTGCACGGGATGGGTATATCAACGAAGGGCATCGGCAAATTGCTGACTTTTTGAATTTCAGCCATGACAGCGATCCCGCCAGGCTGGCGCAGAAATTCGACGCGATTAACCAGCAGTGGGGGAAACTTTGCCAGGAATCCTGTCTGTCAGAGCCGTACGTATTACGCAACTATCTGTTGTACAAACTCTACAGCGGCTATTTCCCGGGTAAGAATACCGCCACCATTATGCGTCAGTTTTATCGCATCGTTCTGGACTTTTTCTACCTGAAAGTTTTCCTGAGCGTCAAATCAATGGATGAACAACTGGACCAGCAGATGGTCATGAAAACCATCGCCAGCTTCTCAGAAAAGACCCTGCACAATCAGACCATTGATGCCCGTATGGATTTTGCTATCGATAAGATTAACGGTGGGGACGACCTCTCGTGCCTGCTGCTCATTGGCTAACGTATAACGAGGCTCGCCGTGGCGAGCCTCTTTTTCCTCAGACGTTTACTGCCGTGATTAACCGCGTCTTCATGGTCTGATAAGACGACGCCGCAAAGTCTTCCGCCCAGCGTTGGTCTTCAATCGCCTCAAGCTTAACCGCACAATACTTGGTTTCTGGGGTTTTGGAGACCGGGTCAAGGTTATCCTGCGTCAGTTCGTTACAGGCACCAATCCACCACTGGTAGGTCATATAAACCGCACCGGCGTTGATGCGCTCGCTGATGCTGGCACGGGTAATGACTTTGCCCCGACGGGAATGCACCCACACCAGCTGTCCGTCTTTAATGCCCAGGTTGTCCGCATCAAGGGGGTTCATTTGTACACGGCCTGGTTCGTCGGCAAGGCTTTGCAGCGCGGCGCAATTGCCGGTCATTGAACGGCAGGAGTAGTGGCCGACCTCACGCACGGTGCAGAGCACCAGCGGATACGTTTCGTCCGGGATCTCGGCAGGCGCGCGCCAGGCTGCCGCAAAAAGCTGGCCTTTGCCGCTCGGCGTATCGAACTGGTTATCTTTATAGAGATACGGCGTCCCCGGGTGATCGAGCGTTGGACACGGCCATTGCACATGGCCCATTTCACCCATTTTTTCGTATGTCACGCCATAGAACAGCGGACAGAGCTCGCGCATCTCGTCCCAGATCTGCTGGTTGGATGCGTAATGCATCGGATAGCCCATTTCGGTAGCAAGCAGGCTGATGATCTCCCAGTCACGTTTCACGTTGCCGCTGGCCTCAATGGCTTTACCGAAACGCTGGAAACCACGGTCGGCACAGGTAAAGACGCCACCGTGTTCTCCCCACGATGTGGCAGGTAACAGAACATCCGCCACTTCCGCCGTTTTCGTCATAAAGATGTCCTGAACCACCACGAAATCGAGTGCTTCAAAACCGCGGCGCACCAGCCCCAGATCGGCTTCAGTCTGCAGCGGATCCTCGCCCATGATGTAATAGGCTTTTACCTTGCCTTCCAGCGCAAGGTGAGGGACTTCGGTGATACGCGTTCCAACCTCTTTGTCCATAATCCCGACATCGATTCCCCAGGCAGCGGCGAATTTCTGCCGGACCGCCGGGTTCGTAACGTCCTGATACCCCGGGAACATATTGGGCAGAACGCCCATATCACACGCGCCCTGAACGTTGTTTTGACCACGTACTGGCCCAACGCCGACAGCAGGTCGACCAAGATTTCCGGTCAGCAGTGCCAGGCTGGAGAGACCTTTGACCACGTCTACAGCCTGACCAAACTGCGTTACGCCCATGCCCCACATGACGGTGGCGGAAGGCGCAGCCGCGAACGTCCGCATCGCCTGACGCACATCCCGGGCTGGAATGCCGGTGAGATGTTCGACGTTTTCGGGCGCGTAGTCTTTGACCGTTTCCCGATAAGCGTCAAGCCCTTCGGTGAAGCGCGCGACGTAGTTTTTGTCGTACAGCTCCTCTTCCAGAAGGACATAGCCAAACGCATTGACCAGCGCCATGTTGCTGCCGTTTTTCAGCTGCAGGTGCTGGTCGGCAATGCGTGCGGTTTCAATGCGACGGGGATCGCAGACGATGATTTTCGCGCCATTTTCGCGGGCTTTTAAGACCCGACGGGCGACGATGGGGTGCGAATCGGCGCAGTTATAGCCAAACACCAGCAGGCATTTTGAGTTTTCAATATCGTTAATGGAATTGCTCATTGCACCGTTGCCGAGAGTTTCCTGTAACCCGGCAACAGAAGGGCCGTGACAGACGCGCGCGCAGCAGTCCACGTTGTTGGTATTCAGCACCGCACGGGCAAATTTTTGCATCACATAGTTCGTTTCATTCCCTGTTCCCCGGGAGGAACCGGTGGTCATGATGGACCGTGGGCCATACTGCTCTTTTATGCTCCTGAGTTTATGGGCGGTATAGCGGATAGCCTCTTCCCAGGTGACGGGGGTAAAAGCCTCTCCCTTGTGGTAGCGGATCATGGGCTGAGTCAGACGGGGGGTAAGCAGACGCGTATCGTTCAGGAAGTCCCAGCCATAAAAGCCTTTCAGGCACAGGGTGCCCTGGTTTGTTACGCCTTCGGCCGCTTCGGCACGGAGGATACGGTTATTTTCGACGACAAGGTTTAATTTGCAGCCTGCACCACAGTAGGGGCAGACGCTGGCGATTTTTTTCATCAATAACAGACCTGTTAAGAAATGAAGCAAAGTTGACTGGATAGCCCAGTCCCGTAAACGGGAGTAAGCAGGAACCATGCCACATTTACTTTGTAGGTTTTACAGGGTGTTATACGAGGAGGGAACGTGTCATCGTCAGCCCGATCGTCAGTTTTGACGATGACACGTTAGCCTTCACAGAGGGGAGGGTTTTTAGAGATCGTCCATGGTGTGACCCACAACGATTTCCAGGGTTTTACGAATGACATCTGCCTGCACAACGTCGTTTGTGGATTCCAGCGTCTGGATCAGCCACAGAATGATCGCTTTATTGGACAGGTGTCCTTCAGAAGCCAGAACACAGCGTACTGCAGTAGAAAAAACAGCGGACTCTTCAGCAAAACGATCGCCTGCGTGACGGAAATATTCCGACAGCGCGCTTTCTAAAAAAGCGGAATGGTATTCGGGTTGAAGCTGAATATTTTGTCTCATTTGTTCTCACCGTAGCTGTAAAATTGCAGTCAATGTATTTTCCTGGGATCGGACGGTTTTCCATTTCCAAATAACGGCACTACATTGTCTCTTTTAACGTTGAGAGATCCCTCTCTATCGGTTCGTCCTTGCGCGGTTCTGCGACGTTTCAGGGCGATGTTGTTTGAACCGATGTCGGCAATCACCATCGCAAGTGTCTCCCGCCGCTGGGGATCCTTTTCATGCGCTTTCATATCACGCAGACGCTGGACCAGAGCTTCGGTTGTGACGGGGCCTCGCTCTTTCAAAAGAGAAAGAACGGCTTCACCGATAAGCTGGTCAATCAGTCGGTCTGCATCACTGCTGTTCATAACATTACCGTTCGAAAAGCAGACCAAGCAGCATGTGGTAATGCTGTTCCTCTTCAGGCCCATCGGCCTTTTCGAGGCGGCTTAAGAGTTTGGTACAGAGCGATTTGCGATTCAGATTTCGCCCGTCGCTAAGAATCTCAACCACGACCTGACCAAGCGTCTCCTGTTGGGTAGGAAGCGCGGCCTTCTCGAAGTAGTGCGCGATCGCTGCTGCTGAATCTGCGACATAGTCCTTCTGCTGCATGTTTCGCTCCTGTAAAAAAATGTAATCACTAACGTTACATTTAAGGTATACACAATTTCCAAATCTGTACATAGAAAATGTACAATTTTTTAAAATAATTGTGATATATTTTATAAATTCTATGTTTATCAGGCGGTTGGGTCATAAAAATGAAGCATTTCCGTTACAGAATATATTGTACAATACGCACGGTGATGGATAAGTTGTACAACGCAGGAAACGGATGCATTAGGTGCCGTAAATGATTGAGATGTAAATTATTTGTCACGTAATTAATATGCTATAACAGATGTTTACCGACGTGTTTTTGTGGCCAACCCCTAACCCCCTTCAGGATAAGCATGCTTACAACCATCATATACCGCAGTCATATCTGCGAGGACGTTCCAGTGAAAGCGCTGGAAAACATGGTAGCTGCTGCAAATAGTAAAAACCGGCAATCCAATGTCACGGGGATCTTGCTGTTTAACGGCACGCATTTTTTTCAGTTGCTCGAAGGCCCTGCGGAAAACGTTTCATCCATTTACGAGCAGATTTGCCAGGACACGCGCCACCATAACGTGGTGGAGCTGATGCGCGATCACGGCCCCTCCCGACGCTTCGGCAAGGTTGGCATGGAGCTTTTTGACTTGCGTCAGTTCGACAGGGAAGAGGTGCTTCAGCAGGTTCTCGACAAAGGCACCAGCAGGTATCAGCTGACATATAGCGATCGCGCCCTGCAGTTTTTCCGCACTTTCGTGGAGGCCACGGAAAAAGCCAACTACTTTGAACTGCCCCCTGCAGATGCCTGGGATTTTATCCCGGAAGAGACGCCTTTATCGGCGCAACCGGAGGTGGTGGCTAAAGGCGCGGATTGCAGCTTTGCGTTCCAGCCTATCGTGGATCCGTTTATGCAGCAGGTCGTCTCCTGGGAGGCCTTGATCCGCACGCCCACCGGTGAATCGCCCGGAACCTATTTTGCCCAAATTCCTCGTGAAGAGGTGTACGCCTCTGATTTGAAAAGCAAGCAGGTTGCGCTCTCCATGGCGAGCGCTCTGGGATTACAGGATCAGACATTATCCATTAACCTGCTGCCCATGACGCTGGTCAACGTGCCTGGCGCCGTGGATTTCCTGCTGACGGCCATTGACGCGAATGGCTTTGTGCCGGAGCAGATTGTGGTGGAATTCACCGAGAGCGAAGCGATTTCCCGTTTTGAAGAGTTTACCCATTCGGTCAGGCAGCTAAAAAGTGCCGGTATCAGCGTAACCATCGATCACTTTGGTGCCGGTTTTGCCGGTCTGCAGTTACTGGCGCAATTCCAGCCTGACAGAATTAAGATTAACCGCGATCTGGTCGCGAATGTGCACAAAAGCGGCCCGCGGCAGGCCATCATTCAGGCGATTATCACCTGCTGTTCCTCGCTGGAGATCCAGTTCTGTGCCGTCGGCGTTGAGAAGCCTGAAGAGTGGATGTGGCTGGAGTCTGCAGGCATTTCCCAGTTCCAGGGGCATCTGTTTGCCAGCCCGCGTCACGGGGGAATTCCGGCGATCGCGTGGCCAGAGAAGAAGTTTGAATTTTGAGAAAGCTGTACATAAACCTGCAAGCTTGACTGTACGCGCGGCAAAATTTGTACAACAATACATTAACGGGTGAAGGAACTTGTATACCCTTCACCCGCTCAAAAAGAGGCCTTAGTTATACAAATGGTTTGTACAATCTGATAAGGTTGGTCTGGTTGGGTATGGAAGTTCTAAGCGTGAGGGAGTTAATGGCCTATTACAGTATCGGCGAAGTGGCCGAACGATGCGGTATCAACCCCGTTACGCTGCGTGCCTGGCAGCGCCGTTATGGATTGTTGAAGCCGCAGCGAAGCGAAGGGGGCCATCGTCAGTTTGACGATGAAGATATCCTGCGTATTGAAGAGATCAAACGCCTGATGAAAAGCGGCGTTTCGGTCGGCAAAGTCAAAGGCTTGCTGGAAAACAAAGAAGTGATGACTCAGGGTAACTGGGCATCAATCCAGGAAGAGATGATGACGGTTTTGCGTTATGCCAGCCCGGCAAAGCTGCGCGCCAAAATAGGCGAATTCCGCCGCGATCACGCGATGGATGCGCTTATCGATAATATTATTTCTCCCGTTCGTCAGCGAATGAATCAGGATCAAAATACGGTGCGACATATGGCGAGCCTGCTTGACGGTGTGCTGATAGAGTTTGCTGTCGCAAGCCTGGCGGAGTCACGTAAGAAAGCCGGTAAAGATGCTCTGCTTATTGGCTGGGAGTGCGATGACCGGACCCACCTGTGGCTTGAGGCTGCGCGTCTGGCACAAAAGGGGTGGCATATTGACGTGCTGGCCGACCCGATTGATTCCCCTCGTCCGGAGCTTTTTCCTGGGCAAAGAATTTTCGTCTGGACCGGTAAAGCGCCGACGCCGCGTCAGCAGGAACTGCTTGACCACTGGCGTGAACAGGGTTTTGTTGTCTCCTTTCATCATTAATTTCCGCAGGCCTTGAAGGCCTTTTTTTTTTGCTCGTCGTTTCCCTGGATAAAATCTATCTTAAAAATTGGCGTTATTTATGTGAGCGCAGGCTATTTATTTTTAAAGAACTTTTCTCAGCCTTTTCTTTCCCTGGGGGTGTGATGGGGGCTTAGCAGTTGGCATATTGTTGTTTAGCATTCCAACCTGATTCTGGTTCATTTCTCCGATCCATTTCGAATATACCTCATAAGCCATGCGTGCATCTTCATGCCCCATTTGGCTTGCAATAAACGAGAACCCCGCCAATGCGGGGTTTTTGCTTTCCCCCGATCCGACAGGGGTATTCGCGAGGGTGCTTAGCACCAGTACCCCTGTCAGAACATCGGTTTTTTATCTAAAAATCAGCATCTTTAATCCCACATTTTACGAGTGGTTATAGTAATAATTCCGTTCTTATTTGCTTAAAGGAACTAAGAATGAGTTGGAATAAAGAAGCTGCAGTATCGTATTTACGCACACATGCACTGGGGCGTTCTCATAGTGAATGCGCTAAGTTTACCCGTCTGGCTATTTTGGCTGGAGGCGTTAAGGTTCCGAACACAGTTTATGCAAAGGATTATGGGGCAGAATTATTGCGGGCGGGATTCAGTGAAGTGCCACCCGGTTCTACTTTAATTTCTGGTGATGTCGCCGTGATACAACCTTATCAAGGTGGAAATTGCATAGGCCATATGACTATGTATGACGGCACACAATGGATTTCTGACTTCGTTCAAAAGAGCATGTATCCGGGGCCTGGGTATCGCAAGATGCAGCCATCATTCAAAATTTACAGGATGCATTAATGAAACAGATTTTTTTATCAGTCGTCATTTTGCTGGTTGGATGTAGTTCGGCTACCAATCAAGAGCGGCGGGCGCAAGACCTTACCGAATCATTCTATAAATCCTATCTTTTTGCATTCGGTAGCGATGAAGCCAAGCCTTACCCTCTTGAGGAACTACGTAAATACGTTTCCGATGATACTCTTTCTCGCATTAATAGCATTGAGGATATTCCAGAGCAGGAATTAATTGAGTCTGACTATTTCACGTATACGCAAGATTACTCTCGTGAATGGTTATCTGCGTTACGAGTAGAAAACGCTAGGCCGTTTTTAAGTGGTGAAGTGGTCCAGGTCATGGAGGGGGTGGATAACGGAAAGAGCATTCATCTGGAGGTATTCCTTCGTCGTGAAGGTGATTCATGGAAAATTTACCGCGTTCGTGATGTAACCAATAACTTCGAACATCCGATATTTAACACCGGAGCGCTCATCCGAGCGAAGAACGCAGCAGAAGGCGGCCTATAATAATAGTACAAGCCCTGGCACCTGCCGGGGTTTTTTGAAGAAGATCTACCAAACTGGTTTTCTTAAATCCACTATTCATAAGGCGCCGGACGAACAATGTTTACGCGCAGGCCATCATTGTAAATTGTCATAAACACTTTAATTTGTGTAATCGCTTTCGTGGTGAATCCCCCCTAAGCGGTGAGGCGATGCAGCAGAATACGCAAACAAGCCACAGGTCGTGGAGGCTGTCCAAAGGCTCACCGAGTGGCACCCGGCACCACATCCCCACGATTCTTTCAGCAAAGACCATCTTTTCTAATCCCTTATCAGGCCTGTCGTTAAATCAGGAGGCGAGTATGAAGAAAAATATTTTCTATTTTACGGGCTGACAGAACAGCAGGCGATTTTTGCGGATCATGTCGCGCAGGGAAAATCCCGCGTCGATGCGTACCACCTGGCCGGCTACACCGGCACCTGAAATTCCGCGTACTCGAACGCCTCCCGCATGCTTAGAAATGACAGGGTGACACGCTACCTTCACGCGCTGCGAAACTAGTGGCAAAAACGCTACGCCGTCGAACTGGACGATCTGATAACGCAGCTCACCGCAATCATTAACGCCGATCCTAACGCCCTGAGTCAGTACCGGCGCGTCAACTGCAGATATTGCTGGGGCGAAAGCCATAAATACCAGTGGAGCGACATAGAAGAACAACTGCAGGCGGAGAAGCGCGTGGAAATACACACAGCAGGAGCAGCAAGCGCAATATGCCCTTGTTCGATCTCTGGCGCAGCCGCGATCAGAACATCCGAGCGACAAACCAGGCGATCAATATTGGTGCGGGCACGTTTACTGCGAACCCGACCAACACCAATACAAACAACAAAGTTAACTAATAGCCGGCCCCTGCGGGGCCGCTTTTTTAACAGGTTGCGAAAATGAATGGTTTTTATGGTGGCTTTAATTTCAGCGGCAATCCGTCATGCGGCTTCGATGCTGGAGCATTCAATAATGGCCTCAATCAGTACCTTGAATCAGTGAAAGCGCAGCTGATGCAGCAATACGCACCACCACTACAGCAACAAAATCCTTATGCGGCAATTGACGCACGCGTAGAAAACTATATGACGCCGAACGGCTACCCGCCGCGCCAGCAGGTACAGCAACAAGAGGCGGCGTTAGCTGCCACGCAGGAGCAGCAGCAAAACCCTATGCAGCTGGTGACAATGGCGATCTCTGAGTCAGTATGCACTGCAAATATGGCGCTGATAGCGGCAAATTTTGCTCAGGTGCCGGACTGGTTACGAACCGCTGAGGGAAAAAAGTTGTGCAGCAGACAACGAACGGAATAAAAAAATTTTTGGGAGGAAATAGCAGTGGTACTGGTGCAGACGCGGCCACCGAAACCGGCTCAGCCGCCTGATGAAAATGATGAACGGGAATACATGCCATGGAAGGCAAAACAGGTTGAATTTGGGGGCAATTTTTGGGAGGGAATGGATTTGGGGCGCATTAAGGGGCGATTAAATGTTCATTAAGGGCTGATATTGTCTAATGCATCAAAAAAGTAACTTGCTGATTTTTATGTAATCACCTGTTTTGGCTGAATATAAAAAATCTATCTTAAAAATAGGCATTTCCGATGCATATTTTACTTTTCCCCTTTACTCCGCTTTTCTGATTCGATAACCCATTATTTTTCAAAGTATTGAACAATTAAATCCATCCCGCCCGCATCCGCTGACAGGGTCTATGCTTAATAAAAGTATGCAAAAAGGGCGATTTAGCCCAATGCCCCTGCTGACAGAGGGTTGAAGTGATAATCGTTATCACTAACATGGTGTTATGCCCTGGGGCTTATTAGATGAGGTGGACCTATGGAACTGCATTCAGAAACCTTCAATCCTGCCGACTTCGCCTGGCGTGGCTTAACGCTCACGCCAGCGGCGGCGGCACATATTCACGAACTGGTGGCGAAAAAGCCAGAGATCCTCGGCGTGCGCCTGGGGGTGAAACAGACCGGCTGCGCAGGATTCGGTTACGTGCTCGATACCGTCACAGAACCCGAGAAGGATGATCTGGTATTCGAAACTGACGGCGCAAAATTGTATGTCGCCCTGCAGGCCATGCCGTTTATTGACGGCACGGAAGTGGACTACGTACGTGAAGGTTTAAACCAGTTATTCAAATTTCATAACCCGAAAGCCCAGAACGAATGTGGGTGCGGCGAAAGCTTTGGGGTATAGGCGGTACTATGTCTCGTAATACTGAAGCAACGAGTGATGTTAACACCTGGAGTGGCGGCCACCTCAATTATAAAGAGGGGTTCTTTACCCAGCTGCAGACCGATGAACTGGCGAAAGGCATCAATGAAGATGTCGTCCGGGCGATCTCGGCCAAGCGTAATGAACCTGAGTGGATGCTGGCGTTTCGTCTGAGCGCCTTCCGGGCCTGGCTGGAAATGGAAGAACCTCACTGGCTGAAAGCGCATTATGACAAGCTGAACTATCAGGATTACAGCTACTACTCTGCGCCATCCTGCGGGAGTTGCGACGACACCTGCGCCTCACAGCCTGGCGCGGTGCAGCAAACCGGTGCGGACAACAGCTTCCTGAGCAAAGAAGTGGAAGAGGCGTTTAACCAGCTGGGTGTGCCCGTTCGCGAAGGGAAAGAGGTGGCGGTGGACGCCATTTTTGACTCCGTCTCAGTGGCGACAACCTACCGTGAAAAACTGGCAGAGCAGGGGATTATTTTCTGCTCCTTCGGCGAAGCGATTCACGAGCACCCTGAGCTGGTGAAAAAGTACATCGGCACCGTGGTGCCGAGTAACGATAACTTTTTTGCCGCGCTAAACGCGGCGGTAGCGTCTGATGGCACCTTTATCTATGTGCCAAAAGGCGTTCGCTGCCCGATGGAGTTGTCGACCTATTTCCGCATCAACGCGGAAAAAACCGGTCAGTTCGAACGCACCATTCTGGTGGCCGATGAAGGCAGCTACGTCAGTTACATTGAAGGCTGCTCCGCACCGGTCCGTGACAGCTACCAGCTTCACGCCGCGGTGGTTGAAGTCATCATCCATAAAGATGCCGAGGTAAAATACTCCACGGTGCAGAACTGGTTCCCGGGCGATGGCAACACCGGCGGTATTCTGAACTTCGTGACCAAGCGTGCGCTGTGCGAAGGCGAAAACAGCAAAATGTCCTGGACCCAGTCGGAAACCGGCTCTGCGATCACCTGGAAATACCCGAGCTGTATTCTGCGTGGGGATAACTCGATCGGTGAGTTCTACTCCGTGGCGCTGACCAGCGGCCATCAGCAGGCAGATACGGGTACCAAGATGATCCACATCGGTAAAAACACCCGGTCGACCATTATTTCCAAAGGCATCTCCGCCGGGCACAGTCAGAACAGCTATCGTGGGCTGGTCAAAATCATGCCGACGGCCACCAATGCCCGAAACTTTACCCAGTGTGACTCAATGTTAATTGGCGCAGACTGCGGGGCACACACCTTCCCGTACGTTGAATGCCGTAACAATACCGCCCAGCTTGAGCACGAGGCGACGACGTCACGTATTGGGGAAGATCAGCTCTTCTACTGCCTGCAGCGCGGGATCAGTGAGGAGGATGCCATCTCAATGATTGTGAACGGCTTCTGTAAGGATGTGTTCTCTGAACTGCCGCTGGAATTTGCCGTTGAAGCCCAGAAACTCCTCGCCATTAGTCTTGAACACAGCGTCGGTTAAGGAAAGCACATGTTAAGTATTAAAGATTTACAGGTTAGCGTGGAAGACAAAGAGATCCTGCGTGGTCTCAATTTTGATGTCAAACCGGGTGAAGTCCACGCCATTATGGGGCCCAATGGCTCCGGGAAAAGTACGCTCTCCGCAACGCTGGCAGGACGCGAAGATTACGAAGTGACCCACGGGTCGGTCGAGTTTAACGGCAAAGATTTGCTGGAGATGTCGGTGGAAGAGCGGGCCGGTGAAGGTATCTTTATGGCCTTCCAGTATCCGGTGGAGATCCCGGGGGTGAGTAACCAGTTCTTTCTGCAAACGGCGCTGAACGCGGTACGTAAATATCGCGGACTGGAGGCGCTGGACCGCTTTGATTTCCAGGACCTGATGGAAGAGAAGATTAAGTTGCTGAAAATGCCGGAAGACCTGCTGACCCGCTCGGTCAACGTCGGTTTTTCAGGCGGTGAAAAAAAGCGTAACGACATTCTGCAGATGGCGGTCCTTGAGCCTGAACTGTGTATTCTGGATGAGACCGACTCCGGTCTGGATATTGATGCCCTGAAGATTGTGGCCGATGGGGTGAACTCCCTGCGCGACGGCAAACGCGCGTTCATCATCGTCACTCACTACCAGCGTATTCTGGATTACATCAAGCCGGATTACGTCCATGTGCTTTACCAGGGGCGTATTGTGAAATCCGGTGATTTCACGCTGGTTAAACAACTGGAGGAGCAGGGTTATGGCTGGCTTACCGAACAGCAGTAATGCGCTCCAGCAGTGGCACCGTCTGTTTGAAGCGCAGGGCAATACGCGCTCGGAACAGGCGCAACAGCACCTGCAGCAGATGCTGCGTCTCGGTTTGCCGTCACGCAAGCAGGAGAACTGGAAATACACGCCGCTTGATGGCCTGCTGAACGGGGAGTTTGTCACCCGCCTGGCAGACATCAGCCCGGCGCAGCGCGATGCCCTGGCATTGACCGTGGATGCCGTGCGTCTGGTCTTCGTCGATGGTCAGTTCCGCCCTGAGCTGAGTGACAGCACCCAGGACAGCGGGTTTGAGATTGCCATTAACGATGACCGTCAGAGCCTGAGCACCCCGGTACAGCCCGAGGTCTTCCTGCACCTCACCGAGAGCCTGGCGCGGAGCGTGACGCATATTCGCGTTAAGCGTAACCAGCGTCCGGTAAAACCGCTGCTGCTGATGCACATCACTCAGGGAGCAGACGGCGACGAGATCAACACTGCTCACTATCGCCACCACCTTGAGCTGGCGGAAGGGGCGGAGGCCACGGTGATTGAGCATTACGTCAGCCTCAACGAGGCCCGGCACTTTACCGGGGCGCGTTTGACAATGCATGTTGCCGCCAATGCCCAGCTTCACCATATCAAACTGGCGTTTGAAAACCCGCAGAGCCACCACTTTGCGCATAACGACATGCTGCTTGGACAAGATGCCGCGGCATACAGCCACAGCTTTTTGCTGGGCGGCGCAGTACTGCGCCACAACACCAGCACGCAGCTTAACGGCGAGAATACAACGCTTCGCATCAACAGCCTGGCGATGCCGGTTAAAACGCAAGTGTGCGATACACGCACCTGGCTTGAGCATAACAAAGGCTACTGTAACAGTCGCCAGCTGCACAAAACCATTGTCAGCGACAAAGGGCGGGCGGTGTTTAACGGCCTGATTAACGTGGCGCAGCACGCGATTAAAACCGACGGGCAGATGACCAACAACAACCTGCTGTTAGGACGCCTGGCGGAAGTGGACACCAAACCACAGCTTGAAATCTATGCTGATGACGTGAAGTGCAGCCATGGCGCGACGGTCGGGCGAATTGATGACGAACAGATGTTCTATTTACGCTCCCGCGGTATCGACCAGCAGGCGGCGCAGCAAATGATTATCTATGCGTTTGCCGCTGAACTGACGGAAGCGCTGCACGATGGCCTGTTAAAACAGCAGGTGTTGGCCCGTATCGGGCAGCGTCTGCCTGGAGGCGAAGCATGAGTTTTCCCGTAGAGAAAGTACGGGCAGATTTTCCGGTTCTGACCCGTGAAGTGAACGGTCTGCCCCTGGCGTATCTGGACAGTGCGGCCAGCGCGCAGAAACCGAATCAGGTGATCGAAGCGGAAGCGGAATTCTACCGCCACGGTTATGCTGCCGTGCACCGGGGGATCCACACCCTGAGTGCGGAGGCGACCCAGCGTATGGAAAATGTGCGTACCCAAATCGCCGCTTTCCTCAATGCACGCTCGCCAGAGGAACTGGTGTTTGTGCGTGGTACCACCGAGGGGATCAACCTTGTTGCCAACAGCTGGGGCAACGCGCAGGTCCACGCGGGGGATAACATCATCATCACCCAGATGGAGCACCATGCCAATATCGTGCCGTGGCAGATGCTCTGTGAGCGTGTCGGTGCGCAACTGAGGGTGATCCCATTGAACGTTGATGGCACCCTGCAGCTTGAGCAACTTGACGCGTTGCTGGATGCGCGTACGCGGCTGGTGGCCGTGACCCAGGTTTCTAACGTGCTGGGAACCGAGAACCCGGTGGCAGCGATTATTGAGAAAGCCCACCAGGCTGGCGCGAAGGTGCTGATTGATGGTGCGCAGGCGGTCATGCACCACGCGGTCGACGTCCAGGCGCTGGACTGCGATTTCTACGTCTTCTCCGGGCACAAGCTCTATGGGCCGACCGGGATTGGCGTGCTGTACGTGAAAGAAGATATTTTGCAGGCGATGCCACCGTGGGAAGGGGGCGGCTCGATGATCGCGACCGTCAGTCTCTCAGAGGGGACCACCTATGCACGCGCACCGTGGCGCTTTGAAGCTGGCACGCCGAATACCGGCGGGATTATCGGGCTGGGGGCGGCCATCGCCTATGTCACGTCTGTTGGCCTTGACGCGATTCAGGAGTACGAACAACTGCTGATGCACTACGCGCTGCAGGAGCTTGCCAGCGTACCGGCGCTGACCCTGTATGGCCCGGCGGACCGCCAGGGGGTGATTGCGTTCAATCTGGGTAAACACCATGCATACGATGTGGGCAGTTTCCTCGATAACTACGGCGTGGCCGTGCGTACCGGACACCACTGTGCTATGCCGTTGATGGCGTTTTACCAGGTGCCGGCGATGTGCCGCGCATCGCTGGTGATGTACAACACAACGGAAGAGGTCGACAGACTGGTGGCGGGGCTTAAACGTATTCACCAGTTGCTGGGCTAACGGAGAGGCGAAAGATGGCAGATTTGCCGGATAAAGAAAAATTACTGCGTAACTTCGGGCGTTGCGCAAACTGGGAAGAGAAGTACCTCTATATCATTGAACTGGGCCAGCGTTTACCACCGCTCAGCGAAGAGGCACACAACCCGGAAAATATTATTCAGGGCTGTCAGAGCCAGGTCTGGATTGTGATGGATCAGACGCGCGACGGCGTGATCGAATTACAGGGCGACAGCGATGCCGCTATTGTGAAAGGGCTTATTGCGGTGGTATTTATTCTCTATCACCAGATGTCAGCGCAGGATATTGTCGCTTTTGATGTCCGCCCGTGGTTTGAAAAAATGGCCCTGACCCAACACCTCACCCCGTCCCGTTCCCAGGGGCTGGAAGCGATGATTCGCGCCATCCGCGCCAAAGCTGCAATCCTTAGCTAGACTTACAGAACAGCATTCATTCTGTTTCGCGAGGTGGTTCCCGCCTCGCTGGTTTTTCAGCTTTCTGGCATCCGGCCAGTGAATAAGGAATCTCAGCATGAAGCGCGCGTCTCTAATAACTCTATTACTCCTGGGTTCGCTCGGTGCTCTTAATTCGGCCCGCGCGATGGATTACCCGTTGCCGCCCGCAGGCAGCCGTCTGATTGGGCAAAATCAAACCTACACGATACAGGAAGGGGATAATAAACTTCAGACCATCGCTCGCCGGTTTAATACTGCAGCACAGCTTATCCTTGAAGCCAATAATACTATTGCGCCGGTAAACCCTGCGCCGGGGACGGTGATCACGATCCCTTCGCAGATGCTGTTGCCCGACACGCCCCGTGAGGGGATTGTCGTGAATCTGGCGGAGCTGCGGCTTTACTACTTCCCGCCGGGCGAAAACATCGTTCAGGTTTTCCCGCTCGGCATTGGGCAACTGGGACTTGAAACGCCGGTCACCACCACCCGGGTCAGCCAGAAGATCCCTAATCCTACCTGGACCCCAACACCGGGCATCAGAGCGCGCTCTCTGGAGCAGGGCATCAAATTGCCGCCCGTGGTCCCGGCCGGGCCAAATAACCCGCTAGGACGCTTTGCATTGCGTTTAGGCGTGGGTCACGGGGAATACCTGATCCACGGCACCAGTGCGCCGGACAGCGTCGGCCTGCGGGTCAGCTCTGGCTGTATGCGCATGAACGCGCCGGATATCAAAGCGCTGTTTGAGCAGGTGCGGGTCGGCACGCGGGTGCAAATCATTAATGAGCCGGTGAAGTTCTCCGTTGAGCCTGACGGTAAACGCTATATTGAAGTGCATCGTCCGCTGGCGCAGGTTGAGGGTGAAAACCCCCAGATGACACCCATTTCGCATTCCGCAGACTTTGCGACGTTTGTCTCGCAGTCAGGAAGTGATAAAGCGCTTATCGATAAAGCCTTGTCACGCCGCGCGGGGATCCCGGTAGCCGTGTCGGCCGATAACGGCGCGTCAGCGCGTCAGAACGTGTTGTCAGTACAGAACAGTCGGACATCCGCTGTAGTCGCGGAAAATGACGGTGAGAAGGTGACGCAGTAGGGGTTTGACGCAGACAAAAAAAATGGCGCACAATGTGCGCCATTTTATTAACAGGTACTATTACTTACGGTATTTAGTAGCCTGGTTGTCCAGACGCTGGTTAGCGCGAGCTGCGTCGTCTTTAGCAGCCTGAACGTCGGAACGCATTGCGTTCACGTCGTTGCTCAGCTGGTCAACTTTAGCGTTCAGAGTCTGAACGTCAGAAGACAGCTGATCGATTTTAGCGTTGCTGGAGCAACCAGCCAGCAGAGTAGAACCCAGGATTACCGCGCCCAGTACCAGTTTAGTACGATTCATTATTAATACCCTCTAGATTGAGTTAATCTCCATGTAGCGTTACAAGTATTACACAAAGTTTTTTAGGTTGAGAATATTTTTTTGATGGGAATACGCCTATTTTTGATCGTTCGCTCAAAGAAGCATCGAATCGGCCCTTTTTTGGCAAAAAGCTCTGTAAAAAAAGGCATTTTTCATCGGATTCATCTTAGATAATTCGCAATTAAATAGAGAAACCCGATTTGCTTTTTGAATGACTTTGGCTAATGCATGAAATAAAAAAAGCGTCCCGGAGGACGCTTTTTATGAAAATTAATTCGTTCGGGAATTATTACAGCACGTGAACAGATGCTGTGTTGGTGGTTCCGCTTGGTACCAGCGCACCAGAAACCATGACCACAACGTCGCCTTTCTGTGCCAGGCCGCTTTCCAGCGCCAGCGCTTTACCCTGAATGTAGAAATCGTCGGTAGACGCGATTTCTTTCACCAGATGCGCAACCACGCCTTTGCTCAGCACCAGCTGACGGGCAGTGGTTTCGTTGGTGGTCAGCGCCAGGATCGTCGCGTCCGGGAAGTATTTACGGACTGCGCGAGCAGATTTACCGCCCTGGGTGGCAACCACAATCAGAGGCGCTTCCAGTTTCTCAGCGGTTTCTACCGCACCGCGGCAGACTGCTTCGGTAATACGCAGTTTGCGGCTGTCATTGTTGAAGTCCAGACGGCTGGTCATCACGCGGTCAGTACGTTCGCAAATGGTCGCCATGATGCCAACGGCTTCCAGCGGGTATTTACCTTTCGCGGATTCGCCGGACAGCATGACTGCATCGGTACCGTCGAGGATGGCGTTAGCCACGTCGCCAGCTTCTGCGCGGGTTGGGCGTGGGTTTTTTATCATGGAGTCCAGCATCTGCGTTGCGGTGATAACCACTTTACGCGCGCGAACACACTTCTCGATCATCATCTTCTGCGCGAAGATAACTTCTTCAACCGGGATTTCAACACCCAGGTCACCACGTGCAACCATGATGCCGTCTGATGCTTCGAGGATTTCGTCGAAGTTGTTCAGGCCTTCCTGGTTTTCGATTTTGGAGATGATCTGGATCTTCTCGCCGCCGTGCGCTTTCAGGTGCTCACGGATTTCAACCACGTCGGAACGTTTACGGATGAAGGATGCCGCAACGAAGTCGACGCCTTGCTCGCAACCGAAGATCAGGTCTTGTTTGTCTTTTTCAGCCAGGGCTGGCAGCGCAATGGAAACGCCTGGCAGGTTAACGCCTTTGTTTTCACCCAGGTCGCCGTTGTTCAGCACTTTACAGATAACCTTGTTACCTTCGATGGCGGTCACTTCCATGCCGATCAGGCCATCGTCTACCAGCACGGTGTTGCCAACGGACAGGTCGCTGGTGAAACCTTCATAGGTGACCGCAACGATTTCGTTGTTACCGACAACAGTCTTGTCAGTGGTGAAGGTGAAGGTCTGGCCCGCTTTCAGAGAGACGTCGTTACCGCCTTCCAGTTTGATGGTGCGGATTTCTGGACCTTTGGTATCCAGCAGGATGGCTGCTTTTTTACCGGTCTTGCTCATCACGTTGCGCAAGTTCTGGATACGCTGACCGTGTTCAGCATAGTCACCGTGGGAGAAGTTCAGACGCATAACGTTCATGCCGGCGTCCAGCATTTTGCTCAGCATCTCTTCAGATTCGGTTTTCGGGCCGATAGTACAAACAATTTTCGTCTTTTTCATGACAGTCTTAGTCTTTAAGTTGGGAAGGATATGGAAATCTCGCTCCGGGGGCGCACCGCCGCGGAGTCAAACCTGTGTTGCAAAAGAGTATATGACACGCACTAAGGATAGGAGACATCAAATGAGCGTGCAGAAGAAAGTGTGCCTGAGTGACAGCCCAACGAAGGAGAGGAGTAGTTGTACGTTGTTTTTTGTATTCCAAGCGCTGAAACCATTCACCAGGGATTAGGCGCGCATTATACGCTGATTTTAAGATAAAAGGAAAATGAAAACAGCGTTTCAAAAATAATCTGTGCAGATCCACATGAGATTGTTATCAAGGCGTTAAGGTTAGATGACATCTTATCGCGGCAGGTGCGTGACCTGCCGCATTTTGCTTAGTTTTTCAGCGCCTGGCTGAGGTCGGCAATCAGGTCTTTGGCATCTTCAATGCCCACGGACAGGCGAATCAGCTGCGGTACGATGCCGTTGGCCAGCCGCTGCTCAAGCGGAATCGAAGCGTGAGTCATGCTGTAAGGCTGGCTGACCAGACTTTCCACGCCACCCAGGCTTTCGGCGAGGGTGAATAATTTCAGTGAGCGGATCACCTCTGTGGCCCGTTGCGCATCGCCTTTCACCACCAGAGAAATCATGCCGCCCGGCAGCGCCATCTGCGTGCGGGCAAGCGAATATTGCGGGTGTGATTCCAGCCCCGGATAAAATACCTTTTCGACCTGCGGCTGTTGCTCCAGCCATTGCGCAATGGCCAGCGCGTTGGTGCTGTGCTTTTCTACCCGCAGCGACAGCGTACGAATACCGCGCAGCGTCAGGAAGCTGCTAAACGGATCCAGTACACCGCCGACCGCGTTCTGCAGGTAGGCAAGCTTGTCCGCCAGCGCGGCGTTATTTCCCACAACCGCCAGTCCGGCGACCACGTCCGAGTGACCATTCAGGTATTTGGTGGCAGAGTGCACGACGATGTCGAAACCCGTTTCCAGCGGGCGATGGATGACGGGCGACGCGAAGGTATTATCGGCCACGCTGATGACGTGATGACGACGGGCGATGTCGGCGATAGCCGCCAGATCCGCCAGTTTAAGCAACGGATTGGTTGGCGTTTCAACCCATACCATTCGCGTATCCGGCCGGATGGCGGCTTCAAGACCGGCCAAATCGTCCGGCTTGACCCAGCTCACCTGCAGGCCGGTGCTACGTTTACGCACATTTTCAATCAGGCGCCAGGTCCCGCCGTAGACATCGTCAATGGCGACGATATGGCTGTCTTTATCCAGCAGTTCAAGCACGGTAGAGATGGCGGCGAGGCCGGAAGCGAAGGCATAGCCGCGGGTCCCGCCTTCCAGTTCGGCGATGGCGGTTTCCAGCGCATGGCGGGTCGGATTGCCGCTGCGCGAATATTCATAGCCGGTGTGCTCGCCGGGTGACGGTTGCGCAAACGTGGAGGTGGCGTAAATTGGGGGCATGACCGCGCCATGCCGATCGTTAAACTCACCGCTGTGTACGCTCAGGGTTGCCAGATTTTTCATCATGTATTCCTTTATTGCTGAAGACGGTTGCGCCAGGCGGTAAGAACATCGCTGCGCGTAATCAGGCCCAG
Organism: Enterobacter sp. J49; assembly: GCF_002148625.1. Lineage (NCBI taxonomy): Bacteria > Pseudomonadati > Pseudomonadota > Gammaproteobacteria > Enterobacterales > Enterobacteriaceae > Enterobacter > Enterobacter sp. J49. The sequence continues at coordinate 306,521 of NZ_MWPY01000033.1, forward strand.
GAAGCGGTCATTGTCATTAATGACCGCCACCAGACCGCGATCGAAAATGGCGTTCAGGGCGCTTTCCGGGGCATTTTTATCGAGGAACTCCACCTGACGGGTCATTGCCGCGGTCACGGGAAGCGAGAAGCGGTCGCCATCGCCACCGATATGGCGCAGAAGATCCCACTCGTCGATGATGCCCACGACCTGACCGTTCTCCAGGACCGGCAGCTGGGAGATGTCATACAAACGCATCCGCGCCAGTACGGTGGAGAGGGTGTCATCCGGCGCGGCGATGACGGTTGCGCCTTCATCGTGGCGCAGGGCAATGTAGTCGGAGAGATCGCCAGCCGGCGGCCGGGAGATCAAACCCTGCTGGCGCATCCAGTCATCGTTGAACATCTTTGAGAGATATTTGTTGCCACTGTCACAGGCGAAGGTCACAACCCGTTTCGGGGTGGTCTGTGCCTGGCAATATTTCAGCGCAGCCGCCAGCAGGGTGCCGCTGGAGGAGCCTGCCAGGATGCCTTCCGTTTTCAGCAGCTCGCGGGCGGTGGTGAAAGCCTCGCGATCGGTGATGCGCCAGGCTCGATTCACCCCTTCGATGTGTGCCAGCGGAGGAATAAAGTCTTCACCAATCCCCTCAACCAGCCACGAGCCCGCATCCTGATAGCGTCCCGTTTCTACCTGATCGGCCAGGACCGAACCGGCCGGGTCGGCCAGCACAAATTCAGTCTGCGGTGAGTGCTCAGCGAACCACGCCTGTAGCCCACCCAGCGTCCCGCCAGACCCCACGCCGACGACGATGGCGTCAATCTTACCGTCAAGCTGTTCATACAGTTCAGGCGCGGTGGTGGTGCGGTGCGCCAGCGGATTGGCTTCGTTATTAAACTGATCGATGTAATACGCCCCCGGCAGTTCATTCGCCAGACGTTGCGCGTAATCCTGATAGTAGGCAGGGTGGCCCTTATTGACATCGGAGCGGGTCAGTACCACCTGAGCCCCCAGTGCCCGCAGGTGGAAAATCTTCTCGCGGCTCATTTTGTCTGGCACCACCAGGATCAGCGAATAGCCTTTCTGCGCGGCGATCAAGGCCAGGCCAAGACCGGTATTTCCCGCCGTCGCCTCAATGATGGTACCGCCTGGCTGGAGCTGGCCGTTGCGCTCCGCTTCGTTAATCATCGACAGTGCAACGCGGTCTTTAATCGAACCGCCCGGGTTCTGGTTTTCCAGCTTCAAAAACAACGAGCAGAGACCGGTATCAAGCTTATGCAGCTGGATAAGCGGGGTGTGGCCAATCAGTTCGGTGACGGAGTGGTAAATCGTCATGGTGTTTTCCTTTCAGGAGGTCATGACAGGATGATAGGGCGGGGAAATTAACCCCTTAAAGAATCCTTCACTCCGTTTTAGAACAGAAAAGAATATAAATGCCGTTTTTGGATGGAGGGATAGTAAGACGTAAAGTGCTCTGGATGTGAGGATGGCTATATCAGTCAAAAATGCTGCAAAATTAACCGTTTTCATCAGGTGATGACCCGCTGATATGCACATACCAGATAATCATTTCTGAAATTGGTCTAAATGCCTGCCGGCGCGAAAACCGCTATTTATTCCTGCAAGTTATAACAAATTCCTTTTTGTTCATTTAAAAGGTGATAACGCCTGTTTACTATCATTTGGACATCCATACTGCTAAACCGCCATGCGCGGGACGGATTACACATAAGAATGATTGTACTCAGCAATATTTCGAAGGTTTTTGACAACGGGAAGGTTGCACTCACAGCCGTTGATAACGTCAATTTGACGATAGAGCAGGGGCAGATATACGGCATTATCGGTTACAGCGGCGCGGGTAAAAGTACTCTTATTCGTTTGCTGAATGGACTGGAAAAACCCACTCGCGGCAGTGTGACCATCAACGGACAGGACATTTCTGCCGCAAAGGGCGAAGCACTGCGCCAGGCACGTCTGAAGATCAGCATGGTCTTCCAGCACTTCAATCTGCTTTGGTCGCGCACGGTGAGTGAGAATATTGCGTTCTCAATGCAAATCGCCGGTGTGCCAAAAGCCGACATTAAGGCCCGCGTGGCCGAACTGGTCGATCTCGTTGGGCTGAAGGGACGCGAGAACGCCTATCCCTCGCAGCTGAGTGGCGGGCAAAAACAGCGTGTGGGGATTGCGCGTGCATTGGCCAATAACCCCGACGTATTGCTTTGCGATGAAGCCACGTCAGCCCTCGACCCGCAGACCACCGATCAGATCCTCGATCTGCTGCTGGACATTAACCGCCGCTTCAGGCTGACCATTGTGCTGATCACGCACGAGATGCACGTGGTGCGCAAAATTTGCGACCGCGTGGCGGTGATGGAGAACGGCAAAGTGGTGGAAGAGGGGGAGGTGCTGAGCGTCTTTACCCGTCCGCAGCAGCCTATCACTCAGCAGTTCGTCCGCCAGGTGAGCCAGTATGCCGAGGAAGAGACGTTTAATACGGAGCTGGCAGCTGATCTTGAAGGTAGCGTCATCAGGTTGACCTTTACGGGCCACAGCACCCATAAGCCGATCGTGGGCGAGCTGACTCTGCGCTACGGCCTGCCGTTTAACATTCTGCACGGAAAAATGACCCAAACGGCCCACGGCGTATTTGGGCAACTCTGGGTACACGTCGTGGCATCGGATGAACAACTGAGCAATATCCTCGCCGACCTGAAGCACAGCGATATTGAAGGCGAGGTAATTAAACATGGCTGAGACGCTTTTTCCTCATCTGAAGTGGGAGCAACTCTGGGCGGCGACGCTGGAAACGCTGTACATGACTGCGCTTTCCGGCGTGGCAACCTTTGTTCTTGGGATCGTCCTTGGCCTGGCGTTGTTTCTAACCGCGCGCGGCGGGTTGTTCCACAACCGCGCGGTCTACAGCGTGATTTCAATTGTGGTGAACGTGTTTCGTTCTATCCCGTTCATCATTCTGATTGTGCTGTTGATCCCGTTCACGAAAACCCTTGTCGGCACCATTCTTGGCGCCAACGCGGCGCTGCCGGCTCTGATTGTCGGTGCGGCACCGTTCTACGCACGCCTGGTCGAAATTGCCCTGCGTGAAGTGGACAAGGGGGTTATTGAGGCCACGCGCTCAATGGGCGCACGACTGAGCACCCTGGTGTTTCGGGTTTTACTGCCGGAGTCATCACCTGCACTGGTATCAGGTATTACGGTAACGCTGATTGCGCTGGTGAGTTACAGCGCCATGGCGGGGGTGATTGGCGCAGGCGGTTTGGGAAATCTGGCTTATCTGGAAGGATTCCAGCGCAACCATGGCGACGTCACGCTGGTGGCGACGGTGACCATTCTGATCATCGTTTTCATTATCCAGTTCTGCGGCGACGTCCTGACCTCACTGTTAGATAAACGATAATCTCTAATAACACACAGGAACCATCATCATGAAAAAAACACTGACACTGATCGCCGCAGCAACCCTGAGCGCCCTGAGCTTTGCCACCTGGGCTGATACCCTGACCGTGGGGGCATCCAACACGCCGCACGCCGAAATTCTGGAGCAGGCGAAGCCTATCCTGGCGAAGCAGGGTATCGATCTGGAGATCAAACCTTTCCAGGACTACATTCTGCCCAACACCGCGCTGGCGGGTCATGATATTGACGCTAACTATTTCCAGCATATTCCTTACCTGAACAGCGTGCTGAAAGATCACGCCGGTGATAAGGATTATGATTTTGTCAGCGCGGGCGCGATCCACATCGAGCCAATCGGGATCTACTCCAAAAAATACAAATCCCTGAAAGATCTGCCGCAGGGCGGCAAAATCATCATGCGTGATGCTGTATCTGAAGAGGGCCGTATTCTCTCTATCTTCGAAAAAGAGGGGGTGATCAAACTGAAGCCGGGCATCGACAAAGTGACCGCGCGTATCAGCGATATCGTGGAAAACCCGAAAAAACTGCAGTTTACGCCTAACGTGGAAGCCTCTCTGCTGCCACAGATGTACAACAACGACGAAGGTGACGCGGTCGTGATTAACGCCAACTACGCGATTGATGCGGGCCTTGATCCTGTACATGACCCGATTGCGGTAGAGAGTGGTGAAAATAACCCATATGCCAACATCATTACCGTTCATCGTGGTGACGAGAAGAAGAAAGATATCGTCGCGCTGGTGAACGTTCTGCACTCCAAAGCGATCCAGGACTGGATCCGCACCAAATACAAAGGCGCAGTGATCCCGGTAAACAACTAATTTATTGATTTTACGAATGAAGCCCGGCGGGACTCTCGCCGGGCTTCTTTTTTGTATCCGGGCGATGAATCATTTAAGCTGAGAGTTTAGGGCAATGGAGTGATGACGATGGGTAATGTGACCAAAGACGAAGCGCTGTATCAGGAGATGTGTCGGGTGGTCGGGAAGGTCGTTCTGGAGATGCGTGATTTGGGGCAGGAGCCGAAGCATATTGTCATTGCGGGGGTGCTGCGTACGGCGCTGGCGAACCAGCGCGTAAAACGTAGCGAGTTAACCACCCAGGCAATGGAAACCGTGGTCAAAGCGCTGGCCGGTTGAAGCGCCAGCGTTTCGCAAGCTGCTCAAGGGAGCAGCAGAGCAGGTAATAGACCACACCCGTAAAGATAAAAATGGCTGCCGGGTAAATTTGCACCCGGTTGTTCACCTGGCCGGCCACCGTGGTGAGCTCAGGGACATTCACAATAAACGCCAGCGACGTATCCTTCAGCAGGCTGATAAAAATCCCCACCAGTGACGGCAGAATATTGCGCATCGCCTGCGGCAGCAGCACGCGCGACAGCGTTTGCCGGGTACTGAAACCCTGAGACAGGGCGGCCTCGTACTGCCCTGACGGTAAGGCGCTGAGTCCGGCCAGTACTGAATGCATAACCGAGGCCGCGGTAAACCAGGCCAGGGCCAGCGTGACGGTGAGCGCCCCCGGGAGATCGCCGCCGGTGATGAGCGGCAGCAGATACCACATCCAGAAAATCACAAAGATTAGCGGGATCCCGCGAATTAATTCCGCCCATACAAAGAGCGCCTTGCGCACAAGCCCCGTAAAACGCCAGGCCAGGCACGCGAGAGCAATTCCACCGGGCAGGGCGAGAGCCGCCGCGCCCAGCGCCATCAGCAATGAGAGCAAGACCCCGCCAGGCTCCCCAACTGCCGCACGTCCCCAGAGCAGGTAATCCAGGTTATCGGTAATGACATTAAGTCCGGCAAGCATGGTTTCCCCTCCCTGAGATTGGGCCGAGGCGCACCAGCACCGCCCCCATCAGCATACCGGTAAGCAGGTACAGGACGGTGCCGACGGTAAACGCCTCCAGCGCATGGGCGTTGTAGCTTTCAATCTGTCTCACCTGATAGGTCAATTCGGCAAAGCCAATGCCGCTGGCGAGCGATGAGAGTTTCATCAGATTGAGATACTGCCCGACAACGGGTTGCCAGGCGTTGGCCAGCCCTTGCGGCAGAAGGATGTAACGAAACAAGCGCCACGCGGAAAATCCCTGTGCGAGCGCCGCTTCCCGTTGCCCGGCAGGGACTGAACGTAGTCCCGATGCCACTTCCTCAATCAAGAAAGCCGAGGTGAATACGCCTAACCCCCATGCAGAGCATAAAAACTCGGGGGTAAACCACCAGACGTCACCGGGCAAAACGGACCAGCGGTGATCCGCATTCACGGCATCCCGGAACGCCTGCGGTAACCCGTTCCAGGCGGCGAAATACCAGAACAGCAGTTGCACCAGCAGCGGCGTATTGCGAAACAGCGACACCCAGCTACTGACGACCGCGTTCCCGACACGTCCACCCGTCAGGCGAAGAAGCAGAAAAAGCAGCGCGAGCAGGGTTGCCAGCAGCATCCCCGCGAGCGTCACCCACAGGGTGGTGAGAAATCCGGATACGATCCACTGCAGGGGCTGTCCGGTCAGCACGCCCTGCCAGTCAAGTGTGGGCATTAGAGATGCTCCTGATGCAGCGGGTTCAGGACTTTTTGCAGGAATCGCTGAGCGCGTGGGTGCGACGGTTGCCTGAAAAATTGCTCCGGTGGCGCGGTTTCAAGAACGTGCCCGGCGTCGATAAACACAATCCGGTCGGCAATTTCCCGGGCAAATTGCATCTCATGCGTCACCACAATCATGGTGATCCCGCTGTGCGCAAGCGCCTTCATCACGAACAGCACTTCGCCAATCATCTCCGGGTCAAGCGCGGAGGTTGGCTCATCGAACAGAATGATTTGCGGTGAAGAGGCCAGCGCGCGGGCAATCGCCACGCGCTGTTGCTGACCGCCGGAAAGTTCGGCAGGGAAATGGTGTGCTTTTTCCAGCATCCCCACCTTTTCCAGCAGTGCCAGCGCCCGCGCCTGAGCTGGCTGGGCCTTCCAGCCGTGAACATGCTCCAGCGCCAGCGTGATGTTTTGACTGGCGGTGAGGTGGGCGTAAAGATTGAACTGCTGAAACACAAACCCGACGCGGCTGCGCAACTGACGCAGCGCGGTACCGGAGAGCCGTCTGGTGGGTTTGTTATCGATCAGGATCTCGCCACCGCTCAGGGTTTCAAGCTGATTGATAAGCCGGATCAGGGTGGATTTACCGGAACCCGAAGGCCCGAGAATGGCCACCACTTCACCTGGCGTGATGGTGAGGTTAATGCCCTTTAAGACCTGATGGTTACCGTAATGTTTCTGCACATCGCGAAACTCGACGCTGGCGTGTTCCAGATGTGAAAAATCCGCGGCACCGGCCGCGGAGTGTGAAAAAAGCGCTGAGAGCATATTACTGAGCTTCTATTTTAAAGGCACGAGGCTGTGGGGAGGGGGTATCCGGACCGAACCAGACGTCATAGATTTTTGCCGCCTGACCGTTCTTCTCAAGGTTAACAAGCTCGTCGTTGACGGCTTTCAGCAGAGCGGTTTCGCCTTTTTTTACCCCCACGCCAATCTCTTCTTTGCTGAGCAGATCGGGCAGGATTTTAAAGTTCGCCTTGTCCGGCGCCTGCGCCAGCAGACCGGCCAGAATCGTACTGTCCTGAGTGATAGCCTGCACGTTACCGTTGCGCAGGGCCGTCAGCGCCAGCGGAATATCGTCATAAGAGAGCACGCGGGCGTGCGGGAAACGCTGGTGCAGCGCCTGTTCACCCGTTGTGCCTTTTACCGCGCCAATGCGCGCCCGGCTATAGGCCTCAAGCGTATCGGCAGCTTTTACCGGTACCAGGAACTGCTGGCCGGTCACGAAATAGGGAAGGGAGAAATCAACCACCTGCGCCCGTTCCGGGGTAATGGTGATATCTGCCACAATCAAATCCGCCTTACCGGACTGCAGGAGGGGAATGCGGTTAGCCGGGTTGGTGGCAACCAGTTCAAGCTTCACGCCAAGTGCACTGGCAAGCGCTCTGGCGAAAACGACGTCGTAGCCGACAATCTCATGGGTCTTTGCATCGATGGAGCCAAACGGCGGATTGGCATCAAAGGTGGCAACTTTGACCACGCCTGCGGCTTTAATATCCGCCAGTTGATCGGCCTGCACCTGCATTGAGAACAGACCGCCTGCCGCCAGTAAGCCCAGCACCAGTGTCCTTTTTTTAAACCCTTTCGTGTTTGCTGCCATAGTGATTGTTCATCCCGTTGTTTTTGTTTTACCCCGTTACGCTCCCATAAGCGAAAGCTCTCGCCAAATAAGAAATCGTTCTTTGCTATAAGCAAAAAAGCATTAGTGAACAAGGTGTTAATGGCGAGTAAAAGAATGGAGGGCTATTTGCAAATCCTGCACAACGACAGTGGATTTTGGTATTTCCCCTGTGCGGGTGTTGGGTGTTTAACTTAGGTCCAGTGAAGCGAAAGGGGGAAAGACGATGAAAAAGTGGATAAACACGTTACGGCGGTTTTTTGCGACCCGACCAGCGAATGCGGAGAACAGCGCGCAACGTGTTCTTGAGTCCGTACTGCCTGTCGCCAGCCTGTATGGCGTGGACGTTGCCAACATTGATCCGGAGTGGTTCCATGATAAAACGTCACGCTGAACTGCGCCGCACGCGCGAAATGTACTGGAATGAGCTGTGCGAAATTTTGTTCTGACAACGGTTAACTGCTAATGTCGGCAGGATGAATCTCCTGACCCGTTAACGGAATGAATAACACTCTTTTCAGGCGCACGGTTATTGTCTGGCTGCTGGCGTGCCTCATCAGCGGCGTTTTGCTTTATGCCGAACAGATCCGCCGCCAGTTCTGGGAACGCGATCGTGAGTTTTCGACACGCTATTCCACCCTTAGCGCCGTGCTGACACAAAATGAATCTGTTTTGCCGTTACTCAACGGCGAGGAAGACCTCGCGGCCCTGCGCAAAAAATTCCCGCACATCCTCGCCCTTGAGAAAACCTCAGGCCGTGCGCTGAACGCCGCCCGTGTGGAATCGACCCGCGATTGTCAGTACTGGCTGTATAATCCCTGGCGTCAGATCCGCGTACTTATCGATCTTGCGCCGCTGCTCAGCACCCAACATACCTTTGATGCACTTGCCATTCGCTTCAATGACGCAAATAACGCGCCCCCTGCCGGGGCTTTCTGGCACTGGCAGCGGACCTTCACGCAACCCACACAACCTTTTACCCTTATGGCCACGGCAAAGCCGCACTGGCTGGCCGTCTCCTGGTGGGTATATCCGTTCCTGTTCTTCGGCTGGGCAGTGCTTATCGCCGCGGCCAGCCTGCTGCTCTGGCAACGGCGGCAGCGCCAGCACGCCGAACAGCGCGCACACTATTACCAGCATGCAAGGCTCAACACCCTGGGAGAGATCACCGCTGGGATCGTGCATGAGATTAACCAGCCGCTGACTGCTGTTCAGACCTGGATTCAGGGTGCTCAGCGCCAGCAACAGCAGGCGAATCCGCAGGCCGTATCGCAGGCGCTGGCTGCCGCGCTGGTACAAACCCAGCGTATCAGCGCGCTCTTAACCCGCTTTCGCGAACATGTGGTTCAGGAAAAAGTCACCTTGCGCGACATCGACCTGAAACCGTGCTGGCAGCAGGTGGTCGATCTCCTGGAACATGAACGCCGCTCTGAGCATATCGCGGTGAGCCATGCGTTCGCGGCAGGTGCCACGCGGGTTCTGGCAGACCGACTCTGGCTTGAACAGGTGCTGCATAATCTGCTCAGTAATGCCATTCAGGCCCAGCAAGAGTGCGCGCAAGGGTGGGTGAAAATAACCAGCGAGAAACGGGAAAACTGGATTTATATCACCATAACTGATGGCGGACCTGGCTTTAGCCCGGAGGCCTTGCAGAACGCCTTTATGCCGTTTTACAGCGGACGGACGGAAGGAATAGGGCTGGGAATGACGTTAACGGAGTCGTTGATGACGCGCATGAATGGAACAATCACGCTGGGCAATGCGCCCCAGGGCGGGGCGCAGGTCCGGTTACAACTGGCGAGTGGAGAGGTAAATACGCGTGGATAACACAGTCTGGCTGATTGATGACGATGAATCCATCCGTGAGTCGCTGGCCTTCTTACTCTCGGGAATGGGCTGGCAGGTCAATGGGTTTGAAAGCATTGACGCGTTTACGTCAGCGCACGGTGGGCGCGCGGCGCTCGTCGGCTGTCTGCTGCTGGATATGCGCATGCCGGGAAAAGGCGGGCTGACCTGGCTGGAGGAGGGCAAATGGCCCTGGCCGCTGCTGCCGGTTATCGTCATGACCGGACACGGCACCGTTGATGCCTGCCGCCGCGCCTTTCGCAATGGCGTCTTTGAGTTTTTCACCAAGCCGCTGGATGCCGATAAGCTCATTGAAACGGTAGGGCTCGCCTTCGAAGAGAGCCAGAGACGACTGACCCGCTGGCAAGAAACGTCGCGGATTAAAGCGCGTTTCGAACAACTGACGGCGCGTGAGCACGAGGTGCTGGCGGTGCTGATGGAAGGATGCAGCAATAAAGAGGTGGCCCTGCAGCTGAACCTCTCGCCCAGAACGGTTGAAGCGCACCGGGCCGCGGCGTTCGCCAAGCTTGGCGTGACCAGCCTGGTGCAGGCAATCCGCGATTACGACAAATTACAATCCGTATAACTACCAGGATAATTGCGTAATCAACCGAATTACGCTTCATCGCGCGTCTGAGTACGATCGAACGGTATTCAATCATTCGAGGACGTGCGATGAAAAAAGTAATGATGGCAGCCGCGCTTGTCGCCGGTAGCGTAAGCCTGACGGCACAGGCCGACGCATTGAACCAGAAAAATCTCTCCCTGGCGCAGGCCAACGCGCTGGCGACCTCCGCCATTCAGGCCTGCGTAGCGAAAAACTACCAGGTGACGGTAACCGTGGTGGACCGCGCCGGTGTGGTCAAAGCGGTGCAGCGTACCGACAATGCCGGGCCACACACGGTAAAAGCCAGCGAAATGAAAGCCTATACCGCGCTGAGTGCAAAAAATGCGTCAGGCAAGGTTATGGAAGCCGCGCAGAGCAATGCCGGCGCACAAAACATGCGTGATATTCCGGGCTTCCTGCTGCTGGCCGGTGGTCTGCCGGTGAAAGAGGGGGATGAGGTGATCGGCGCAATAGGGATCGGCGGTGCGCCGGGTGGTCATCTGGATGAAGCGTGCGCGCAGGCGGCGATTGACGGGCTGAAGAAATAATATAAAAAAGCACCGGGTTTTCCGGTGCTTTATCATCAGATCTTGCAGGCATCACCGCAGTCGTCATCGGCGATAATCGACTGCGCTTTTTTATCAGCGTCGTCGAGACGTTCCGCGTTACGCTCTTCAGCTTCATCCAGCCCGTTAAAGACCAAGTTTTCGAGATCAATTTCCATATGGCACCTGCTTTGTTCGGTTTTTGATACTGGCACAGTATAGGGCAAAAAGAGCCGGCAATGTACCGCGCAGCACATAACGATAATCCCTGCCATACTCAGTGCTTTATCGCTGAGGAGAGCTCATGATTACACTGTGTAAAACCTGCGGTACCTCTTATGACGCAACGCCGGCGCGATGCCCTGTGTGCGAGGATGAACGCCAGTATGTTCCGGCCAGCGGCCAGGCGTGGAGTGATTTTGCGACGGTGACGGCCACACACAGCAATAAATGGCAGCAGCTTGAGCCGCAGCTGCTCAGTATCAAAACGGTGCCCGCTTTTGCCATCAACCAGCGCGCGCTGCTTCTGCGTACCCCCCACGGCAATATCCTTTGGGATTGCATTGCGAATCTCGACCCGGCAACCAGAACCATCATCACGGCGCTCGGCGGCATCAGCGCGATCGCGATTTCACATCCTCACTACTACACCACGATGCAGGAGTGGGCCGGGGCTTTCGATGCGCCGGTTTACCTGCACGCGAACGATCGCGAGTGGGTTATGCGCGACAGTCCGATGCTCCACTTCTGGCAGGGCGATACGCTGGACATTTTCCCCGCGGTAACGTTATTACGTCTCGGAGGACATTTCGCTGGCGGAACGGTGCTGCACTGGCAGGAGGGTGATGGTGTCTTGCTGGCAGGCGATATTCTACAGGTCACGCCGGGCAAAGATGCCGTCTCGTTTATGTGGAGCTATCCGAATATGCTGCCGTTGCCCGCCCGCAGCGTCGAAGACGTGACCAGGCGGCTGGTGGGGAAAAAATTCGCTCGCCTGTACGGCGCTTTTGAAGGGCAAAATATCCTGGCGAATGCGGATGAGATTGTGCAGCGGTCGGGCCAGAAATATATTGCTTGTCTGAAGTAAAGTCCGGTGGGTAAACTTTACTTGTGTGATCCCGATCATACCTAAACTAAAACAGATAAAAGAGAAATTGCTATGCAACATATCATTGAAGGTTTTCTCAGCTTTCAAAAAGAGATTTTCCCGCAACGTAAAGAGCTCTTCCGCAGTTTAGCGTCCAGCCAGAATCCCAAAGCGCTGTTCATCTCATGCTCTGACAGCCGTCTGGTCCCAGAACTGGTCACTCAGCAAGAGCCAGGACAACTCTTTGTCATTCGTAATGCTGGCAACATCGTGCCACCGTTCGGCCCTGAGCCAGGCGGTGTCTCCGCAACGATTGAATACGCGGTTGTCGCGCTGGGCGTGACCGATATTGTTATCTGCGGCCACTCCAACTGTGGGGCGATGAAAGCCATTGCCGACAATGCGGACCTCGAACCTATGCCGGCGGTTTCTCACTGGTTACGCTATTCCGATGCGGCAAAAGCGGTGGTTGAGAAGAAAACCTGGGATAAGCCAATCGATAAAGTGAATGCGATGGTGCAGGAAAACGTGTTTGCGCAGCTGAGCAACATTAAGACTCACCCGTCAGTGGCGGTGGGCCTGCGCAACAACGCCATCCGTCTTCACGGCTGGGTGTATGACATTGAAAGCGGCAAAATTCTTGCACTGGATAAAGAGACGAAAACCTTCGTCTCTTTATCCGATAACCCGCAGGTTTACTTCGAGTAATCCCGCGTTGCAGGGCACGGATGCCCTGTCAGTCATCACTGTACGGTAATTTCCTTCTTGAACCCGATGCGGTTTTCTCTGCGGCTTTTGCCATCGCCTCTGCTATCTCTGCACATTCCGCCAGTCCCTGAACAAAAGGGTGATCGTGCATCAGCCACGGGATTGCGCCAAATGCAATGCGTCCGCGAAGCGTTTCCGGCGCTTTTAACGTGTAATCCTCGCCAATATCCGGGATCTCATCGCCCGTCGCCTGTAGCTGTTTGCGCAGCGTCGGGAAGGGCAGATCTTTTGTTTTAAGCGGCTTTTGCCCGCGGGCATCAATAAAGACGTCGAAACGGTAGGTTGTTTCTTTTGTGGTGATGACCGTCTGCGCGCTGCCAATATCCAGCGTGTAATCATCACCCAGCGCCACAACGCTAATGATGCCGGCCTCACGAAGCGCGAGAAGCCTGCGAATCGACTGCGGGGGAATGGCGGCATAGTTGTCGATAAAGACGCGCGCCAGCCCGTTTTTAAAGCGTTCAGCGTCCTCCTCGGTAAGATGAGGAACCATCTCCTGAACCACTTCATGCAGCCGAAGCACGGTGTAGCGCCAGGCCACCGTGCGCCGGTCACGTTTGTTCCGCTCGACTTCAATCAGGTTCTCTTCAGCCCAGGTAAACGGACCGTGCTGTTTTCGATCCTCAAACCACGCTTCGCGAAGGCTGTCCGCCGTCTGCATGCGCAGCGATATTTTCTCACACCAGGCCGGGTCGGCGAGTTCAAGCTCTTTCACCATCAGGGCGAAAATGCGGTCAAGCAGACCGTCTGATCCTTTGGCGATTTCGGCTTCGAGTACCGATTCGGTTAATACCGACAGCGGTTCGTACGGAATAGGGCAGTAAAAATCGGCCTCTGGCAGAATCCCGGTCCTGGACATGAGTACAATTTTTAACGCTTCACTTCCTTTATCGAGGAGGAACGTGCCGTCGCGAAACTCACCGTGCTGCATGACCACGGCCATCGCCGCGTCCAGCCCGCTTAAGGATGTTCCCATAATACCGACGCGGCAGGGGCGGATGCGGGCATCCATCAACCCTGACCACGGGCTTGGGAAATACGCGCGCGTGGCTTCCTCTTCTTCTGGCCAGACATGCCCGGTGGCGATCACGGCGAGATCGAATTGTTCCGGAAACGGCGTGTCATTGACCGAAAGCGTCACGCCGGAGGAAGACGGGGCAACATCGGTGACGGTGGCAGACGTGTGGATCTCAACCTGAAATCCCCGCCTCTTAGCTTCCTGGACTATCGTCAGGAAACTGTCGCGAAAATACTCGCCCAGCAGAATACGGGGCAAAAACTGTCTGTCATGCAAGGTGGCTTTATCAACCTTAAAGCGCGCCAGATGGGCTTCACTCTGGCGCTTAAGCCAGTCGAGGTAGGTCATAAAAAGGGGCGGGATTTCAATGCTGGCAATGTTGGCCAGCATCAGGCGAGAGTTATCGTCGTCGTTGTAGGGCATTCCCACGCCAGCTTCGTCTGCCTGTTCAAAAACGGAGACAGAGAGCGGCGACGCGTTCTTAAGAAGAGAATAAAAGGTGTAAATCCCTGTAGGGCCGGAGCCGATAATGGCGATTTTCTTCATCGACAGTCTTCCTGTTTTTTTTCCATAAGAAAAGCGTAGCAGGAGAATAATGATGAAATGGGGGTATTAAGAAAAATCAGGCATTAAGAAGAGGATTTGCACCATTTCAGGACTGAAATGGTGCGTCCGAGTGGACTCGAACCACCGACCCCCACCATGTCAAGGTGGTGCTCTAACCAACTGAGCTACGGACGCAGAATGGTGCGTTCAATTGGACTCGAACCAACGACCCCCACCATGTCAAGGTGGTGCTCTAACCAACTGAGCTATGAACGCAACGTGTTGTCGGTGACAACGGGGACGAATATTAGCGGCACAGCATCGTTGAGGCAAGAGGGAAAATGCATTTTTCTCTCTGATTTCACGCGATTGCTTTATTACCGCGCAAAGTGAAGAGAAAGTAGCCGCCAGCTGGCGGCTACTGCGTATTTAACGTGCAGCGCGTTGCAATATTACCGAGGATGACTGGCGTTGCAGGAAGCGCATGCGCAGCATCATCATAATTGCCGCAGAGGTTAAGCCGATGATAAAGCCCATCCAGAATCCTGCCGGCCCCATGCGGTCAACCACCAGGTCGGTAAGCGCCAGGATATAACCACACGGCAGACCCAGCACCCAGTAAGCGATGAAGGTGATAAAGAAGATCGAACGCGTATCTTTATACCCACGCAGTACGCCGCTGCCAATCACCTGTATGGAGTCGGAGATCTGGTACACCGCGGCAAGCAGCATCAGGTGGGAGGCCAGGGCCACCACTTCCGGGTTGTCGTTGTAAAGCAGGGCAATTTGCTCACGCAGCGTGATGGTAAACAGTGCCGTACAGATGGCCATACAGACACCGACGCCAAGCCCCGTGCGGGCCGCCGTTTGCGCATCCAGCGTCGAACCTTGCCCCAGACGAAAGCCCACGCGAATGGTCACCGCTGCGGCCAGCGACATCGGCAATACGAACATCAGGGAACTGAAGTTCAGCGCAATCTGGTGACCGGCTACGTTCACAATGCCGAGCGGAGAAACCAGCAGGGCGACCACGGCAAACAGCGTCACTTCAAAGAACAGCGCCAGTGCAATCGGCAGGCCTAACTGCACCAGACGCGTCATGATGTTCCAGTCTGGCGTGCTGAACGAACGTTCATTGCGGATATCGCGCATTGAACGGGCACGTTTCACATAGGAGATCATACTGAAGAACATCACCCAATAGACGGCAGCCGTCGCCACGCCGCAGCCGACGCCGCCGAGCTCCGGCATACCGAAGTGACCATAGATGAAGATGTAGTTCACCGGAATATTCACCAGCAAGCCGATAAAGCCCATTACCATTCCGGGCTTGGTTTTCGCCAGGCCTTCACACTGGTTACGCGCGACCTGGAAGAACAGATAGCCAGGCGCACCCCACAGCAGGGCTCGCAGATAGCCGACGGCTTTGTCAGCCAGAGCCGGGTCAATATTATGCATGGCGCGGATGATATGACCGGCATTCCACAGCACAACCATTATCAGCACGGAGACAAACCCTGCCAGCCAGAACCCCTGTCGAACCTGATGGGCAATACGTTCACGTCGCCCTGAGCCATTAAGCTGAGCGATAACTGGGGTGAGGGCGAGCAGCAGGCCGTGGCCAAACAGGATGGCCGGAAGCCAGATCGAGGTGCCTATTGCCACGGCGGCCATATCGGTGGCGCTGTAGCCACCCGCCATTACCGTATCCACAAATCCCATTGCGGTCTGGGCCACTTGCGCGATGATCACTGGTATAGCCAGTGCCAATAACTGGCGCGCTTCATTCATGTACTTCTGCACGTGAACACCTTTATATTCTAGTTATTTGAGAGACTAAAAAGGCCGCCGTAACTGGCAGCAAGAAGAAAATGCAGGGGGGTGCCAGCTATTGTAGCGGGGTTTAGCTATTTATCTAGTGAAAAAATCGCCACAAAATGCGCTCCGCTGGCAACCTGTTTTTCCAACTGTTATTGTGGTGGGATTAAACGGTGTCACCACCGTCCGGAAAAAACAGGAGTTGTAAGCATGTTTACTGGTATTGTGCAGGGCACCGCCAAAGTGGTGTCCATTGATGAAAAACCTAATTTCCGAACTCATGTGGTTGAGCTTCCGGAATATATGCTTGATGGCATTGAAACTGGCGCCTCGATTGCACATAACGGCTGTTGCCTGACGGTAACCGAAATTAACGGGAACCAGATTAGCTTTGATTTAATGAAAGAGACGCTGCGCATCACCAACCTGGGCGAGCTGGTGGTAGGGGATACCGTAAACGTAGAGCGTGCGGCCAGGTTCAGCGATGAGATTGGCGGCCATCTGATGTCAGGCCATATTATGACCACCGCGGAAGTGGCGAAGATTGTCACCTCGGAAAATAACCGTCAAATCTGGTTTAAAGTGCAGGATCCTTCATTAATGAAATACATCCTGTATAAAGGATTTATTGGTATTGATGGGATTAGCCTGACGGTTGGGGAAGTGACGCCGACCCGTTTCTGCGTGCATTTAATTCCTGAAACTCTCCAGCGTACAACCCTGGGGGCGAAAAAACTGGGGCATCGGGTTAATATCGAAATCGATCCGCAGACTCAGGCGGTTGTGGATACCGTTGAGCGGCTGTTGGCGGCAAAAGAAGCCGCAATAATAAAGACCGCAGAAGAAGAATAAAATGAACCCCGGATATCCGGGGTTTTTTTTAGCGTGCGACCCGCAAACCGTGTTCTATCCCTCGGCTGAAAACAACCTGCCAAAGTTGAATATCACGCGCGCGAAAGGCGCCTGCGCAGGCATTGAGATAATAGCTGAACATCCGTTTAAACCGTTCAGAATAGTTGTCCGCAATTTCTGGCCAGGCTTCCTGGAAACGTGAATGCCATGCCATCAACGTGGTGTCATAATCCGCGCCAAAGTTATGCCAGTCTTCCATAATGAAATGAGGTTCACTGGCGTTAGCAATCTGGCGAACGGACGGCAAACAGCCATTCGGAAAGATGTATTTGTTGATCCACGGATCGACGTTATTGTCGGTGCGCTTAGAACCAATGGTGTGCAGCAGGAAGATGCCGTCAGGTTTCAAGTTACGGTCCACCACGCTGAAGTAGGTGTCATAGTTTTTCGGCCCCACGTGTTCGAACATGCCGACGGAGACTATGCGATCAAACTGCTCGTTCAGGTCGCGATAATCCTGAAGGCGAATATCCACATCAAGGCCCTGGCAGCGCTCCCGTGCCATTTTTTGCTGTTCAGCTGAAATGGTCACACCGACCACGCTGGCACCATAATGCTTCGCCATAAAATAGGCCAGACCACCCCATCCACAACCGATATCCAGCACACGCATGCCCGGCTGTAGCTGCAGTTTTTCACAAATCAGACGCAGCTTAGCCTGCTGTGCTTCTTCAAGGGTTGAGGCCTCTTTCCAGTAGGCGCAGGAATATTGCATGAAAGGATCGAGCATGCGGCTGAACAGGTCATTACCGAGGTCGTAATGCTCCTTGCCGACGATCCACGCCCGTTTTTTGCTTTGCAGATTAAACAGCCGGGCGGAGGCGACACGTAACGTATCTTTCAGATTGCGGGGGAGCTGGTTTTCCAGACCGGCGCGTAACACGCTGGAGAAAAACATATCCAGCCGTTCACACTCCCACCAGCCGTCCATATAACTTTCCCCCAGGCCTAACGATCCCTCCCGCAATACGCGTTTAAAAAAGTCGGGATGCTTAACCTGTGGATCGGATGGCGAAGATCCATTAATAGTGATGCCTGCACGACCTAACAGTTCACTGACGATCCGGGACCAGTTATCGTCCGGAACGCTGACTTCTTCTATACACGATGAACTCATAGCTTCTCCATCACCTTACTGTGATCAGAACCTTCAAACAGCGTAGACGCTTTTTATGGTTTGTGAGAAATCTCACGGTATTTCCCCGTGAGGCTAGTATCCGACGTAGAACAGAGGAAGGGAGATAACCCTTGCCGAAATGCCTTCCATGGTAAAACGGGAGCGCTCCGGCTCCCGTTAACACTTAATATTTATCGTATTTAATCGAACCAAATTTAGTATAGGCCTCAAAATTTGGTGATTCAATAGAAAATTCTTAGCAACCTAATCACTGATATTTAACATAATTTCTGGCGCGATTATGCATGCGAGGTTTTCACCTCTGCGCGGTCATCCTGCTCACGTTGTGCCGCAGACTGCATACGGTATCCCAGAAGGGCCAGCGCAACCGTAACCAGCATGACGCTGGTGGTGGTCAGGAGCGGCGTGGCAATCAGCGTAGAGACCACCAGGCTTGCCAGGAAGCACAGACCCAGCTGCAGGGTATTCTGAAGCGCGGCCGCACGACCTGTTGCCTGTGGGAACGGACGTAACGCCTGGGCTACCACGATAGGGTAAATCGCACCGTTCGCCACGGCCATCACGCAGAATGGAATCAGAATTTCTGCCAGACCTGCGCCCGGGATAAAGCCCACAGCCCAGGTGGCGATCACGCTCAGCGCGTAGAGCACCAGCAGCCAGGGCAGCATCTGCTGACCTTCCCATTTTTGCAGCGCCGCGCGACAGCCATAGCCCCCGACCAGAAACGCGATGGTCTGCGGGACATAGCTCAGACCGATGGCGGCCGGGCTGTAACCCATATCGTGAAGAATGAACGGCGAACCGGTCAGCCACGCGAAGAAACTCGCCGAGCAGGCGGCATAAATCAGGACATTACCGCGGTACGCTTTGGTGCTCAGCAGAGAGGTGAAGGTCACCGGTGTTGTGTCAGCAGGCGTCTCTTTCTTATGTGCCGCCTTGAGTGTGAATGCCGGGATCATCAGGACCAGCGTGATGGCAAACAGCGTAGCGAAAATGGCCTGCCAGTCGAAATGCGCCAGGATCCAGCTCCCGAGCAGCGGGGCGAGGGCAGGCGAAAGCCCTACCAGCGGCATAATGGTGGCGAAAATGCGGTTTGTACGGTTGGCCGGATAGTAGTCGGTGACCAGCGCCTGCCAGGTCACCGCGGCAGCACAGACGCCAACGGCCTGCACGAAGCGTAGCACCAGCAGCCAGGTTGCATCGCGTACCCATAACATTCCCAGACAGCCGACGGCAAAGATAGCCAGCCCCAGCAACAGCACCGGTTTACGGCCAAAGCGGTCAGAGAGCGGCCCCCAGAGCAGCTGCGCGAAGGCAAAGCCCGCGAGGAATACGCTCAAGCTGGCGCTGATGGCTGCCGCCGGGGTCTGTAAATCTTCCTGCATTGCGGCGAAGGCGGGCAGGTACATATCAGTGGCTAAAAAGCCCAGCACGCTTAAACCACCGAGCCAGACTAAAAATCCTTTCCTGGGTTGCATTGTTTTTTTCTCCTGAGGGAGGCAGGTCTATGTTTGCGCAGAGTGTAGGGAGTGCAAAGCAGCTTGTGAAACGCTAATATTTGGCGAGTGCATTCAAAATTTTTGCAGGCAGAAAATGTGGTCAGATTATTCTCTTGAAGTGGTCGATGCTGTTGCGCGCAACGGAAGCTTTAGCGGTGCAGCGCAGGAGTTGCACCGCGTCCCCTCAGCAATCAGCTATACGGTGCGTCAGCTTGAGGAATGGCTGGCCGTTCCGCTGTTTGAACGGCGTCACCGTGATGTGGAATTAACGCCCGCCGGGGCATGGTTTTTGAAAGAAGGGCGTTCTGTTATCAAAAAAATGCAGATCACCCGCGAACAGTGTCAGCAGATCGCTAACGGCTGGCGAGGACATCTTTCCATTGCCGTGGATAACATCGTAAAACCGGAACGTACCCGGCAAATGATTGTCGATTTCTATCGCCATTTCTCGGATGTCGAATTGCGGGTATCCCAGGAAGTGTTTAACGGCGTCTGGGATGCGCTGGCGGATGGCAGGGCAGAGATGGCGATCGGTGCCACGCAGGCGATCCCGGTTGGGGGACGCTTTGCCTTTCGCGACATGGGCATGCTCAGCTGGAAATGTGTGGTGGCAAGCGATCATCCGCTGGCTGACCTGGACGGGCCGCTCAGCGACGAAACGCTCCGTAACTGGCCCTCGCTGGTGCTGGAAGATACCTCGCGTTCGTTGCCCAAACGCATTACCTGGCTGCTGGATAACCAGCGACGGGTGGTTGCGCCGGACTGGGAATCCTCAGCAACATGCCTCAGCGCAGGGCTGTGCGTTGCCATGGTCCCTGGCCATTTTGCACGGCCCCGAATCGATACCGGTGAATGGGTTGAACTGACGCTGGAAAATCCTTTTCCGGATGCGGCCTGTTGCCTCACCTGGCAACAAAATGATGTGTCGCCCGCAATGGCCTGGCTGCTGGATTACCTGGGAGACAGTGAGACGCTTAACCGGGAATGGCTACGGGAGCCAGTATAACTGGCCCCGTAAAAGATTAACGACGATAGTCGCGGAACGGACCATCCGCAACGGAACGGCGTTCGATAAGACGCGGGTGAACTTCAATGGACTGAGACTCTTCACGCTTGTTGACGATCCTGTCCATCAGCATATTGAAGGCCGTTTCACCCAGCGAGTCTTTTGGCTGGTGGATGGTGGTCAGCGCCGGGGTAAAGAAGCGCGCGTTGCGCACGTTGTCATACCCGATCACGGAAATGTCCTGCGGCACGCGCAAACCCAGTTCATCGGCGGCACAGAGAGCACCCATCGCCATAATGTCACCGCCACAGAAAACGGCTGTCGGGCGATGCGACTGGGAGACAATCTGCTGCATTGCGCGATAACCGGATTCAGGTTCAAAGTCACCCTGCACGATCCAGTTTTCCGGCACGGTAATCAGCGCCTCTTCCATTGCTTTCATAAACCCGGCCAGACGTCCGGCACCGGTGTTGCGCTCCAGTGGACCCGGGATCACACCAATCTCGCGGTGACCGCGTTCAATCAGATAACGGCCTGCCATATAGCCGCCTTCAAACGCGTTATCGATGACGGAGTCGGTGAAGTCTGCACGTGCTTCGCCCCAGTCCATGACCACCATAGGAATATGGCGGTACTCTTCCAGCATGGAAAGCACAGACTCCGGATACTCTGAACACATCACCAGCAGGCCATCCACACGCTTTTGCGCCATCATGGAGAGATAAGCGCGCTGTTTTTCAATGCTGTTCCACGCGTTGCCCAGAATCAGGGTATAGCCTTTCTGGAAGCAGTTTTTCTCGACTGCTTCAATGATCTCGGCAAAATAGGCCGCTTCACTGCTGGTTGCCAGCAAACCAATGGATTTGGTGTGATTAACTTTGAGGCTGCGCGCCACCGCACTCGGTGAATAGTGTAATTCTTTGATTGCCGCCCAGACGGCGTTGCGCGTCTCTTCCGCCACAAAGCGGGTTTTGTTAATTACATGTGATACGGTTGTAGTGGAAACGTTTGCGCGTTTTGCTACGTCTTTAATTGTTGCCATTAAATGTCACTCCAGACCATATCCTAAACTCCTGAAAAACTTGAAGGTAAACGTTTGCCTTCTCTCACCCTTATCACGCAATCTTGAATTGCGGCACGCCGGGAAAACGACACAGGACGTCAGGAGGGGGTCAATGGCCGGTACGCTAATAAATTTAGCGTGGAATTTTGTCCTATCTTGATGAAAAGGGGAAGAGCTAAAGTGGTTATCAGTTTAAATCCAGGAAGATTTTTGAACTAAACTGTGTAAAAATGAGCAGGCTCACTTTTCGTGGGGAGATTAAAAGGAGAAAAATTGATGAGCTACGATCTGAAGTTTTCGCTGGTGACCACCGTTATTGTACTGGCTCTGATTGTTGCGGCGGGTCTGACGGCTGCATTGCACTGATTTACACGGAGGGAGAGCTCTCTCCCTCTCAGTTTTCCTGATTGTTACGCCTGCGGCAAAAATCTTTTGCCAATTTGTTAACTTCTCATTTTTTGTGATTGATGTCATGCTTTCGGCTTCTTTGTTCTGTGTCACGACATGACACGGCATCCGGAGTTGACGCATGAAAATCAATTTTCCCCTGCTTGCCCTGGCGATTGGCGCTTTTGGGATTGGCACCACTGAATTCTCCCCGATGGGGTTACTGCCTGTTATCGCCCGGGGCGTGGATGTTTCTATCCCGGCGGCCGGGATGCTCATCAGCGCCTACGCCATTGGCGTGATGGTGGGGGCACCGCTCATGACGCTTCTGCTTTCACACCGCGCGCGCCGCAATGCGCTGATTTTCCTGATGGCGATATTTACGCTGGGCAACGTGCTCTCCGCCATTGCTCCGGATTACACCACCCTGATGTTGTCCCGCATTCTGACCAGCCTTAACCACGGCGCGTTCTTTGGGCTGGGATCGGTTGTGGCCGCAAGCGTGGTACCAAAACACAAGCAGGCGAGTGCCGTGGCAACCATGTTTATGGGTCTGACGATTGCCAACATTGGCGGTGTACCTGCCGCAACCTGGCTGGGTGAGGCGATCGGCTGGCGCATGTCGTTCCTGGCGACGGCCGTGCTGGGTGTTATCGCCATGGTGGCGTTGTACTTCTCCTTGCCGAAAGGCAGCGCTGGTGAACGTCCTGACGTCCGCAAAGAGCTGTCGGTACTGATGCGCCCGCAGGTGCTCTCCGCGCTGTTGACCACCGTACTGGGGGCGGGCGCCATGTTTACCCTGTACACCTATATTTCACCGGTGTTGCACGATATCACCCACGCGACGCCTCTCTTTGTGACCGCGATGCTGGTGCTGATTGGTGTCGGGTTCTCTATAGGCAACTATCTCGGCGGGAAATTCGCCGATCGTTCCGTGAGCGGGACGCTGAAAGGCTTTTTAACGCTGCTGATTGTCATCATGATCGCCATTCCGTGGCTGGCGCGTAATGAAGTCGGGGCGGCGATGGCGATGGTTGTCTGGGGGGCTGCGACCTTTGCCGTGGTTCCGCCGCTGCAGATGCGCGTGATGCGCGTTGCCCATGAGGCACCGGGTCTCTCGTCGTCGGTCAATATTGGCGCGTTTAACCTTGGCAATGCGCTCGGTGCCGCTGCCGGTGGTGCCGTCATTTCTGGCGGCCTGGGATACAGCTTTGTGCCGGTGATGGGGGCGATAATTGCCGCACTCGGCCTGCTGTTAGTGATGATGTCTGGCCGTAAACAGCCGGAAGCAGCGTGCGCTGCTGAATAATTAAAAAACGCAGAAGGGCAACCCCTTCTGCGTGTCTCTTACGCGGCGAAGTTCTTCGCCACAAACGCCCAGTTAACCAGTGCCCAGAAGTGCTCCAGGTAGTTCGGACGCGCGTTACGGTAATCAATGTAATAAGCGTGTTCCCAGACGTCCACGGTCATCAGCGGCGTTGCGCTGGTGGTCAGTGGCGTACCCGCGTTCGAGGTGGAAACGATAGCCAGTTTGCCATCCGCATCTTTCACCAGCCACGTCCAGCCAGAACCGAAGTTCTTGACTGCAGCATCCGTAAACTTCGCTTTAAAATCAGCAAAGCTGCCAAATGCCGCGTTAATCGCGCCAGCCAGTTCACCCGTAGGTTCGCCGCCTGCATTCGGTGCCAGGCAGTGCCAGTAGAAGGTGTGGTTCCACACCTGAGCGGCATTGTTAAAGACACCGCCCTCTGAACTGCGGACGATCTCTTCCAGCGTTTTGCCTTCAAAATCGGTGCCCTTGATCAGGTTGTTCAGATTGGTGACGTACGTCTGGTGATGTTTGCCGTAGTGATACTCCAGGGTTTCCGCAGAAATGTGCGGGACCAGGGCGTCTTTTGCATATGGTAGTGCAGGTAATTCGAACGACATTGCTTCTCTCCTTATTGTTTTTTATGTTGCCAATAACCACACAGACAACAGGGACAGAATAGCAAATTGAAAGGGTATGCAAAAGAGGAACTTACCCTGCCACGGCGGTGGCAGGGCAGGGGTTAGCGAATGGTTTTTGGCGTCATCACGCGGCGTGCGCCGACATAGTGACGTACCCAGTAGTCTTCACTGAGAGAGGTTATCTGGATGTCCTGGCCGCTACGTGGGGACTGGATAAATTTCCCGTTGCCTACATATACGCCAACGTGGTCAGCCGTGCCGCGCCCCTGAGTGCGGAAGAAGACGAGATCGCCATTCTCCAGTTCACCGCGGTTGACCGGTGACGCGTCGCGCAGGTGATACATCTCATTGGCGGTACGTGGAATTCGGAACTTCACCAGATCTTTGTAGGCGTAATAGACGAGGCCGCTGCAGTCGAAACCGGTACGCGGTGAGCTGCCGCCCCAGCGATAGGGTTTGCCGATCTGCCCCATCAGTTTATTCAACGCCGTTTTTTGCGCTTTCTGCACGCGAACCTTATGCACTTCCGCTATTTTCGTGACCTTCGTGCATTTCGCTTTATGACCTTTGCGGGGGATGCATTTTTCCGTCACGAGATTAGCTGCAGTTTGCGAGGCTTTGCTTTTGGTTGCGTGGGCAGTGCGGGAAGGTTTTGTTTTCGTCTTGCTGGAGGCGGTCTTTTTAGTCTGGGTGGTGGTCTTTTTCTTGTCGTTCTTGCTGGTGGTTTTTTTCTTACGGTCTGTGGTTTTGGCCAGATGCGTTTTTTGTACAGCAGAGTGCCGCGCCTGTTGAGAGGCGTTCGCCACTGGCGTGAAAGTGAGTGTTGTAAACAGTAAAGCACAGAGCGTGATCGAGATTTTATTTATCCGCGCCACTGGGCAGTCCCCTGATAAATGCAGGTCATCAATAATACCTGCGAATGATTTACAAAGCCCGTCGATTCTAATCTATAAAAACCCGATAAGTTAATAGCATTTTTCAATCTACAATCCTGTTTCGTTAGCAAGTGCAAAAAAATTCATCAATCTGTCGCACTATTGTTCACTCCCTAAACAAAACCCTGAGTGCCGCAGGGTTAAACACCATTTGCAATGCAACTTTTCATCACTCGCGGTAAAATAAGAAAGACGTGACAAAAATGTTATTTTCCGATGGCAGTCTGAACCGCTACAATGACAGACGAATGCCGTAACAGAAGTTAAAGGAAGCAAGACATGAGCACCACTATTGAAAAAATCCAGCGCCAGATCGCTGAAAACCCGATTCTGCTGTATATGAAAGGTTCTCCGAAGCTGCCAAGCTGTGGCTTCTCCGCGCAAGCGGTTCAGGCGCTGTCTGCCTGTGGTGAGCGTTTTGCTTACGTTGATATCCTGCAGAACCCGGACATCCGCGCTGAGCTGCCTAAATACGCTAACTGGCCGACGTTCCCACAGCTGTGGGTAGACGGTGAGCTGGTCGGCGGTTGCGATATCCTGATCGAAATGTATCAGCGCGGTGAACTGCAGCAGCTGATCAAAGAAACGGCTGCGAAGTACAAAACGGAAGAGCCAGACGCGGAGTAAGTTATCTGCGAAGACAAAAAAGCGACCTCATGAGGTCGCTTTTTTTTATTCTTCACTGTCACCCATCAGCAGTGGCCAGCCGCCCAGACGCTTCCAGCGGTTCACAATTTCGCAAAACAGCTCCGCCGTCCGCTCGGTGTCATAAAGCGCGGAATGCGCCTGCGTACCGTCAAACTCAATGCCTGCCGTAATACAGGCCTTTGATAATACCGTTTGTCCCAACGCCAGACCGCTCAGTGCCGCGGTATCGAAGGTCACAAACGGGTGGAAAGGGTTACGCTTGAGCGACGCGCGCTCGGCAGCGGCCATGGTAAAGGTGTGATCGAACGTGGCGTTATGCGCCACCATAATGGCGCGGCTGCAGTTGCTCTCTTTCATACCTTTACGCACCATTTTAAAAATGGCGTGCAGCGCGTCATATTCACTTACCGCACCACGCAGCGGGTTATGCGGATCGATGCCGTTAAAGGCCAGCGCCTCGGGCTGTAAGTTGGCCCCTTCAAACGGTTCAACGTGGAAATGCAGCGTGGTGTCCGGTGTAAGCCATCCCTGTTCATCCATCTTCAGCGTGATGGCGGCAATTTCAAGCAGCGCATCGGTTTTAGCGTTAAATCCGGCTGTTTCAACATCGATCACAACAGGATAAAAACCACGAAAACGGTCGCACAGACCGCTAAATTGAGCGTTATCGGACATCAGGGTCTCTTACATGGGGAAAAAAGCAGTGCGCATTATGGCAAATTTTGGATGGGGATGCAGTAAAAGTACGGGCGCATGTTGCGCCCTGCGGGATCAGTTGCCCAGACCGCGACCAGCGTCTTTGGCTTCAATCAGCTCGATTTTGTAGCCGTCCGGATCTTCAACAAACGCGATCACCGTGGTGCCGCCTTTGACCGGGCCAGCTTCACGCGTCACGTTACCGCCGTTGCTGCGAATACGTTCACAGGCTTCGGCTGCGTTGTCCACTTCCAGCGCGATATGACCATAAGCGGTGCCCAGCTCATAGCTGTCCACGCCCCAGTTGTAGGTCAGTTCGATGACCGCTTCGTCCGTTTCCGGGCCGTAACCCACAAACGCCAGCGAGTATTTATATTCCGGGTTTTCGCTGGTGCGCAGCAGTTTCATACCCAGTACGTTAGTGTAGAAATCGACAGAACGTTGCAGATCGCCAACGCGCAGCATGGTGTGAAGTAGGCGCATAATTTCCTCATTAACCAATGGAATAGAATATCTATTTGAACAGAAACGATGTTTTAGTATAGCGGCGAAAGGTCGCCGCTATCAATGAGCAATGAAGAGATTACAGGGTAGGGTAGTCGGTATAACCTTCAGCGCCGCCGCCGTAGAAGCTTTCCGGACGCTGAGGGTTCAGCGCGGCTTTCTGCTGCAGACGGGCGACCAGATCAGGGTTAGCGATAAAATCGCGACCAAATGCAACGGCGTCGATCAAACCTTTGCTAATCAGATCTTCAGCTTTCTCAGGGGTATATGCACCTGCACCGATGATCACACCGTGGAAGCGTTCGCGTACTTTCTGACGGAAGGCTTCAGTGTAAGGCTGACCACCGGCCCAGTCTGGCTCGGACATATGCAGATACGCGATACCCCGTTTTGCCAGCTCTTCAATCAGATAAAGGGCATCCGCTTCTTCGTCCGGGCCGTTATCAACGTTCTGGAAAGAACCAATCGGGGAAACGCGGATACCAATGCGGTCCGGGCTCCACTCCTGACATACGGCATCCACCACTTCCAGCACCAGGCGCGCACGGTTTTCGACGCTGCCGCCGTACTGGTCGGTACGATGGTTAGAGGACGGTGACAGGAACTGGTGCAGCAGATAGCCATGCGCGGAGTGCAGTTCAACCAGGTCGAACCCGGCTTCACGCGCATTCGCCACGGCCTGGCGGAAATCGTTAACAATTCCCGGGATCTCGTCCAGTTCAAGAGCGCGCGGCATAGACGTATCAACGCGGATCGCATTGCCGTTTTCATCACGCAGCGAGGTGCGGGTGTTCGCGCTCAGGGCAGAGGCGGAAACCGGTGCCTGACCGCCAGGCTGGATGCTGCTGTGAGAGATACGACCGGTATGCCACAGCTGGACGGCAATACGACCCTCTTCAGCGTGAACGCCAGCCGTGATTTTTTTCCACGCGGCAATCTGTTCCGGGCTGTGCAGACCTGGTGCGCCAGCGTAACCCTTAGCCTGAGCAGAAATCTGAGTGGCCTCGGTGATGATCAGGCCAGAGCTTGCGCGCTGACGGTAATATTCACCCATCAACGGGGTAGGGATATCACCCGGCTCAATGCTGCGCAGACGGGTAAGCGGGGCCATGAACACACGGTTTGGCGCGGTAACGGCACCCACTTTCAAGGGGGTAAATAATTTTTCAGCGGACATAAAGGCTCCTGAGTAGACCAGTCGTCTAGTAATTGCGTAAATAAAAACGCCTGCTATACGCGAGGCGTAGTAATGCTGCTTTTTACATGTGCCAGTGCGCTTTCAAGCGGCACCGCACTGCGTGAAATCTTGGCCTGCAGGTTCGCGCCTAACCAGAGGGCGTATAAAACCTGCGCCTGGGTTAAAGGTTCGCCGGGAAAAGTCAGCGTTTTTTCATCGCGGCCTTTCTCCAGCGCCTGTGCCATGAGGGCGATAACCCCGCGGGCCCCTTTATCCATTGCTGTGCGCATATCTTCTGAAAGATCGCACACTTCGGCAGAAAGTTTTACCGTCAGGCAACCGCTGATGATGCCCTGCTGACAGAACTGGTTCAGCGTTTCCTGATAGAAGTGCAGAACACGATCGCGATAATTACCTTCGCCCGTGGCAAAGTGCGCTGCCAGGCGCTGATGGTAGCTGGCATAGTGCCGCTCCAGCATTGCCACGCCAAACGCCTCTTTGGACCGGAAGTAGTGATAAAACGACCCCTTCGGTACCTCAGCGGTTTTTAATAACTCGCTCAACCCCATACCGGTGAACCCGCGATGCATGCAAAGTCGCTCGCCGGTCGCCAGTAAATGTTCTCGGGTATCGTGTTCTGTATTTCTGCTCATGGCCGCACTCTAATAGACCGTTCGGTCTATTGCAAGCGTGTTCAGTGGCGACATGCGTTCAGAATATCCAGCTGTTGTTGATAAACCTTTGATTTAATGTCCATCATACCCAATACGGTAGAGAACAAATTGTCCTGCGAAACCGCATTTTTTGCTGCATGGTCACGTAAACACTGCGCGTTGACGCCGAAATTTTTCGCATAGTCTGGTGATAACCAGAACATAAACGGTATGTGCGTTTGTTGCTCTGGTGCCAGCAGATACGGCGTGCCGTGCAGATAAATCCCGCTTTCGCCCAGCGACTCCCCGTGATCCGAAAGGTAAATCAGGGCGGTATTCATGCTCGCCTGACGCGCTTTCAGGGCATCGATGGTTTTGCTGACCATGCTGTCGGTATACAGGATGGTATTGTCATAGGTATTCATCAGCGCCTGGTGATCGCAATCCTGAATTTCATTGGTATCGCAGGTTGGCGTAAATTTGCGGAAATTATCCGGATAACGGCGATAGTATGCCGGGCCGTGGCTGCCCATCAGGTGGATGACCAGTACGGAGTCCTGCTTCAGGCCATCCAGGACATTGTCCAGACGGGTGAAGTTCACATCGTCAATGCAGGAGTTGTCTTTGCAGAACTGATCGAGTTTCCACTGGGTCATGTCGGTATGGGGAACGCGATCGCAGGCGCCTTTACAACCGCCATCATTGTCACGCCACAGCATATTGATCCCCGCATGGGCGAGCACGTCCAGCAACCCTTCCTGGTGATGGGCCAGGTCGGCATCGTATTTACTGCGCGTCATACCGGAGAACATGCAGGGCACGGAAACGGCTGTTTCGGTGCCGCAGGAGGAGGCCTGCGGGAAGTTAATCACATCCTGCTTTTTCAGCTCGGGGTTTGTTTCACGCCCGTAGCCATTCAACGAGTAGTTCGCGGCGCGTGACGCTTCGCCGATGACCAGCACCAGAACGGTTTTCTTTTGTTGGCCTGCAATCAGCGGCCCTTTATGGGCATCTTCACCGATCCGGACCAGCGTTTGATCGCCTGCAAACCAGCGCATTTTGCTGTATTTGACCATTGCGCTGACATAGTTAGCGGGGGTCACCATTTTGACGATGCTTTTGTTATTGCGAAACAGCGACGCGTAGTCTTTATAAAACAGGGCGGCGATGAGGATGATAACCAGCAGGGCGCCGAGCATTGCGGCAAAACGGGTCAGCAGGGCGTACCACCATTTCCCGGTGCGAATGCGGATCATGGCCAGCACCACGGACGGAACAAGACCGGCAACGACAATCCACAGGATCATCTGCGGCGTCACCAGGGCGGTGGCTTCCTGAGAGTTGGTTTCGAACACGTTAACAATCATGTTCTGATCGATAACCGCGCCGTAGGTATACATAAAGTAGGTCGCGGCGGCGCATCCGACGGTCAAGACAATCAGCAGCGGCTTACGGATAAACGGGATATTAAGCAGACTAAAAACAATGACCCAGCCGCAAAACAGCACCAGTGGAACGGACGCGGCAAAGAGGACGTCATGGATATGCGCGGGCGCGATAATTGCCCAGCTACGCTGAATAAACAGCGCGTTTAATACGGTAAAGAAAAGTGCACAGCCCAGAGTAAATTTTATATCGTTACATTGTAACTTTTTGATTGGCCACATCGATCAGAAAACCTGCAATTTTAATGATGGGGCGAGTATAGAGAACGAAGATTAGTGAAACCTTAATGCCACAAAACTGTGGTAAAGCCCTTGCACGCGGGACGTTTAGCGTCTTCACTGTAGGTGATAGTCGTTATCGGGAGGTGAGTGTGGCAGAGCAACTGGAGTTTTTCCCCATCCAGAGCCCGTGCCGGGGTATTTGTCAGGTGGATGAACGCGGATATTGCCGTGGCTGCATGCGCACGCGCGATGAGCGTTTTAACTGGCAACACTTCAGCGACACGCAGAAACAGGAGGTGCTCCGTCTCTGTCGACAGCGACTTCTGCGCAAAATACGCGCAAACAAAGCCGGTGACACCGAAGAACCCCAGCAACCTTCACTGTTTTAACACGGTAATTGCGTATACTCATGACATCACGTCCTTGAGGAAAATGTTATGGTTCAGCGAATTACCCTTGCCCCCCAGGGGCCAGAATTCTCCCGCTTTGTGATGGGCTACTGGCGCCTGATGGACTGGAATATGTCCCCCCTCCAGCTGGCAAGCTTTATTGAAGAGCATCTCGACTTAGGGATCACCACGGTCGATCACGCTGATATTTACGGTGGCTATCAGTGTGAAGCCGCGTTCGGCGAGGCACTCAAACTGGTTCCTGCGTTACGCGAACGCATGGAGATCGTCACCAAATGCGGGATTGCCACGACGGCAAAACCGGAGCATGCCCTCGGCCATTACATTACCGACAGCGCGCATATCATTAAGAGCGCCGAACAGTCGCTGGTTAACCTGGCGACCGATCATATCGATCTGTTGCTGATCCACCGCCCCGATCCGTTGATGGATGCCGATGAGGTGGCCGAAGCGTTTCTGAATCTGCATCAAAGCGGCAAAGTGCGTCATTTCGGCGTATCAAACTTTACCCCTGCACAGTTTGCGCTGCTGCAGTCTCGTCTGCCGTTTACCCTGGCCACCAACCAGGTTGAAATTTCTCCGGTTCATCAGCCGCTGCTGCTGGATGGCACGCTCGATCAGCTTCAGCAATTGCGTATCCGACCGATGGCGTGGTCGTGTCTGGGCGGCGGACGTCTGTTTAATGATGATGAATTCCAGCCGCTGCGCACTGAGCTTGAGACCATTGCCCGCGAACTGAATGCCGGAAGCATCGAACAGGTGGTGTACGCGTGGATCCTGCGTCTGCCGTCAAAACCACTGCCAATCATTGGCTCGGGCAAAATTGAACGCGTACGCGCCGCCATTGCCGCGGAAGAGTTGCAGATGACCCGTCAGCAGTGGTTCCGCATCCGCAAAGCGGCGCTGGGTTACGACGTCCCGTAACCGGTAAAACGTGACTTTCCGGTGAAATCTTTGCCCCTGGTATAAACTTAAGGGGCAAAAAACAACCCGTGGAGGTCATATGAAGCGTTTTACTCTGGCTCTCGTCACGCTGGTGGTCTGTGCAGGTGCGCAGGCGGCCAGTGATGAAGTGGAAATGAATCTCGTCACCTCTCAGGGTGTAGGTCAGTCCATCGGCACGGTGAAAATCACTGAAACCGACAAGGGACTGGAATTCGCGCCCAATCTCAAAGCCCTTCCTCCTGGCGAACATGGTTTCCATGTCCATGCCAACGGTAGCTGTCAGCCCGCATTAAAAGAGGGTAAAGCCTCGGCTGCGGAGGCGGCAGGCGGCCACCTCGACCCACAACATACCGGTAAACATGAAGGTCCTGACGGTATGGGACATCTGGGCGATTTGCCGGTGCTGGTGGTGAATAACGACGGCAAAGCCACGGATCCCGTCGTCGCGCCGCGGCTGAAAAAGCTGGATGAAGTGAAAGGCAAGGCGCTGATGATCCATGTCGGCGGCGACAATATGTCCGATCAGCCAAAACCGCTTGGCGGTGGCGGGGCTCGCTATGCCTGCGGGGTGATGTGATCCCCAATTGTACCCGGAGCCGGTGCCTGTTCCAGCTGCGACAGCGAGCAGTGCAGGCGCCAGATTATCGAGGCTAATTCTCGTGCTGCAGGCGAGTGGTGGTGCGCAAGGGTATCGCAAATTCGCTGAAGTTCGGCAAGCGTGGTTTCCAGTGGACGCTGCTGGACACCGCGTTCGCTCATGACATCGCGTAGCAGGGTGATGCAGACATCACGAACCTGCGACAGCGGGTCGGACCGTGTTTCCCATGCCCTAAGTTGCCAGACCACGTGAGAGCAGTTCAACAGCACCACGCCCCAGCGCAACAGCCAGCGGCGCGAAAGGGAGTCCTGGCTGTTATTGAGCTGGCTGACATAATGATAGACCAGCGATTCATACTCACTTTCACGTAAATGCGGTTTTCGACTCAACTGGTCGACAAAACCTCTGCGTAACTCGCGGATATGCCGGCGACTCTTGCGCGCATCTGAACCCGGACGTAACACCGCAAATGCCAGCCACGCCAGCCCAACGCCAAGGATCTTCGCCAGATTATCATTGAGAAAATCGGCGTAGTCATAAACCGGCGGGTTAGTGACGGAGATAAACGAGCCCATAAATACAATCAGCTGTCCCCACAGCCCCGCGAGTTTGGGCATTTGCAGCTTCAGCAACTGCATGGTGGTTAACAGCGGGAACAGGAACAGAAGGAACTGCCACAGGTCGCTTATCTGCACCATCAACCCAAACTTCACGGCAAAACTAAACAGCGAAAGCAGCACCAGGGTGCGTAGCAGCAGCGTGAGGGAGTTGAACGGTGACGCGGCGACGGAGTACAGCACGCAGCTGATAGCAGCAAGCGTCAGGGCCGCAGGGCCTGACTCCCACTGGGTGGTGATACTCCACGCGCCAACCAGCGTGAGCGCGCAAAAGGTACGAAAACCACTCCACAGTGCCTCCATCGAGTCTGTGTGTCGTGCCAGCGCCGGGCTACCGGGGACAGCGAACTCGGTGACCGGGGTGGCATTTTCCACGGCGTTAATCCAGCGGCTGCTGCGCAGATACAACCGGCAAAAATAGTTGAGACGCTGCCAGAAGGCGCGGTGACGGTAATCGTACTCATCTACTGGCGCGAGCGGGGCGATAATCTTCGCGACGGTGTAGATGTCGGCATCCGGGCGTGCAAGCGCCGCGAGCAGCGTTTCAATCACGGCGCGCGTATGTGCAGGGGGCGTGGGCCAGTTGAGCAGCATCCGGCGCAGGCTGGAGATTGAACTGGTCATACGCAACTGCTGATGCAACAGATAGTTCAGCAGGGTGTTCTGACGACGAAAGCGATAGTGGCTCCAGAAGGCCTGAATGCGTAACAGATTCATGGTCAGGATCTGGCCGATCACCTTTTCGTGCGCAAGACGGATGTCGTCGTTGGTATCCGGTTGCCAGAGCAGGCTTGCGTGCTCCAGTAAACGGGTATGCATGGTCTTCAGGGCGGTAATAAGCGCGGTGCCATCGGAGGTGCTCGGCAGTATCATCATCATGAAACCGCCGCTCAGAATACCGACAATCACTTCACAGACGCGCGCCTGGGCGATGTCCCACAGCTCGGTGGTATCGAGCACATTCACCACCGGAAAGGCGATAATGGCGGCGGTATAGCCAGCCAGCTGGAAGGCATAGGCAACGTTATTCGTAAAGTGCGCGCAGGCCCAGGTACAAAAGCCCAGCCATATCGCCATGCTCAACAAAAAAAGCCACGGATCGTTCAGCGTATGACCTGCAATGATTAACGCTGCGGTGGCACCCAACAGGCTGCCGGCAATACGTCCAAGACTTTTGCTGATCACCCCGCCGACGGTGGGGAAACTCACCACCGCGGCAGAGGTCATTGCCCAGTAGGGCTGATCAAGGTTGAGGTAATAGGCGACAGTCAGCGCCAGACACATCGCAATGCCATTACGCAGCGCATAGCGCCACTGCGGACGTGTCGCTTTCATCCACGGCGTATTTCGCCAGGAGAAGGCCTGCAGGTTCATCAACGGGTCCCGATGGCGACGGTGCAGGTTGTGCCGGAGACCAGCGTTATGCCCTGCGGTAAATGGTCAAACTCCACACGAACCGGTACGCGCTGGGCCAGACGTACCCACGGCACGTTCGGTTTGATGTCCGGTACCAGGCCTGAATCCATTTCAACACTCTGATCGTAAATGGCGCGGCCAATGCTGGAGACGTGACCCTGTAACCTCTGCGAACCGCTGTAAAGCGTAATGGTAGCGGGAGACCCTTCGCGAATATGGCGAAGCTTGGTCTCTTCAAAATAACCCACCACATAGAACGAGTGGCTGTCGACAAGGGCGAAAACGGGTTGCCCGGCGGTGGCATAATTCCCCACGCGGGCTGACAGGTTGGTGATCCATCCATCGACTGGCGCGGTAATAACGGTTTGTGTCAGCTCCCACTGCGCCTGTTTGAGCGTAGCCTCCGCGACGTTCACGCTCGCCTGCATGGCCTTAACGTTGATATTGGCAGTATCTAAATCTTCTGCGGAAATATAGTTGCGCGACAAATGCCGGCGGCGATTGGCTTCGTTATTGGCTTTTGCTAAATCAGACTGGGCCTTCGCCAGCTGTGCCTGGGCGTTAAGGATCGCAATATGATAGGGGGTGTCGTCGATACGGAATAACACGTCACCCTTTTTAACGTACTGGTTATCTTTCACGACAAGCGTCGTAATGCTGCCCGAAACCTGTGGGGTAATGCTGACCTGCTCAGCCCGCACTTTGCCGTCACGTGTCCAGGGTGACTGCATATAAAAATTC
This sequence comes from Enterobacter sp. J49, assembly GCF_002148625.1. NCBI lineage: Bacteria > Pseudomonadati > Pseudomonadota > Gammaproteobacteria > Enterobacterales > Enterobacteriaceae > Enterobacter > Enterobacter sp. J49. Next base: position 341,332 of record NZ_MWPY01000033.1, read on the forward strand.
CAGAGCCACCACCCGGCAACCAGGGCCAGAGCAAGAACAATCAGCGTGGAAAAGTACTTCAGCGTTTTCAGGGGCATATTCACCACACAATCAAGACAGCTAGGCCCAGGCATACGGAAAGGGCAAACAGGGAGAGATCCATTAACATGGGGTGCCAAATCTCGCCGGAGTACATCCAGTCGCGAAGCAGGCGATGGGCTATGAGCCAAATCATAAAGCCGACCAGGACGGCCTTAAACAAGGGCGGAAAGTAGACTGACGCACCGAAAATCAGGTCCTGAAGGGGGAGTCCCACGGAGCTTTGAAAAAACGTCACGGGCAGAGATCCTTTGCAGTGAACAAAATGCCGCGAGGGCGAGTCTTAATCTGATGGAACATCACAATTCAGTGTAAGTCATCCTTTTAAGTTCGATGAATGCAGTATTGCATTTGTTTTGCCAATACAAATGCTGCACACTATTCTAAAATCAGTATAATAACTTAGCAAGCTAATTATAAGGAGATGAAATTGGAATCGCCATTAGGTTCTGATCTGGCAAGGTTGGTACGCGTCTGGCGTGCTCTGATTGACCATCGCCTGAAACCTCTGGAATTGACACAGACGCACTGGGTCACGCTGCATAACATTCATCAGCTGCCACCCGACCAGTCACAAATTCAACTGGCAAAAGCGATCGGCATTGAGCAACCGTCACTGGTACGTACGCTTGACCAACTGGAAGAGAAAGGACTCATCTCCCGGCAAACCTGCGCCAGCGATCGTCGCGCTAAGCGGATTAAGCTCACTGAGAAAGCGGCCCCTATCATTACTGAAATGGAAGCCGTTATCACCAAAACGCGCGGCGAAATCCTTTCCGGGGTTTCACCCGCAGAGCTTGAACTGCTCATCAGCCTCATTGGGCGCCTTGAGCAGAACATCCATGAGCTGCAGTCACGCGACTGACACCATCACAAGGCCTTGCAGCAGCAAGGCCTTTTTTACCTCGACACAACGACACGGTTACGCCCGGTCTCTTTCGCTTCATACATCGCCTTGTCAGCATTCTCCACGCACGCTTCAGCGGTCGTCGTCGGAGAGGTGGCGGTAAATACCCCCATGCTAATCGTGATGGATTCAGGTAACTGACCGCCGCTGCTGACCTTATCAAAACTGCTCAGCTTTAGCCGTATGCGTTCAGCCACCTGGTACGCTGCTTCCGACGAAGTATTGGTCAGCATCAGGACAAATTCTTCCCCACCAATACGTGCCGCGATGTCCTGTGGGCGGACGGAATCCATCAGCAGGTTGGCGACAAACTGCAATACTTTGTCTCCCTGCAGATGGCCGTAGCAGTCGTTGATGCGCTTAAAACGGTCGAGATCGCTGACGATAACCGACACAGGGTGGTTGGCTTTGCTGATGCTGAGTGCCTGATTTAAGGCGTCGTAAAAATAACTGCGGTTGTAGAGGCGCGTCAGCGGGTCGCGGATCGAGTTCTGATAAGACTGCTGATACTTTATGTGCGAGTCGCGATACAGGTTAAAGACGTCGTACAGCAGGACAAAAATAATCATCAGCGTCGCCACGGTTTCGAATAAGCGAGCGTGATACCAGGACGTGTCCTCAGCATGCCCGCCGGCTAACAGTAATGAGAGCGTCAGGACATAACAGACACATAAGAAATTACCGCCAACCCAAAAAAGATTCCGCACCCGGGTAATCGTCATTAACGTTGCTAACGCCACAACCCAGAGAAGAATCAAAAAGATATTTATGACCTGGCTCCAGAGAACCATAAATTGCCGGGTTTCATTATCCACCAGATCCAGCGTTATTAGTGCCGAGTGGCTGGAGCAGAACCAGGCCAGGGCGACCATAGAAACCGTAAACAGCATTGTACCGATAACCACGGCAATATGCGCGGGGCGTGAAAGGGGATAATCCCGAATGGAATAGAGTAACGCTGAGACTATTATCAGCACCGCCATAAGAATATGACGGAACATAAAGAAGATCATGGCGTCGTTATAGTCGACAACATTGAACTGATAGAGATCCAGCCATGACGGGAAGCTGGACAGGGTACCGGCCATCAGCATCGTCGACCCGGCGAAGGCCGAGGCGAGGGCGATAAGGTACAACCGCCGTCTGTCGCACCAGTATTTCATGACCATGAAGCAGGCAATAAACAGGTGGAATACCAGCAAAAATATGGTAAGTGTCGGGAATAGCAGCGGTGAGAATGAAGGAACTAATTCTACCAGTTTTACAAAGAGACCTTGTAATATTCCAACGACGACGATGCATCCAAAACAGAATGTAATATAAGGGTTCTTAAAATATCGTTGTAGTGCAAGCATAGGGATTTGACGGAATAATAAAATTAAAAAATGTAAAGTGAGAAAGAGAGTAACAGGCGTGGAGAGTAAATACTTTGCGCAGGAACAAGATATACCGCGCTTAATGATTCATGGCGGGAATGTTTTTTGTAAATATATTGCTGATAATTATATTATATGTAAATAGATTTGTTTACTGGCTTCGCTAAACGGATTTGTTAAATGGATGTGGTCTGATGACCACATCCAGTTTGAATTAGCGTGGAGAAACGGTGACCTGGCTTCCGTTGCTCGCCAGAACAACGCGCTGGCCGGCAGAGAAACGGGTATTACCTTGTTTCTGTACTACCATGATGGTGCTGCCGTCATCTTTACGGATTTCCAGTTCTACGCCCTGGCTTTTGTTCATTGCACCCTGAACGCCCTGGCCTGCAACGCCACCCGCAACGGCACCTGCTGCTGTGGCCAGCGAACGACCTGTGCCACCGCCTACGGTATTACCGAGGAAGCCACCCAGCACAGCACCGCCGATGGCGCCCATCACGTTGCTGTCATCGCCACCCTGAATTTGTACAGGACGTGCGTTAACAACGGTACCGTAAGTGACGCTCTGAACCTGTTTGGCTTCAGAAGCGCTGTACACGTCGCCAGAAAGTGAACTGTCATTCACACAGCCTGCAAGGGTTAAACCGATCAGCGAAACGCCCAGTACACGTAAAATCATTTGAATCTCCTGTTCACCAAAAACGCCCGATGGCGGGCATCCGTTATGGCTAAATTATATGGCATAAGGGGCCATAGTTCATATCTTTGCACTAACAATAAGAAAATTGTACTTGAATTTAACTTAACGAGACATAAACGGGCACCCGGCAGGTTACCTGTCTGAGATTGTTAAAAAATATTATCGCCGGATAGCAAAGCGGCGCTGTTTATGGTTGAGTGGAGAGCATTAGCCCACGCAACGTAAGGAAAGCGCATGAAATCGGGTCGCTACATTGGTGTGATGTCGGGTACCAGTCTGGATGGCGTAGACGTCGTTCTGGCCGCTATTGATGAAAACATGGTAGCACAGCAGGCGAGCCTGACCTGGCCTATCCCCCTGGCGCTGAAAGAGGACATTCTCAGTGTCTGTCAGGGGCAGCAACTGACGCTTTCTCAGCTTGGTCAGCTTGATGTGCGGCTGGGGGCGCTGTTTGCCGATGCGGTACTGGCTCTGATGCATAAAGAAAAGCTTCGCCCGCAGGATGTCGTCGCTATCGGCTGTCACGGACAAACGGTCTGGCATGAGCCGGTCGGCGATGCACCGCATACCCTGCAAATCGGCGACAATAACCAGATTGTGGCGAAGACGGGCGTGACCGTAGTCGGTGATTTTCGGCGTCGCGATATTGCGCTTGGCGGGCAGGGCGCGCCGCTGGTGCCCGCTTTTCATCAGGCATTGTTGACCCATCCGACAGAGCGCCGGATGGTGCTGAACATTGGCGGTATCGCCAACCTGTCTCTGCTTATCCCGGATCAACCCGTACGCGGCTATGACACCGGCCCGGGTAACATGCTGATGGATGCCTGGATCTGGCGTCAGCGTGGTCAGGCGTATGATAAAGACGCGCAGTGGGCCAGCGAAGGCAAAGTGATCATCCCGCTGTTGCAGTCCATGCTAAGCGATCCGTATTTCGCCCTACCGGCGCCCAAAAGCACGGGGCGCGAATATTTCAACTATGGCTGGCTCGAACGTCAGCTGGCGCAGTTCCCGGCGCTTGCACCGCAGGATGTCCAGGCGACGCTCGCCGAGTTAACGGCGGTTTCGATATCGGAACAGGTTCTTCTCAGCGGTGGATGCGAACGCCTGCTGGTGTGCGGCGGTGGCAGCCGTAACCCGTTGGTGATGGCACGTCTTGCCGGGTTATTGCCGGGTACCGAGGTGACGACCACCGATGAAGCCGGCATCAGCGGCGATGATATGGAAGCGCTGGCCTTTGCCTGGCTTGCCTGGCGCACCATTGCCGGGCTTCCGGGCAATTTGCCGTCGGTGACTGGCGCACGTGAGGCCAGCGTCCTCGGGGCCATTTTCCCGGCGAATCCGCGTCATAATCAGAGTTAACTGAAATTCAGCGCGGCGTGTGGTCGTTAGAATGGAATGAAACAGGAGGGCAGCCATGCCCTCCAGGACCAGGAAAGTCTTCGGAATACGCCCATGAAAAAACTTCTTCTTATTGCCGCGCCTTTATTGCTGTCAGGATGCAGCGTCTACAACCAGTTCCTTGATCGCATGCAGACCGATACCCTGGAGTATCGCTGTGATGAAAAACCGCTGACCGTTAAGCTGAACAATCCGCGTCAGGAAGCCAGTTTTGTCTACGACAACAAATTGCTCACCCTCAAGCAGGGCATTTCTGCCTCCGGCGCACGCTACACGGACGGAATTTATGTCTTCTGGTCGAAAGGCGACAGCGCCACCGTCTACAAACGCGACCGTATTGTGCTGAACAATTGCCAGCTCGAAAATCCGAAGCGTTGAGATTTTTACAGGGGCGGCGCACAATAGCGCCACCCAATGTCAATGTCAGCTAACGCCATGTCAGATAACGACGAACTGCAGCAAATTGCGCATCTGCGCCGTGAATACACCAAAGGCGGCCTGCGTCGCCAGGATCTTCCCGCCGAACCCCTCGTGCTTTTTGAACGCTGGCTGAAACAGGCCTGTGAAGCGAAACTCGCCGACCCAACGGCAATGGTTGTCGCAACGGTAGATGAAAACGGTCAACCGTATCAGCGTATCGTCCTGCTCAAACATTATGACGAGAAAGGCCTGGTGTTTTACACCAACCTGGGCAGTCGTAAGGCACACCATTTAGAAAACAATCCTCGTATCAGCCTGCTGTTCCCGTGGCATATGCTGGAGCGTCAGGTGATGGTCACCGGCAAAGCAGAGCGTCTCTCCACGCTGGAAGTGGTGAAGTATTTCCACAGCCGTCCGCGTGACAGCCAGATTGGCGCCTGGGTCTCAAAACAGTCCAGCCGTATTTCGGCGCGTGGCGTGCTTGAAAGCAAATTTCTCGAACTGAAGCAGAAATTCCAGCAGGGCGAAGTTCCGTTGCCCAGTTTCTGGGGGGGCTTCCGCATTCCGATCGAGCAGATGGAATTCTGGCAGGGCGGCGAACACCGTCTGCATGACCGCTTTTTATACCAGTGTGAAAATGGCGGCTGGAAAATCGACAGGCTGGCACCGTAATCGCCGAAATTTGTTGATTTAAGCGCTAGCGCAGGCCGCGCTTGCGCTTTATTCTATGTACCTTTCGCATCAGGCGAAAAGTCGTGTACCGGCAAAGGTGCAGTCGTTTATACATGGAGAATTTGATGGCAAGCAGTAACTTGATTAAACAATTGCAAGAGCGGGGCCTTGTGGCTCAGGTGACGGACGAGGAAGCGTTAGCAGAGCGACTGGCGCAAGGCCCGATCGCGCTCTATTGCGGCTTCGATCCTACCGCTGACAGCTTGCATTTGGGGCATCTTGTTCCATTGTTATGCCTGAAACGCTTCCAGATGGCGGGCCACAAGCCTGTCGCACTGGTAGGCGGCGCGACCGGTCTGATTGGTGACCCAAGCTTTAAAGCTGCTGAGCGTAAACTGAACACCGAAGACACCGTGCAGGAGTGGGTGGATAAGATCCGCAAACAGGTTGCGCCTTTCCTCGACTTTAACTGCGGTGACAACTCTGCGATTGCGGCCAACAACTATGACTGGTTTGGCGGCATGAACGTGCTGACCTTCCTGCGCGACATTGGCAAACACTTCTCTGTTAACCAGATGATTAACAAAGAAGCGGTGAAGCAGCGTCTGAACCGTGACGACCAGGGCATCTCCTTTACCGAGTTCTCCTACAACCTGCTGCAGGGTTATGACTTCGCCTGCCTGAATAAACTGCACGGCGTCTGCCTGCAGATTGGCGGCTCTGACCAGTGGGGCAACATCACGTCGGGTATCGATCTGACGCGTCGTCTGCACCAGAACCAGGTCTTCGGTCTGACCGTTCCACTGATCACCAAAGCCGACGGCACCAAATTTGGTAAAACCGAAGGCGGCGCGGTATGGCTTGATCCGAAGAAAACCAGCCCGTACAAATTCTACCAGTTCTGGATTAACACGGCGGATGCCGATGTTTATCGCTTCCTGAAGTTCTTCACCTTTATGGACATTGAGACGATCAATGCTCTGGAAGAAGAAGACAAAACCAGCGGTAAAGCGCCACGTGCTCAGTACGTACTGGCTGATGAAGTGACCAAACTGGTTCACGGTGAAGAAGGTCTGGCCGCGGCAAAACGTATTACTGCAAGCCTGTTCAACGGGACGCTGAGCGATCTGAGCGAAGCGGACTTCGAACAGCTGGCGCAGGATGGCGTGCCGATGGTTGAGATGGAAAAAGGTGCCGACCTGATGCAGGCGCTGGTGGACTCCGAGCTGCAGCCATCCCGCGGTCAGGCGCGTAAAACCATCGCCTCGAACGCTATCACCATTAACGGTGAAAAACAGGCCGACCCGGAATACACCTTTGCTGACAGCGATCGTCTGTATGGCCGCTACACGCTTCTGCGTCGCGGTAAGAAAAACTACTGTCTGGTCTGCTGGAAATAATTAAAAGTATCCAGGGGCGTGGGAAACCACGCCCCTTTTGTTTTTTCAGGGTTTGGTAAGTAAAAATGAAGAACATCCTCGCCATTCAGTCCCACGTGGTCTTTGGGCATGCTGGCAACAGCGCCGCGGAATTTCCGATGCGCCGCCTCGGTGCCAACGTCTGGCCCCTCAATACCGTGCAGTTCTCTAACCATACACAATACGGTCAATGGACCGGCTGCGTGATGCCGCCTTCGCACCTCACCGACATCGTGCAGGGCATTGCCAATATCGATCAGCTAAAACGCTGTGATGCGATACTGAGCGGATATCTCGGTTCGGCAGAGCAGGGAGAGCATATCCTGGGCATTGTCCGCCAGGTGAAAGCGGCAAACCCGGCGGCGAAATACTTTTGTGATCCTGTTATGGGGCATCCGGAGAAAGGCTGTATCGTGGCCCCCGGCGTGGCTGAATTCCATGTGCGTCATGCGCTGCCGGCCAGCGATATTATTGCGCCGAACCTCATTGAGCTGGAAATTCTCTGCGAGCATCCGGTGAATAGCGTAGAAGAGGCGGTAAGCGCCTCTCGCGAGCTAATAGCCCAGGGGCCGGAGATTGTCCTGGTGAAACATCTCGCGCGCGCAGGGCTGAGCAGGGACCGTTTTGAGATGCTGCTGGTGACGAAAGACGAAGCCTGGCATATCAGCCGTCCGCTGGTGGACTTCGGCATGCGTCAGCCGGTGGGTGTCGGTGATGTGACAAGCGGTTTGCTGCTGGTGAAATTACTTCAGGGAGCCACGCTGCGGGATGCGCTTGAGCATGTGACTGCTGCGGTGTACGAAATCATGAAGGCGACAAAAGAGATGCAGGAGTATGAACTGCAGGTGGTCGCGGCACAGGATCGTATCGCGAAACCGGAGCATTACTTCAGCGCGACCCGGTTATAACGGTTAACGTTCCTGTCAGCCGGGTAGCGACAGCGCCACCCGGCAATACAGTGCGCCGGTCAGTTCAACCCTTCTGCTTTAAGCGCTGCAGCCACCGCAGGACGCGCGGCTACGCGATCCATGTACGATGCAATGTGGTCCAGCCCGTCCATGTTGAGCTTAATGGCCCGCGCCCAGCGCAGCACGGTGAACAGATAGGCATCGGCAATCGTAAAACGCGCGCCCCCAATCCACTGATCGTCTTTCAGCGATGCGTTAACGTACTGCAGTTTTTTCTCCAGCTGAGCACGTACGGTCGGTTTGTACTCTTCCGGCGTCTCCGGACGGAACAGCGGCGTAAAGCCTTTGTGCAGCTCGGTCGCAATGTAGTTCATCCACTCCAGCGTTTTGTAGCGAGAAACCGTGCTTACCGGTGCCAGCAATTGCCTGTCGGGCACGCTATCGGCGAGGAACTGCATAATCGCCACGCCTTCGGTCAGCAGGGTACCGTCATCCAGCAGCAGAGCCGGAACTTGTCCCTTCGGGTTAATAGCAAAAAAATCATCGCCGTTTTCCAGGCGTTTTTTCATCAGGTCAACGCCATCCAGCGTGAAATCTTTGCCGCTCTCGCGCAGGGTAATGTGGGAAGCAAGAGAGCACGCGCCCGGTTTGTAGAACAGTTTCATCGGTAACTCCTTTTTGCTGAGGTTTCAGCTATGTTAGTGCGCGAACGGGTAAAAAAAAAGCCGCTAATACATTAGCGGCTTCTGTTCAGTCGTTTCTCAGTGACATTATGCGGTAGCGGTTTCGGTCGCTTTCGCCGTCTTGTCGTCGTCCTGAGTCATGCGATTCAGCTTCGGCGCAGTCAGCATCATCAGAACCGCGATAACCGCAGTAGCAATACCAATCTGCATGAACACGGTACCGTAGACGTTCAGAGAGACCAGTGGGTCAGTCACGTTATCCGGCACGGCCATCAGGTTTGCAATTTTACCTGCGATGATGGCGGCACCCGCAGTGGTCAGGAACCAGCTACCCATGATGAAGCCCATCAGACGCTGAGGAACCAGTTGTGCAACCATCGCCAGGCCCAGACCGGAGATCATCAGTTCACCGATAGACTGCAGCGCGTAGCTCAGGATCAGCCAGTTAACGGAGACGATACCGGCGTCAGTCGCAAATTTCGTACCCAGCGGCAGTACCAGGAATGCGCCAGAACACAGCAGCATACCGATAGCAAATTTGTGCGGCATCGGCAGACGGTCGCCCATTTTGTTATAGATAGCAGCCAGAATCGGGCTACCAATCATGATCCAGAACGGGTTCAGGGCCTGATACTGCTCCGGCTCGAACGCGATACCCAGGATTGAGTGTTCAACGTTACGGATAGCGAAGAAGTTCAGAGACGTTGGCATCTGGCTGTACAGAACGAAGAAGATAATCGCTTCCAGCATCAGGATGAAGGCCACAATCATCTTACGACGAGCGGCACCCTGCATGGCGAAGGCTTCTTTCGCGAAGATGATCACGATACCCAGCGCAACCACACCCAGAACCGCACGCGCGATGCCCTGGTTATGCAGCAGCCAGGTTGCGATTGCCGCGAGGATCACCACGCCGACAATGGTCGCCAGCAGTTTGCCAATGTGAACCGGTTCGAAGTCTGGTTTGGAGCCGTAGTCTTTAACCCAGCGTTTGCAGAAGGCAAAGTTAACCACGGTGATCAGCATACCGACAACGGACAGGGAGAACGCAACGCTCCAGCCGAATTTAGCGGCCAGCCACGGGGTTGCCAGCATGGAGAAGAAGGAACCGATGTTCACGGACATGTAGTACATGGTGAATGCACCGTCCAGACGCGGGTCATCTTTGTTGTAACAGGTAGAGAGCAGGGAAGACGGGTTCGCTTTGAACAGACCGTTACCGACGGCGATAGTCGCCATACCCATATAAACTACAGCGGCATCGTGACCAGACCATGCAACCAGCGCATAGCCAACGGCCAGGACAATCGCACCCAGCATAATGACACGTTTAGTCCCGAGGACTTTATCACCCAGCCAGCCGCCGATAGCGACCAGACCGTACACCAGGGCACTGAAAGAGGAGAACAGCGTAATGGAATCTGCTTCGGACATACCCAGCTGTTTTACCAGGTAAACCGCCATGATCCCTTGCAGGCCGTAATAACCAAAACGCTCCCATAACTCGATAGAGAAGATGAGATAGAACGCTTTAGGTTGTTTAAAAGCGTTAAGACTTACGCTTTCATCTGTTGGTTTATTGTTTGCAGTCGACACATATACCTCTTTTTTTACATCCCATATTAACGGGGGTGTTCATCGCGTGATGGCCGTAGTCCATCCGCCTTATAGTTATATTGGGAGGAGAAACGGCGGGTAATGTTCACTATCCTGCACCGTCTGGCAATACGTTTGTAATAATCTGTTACATATAACTGGGCCGCTATAATCGGCGGTTCATACAAATGTTATTCAGCGTTAAATTTCATACGATCTGTAAAGGGAGTTTTTTTGACTGGCATTCACCCGTATTTCGCCCTCAATGGCGATATGTTCTGCTATTTGAGGTTTATTGCAGTGATATAGCCCATATTCTGAAAAATAGCTGGTCTTATGTGTTGCTCGTGATGAGTTTGATCTTGTCTGGCAAAGGGTTTACACCGCTTTTAACAACAAAAATTCAACACGAAGTTATCAGGGTGATCTTGATCACATATGTATAGAAATTTTCGGCTATGAAAAAAGTATTAACCTGTTTGAGCGTTAAAGGCTCGAACAAGTGATAAGGGAAGCGGTAAGGAAGGCGGATAAATTATGGTCAAAAGAAGGTCCTCTGGTAGACCCTCTTTTAGTAAGGAATTGCCGTTGCGTCAGAAAACGAAAAGCGCAAGATATCAGGGATACACTTTCTCTTTGTACTCGCAGAGATCTTCGATGATACAGGAGCCACAGCGAGGCTTACGGGCAATACAGGTATAACGGCCATGGAGAATGAGCCAGTGATGGCAATCCACCTTAAATTCGGCGGGAACCACTTTTAGCAGTTTCTCTTCAACCTGCTCGACATTCTTGCCCGGTGCGAAGTTCGTGCGGTTAGAGACGCGGAAAATATGGGTATCAACGGCGATAGTCGGCCAGCCAAACGCGGTGTTAAGTACCACATTCGCAGTCTTGCGTCCCACGCCGGGTAATGCTTCCAGCGCGGCGCGATCTTCCGGCACTTCCCCCCCGTGCTGTTCCAGCAGGATCCGGCAGGTTTTGATCACGTTCTCAGCCTTGCTGTTAAACAGACCGATGGTTTTGATATAGGACTTCACCCCGTCCACGCCCAGTTCCAGCATCGCCTTTGGCGTGTTGGCGACCGGATAAAGCAGGGCGGTCGCCTTATTAACGCTCACGTCGGTAGCTTGCGCAGAGAGCAGCACGGCGATCAACAGCTCGAACGGGGAGTTAAAATTCAGCTCCGTCGTCGGGTGTGGGTTCTCATCCCGCAGACGGGTCAGGATCGCAATGCGCTTTTCTTTATTCATGAGGCCTTCTCGGGTATCCCTTCCTGTACGCTGCGCTCAGCCGCGCGACGCTTACGTTTTTCATCAATCAGGTATTTTATCGCCAGCATCATGCCGAGGCCAATAAACGCGCCTGGCGGCAGCATGGCCAGCAGGAACGGCGTATCGGTGTGGAAGACTTCGATGCGCAGCGCTTTAGCCCAGCCGCCGAGCAGCGCATCTGCGCCATCAAACAGCGTTCCGTTACCCAGGATCTCACGCATTGAGCCGAGCACGAACATGGCACCGGTTGCCCCCATACCAATAGAGAAACCATCCAGAGCCGACATCGCCGGGCTGTTTTTCACGGCAAAAGCTTCCGCACGCCCGACCACAATACAGTTGGTTACGATGAGGGGAATAAAGATCCCGAGCGACTGATACAGACCGAACGCATAAGCGTTAATCAGCATCTGGACGATACTCACCACCGACGCGATGATCATGACGTAAATCGGAATACGGATTTCCGATGGCGTCCAGCGGCGCAGGGCAGAGATGGACAGGTTGGTCAGGGTGAGAACCAGCGTGGTTGCCAACCCCAGACCCAGCGCGTTGGTGGCGGTGGATGTCACCGCCAGCAGTGGGCACATCCCCAGCAGCTGTACCAGCGCGGAGTTGTTCTTCCACAATCCCTGGACGATAACCTCTTTAATCTGGCTCATGATTACTCCTCACAGGCCGGGAGATTGTTCATCTGCGCGGGCAGCGTTTCCGCATACAGCCCGGCTCGTTTTACGGCATTGACCACGGCCCGTGGGGTAATGGTTGCCCCCGTGAACTGGTCAAACTCGCCGCCATCCTTTTTCACAGCAAACGCAGGATCCGCTTCGCCGTGGATCACTTTTCCGGCAAAATGCAAAATCCAGTCGCTCAGACGGGTTTCAATTTTATCCCCCAGGCCTGGCGTCTCATGATGTTCCGTCACGCGCGTACCCAACACGGTACCGGAGAAATCGCTGCCGACCAGCAGTTGAATCGCCCCGGAGTAGCCATCGGGCGCCGTCGCTTCCATTACCGCGCCTACCGCGTTATCCCCCTTACGGGCAATAAAGACGCGGTGCGGGCCTTTGCCTAACTGAGGTGCCTGGACCACGAAGCAACTTTTCTGCAGGTCATTATCGTAGAAATCAGGGGGGATCACCTGATCGAACAGGGCTTTTTGCTGCTTCACCGCCTGTTCGTCGATGGTCGATTTGGTCAGGTTGTTCACCAGGGCCGTCAGTCCGGTGAGGACCGCGGCGAAAATGGACAGCGTGACGCCGTGTTTTTGCATTGTTTTCAGCATCGCGAAACCCTTAACGGTGGCCGTACACGCGCGGACGCGTGTAGTAGTCGATGAGCGGAACGGTGATGTTTGCAAGCAGAACCGCGAATGCCACACCGTCCGGGTAACCGCCAAAGCTGCGGATGAGCCACACCAGCAAGCCGGCCAGTGCACCGAAGATCAGGCGGCCACGGTTCGTGGTAGATGCCGTTACCGGATCGGTCAGGATAAAGAACGCACCCAGCATGGTTGCCCCCGAGAGCAGATGCATCTGTGGGCTGGCGAGCGATTCTGGCGAGAACACCCATCCCAGTGTGGCGCAGACCGCCAGCGTCACGAGGAAGCTGACCGGAATATGCCAGCGGATCGCTTTCTGCTGCAGCAGGAATAGCCCGCCCAGCAAATAAGCAAGGTTCACCCACTGCCAGCCCGCGCCCGCCAGCATGCCGCTGAAGATGGCAGATTTCATAATCTGATCGACGGAGTGCCCGGCATGCAGGGAGGTTTTAAACGTATCGAGTGGTGTGGCCTGGCTGATGCCATCCACGCCCATACGCAGCGCGTTCATATCCGCACCGAGCGCGGTATGGCCGGTAAAGATAACGTGCAGGGCATCCATAAAGCCGGGTACCGTCGCGGCAATGTCATGCGGCGGCAACCAGCTGGTCATCTGAACCGGGAAGGAGATCAGCAGTACGACGTAGCCAATCATCGCCGGGTTGAACGGGTTATGGCCCAGCCCACCATAAAGTTGTTTGGCAATAATGACTGCAAACACCGTACCGAGCACCACCATCCACCACGGAGCAAACGGTGGAATACTGATTGCCAGCAACAGGCCAGTCAGCAGTGCTGAGTTATCGGCAAGGATGCGGGAAACCGCCAGCTTACGCAGTTTAAGCACCAGGGCTTCTGCCCCTAAGGCGCTGGCACAACCCAGCACTATCTGGAACAGCGTTCCCCAGCCGAAAAACCAGCACTGAACGGCAATGCCCGGCAGCGCCGCCAGGCACACCAGCATCATGATGCGTGATGTCTGGCGCTGATTATGGGTGTAAGGGGAACTTGCGATTCTGAAAACCATTTAATCCTCGTTAACTGCTTGCTGTGCGGCTTTCTTCGCCTGAACGCGCGCAATGGCGGCGGCGACTGCGGCTTTACGTGGGTCGTCGTTTGCGGCCGGCTGCTGTTCTTCCTGCTGTGCTGCTTTGCGGGCCTTGGCGCGGGCAATGGCGGCTTCAACAGCCGCCTTACGCGGGTCGACAGGTGCTTCAGGTTCAGCGGCTTCAGGCTGCGCCGCCGCTTTACGCGCTTTGGCACGGGCAATGGCGGCTTCGACAGCCGCTTTACGCGGGTCGACGGGGGTTTCAGGCGTAGCGGTTTCAGTCTGCTCCGCTGCTTTGCGCGCTTTAGCGCGCGCGATCGCCGCTTCAACAGCCGCTTTACGGGGATCTACGGCCTCCACTTCTTGCTCAACCACCGCGTTTTGCTCGCCGGCCTTACGGGCTTTGGCGCGCGCGATCGCCGCTTCAACAGCCGCCTTACGGGGATCTATGGTCTCCGCGTCTTGTTCAACTACCACGTTTTGCTCGCCGGCCTTACGGGCTTTGGCGCGGGCAATGGCGGCTTCAACGGCGGCTTTACGCGGATCGATCTCAGCGTCAGAGGAGGCTGACTGTGCTTTTTCTGCCTGACGGGCGCGCGCAGCCGCTTTACGCGCTTCGCGGGCGGCAATCGCTTCGCTGTTATCCGGTTTTTCACCGGCCGGGATCACCACGGTCTGGGCTGCCGTCGCTTTTTTCTCCCGCACGCGTGCCAGTGCGGCATTAATCGCATCCTGGTCTTTTTCGCCGGGCTGAACTGCGGCCTGTTTGTGACGCGCCTGACGGGCCAGTTTTTCACGTTCCAGACGCGCCTGACGCGCTTCAAAACGCGCTTTCGCTTCGGCTGCGCGTTTCTCTTCCATGGAGATGGCATAAATCTCGGCCTTCTCCTGGCGGAAGTACTGCACCAGAGGAATGTTACTTGGGCAGACCCAGGCGCAGGCACCGCATTCGATGCAGTCGGCCAGGTTATGGGCCTGCGCTTTATCGTGCAGCTGACCTTTGCTGTACCAGTACAACTGTTGCGGAAGTAAATCCGCCGGACAGGCATCGGCACAGGCGCTGCAGCGGATACAGCCTTTCTCCTCCTGCTCTTCACCCATTTCGGTCGGGGAGGGGGCAAGCAGGCAGTTTGTGATTTTTACTACCGGGACATCGAGCCACGGCAGGGTAAAGCCCATCAGCGGGCCACCCATGATCACCATCTGGTCGCTGCCCGGGCAAAAATCAGCCTGTTCCAGCAGATGACGAACCGGCGTACCCAGACGCGCCCAGACGTTGCCCGGACGTGCGACAGATTCACCGGTCAGCGTAACCACGCGCTCGGTCAGCGGTTCACCGTCCACCACCGCACGTTTCACGGCGTAGGCTGTCCCGACGTTTTGCATCAGCACCCCGATGTCCGAAGAGCGTCCGCCATGCGGAACCTGCTTGCCGGTCAGAATTTGCGTCAGCTGTTTGGCGCCGCCAGAGGGGTACTTGGTTGGGATAACGCGCAGGCCGATATCGTGGCTGCCGTTGAGGACGGCGCGCAGCATCGAAATAGCCTGTGGCTTGTTATCTTCAATGCCAATCAGCACTTCGCGTGGCTGCAGAATATGGGCAAGAATGCGGATCCCTTCCACGACCTGCGCGGCGCAGTCCTGCATAAGACGATCGTCGGCGGTGATGTAGGGTTCACATTCTGCTGCATTGATGATCAGAGTCTGAATTTTATCGCCGCCGCCGTGCAGTTTGACGCCGGTAGGGAACCCTGCGCCGCCCAGGCCGGCAACGCCGAATTGATGAATACGCTCGATAAGCGCTTCGCGGCTCCGGTTGCGGTAGTCGCTCCAGCCGTCACGGTCGATCCAGCGGTCTTCTCCGTCGGCTTCAATAATGACGCTCAGCTCGGAGAGCGCAGAGGGGTGTGCAACGGTATGGGGGGCGATCGCCACCACTGTACCGGACGTCGGAGCGTGGACCGGCAGCATACGTCCGCGACCGAATGTTAACGGCTGGCCGCGAAGGACGGTATCCCCTTCTTTCACGCACAGTTCACCCTCAGCACCGATATGCTGTTTCAGTGGCATGACGTAACGGGACGCCAGCGGAATTTGGCGCAGCGGCGTGCCGTTGGACTGGGTTTTCATTTCAGGTGGATGGATACCACCGTCAAAGTCCCAAATCTTCTCTTTTCTGAAAGCAGAAAATAACTTAAGCATGTTGTTCCACAGGAATGATGCGAACCGGAATGGTTTGAAGATCCCACTTCCAGCTTTCGGTAGTCGGTTCAACCGGGCGCAACGTTATACATTGCGTCGGGCAGGGTGCCACGCAGAGGTTACAGCCGGTGCACAGATCCGCCACGACGGTGTGCATGGCGCGCGTTGCGCCAACGATGGCGTCGACAGGGCATGCCTGAATGCATTTTGTGCAGCCGATGCAGTTCGCTTCGTCAATCACGGCGAGGGCGCGAACCGGCTCCTGCACATCTTCATCGCCGTCAACAGGTTGCGGGTCAACGTTAAGCAGGGCGGCTATTTTCAGCATTACCGCTTCACCGCCGGGTGCGCAGCGGTTAATTTTTTCACCCTGCACGCCTACCGCTTCGGCATAGGGGCGGCAGCCAGGATAGCCACACTGCCCGCACTGGCTTTGCGGCAGAAGCTCATCGATTTTTTCTACAACAGGATCGTCCTCTACCGCGAAACGGCGGGAGGCGTAACCCAGAATAAGGCCAAACACCAACCCCAGCACGCTGATAGAGGCGATGGCTATCCAGATAGTACTCATTACAACTTCACCAGACCACTAAAGCCCATAAAGGCCAGAGACATTAAACCTGCTGTCACCAGGGCGATCGCGTTACCGCGGAATGGCGCAGGGATATCCGCTGCTGCCAGACGCTCGCGAATCGAGGCGAACAGCACCATCACCAGAGAGAAACCGACGGCGGCAGAAAAACCGTACAGCGCCGATTGCATGAAATTATGCCCAAGGTTGATGTTCAGCAGCGCCACGCCAAGTACTGCACAGTTGGTGGTAATCAGCGGCAGGAAGATACCCAGCAGGCGATAGAGAGCCGGGCTGGTTTTACGCACCACCATTTCTGTGAATTGCACTACCACCGCGATGACCAGAATAAAGGACAGCGTACGCAGATAGATTAAATCCAGCGGGATGAGGATCCAGTTATCAATCAACCACGCGCAGATAGACGCCATCGTCATCACGAAGGTGGTTGCCAGCCCCATGCCCATTGCAGTTTCCAGCTTTTTGGAAACCCCCATAAATGGACACAGGCCAAGGAACTTCACCAGGACGAAGTTGTTAACCAGCACAGTGCCGACAAAGAGCAGTAAGTAATCGGTCATTATTTAGCCTGAAATAAAAAAGCCGCCTATTATCGGACAAACCACCGCAGGCGACAACAGGTTATCTGTAAGGTTATTACGGGTTCACAAAGGTGTTCTTCACCCGCGTCGAACGCTTGAAATAGGGCACCAGCAGCGCCGCGGCCAGTAACGGGAAAAGCAGCTGGCGAACGGCCAGGGCATCAGAAACTGGCGAAAAAGCAAAGGCTTTCACCGCCAGCAGGACCGAAATCAGCAGCCAGATAATGTAGTGTTTAGGGACACCCTTACGGCGCTTAAAGAAGGCAATGGTCAGCCATAGCGTGTAGTACCACATCCCGATTGCAAAAACGAACGACACAAACCACATCGTAATATTAAGCACACTTTGCGACATCAGGGTCTGGATTGCATGAGGTGTAATCAGTGCGGTGGTATAAAGCAGCAGCGCAAGTGATGCGCTTAATAAGGCAACCAGCAGCCATGCCAGTGGGGCGATTAACCAGCCTCCAATTCGTTCTCCAGGCGTTGCGGTCATGAACTCTCCCATAATCTGCGCGAAATGTTGTACAGCCAGTTTGCAGGGCGGAGAGTATATAACATTTCGCGCGGATGGCTACTTTCTTATAAAACGTAACGCCATACAGACTTAGGCACTTCACCGACGTTGAACAAACGGCCACCGGAGACCAGCTCCGCACGGCGGTGGTCAGCGGCGCGATACATATTGATGATTTCCTGATTATCCGACAGCGTGTAGTTCAGATGGTCAAACAGTTTTTCCAGGCTCTCAAGCGAATTGATCTTGCGAAATTTTAATAAATAGTCCTGAACTGTCATATTAATAAGTTTCCATATAAAAGTGAGTAATACCAGTTAAGGTAATTCGTCCGAATAATAAACGGATTAATAAAGACGTAAACAGCCCACTCAGATAACGCGACTAAATTAGGAGTTTTCTTTGCTGAAAGTACAGGCATCAGACGATGCCTGGAAGAGAAGGTTAACCGTGTTCACCAGGGCTGGCAATAAGTAACTGACATATTATGTCACTCTTTATTGCGGTAACCGGTTACTTAGGTTGGGCGACGGTGACAGGCTCCGGCGGCTGGTAGTTATCGATATGGCTGGCAACGCCAAGCAAAATGACCGATACCCCAAGGACAATCCATCCCGCTAATTCAATGATTCGATTAATAATTGACGTCATGACTGGTACGTGTAATTTATCCATAAATACAGGTTGCAAATGTTACAGCGCCGTTTCCCCCGCGGCAAGTGCTTTGGGAACGGTTCCCCTAAACAAAATCAGAACGTTAAATCTATGTAACAAAAACAACCGGCATAGCCTGCTATTTTACGTCATATGGCACATGATTAATCTGTAAGAACGTCAGAGTAGCCAGTGTGAAATAAGATAGTCATAAAAGAGGGCAACATTATGAGTGATAGCATCCGCGTCGGGCTTATTGGTTACGGTTACGCGAGCAAGACTTTTCATGCGCCTCTGATTGCCGGGACGCCGGGCATGGCGCTGGCGGCAGTTTCCAGTAGCGATGCCACGAAAGTGCATGCCGACTGGCCCTCCGTGCCGGTTGTTTCTGAACCTAAGCATCTTTTTAACGACCCTAATATTGATCTGATCGTCATTCCCACCCCCAATGACACGCATTTTCCGCTGGCAAAGGCCGCACTGGAAGCCGGTAAGCACGTTATTGTCGATAAACCCTTCACGGTGACGTTGTCACAGGCACGCGAACTGGATGCGCTGGCAAAAAGTTTTGGCAGAGTGCTTTCGGTATTTCATAACCGCCGCTGGGACAGTGATTTCCTGACGGTAAAAGCGCTCCTTAATGAAGGCACGCTGGGCGAAATCCTCTTTTTTGAATCGCACTTTGACCGGTTCCGCCCTCAGGTCCGAAACCGCTGGCGTGAGCAAGCCGGGCCGGGCAGCGGCATCTGGTACGATTTAGCGCCGCATCTTCTCGATCAGGCCATAAATTTGTTTGGCCTGCCGGTCAGCATGACGGTCGATCTGGCCCAGCTCAGACCCGGAGCGCAAACCACTGACTACTTTCATGCCGTCTTGAGTTACCCGCAGCGGCGTATTGTACTGCACGGGACAATGGTGGCAGCCGCCGAATCAGCGCGTTATATCCTCCACGGTACCCGCGGGAGCTTTGTGAAGTTTGGTCTCGATCCTCAGGAAGAACGCCTGAAAAACGGCGAGCGTTTGCCGCAGGAAGACTGGGGCTATGACATGCGGGACGGGGTTGTGACGCGGGTGGAAGGCGAGGAGAGGGTTGAAGAAACGTTACTGACGATCCCGGGTAACTATCCGGCGTATTATGCCGCTATCCGTGATGCGCTAAACGGGACGGGGGATAACCCGGTTCCGGCCAGCCAGGCGATTCAGATTATGGAATTGATTGAACTGGGGATTGAATCAGCTAAACACCGCGCAACGCTCTGTCTGGCGTGATTCTGGCAAAGCCGGGTAAGGCGAAGCGCCCACCCGGCAACGGGCTTAGCCGCGGGCGACCTTATCCCGCAGCGCCTGTTTCTCTGCTGGCGTCAGGAAGGCGATGTCCAGGCCGTTAATCTGCGCCTGGCGGATCTGATCCTGACTCAGGCCAGCCTGCGGTGCGGCGACGGTGTACTCATGAATAATATCCACGCCCTGTACTGCCGGATCGTCCGTGTTCAGTGAGGCCAGAACACCGTGCTCCAGGAAGGTTTTCAGCGGGTGATGCGCCAGTGATGCCACTGTGCTGGTCTGAATATTGGACGTCAGACACGATTCAATACCAATACGCTGCTCGGCAAGGAAATCCATCAGGGCGCGATCTTCAACGGCTTTGACACCATGACCGATACGCTCTGCACCCAGCTCACGGATGGCCTGCCAGATGCTTTCAGGGCCTGCCGCTTCACCGGCATGCACGGTAATGTGCCAGCCGGCGTCACGCGCGCGGTTGAAATGAGAAAGGAACAAACTGCCCGGGAAGCCGAGTTCATCCCCCGCCAGGTCAACGGCAGCGATCGCATCACGATGTGCCAGTAACCCTTCCAGCTCCTGCAGGCAGGCCGCTTCACCGAAGGTACGGCTCATAATGCCAATCAGGCGAGCCTGAACGTCGAAGGTTTTACACCCTTCGCGCACGCCGTCAATTACCGCTTCAACCACGCCTGCAACGGGCAGGTTGTGGGTCATCGCCATATAGCCTGGCGAAAAGCGCAGTTCAACGTAGTGCAGGCCATTACGGGCGGCATCTTCAATATTTTCGAAAGCAACACGGCGGCAGGCATCCAGCGAGGCCAGCATCTTCACGCCCCAGTCGAGTTTGCTCAGGAAACTGACCAGATCCGGTTCATTTGAGGTGACCTGAACGTGGGGGATTAGGGTCTCAATCGTTTGTGCAGGGAGCGTGAGATTGTACTGGCGGCCAAGATCGAGGATGGTTTGGGCACGAATGTTACCGTCAAGATGGCGGTGAATATCAGTTAGTGGCAGGCGTGTATCAATCATGGTCGCACTCTTTTCTGGTTAAAGTGCGTCATATTATAAAAACAAAACGAGGTAAAAAGCTATTTGCGCAAGGGAATATTCCGTTGCGCAATCTGATTACAGGAGCGTCGTTATGCCAGCGATCAGCCGCTGAACCCCTTGCTCAAGCTTGCTACGCGGGCATCCCGCGTTCAGACGGACAAAACCGTTACCCCCTTCGCCGTAGGTGTATCCCGGCATGATGGCGACCTTTTGCTGCTCAATCAGGACTTTTTGTAGCATTTTATCGTCAAGGTTGAGTGGGCGTAAATCGATCCAGGCCAGATACGTGGCTTCGGGTGGCTGCCAGTTGAGCGTCGGAAACGCGCGGTGTAATTCGCGTGCAATGTACAACAGATTTTCTTCCAGATACGCCCGCAACGCATCCAGCCATGGCTCTCCCTGCTGATAGGCAGCAATGTGGGCCGTCAGCGCCAGCACGGAAGGGGAAGAGAGCCCGTCACGACCTTTTAATGCGCTGAGGTAACCGTTACGGCTCTCTTCATCGCCAATCAGCCCCCAGGCACCGGTGAGCGCCGGTATGTTAAAACTTTTTGAACCAGAGCTCAGAAGTGCCCATTTGCCGCGTGCCACTTCATTCCACGGCGTATGGCGACGGCCTCCCCACACCATGTCCATATGAATTTCATCGCTGATCACCGCCACGTCATAACGGGCGCACAGTTCTGCCATGTGACTCAGCTCTTCACGGGTCCAGACTTTACCCGTGGGATTTTGCGGGCTGCACAGCAGCAAAATTTTGTTTTCCGGTTTTGCCAGCGCCGCCTCAAGTGCGGCCCTATTTCCCTGCCAGCCCGTGGCATGTTTTTCCATCGCCACGCCGACCACCTGGCGGGCATTCCCCTCGATAGCCTTATAAAACGCATCGTAAGCGGGGGTATGGACCACCACGCCGTCACCGGGAGTTGACCAGAGGCGAATCAGTTCGGACACCATATAAATAACGGAAGGCCCGTACACGAGCGATTCGGTATCAATGTGGCTGTTAAAGCGCTGCCGGAACCAGTGCGCCACAGCGGCGAGAAACTCTTCATTTTTCCAGCGGCTGTAGCCAAACACCCCGTGATGAATACGCTGATGCAGCGCTTCGGTGATGCAGGGCGCGGTCGCGAAATCCATATCGGAGATGGTGAAGGGCAGCAGATCGGCCGCGCCAAAGCGGTCGGCGATATAGTCCCACTGCGTGCACCAGGTGCCGTGTCGATCCACGACGGTTGAAAAATCGAACATGACTCAAGTCCTTAAAGAAAAACCCCCTCAGCGCGAGGGGGTGAGGCATCAGGCTTCCACTGTACGCATCAGGGTTGCCAGCTCATCTTTCACTGACTGAACCTGCGGGCCGATAACCACCTGCAAATTATGTTGATTTAACTGTACCACGCCGATGGCCCGGTTGGCTTTCAGGGCGTTGGTGTCCACTTTCGACATATCCGCCACCGACAGGCGCAGTCGGGTGATGCAGTTATCCAGAGAGGTAATGTTATCCGCACCGCCCAGCGCCGCCAGAATCGCAGGGGTGTTATAGCCGGACTTACCCACGGTACCTGCAACAGCCTGCTCAACGCTGCTGGCGGTATCGGTATCCCGTCCAGGCGTTTTGAGGTTAAAGCGGGTGATGGCGAAGCGGAAAATGCCGTAGTACACCGCGAACCAGATAGCGGCGACCACCGGTACCAGGTACCACTTGGTCGACAACCCGTGCAGGATCCCGAACACCACAAAGTCGATGACGTTGCCGTCGGTATTCCCGATGGTGACGCCCAGCACCGCCATCACGGTGAAGCCCAGACCGGTCAGTACCGCGTGGATGAGATACAGCACTGGCGCGACAAACAGGAACAGGAATTCGATTGGCTCCGTTGTACCGCCCACGACACAGGCGATGACCCCGGAAATCAGCAGCCCTTTAATTTTATGGCGGTTTTCCGGACGAGCACAGTGATACATGGCCAGCGCCGCACCCGGCAAGCCGCCGAGGAAGGCCGGCATTTTACCCTGTGACAGGAAGCGGGTCGCACTTTCAGAGAAGCCGTGCGTGGTCGGGCAGCTCAGCTGTGCCTGGAAGATGGTCAGCGCACCGCTCACATCGTGTCCGCACACCTCCATTGTGCCGCCCGCTTCGGTAAAGCGGATCAGCGCCACCAGAATATGTTGCAGACCAAACGGCAGCAGCAGACGTTCGCCGGTTCCGAAGATCATCGGACCAAAATCGCCCGCACCGTTGATGATGCGGCCAATCCCGTTAATCCCCAGCGCAAAGACTGGCCAGATCAGCGGAATAATAAGGCCAAACAGACCCATGACCACAAGGGTTACAATGGGTACAAAGCGGGTGCCCCCGAAGAACGCCAGCGCATCAGGCAGGCGGATATTGTAGAAGCGCTCATGCAGCATCCAGATAATCACCCCGGCGATCACCGCACCGAGGATCCCGGTATCAATGGACTGAATCCCGATAACGCTCTGAATGTTGTTCGCTTTAAGCACGGCGGCATCGGTGGTGGGCAGAATGCCTTTTGCCGTCAGCCAGAAGTTCACCGCAAGGTTCATTACCGCATAACCGACAAACCCGGCAAAGGCGGCCACGCCTTTGTTCTCGCGTGCCAGACCCAGCGGGATAGCAATACAGAACATCACCGGCAGGAAGCTAAAGGCGAAGGAGCCAACTTTACTCATCCAGATAAAGATCGCCTGCAGCACAGGTGTCCCGAGGAACGGGATCAGCGTGATGACGTCCTTACTGCTCAACGAACTGCCGATCCCGAGCATGATCCCGCAGAACGAGAGGAGTGCCACGGGCAGCATAAAGGTTTTACCCAGTTGCTGGAAAAATTCCCACAGCGATATTTTTTGTGCTGCTTTCGCCGTCATAAAACGACTCCTTTATTGTTAAAATCAGTTTATCTGCTTCAATGCTGCGAGAAGATAAAACGTTTTATCAAAGTTTAGTGCGCTCTGAATCACATTCTCAGGCTTTGACTGGTAGTATAAAGATTGCATATTGATAAAACGTTTTACCGATCTCATTTCAGGGAGTCACGCCGACACATGGCTGTAGCGAAAAAAATCACCATCAACGATGTCGCGCTGGCGGCGGGGGTTTCCGTCAGCACCGTTTCACTGGTGCTCAGTGGGAAAGGACGCATTTCTCCCGCGACCGGGCAACGGGTTAACGAGGCGGTTGAGCAACTGGGCTTTGTACGTAACCGCCAGGCATCAGCGCTGCGCGGCGGCCAAAGCGGTGTGATCGGTTTGATTGTGCGTGACCTGACCTCTCCCTTTTATGCCGAACTGACCGCGGGCCTGACCGAAGCGCTTGAAGCGCAGGGACGGATGGTCTTTTTGCTTCACGGCGGTCGCGAGGCCGATCAGCTCCTTTCCCGTCTGGATATGCTGCTTACGCAGGGCGTCGACGGGGTGATCGTCGCCGGCGCGTCGGGTGTGAGTAATGACTTGTGCGAGCGCGCCGCCGAAAAAGGCGTGCCGCTGGTGTTTGCCTCGCGCGCCAGTTATCTGGACGAAGCCGATACCCTGCGACCGGACAACATGCAGGCCGCACAAATGTTGACGGAGCATCTTATTCATCGGGGGCATCAGCGCATTGCCTGGCTTGGCGGAAAAAGCTCGTCCCTGACGCGAGCCGAGCGGGTAGGCGGTTACTGCGCGACGCTGATTAAATACGGTCTCCCGTTCCACAGCGAATGGGTGGTGGAATGCGAATCCAGCCAGAAGAAAGCCGCGGAAGCGATAAACGCGTTATTACGGAGTAGCCCGACGATAAGCGCCGTGATTTGCTATAACGAGGTGATTGCGATGGGGGCCTGGTTTGGCCTGATCCGCGCCGGGCGTCAGAGCGGCGAGGGTGGAGTTGAAACCTTCTTCGGCCACCAGGTGGCGTTAGGGGCATTTGCCGACGTTGGTGAAAACGCGCTGGACGATCTGCCCATTGTCTGGGCCACCACACCTGCCCGGGAGATGGGTTACACGCTGGCGGACAGGATTATGCAGCGCATCGAAAAAGCAGACGTGCAGGCCGGGCACCAGATTGTGTCGGCACGGTTAGTGACGGTGAAATAGTATTTCGTGGCACCAGTCTGAGTACCTGCAACCGGTAATAAAAAACCCCTCAGAGAGGGGTTTTGATGATTACTGCTGTGGTGCAGCGGGTGCAGCGGGTGCAGCGGGTGCAGCGGGTGCAGCGGGTGCTTCAGGCACGGCCGGCGCTGCAGGTTCAGCCGGTTCCGGCATCCCCAGGGCAGGCATACCAAACATCCCGACAAAATCTTCCAGCGGCATTTTATCGCCGTTCAGCGTGACCTGACCGTTGGCATACTGCAGGCTGGTGGAAATGGTGTTGTCTTCCATCTTCGTGATGCGGAACATCTGGCCCATTGCCGCCAGGCCTTTCACCTGCTGGCTCGCCAGCTTGCCGGCATCTTCATCACCATACCCTTCAAGCTTCGCAATCTGGGTCATAAACTCGGTCGCCATATCCACAGGGATGGTCAGCTTGCTGTCGAGTGACTTCACGCTGCGATCCACTTCCTGCGCCAGGGTCTGAGGTTCACCCGTTGCGGTTGCCGGGTCTTTCAGGAACAGGGACAGATTAAAGTTGGTTTCGCCTTTGCTGTTTTTCCAGCTCAGCGGGGCCACGGTGATAACCGGCTCGCCTTTCAGCAGGATTGGCAGGTTGTTCATCAGCACCGCCATGGCCTGCTGCTGGTAAACTTCCGGATTCTGCTGCAGCGCGGCATTGCTCAGCAGTGCCTGGCTCTCTTTGCTGTATTTCTGGCTAAATTCATGCCACGCCTGAC
This sequence comes from Enterobacter sp. J49, assembly GCF_002148625.1. Taxonomy (NCBI): domain Bacteria; kingdom Pseudomonadati; phylum Pseudomonadota; class Gammaproteobacteria; order Enterobacterales; family Enterobacteriaceae; genus Enterobacter; species Enterobacter sp. J49. Next base: position 366,849 of record NZ_MWPY01000033.1, read on the forward strand.
CGTCGATATTGCCAATCTTCAGCGACAGTTTGCCGGTCCCGAGATCCTGGTTCTGCACTTTCAGGCTCTTCAGGGCGTAATCCAGTTGGGTATTGATGCTCTTACCGTCTTTAGACACGTCGGATTTGCCGTCCACCTCCATGCCTTCCAGCACGGCCATCTCTTTCCCTTCAACCGCGATAGCAATCTTGTCAAAAGAGAGTTTCTGATTACCGATACGCTCTTTAAAATCGGTCATCTTGCTGTCGCCGTCGGCTTTCAGGTTATTGAACGTCAGCTGAACCTTTTGACCGTATTCATTGACGGCATTGATCAGGCCGCTCTCTGCTTCACCGGTCAGGGAGAAGACATTTCCATCGCGGTCAGCATCAACCTTGAAATTCCCCCCGCTAAAGGTCACTTTCTCGTTATCTTTCTCGTAGTTCAGTGCTTTCAGATCGATACTGGAACGTGTGTCACCGGCGTAGCTGATGCGGGTGTTAACCTCGAAAGGTGACTCGTTCTTTGCCAGATCAAACAGAGGTTTGGTTAAGTCGTTATCCACCAGTACAGTGTGAACAGACGCCATCGACGGGATCAGGTTAAAAGACGTTAACTGTGCCAGCGGGAACGGACCGTGGCTGACCACTTCATCCAGCACCACGCTTTGGCCCGGTTTCAGCCAGCCATTTTCATTACCGGCAACAGGCTTGACAACCACCTGCATATGGCTGGTAAAGATACCACGCTGATAATTCTGGTAGGCAAGCTCCACGCCTGCTTCCGGCGCGCCACGCTTAAGCTCTCCGTTAGCCTGTGCCACCATCTCAGCCAGACGGCTTTCCAGCTGTTTCCCGGTAAACCAGGAGGCACCTGTCCAGACCACGCCTAACGCTACAATCACTCCTACCGCTACGACCGATTTTTTCATTGCGACTATCCCTAAAATGAAACCAGGCGGTAGAAACCGCCCGGTGATGTAAAGTCTTCAACTAGCTTAGCAAGAGTTGTTAAAAAATTCAGTAAGTGCTTATAGCTTATTAAAAACACGCGCCAGACGACCGGTACCGCTCACGCTCACCGGCGACTCGTTTGCCGCTACAAATGCCGATTCGCCTGGCTTGAGCACCAGACGTTCGCCACCTTTATGCAGCGTTGCTTCACCCTCAACGCAGAACAGGATTGCTGCGCTCTCCTGCGCGATGGCGGTTTCTGCCGGACTCAGGTCATGCAGTGAGAAGGCAAAATCATCCACCGGGATCGGGAAGTCCAGCTCCGCACCCTGTTTAACAGGCTGAGTCAGCAGGTGATCCGCAGGCTTCGCCTCAAACTTCACGTTGGCAACCAGCTCAGGGATATCAATGTATTTCGGCGTCAGGCCTGCACGCAGTACGTTGTCTGAGTTGGCCATCACCTCCAGCGCCACGCCCTGCAGGTAGGCGTGCGGGGTTTCAGCAAACAGGAACATCGCCTCGCCCGGGTTCAGCTTCACCACGTTCAGCAGCAGAGGGGAGAACAGGCCGCTGTCGTCCGGGTAGAATTCAGAAATCAGGCGGATGGTATCCCACGGCTCACCGTGCTGGCTGTCCAGCGCTGCTTTCAGCACCGCCAGGGCGTGAGATTTCTCTTCTCCCTGCATGTTCAGCAGGCTGGCGAAAAGCTGGCTCAGGCCTGCTGCATTCGGGTTTTCCAGGAAGTGAGCGATAGCGTTGTTAGCACCCGCCACCGGCTGCAGCAGGGAGATGATTTCTGAGAACTCGCGAAACGCGTTCATCGCCAGGAAGGGGGTCAGCGCAAAGACCAGTTCCGGCTTGTGGTTAGGATCTTTGTAGTTACGCTCGGCGGCATCTAACGGAATACCGGCCGCGTTCTCTTTCGCAAAGCCCATCTCAGAGGCTTTTTTATTCGGGTGCACCTGGATCGAGAGCGGCTGGTCGGCGCACAGCACTTTAAACAGGAACGGCAGCTCACCAAAACGGCTGGCAACCTTGTCACCCAGCAGGGTGGCTTTGTCGGCATCAATCACGTCGCGCAGAGAGCGAACCTGGCCGCTTGCGTCTTCAATTTTTGAGCTGCTCTTCGGGTGCGCACCCATCCACAGTTCTGCCATTGGCAGGTTGTTTGGGTTCGCGATACCGTAGAGATCCGTTAACGCAGTTTTACTTCCCCAGGCGTAGTTTTGCACTGAGTTAATGAGTTTTTGCATTATCAAGCCCTGATTCAATGGTGGAATTAACTCCGGGTATTAAAGCAATAAACCACATGGAAGTAACCTGTGGATGTAAAAAGTCGTACTAGTCTCAGTTTTTGTTAAAAAATTGTGTAGGATAAGCTGACTCGCTTTTAAGCGGGCAGCGGAACATCTGCCCAAATAATCAGACTGAAGCAGTAAGTGAGAGAACAATGTCGAACAAACCCTTTCATTATCAGGATCCTTTCCCCCTCAGTAAGGATCAAACCGAATATTACCTGTTAACCCGCGATCACGTCTCCGTCGCTGAATTCGAAGGGCAGGAGATCCTCAAGGTCGATCCGCAGGCGCTGACGTTACTGGCGCAGCAGGCTTTCCACGACGCCTCGTTTATGCTCCGCCCTGCGCACCAGCAGCAGGTTGCCGATATCCTGAGCGACCCGCAGGCCAGCGAAAACGACAAATACGTCGCCCTGCAGTTCCTGCGTAACTCGGATATCGCGGCGAAAGGTATTTTACCTACCTGCCAGGACACCGGCACGGCCATCATTGTGGGTAAAAAAGGCCAGCGCGTCTGGACCGGCGGCGGCGACGAAGCGGCGCTGGCGCACGGCGTGTACAACACCTACACCGAAGACAACCTGCGCTACTCGCAAAACGCGGCGCTGGATATGTACAAAGAGGTCAACACGGGCACAAACCTGCCTGCGCAGATTGACCTGTATAGCGTGGACGGTGATGAATACAAATTCCTCTGCATCGCCAAAGGTGGTGGTTCAGCGAACAAAACCTATCTCTACCAGGAAACCAAAGCGCTGCTCACACCGGGCAAGCTGAAGAATTACCTGGTTGAGAAAATGCGCACGCTCGGCACCGCTGCCTGCCCGCCGTACCATATTGCCTTTGTGATTGGCGGTACGTCAGCAGAGAGCACCCTGAAAACGGTGAAGCTGGCGTCGACCAAATACTACGACGGCCTGCCTACCGAAGGGAACGAGCACGGCCAGGCGTTCCGCGATGTTCAGCTCGAACAGGAACTGCTGGAAGAAGCGCGTAACCTTGGCCTGGGTGCGCAGTTCGGCGGCAAATATTTTGCCCATGATGTGCGTGTGATCCGTCTGCCGCGCCACGGTGCCTCCTGCCCGGTTGGGATGGGGGTCTCCTGTTCTGCGGATCGTAACATCAAGGCGAAGATCAACCGCGAAGGCGTCTGGATCGAAAAACTGGAGAATAACCCAGGGAAGTACATTCCTGAAGCGTTGCGCAAAGCGGGCGAGGGTGAAGCCGTTCACGTTGACCTGAACCGTCCGATGAAAGAGATTCTGGCGCAGCTGTCTCAGTATCCGGTGTCGACCCGTCTCTCTCTTAACGGAACCATCATCGTTGGTCGTGACATCGCTCACGCGAAACTGAAAGAGCGTCTGGACAATGGTGAAGGGCTGCCGCAGTACATCAAAGATCACCCGATTTACTACGCAGGCCCGGCCAAAACGCCAGAAGGCTACGCCTCTGGCTCGTTAGGCCCGACCACCGCAGGCCGTATGGACTCGTATGTTGACCAGCTGCAGGCCAACGGCGGCAGCATGATCATGCTGGCAAAAGGAAACCGTAGCCAGCAGGTGACGGATGCCTGCCATAAACACGGTGGCTTCTACTTGGGCAGCATCGGCGGTCCGGCTGCCGTACTCGCGCAGGGCAGCATCAAGAGCCTTGAGTGCATTGAATATCCGGAACTGGGTATGGAAGCTATCTGGAAAATTGAAGTGGAAGATTTCCCGGCGTTTATCCTTGTGGATGACAAAGGCAACGACTTCTTCAGGCAGATCCAGTCCTCTCAATGTTCGGCGTGTGTGAAGTAATCTACTATAGCCGGGTGGCGTTCACGTCACCCGGCACATCAAAGAGCGCACAAAGCGCCATATCTTTTCTGTAAAGCAATCAATACTTATCTCTGAAGCATGTGAGCAATCCCGACAGTGTTATCAAGGAGAAAGTAATGACTACGGTACGCCGTGAGAAAGACTCAATGGGCGCGATCGATGTCCCGGCTGACAAGCTATGGGGCGCGCAAACCCAGCGTTCGCTGGAACATTTCCGTATTTCGACCGAGAAAATGCCCGTCTCGCTGATTCAGGCGCTGGCGCTCACTAAACGTGCGGCCGCCAAAGTGAATCAGGATTTAGGCCTGCTGGCGGCAGATAAGGCCACCGCGATTATCACTGCTGCCGATGAAGTGCTGGCCGGCAAGCATCCCGATGAATTCCCCCTCGCCATCTGGCAGACCGGTTCTGGCACCCAGAGCAACATGAATATGAACGAAGTGCTGGCGAACCGGGCAAGCGAACTGCTGGGCGGCGTGCGCGGTATGGAGCGTAAGGTTCACCCGAACGATGACGTAAACAAAAGCCAAAGTTCGAACGACGTCTTCCCGACGGCGATGCACGTGGCGGCGGTGATTGCGCTTCGTGAACAGCTGATCCCGCAGCTCAACGTGCTTAAAACCACCCTTGGCGAGAAGGCGCAGGCTTTCAGCGATATCGTCAAAATAGGACGTACTCACCTGCAGGATGCCACGCCGCTGACGCTCGGCCAGGAGATTTCCGGCTGGGTGGCAATGTTAGAACATAACCTCAAGCACATCGAGTACAGCCTGCCGCATCTTGCAGAGCTGGCGCTGGGCGGAACGGCGGTCGGTACGGGGTTAAATACCCATCCGGAATATGCGGTGCGCGTTGCCTACGAGCTGGCGGCCATCACCGGGCAGCCGTTTATCACGGCGCCGAATAAGTTTGAAGCGCTGGCCACCTGTGATGCGCTGGTTCATACCCACGGAGCCCTCAAGGGGCTGGCAGCATCGTTGATGAAAATCGCCAATGATGTGCGCTGGCTGGCCTCGGGTCCCCGTTGCGGTATCGGTGAAATTAGCATTCCGGAAAACGAGCCGGGTAGCTCTATCATGCCGGGCAAAGTAAACCCAACCCAGTGTGAAGCCATGACTATGCTCTGCTGCCAGGTAATGGGTAACGACGTTGCCGTTAACATGGGCGGCGCATCCGGTAACTTTGAGCTGAACGTCTATCGGCCGATGGTGATTCATAACGTGCTTCAGTCCATACGCCTGCTGGCGGACGGTATGGAGAGTTTCAACGAGCACTGTGCGTCAGGCCTTGAGCCAAACCGCGAGCGCATCAGCCAGTTGCTCAATGAGTCGTTGATGCTGGTGACCGCGCTGAATACCCATATCGGCTACGACAAAGCCGCCGAGATTGCGAAAAAAGCGCATAAAGAGGGGCTGACGCTGAAAGCCTCCGCTCTGGCATTGGGTTACCTGACGGAGGCTGAGTTTGATGCATGGGTACGCCCGGAATCGATGGTCGGCAGCCTGAAATAATCACTGCGCCACATACAGGTGCAGCCGCGGAATAATCAGCTGCAGCGGTTGCGCCTGAGGTCTGTAACGATGCTGGACATTTTCAGCATCGTAATTCAGCAGTTCGCCAATATCCGGCACAATGGCCCCCTGATCGGCATCATACAGTGCGATCAGCGGCGTCGGGCAGGCATACTGTACCTGCTTTTGCTGGCCGGAATACCAGACGCGCGCGATAGGCTGCACCTTCACCGGACGCTTAATCTTAAGCCGAGTATTCGCCGGCAGTGAGGCGATGCTGTGGTACTCCTGCTCAAGCCGTTCAATCCACTGCTCGCGTGACCACGGTGCGACAGTCCGCGGTGCCTTCAGACTCTTTTCCAGCTGCGCCAGAATGTCATCCCGGGTGAAGTTTTTAATGATGTGCTTGTTGGCCCAGCCGAAGCGAAGCGTGGCGGGATGACGCAGTACCGTCAGCGTACGGTAGGCATTCAGGGTGATTAATCCCGGTAGCTGTCGGTGTACCCATTCAAAACGGGCGGCAGGGGCCAGACCCGACTCTTCAGTGATGATCTTTTCAAACGTCGCCTTAAGCGTGTTGATATGCGCAATCTGGTTTTCCAGCGCTTCTCGCGTTGTTGCATCAGTTTGCAGGCAGATTACGCCCGGCAGACGAACGGCCGCCTTACTGCTGCGGTTTTCTGACTGCTGCTGGATAAACAGGCGACGGTAGTGCCGCAGCGTCAGTTCCAGCGCCGCTTTGCCGATATGCTGCTGTACCTCTATGGTTTCCAGCGGGTCGTGTTCAGCGCCTTTCACCACATCCGGCAGGGTAAAGACCCGCGCGGCTAACAGACGGCAGGTCTGCAAACGTTCGGTCAGGGTCAGTAACTCGTGTTCAATGTCGCGGAACGTGCTGTTCAGCCTTTCGATGAGATCGTACGTCGCCATGATAACTCTTCATTAGTTACAACATACTTATCATATAGCACAGCACGCCGGGTCAGGCCAGCGTGCGATAAAGGTCAGGCAGGGACGGGAAGGGTGATGTTGTGATATACCGGCCAGCTAAAGCAGAAGCGCGCGCCGCCGAGTGCGCTCTCTTCACAATGCACCGTGCCGCCCATCGCCTGCGCAATGGAGTAAACAATTGCCAGCCCGAGGCCACATCCCCCCGTGGCACGATCGCGGCTGGGGTCGAGGCGTACAAACGGCTCAAACACCGTTTCACGCGCTTCCGGGGCGATGCCCGGTCCGTCATCCTCAACCGTCAGACAGGCCTGACTACCCTGTAAATCTAAGCCAATCTGCAGCGTGCTCTCGCTATAGCGCATGGCGTTGTTCATCAGATTATCCAGCACACGTTCCATCAGACGCATATCCAGTGCGCCATAATCGCCGGGCGTGACGTGTGTCAGCAGGGTACGTTGCGGGTTTACGCTCTGGACATCATCAATATGGGTTTGTAACCAGCCGGGCAGGTCCGGCGTACTGAGGTTCAGTTCGTTTTGCGGGCGATCGAGGCGCGCGTAGGTCAGGAGCTCCTCAATGAGGCCCTCAAGCTGACCAATGTCGCGGTTCAGCGCCTGAGACTCGGCCTCCGTCAGGTTTTCGCTCATCTCCAGCCGATAGCGCAGGCGTACCAGCGGCGTACGCAGCTCGTGAGCAATTCCGTCAATGAGCTGTTTTTTACTGATAATCAGCGCATTGATGTTATCAGCCATCTGGTTAAACGCCACGCCAAGACGCTCGAAGCTGGAACCGCTGTCGAAGTGAATGCGCTCGGTAAAATGCCCGTCACCAAAACGTTGCGCAGCTGATTCCAGTTTCAGCATGTCCTGCCAGTGTGGCCTCATCCAGATAAAGACCGGGAACGCGAGCGAAATGGCAATGAAAGCCAGCAGGGCAAGGTCCAGCAGGCGCATCTGATGCAGATAATAGAGATAAGGTACCGGCCCCACGGCCAGAACGTAATGGCTCCGTGGAATGCGCTGGATAAAGGTATATTTCTCATCCAGCGCCACAATGTCCCCGTCACGCAGTCGCTGCATGGCGGGTGGCTCTAAATCGAAATCCTTCATCGGCTCGATGCGCAGATCAAACGACAGGTTCAGATCCAGCTCTTTTAAGGTCTTGGCCCAGTCGTGTGGCGGGATCTCTCGCAGCTCGCTGCGCATCAGGTAGAGCGAGCTTTTCATTAAATCATCCAGTGACTGCCTGCCCGCACGTTCGGCGGTGAATTTATAGACCAGCCCAACCAGCATGGTCATCACCAGGAAGCAGACAAACAGCAGGAGATAAAACTGTACAAACAGCTTTTTCATTCAATCTCACCGAAAATCAATACGTTAACAACCTGCGTCGAAGACAAACACGCAAACCCAAACTAGTTACACATACCGCTCGGTTTTTTACGGGGCCCGCATTGTGAGTAATCCCACAGAACGTACCCTTTTGATTTCATACAGTCTTCTATTTTTTTGATCCTGGAATCTTGCTGTTCTATCGTTTCGCCCGGCAGCAGGCGGTTACGACTGAAGTTTTCGTCCCATGAATTGAGCGAATACTTTCGATCAACGCCGCAGGCGTACAAATCCTCACGGCGTTGTTGCACATTGGTATGGCCCGGGGTCCAGGGATTCTGGATAGTCTGAATATACGGAACATAGTCATAATGACTTGAATCCATATCTGCGACAACGCACCCGGTTAACCCAAAACAGCAGATCAGGCTGAGTGTTCTTATTTTATGCAACTGTCAGACCTCGTCTGCGTAATGTTTTAAACAGTCTCGTTCGGGGAACCGGCATCAGGTTTCCCAGGCGTGAGGCGCGAACAGATAGCCCTTGTTACGCACGGTTTTAATGCGGTACGGCTCAGTGGCATTATCCTGCAGTTTTTTACGCAGGCGCGAAATAGCCACGTCAACGCTGCGATCCATTCCGTCGTAGCTGACGCCGCGAAGGTTTTTCAGTAATGCATCGCGGTCCATGATCTGCCCGGCGTGGGTTGCCAGTTCCCAGAGCAGGTCAAAATCTGCGGTGGAAAGGGCGATAAGCTCGCCAGAAAGCAGAACCTGACGGTTAATCGGATCAATAGACAAGGTACCAAAACGCATCGCTTTGTGCGGGGTCAGCGACTGAGCAGGCGCTTCTCGTTCAACGCTGGCACGCTGGCGTAAATGAAGGCGCAGACGAGCAAGGAGGACGGCAGGGGGCGTGGTTTTCAGAATGTAGTCATTGGCACCCATTTCGAGTGACAAAATATGGTTCATGTCGCTGTCCAGCGAGGTCAGCAGCACGATAGGCCCCTCCCACCGGGCGCGCAGATCGCGGCAGACCGTCATGCCATCTTTGCCGGGCAGCATAATGTCCAGCAGCACCAGGTCCGGGTTTTCACGTAAGACCACCTCTTCGGCACGATCGCCACGAGGCTCAACAATGACGTCCATATCATGCTTACCCAGATAGGCGGCAATCAATTGCCCCACTTCGGGCTCGTCTTCAACATAAACAATCTTATTCATACAACGTCTGTTATCGTGAAAAAAGCCAACATACACCGCACAACCTTAACGTTCCATTAATCTTTCATAATTAACGCCAGTTCCGTTATTCTGGCTCATAGTGTTATTTGATTGTTATAGGGAAAAAGATGGGGCTGGTGATAAAAGCCGCGTTGGGTGCGCTGGTGGTGTTACTGATTGGTGTTCTGGCTAAAACCAGGAATTATTATATTGCCGGGCTGATCCCACTCTTCCCGACCTTTGCGTTAATAGCGCACTATATTGTCGCCTCAGAACGAGGCACGGAAGCATTGCGTACGACCATCGTGTTCGGGATGTGGTCGATCATCCCTTATTTTCTCTATCTGCTTTCGCTCTGGTACTTCACCGGTTTTATGCGACTTCCCCTGGCGCTGAGCGGGGCCGTTGTCTGCTGGGGACTCAGCGCCTGGGTGCTTATCTTCTTCTGGAGCCGCTTTCACTAGCGCAGCGGTCGACCGCCGTCCACGGCAAAGGTTCTGCCAGTGACATAGCAACTGGTGAGCAGATAATCGATAAGATCGATAACCTCTTTTTCACCTGGCGCAATTTTCATCAGCGATTTATTTAGCGCCTGCTGGCGATACTCCGCATCATCGTCTTCGTTGAATAAAATCATCGCCGGGGCGATGGCGTTCACCTTAACTTCAGGGGCAAGTTTACGGGCGAACGAGCGCGTCATGTTATCGAGTGCAGCTTTACTGGCCGCATAGGCGATGTGCTTGTCGCTGCCGCGCTCCACGACGTAATCGGTGAAATGAATAATATCACCCGCCGCATGTCCGTGACCGCGCAACAGGTCGAGCAGGGCATGGTTCAGCAGATAGGGCGCATTGACGTGGATCTGCAGCATGCAGGAGAGCGTTTCGCTGAGTGGCGTACCGGATTTTTCGGGAAGCCAGGCGCTGGCATTATGGATAATGGCGCGCAGCCCGGGGGTGGTAGATTTTACTTTTTCAGCGAAGGCCAGAATACCGTCATCGGTTGAGAAATCGGCCTGAATGCAGATCGCACCGGCTTTGCGTAGCCCCTCAATCGAGGGATATTCGCTGCGGTAACTGATGATGACCGGATGGCGAAGATTGAGAAAGTGATGGGCAAGGGCGAGGCCGATACGACGGCCTCCACCAGTAATCAGTATTGGGCGTTGCTGCGCGTTTCCCATCGTGTTCTCCTTTTCAGTTCAACAATGGGAAAGGCGATTCTATCCCATTAACATCCAGGTTGCCGGTACGGCAGCAACCAGTAACAGCCCGATTAAGGCCATCTCACGGCGTCTAAGCGCGTTCTCTAACTGATGCGTGCGGCGGGCGTAGATAAACACCAGCAGGCCCGGTGCATACAACACCACCGACAGCAGCAGATGCATAGGCCCGGAAGCATACAACAACCACAGGCCGTAAATACAGGCTCCGACACCCACCACATAGTGCGCCGGACGTGTGGCGATTTTTAACAGATACGCACCCACTAAGAAATAGGGTACCAGAATCATCTCCGAGGCGATGGTCAGCAGAGTGTTATAGTCTGAACCTGTGAGCCAGATCAGCACCAGACAGACCTGAACGCTGATGTTGGTCAGCCAGAGTGAGGCCGACGGCGCGCTGTTTTTGTTTTGACGAGCAAACAGGCGTGGAAATGCTTTGTGCGTTGCGGCCAGGAACGGCACTTCTGCCGCCATAATGGTCCAGCTCAGGTACGCGCCACACACGGAGATAATCAGCCCCGCGGCAATCACCACGTCACCCCACGGTCCGAACATTTTCACCATCAGGCCCGCCATCGACGGGTTACGCATTTCGGCCAGCTCAGGACGCGCGACCACCCCCAGCGACAGCAGCGTCACCATCAGATACACGCCCAGCGCCGCCAGTACCGCCAGCAGCGTGGCGCGACCCACATCGCGCTTATTCCGCGCCCGGGCAGAGACCACGACGGCCCCTTCAACACCGATGAAGACCCACAGGGTGATCAGCATGGTGTTTTTGACCTGCTCCCAGACCGGTACGCCCAGCGCGACACCGCTGAAATCGAGACTGAACACATCGAGACGGAACGCCATAAAGGCCAGCACGATAAACAGGCCGAGCGGAACCAGTTTGGCCAGGGTTGCCACCAGGTTAATGCTGGCCGCCGTCTGTACGCCACGTAGAATCAGCCAGTGAACAACCCACAGCAGTACCGAGGCGCCCACAATGGACTGCCAGGTATTGCCGTCGCCAAAGAACCGCAGTTCAGGGGTATCGGTAAAGAAACTGAGCGCCGAAAAGACGATCACCAGGTAGGAGACGTTTGCGATGACCGCACACAGCCAGTAGCCCCATGCGGAACAGAAGCCAATCAGTTCGCCGAAACCTTCACGGGCGTAAGTGAAAATCCCCCCATCCAGATCCGGGCGGATGCGGGTCAGCAGCAGCATTGCGAACGCCAGCAGCAAAATCCCGGCACCCGTGATGCCCCACCCTATAAGCAGTGCGGCAGGGCTTGCGACCGCCGCCATATTCTGCGGTAAGCTGAACACGCCCGCACCCAGCATTGAGCTCAAAACGAGTGCAGTCAAAGCACTCAAGCCTAGTTTCTTTTCCATTGGCTTCCTGTTATGAAAGGTCCAAATCCAGAATAATTATTTCGCACAGGCGCATAAAAATGGTGGATCACACTAAGGCGCGGGATTTTACGGAGTGTCACGAGAGCATGCAATGACGTGGGGCCGAATTTCAAAAAAAAGTAACAAAAAAGGCGGCATTGCGCCGCCTCGGATCAACCGTTCTGTTACTTGTACAGGTCGGCGCTGATGGTCACGTTGTTACCACGTTCCTGCCACTGGCGGGTGATGTGGTAATACTTCGCCCCTTTCTTCGCCGCACGTTTCGCGACCTGATAAGAGACTTCCGTCATGTTGCCGTAGTTGCCGGTAAATTTAATGCTGTCGAACGGCACCATCTGCGCTGCAGTGGCTTTGTTCAGCTCTTCAATTTTGGTTCCGTCTGGCAGGGTAACGGAGTAACGGCCACCTTTGGTGGATTGTGTTTCGAAGAAACGGCCCACTTCAGCGCTTGGTGCGGCAGAGGTGGCTACGCCTGGAATTTCCACTTTCTTCGCTTCTTCACCGCCTTTCGCTATCGCCGCACGACCCGCTTCGGAATCAGCAGGAATAGCGTCCGGGCTTTGCAGAACGCGTTTCTTCGCATCTTCTTTATAGATGAACGCAGTAATGCGCTGGTTGCCACCCTGGTTAGCATCGACCTGACGCACGATAAAGAAAGAGTACGCGCCTTTTTCTTTTGCGGCTTTGGTAATGGCATCGTTCACTTCAGGCTGGCTGCGATAGAAGCCCTGCACGGTGACGGTGTCATAAGGTTCCAGCTCAATCGCCTGATCTTTCGGTAATTCAACGACGCCGTTAATCACGCGGTTTTTCGGTGCGTCAGCTTTCGGCGCATTGTCTTTATACAGCGCAATCGTCACGCGCTGGTTACCGCTGTTGCCGGAGTCAGACTGATCAACAACGTAAAACGAGGCCGCACCGTTTTTATCGGCGGCTTTTGATGCGGCGGCGACGGCATCGCCAATAGAATTATAACGACCCACAATGACCGTATGGTCAAAAGGTTTTAACGCTGCCGCTTGCTCCGGCGTTAACTCTGTCGCGGCATTCGCAGACAGGGCGGTCGCGGAGAGAAGTGCGGACGCCAGGAGTGTGTTCTTAAGCTTCATAAAAATAATCCTTCGCCTTGCGCAAACCATGTACTGGTATTGTTGTTAATTTGAGACGGTCCCGATTATGGCATTTAAAACCCGTCGCTGTCTGCGCCATTTTTCACAGCCTGTGCTCACTGAATCATCTGATTTGATAACATTTAGTGATATGTTGAAAAAACAGGCGTCTGACAAGCAAAACTGATAAAGCTTATGACTTTTACAAGTTAATTTAATGTTAATAAGTTGTTCTCTAATGGCGCTATATCATGTTTTTACCGCTTCGCTTGCGCTATTTATCGGTCTCAACGATGAATTTAAGGTAAATATCACTGTCAGCGACGCAGATCACTTATTTTTCACAGATAAAGTAAGAAATAGTGTTTTCTGGCGGTAGATCACGGGCGTTATTTTCAGTAGGTTATAGAAAGTTTGTTACTGTTTTATTTTCTGGGGTTAATCATATGTCGTCGCTGTCCTGCTGGCGAAAGTTGATACAAACCGCGGGCATTTATCGACAAACCATCATCAAAAACCGATGGAAGGGAAAACTATGCGTATTGGGGTACCAAAAGAACGGTTAGCCAATGAAACCCGCGTAGCGGCAACACCGAAAACGGTGGAGCAACTGCTTAAACTGGGTTTTACCGTCGCAGTTGAACGCGGCGCGGGCAAACTGGCGAGTTTCGATGACGAGGCCTTTATTCAGGCTGGCGCGGAAGTGGTGGACGGTGCTGAAGTCTGGCAGTCGCCCGTTATTCTCAAGGTTAATGCGCCGGAAGAGAGCGAGATTGAACTGCTGAATCCTGGCACGACGCTGGTGAGCTTCATCTGGCCTGCACAGAATCCTGAGTTGATGGAGAAGCTGGCAGCACGTGGCGTGACCGTGATGGCCATGGACTCCGTGCCGCGTATTTCGCGCGCGCAGTCGCTGGATGCCTTAAGTTCCATGGCGAATATCGCCGGTTACCGCGCGATTGTTGAGGCGGCGCATGAGTTTGGTCGCTTCTTTACCGGTCAGATCACCGCGGCAGGGAAAGTGCCTCCGGCGAAAGTGATGGTGATTGGCGCGGGCGTGGCGGGTCTTGCGGCTATCGGCGCGGCAAACAGCCTGGGCGCTATCGTACGCGCTTTTGACACCCGTCCTGAAGTAAAAGAACAAGTCCAAAGTATGGGTGCCGAATTCCTTGAGCTGGACTTCAAGGAAGAAGCGGGCAGCGGTGACGGTTACGCGAAGGTCATGTCCGAAGCCTTTATCAAAGCGGAAATGGAACTCTTCGCCGCGCAGGCCAAAGATGTCGACATCATTGTCACTACCGCGCTTATCCCCGGTAAACCCGCGCCGAAGCTAATTACCCGTGAGATGGTTGACTCAATGAAGTCGGGCAGCGTGATTGTGGACCTGGCGTCGCAGAACGGTGGCAACTGTGAATACACCGTGCCAAATCAGGTGACCACCACTGCTAACGGCGTGAAGGTGATCGGGTATACCGATTTGCCGGGCCGTCTGCCAACGCAGTCTTCTCAGCTGTACGGTACCAACCTTGTTAACCTGCTGAAACTGCTCTGCAAAGAGAAAGACGGCAACATCACCGTTGATTTTGACGATGTTGTTGTGCGTGGCGTAACGGTGGTGCGTGAAGGTGAAATCACCTGGCCTGCGCCACCGATTCAGGTGTCCGCGCAGCCTCAGGCGGCACCGAAAGCGGCACCTGAGCCTAAAGAGCCAGCTAAACCGGCTTCTCCGTGGCGCAAATACGCGATCATGGCGCTGGTCATTATTCTGTTTGGCTGGCTGGCAGATGTCGCGCCGAAAGAATTCCTCGGCCACTTTACCGTCTTCGCGCTCTCGTGTGTGGTGGGGTACTACGTCGTGTGGAATGTCTCCCATGCGCTGCATACGCCACTGATGTCGGTCACTAACGCCATCTCCGGGATTATCGTGGTCGGGGCGCTGCTGCAGATTGGCCACGGCGGCTGGGTAAGCTTCCTGAGCTTTATCGCGGTGCTGATCGCCAGTATCAATATTTTCGGTGGGTTCACCGTGACTCAGCGCATGCTGAAAATGTTTCGTAAAGGCTAAGGGGTAGCATATGTCTGGAGGATTAGTCACAGCCGCATACATTGTTGCTGCAATCCTGTTTATTTTCAGTCTGGCGGGACTTTCCAAACACGAAACGTCTCAGCAGGGAAATAACTTTGGTATCGCCGGGATGGCGATTGCGCTGATTGCCACCATCTTCGGGCCGGACACCGGCAACGTTGCATGGATCCTGGTGGCGATGATCATCGGTGGCGCGATTGGTATTCGCCTGGCGAAACGCGTTGAAATGACCGAGATGCCGGAGCTGGTAGCCATTCTGCACAGCTTCGTGGGGCTGGCGGCGGTGCTGGTGGGCTTCAACAGCTATCTGTACCACACACCCGGTCTGGAACCGATTCTGGTCAACATTCATCTGACGGAAGTGTTCCTCGGCATCTTCATTGGTGCGGTGACCTTCACCGGCTCAATTGTCGCGTTCGGCAAACTGCGCGGTAAGATCTCTTCTAAACCGCTGATGCTGCCAAACCGTCACAAGCTGAACCTGGCGGCGCTGGTCGTGTCCTTTGTGCTGCTGGTGGTCTTCGTGCGCACTGAAAGCGTGGGCCTGCAGGTGCTGGCGTTACTGGTGATGACCCTGATTGCTCTGGCCTTTGGCTGGCACCTGGTGGCCTCCATTGGTGGTGCCGATATGCCAGTGGTTGTCTCCATGCTGAACTCCTACTCCGGTTGGGCCGCGGCGGCAGCTGGCTTCATGCTGAGCAACGATCTGTTGATCGTCACCGGTGCGCTGGTCGGTTCTTCTGGTGCGATCCTGTCTTACATCATGTGTAAGGCGATGAACCGTTCGTTTATCAGCGTTATCGCGGGTGGCTTTGGTTCTGATGGCTCCTCAACCGGTTCTGACGAAGAAGTGGGTGAGCACCGTGAGATCACCGCGGAAGATACCGCAGAGATGCTGAAAAACTCACACTCGGTCATCATTACCCCAGGCTACGGCATGGCGGTGGCGCAGGCTCAGTATCCGGTTGCGGAGATCACCGAGAAGCTGCGTGCGCGTGGTATCAAGGTTCGCTTTGGCATTCACCCGGTAGCGGGGCGTCTGCCAGGCCACATGAACGTGCTGCTGGCGGAAGCGAAAGTGCCTTACGACATCGTGCTGGAGATGGATGAGATCAACGATGATTTCACCGATACCGACACCGTCCTGGTTATTGGTGCCAACGACACCGTTAACCCGGCGGCGCAGGACGATCCGCGTAGCCCAATCGCCGGTATGCCGGTTCTGGAAGTGTGGAAGGCGCAGAACGTGATTGTCTTCAAACGTTCTATGAATACCGGTTATGCAGGGGTTCAGAACCCGCTGTTCTTCAAAGAGAACACGCACATGCTGTTTGGCGATGCAAAAGCCAGTGTCGATGCGATTCTGAAATCGCTGTAAATCAGCGACAAAAAAAACCGCCGGAAACGGCGGTTTTTTTATGTCTGAACTTAGTCGTCTTCCGGGTCGTCCAGTTCAACCGGTGTCTGATACTCATCCGGCTTGATGACCAGCAGGTCACAGCGCAGATGGTCGATCACCTGTTCGGCGGTATTGCCCAGGAACGCGGCAGAAATACCGGTCCGGCCAATGGTACCCAGTACCACAATCCCCGCCTGCAGATGTTCTGCTAAATCCGGGATCACCTCTTCAGGCAACCCTTTTTCCACATGTGTCATTTTCTCATCGATGCTGAATTTCTGGCGTAACGCCTTCATGGCCAGCAGGTGCTGCCCCCGGATCGCATCGTTATACACGCTCGGGTCAAATTCAGGCAGCTCGATGGCAATATTAATCGGTGTTACCGGGTAAGCGCCCACCAGATGGACTTCAGTGTGGTTAACCTGCTCGGCAAGCTGGATCGTCTCCTTGACCAGCTTTTCATTGAGCGAATTGTGGTAATCCTCCTCGCTCGCCAGGTTGACTGCCACGACGGCCTTGCCGCCTTCTGGCCACGGCTGGTCTTTTACCATCCACACCGGGCAAGGGCATTTACGCAGCAGGTGCCAGTCGGTAGGGGTAAAGATCACGGATTCCAGCTTGTCATGCTGGTGCGCCATTTTCAGCAACAGGTCGTGCCCACCGGCGACCACTTCCTGGATAATGGCTTCGAAAGGTCGGTTATGCCAGACCACTTTAATATCGATAGGAACACCCGCTTCCAGGTAATATTTGGCCTGTTCACGGATCCACGCGGTACGCTGGCTGATCACTCCCTGACGCATTGCGGTGCGTTCGTCAGGCGACAGAAGGGTGGTCATCTCATATGAGAAGTCATAGATCGGCAAAAACGCTTTGATTTTGCCACCAATCCGTTGATGTAGATACACAGCACGTCGTAATGCCGGCTGATCGTCCTGGTTAGGATCGATAGCCACCAGCATGTTTTGATACTTTGCCATACAGGTCTCCTTACTACTGTCACCACAGTCTGTAATTAAAAGAGTAACCTATATATCTTGAATGAAACAGGGGGGAAGTTTTTGTCAGATCAATAAATCATGAAAATCTGTCACAGAAAAAGAACCGTTGTCGTTACCGCGATAAAGGCAATCAGCAGCAGTACCATCACCGCAATCGCAAACGTCGTTGAATCCTGTACGTAGGTTTTTTCTTCACCCTTCATTGGCCCGACAAGCATGATCCAGATGAATATGAAGGTCACTGAGGCGATAACGACTGAAACGAAAAATAAACTTTCTCTCAATTCATAACCTCAACAAGAACCTTTCAGGGACTGAGTGGGGCGGTGCCAGGGAAACGTGGTGAAACGGAAGTGGTGACGTACCAGACCAATAAATCATAAAAATTTATCGGCCTGGCATCAATCATGCGGGGGCGTTATGCCACGTTGCGGGAGTGACCGGCAAGAACGGCCAGAGCTTCACCGTTTTCGATGGTAATGTATTTACCCTTAACGGCCAGCATTCCGCTTTTCTGGAAACGACCCAGCAGGCGGCTAATGGTTTCCACGGTCAGGCCCAGGTAGTTACCGATATCGCCACGCGTCATGGTCAGACGGAATTCACGCGGGGAAAAACCGCGCTCCGCGAAGCGGCGTGAGAGGTTATAGATAAACGCGGCCAGGCGTTCTTCTGCATTCTTTTTAGAAAGCAGCAGAATCATGTCCTGATCGCCTTTGATCTCACCGCTCATCAGACGCATCATCTGCTGACGCAGATTGGGCATTTTACCTGAGAGATCGTCCAGCGTTTCAAACGGGATTTCGCAAACCATTGAGGTTTCCAGCGCCTGAGCAAAGCTCGGGTGATGGCCAGTACCGATGGCATCAAAGCCAACCAGGTCACCCGCCAGATGGAAGCCGGTGATCTGCTCATCACCCTGTTCCGTGATGGTGTAGCTTTTGATGGTGCCAGAACGGATAGCATAGAGCGATTTCAGTTCGTCTCCCGCTTTAAACAGCGTCTGCCCTTTCTGAATAGGCTTTTTGCGCTCGATGATATTATCAAGCTGATCGAGTTCATGCTCATTCAGAGTAAACGGGATACAGAGCTGGCTGATGCTGCAATCCTGGCAATGGATAGCACAACCGCCAGACTGAATGCGTCGTATAATTCGCTTTTCCGGGATCATAGGTTTGCTCAAGCCTTAATTGATATTGGTCAATTTTAACATCTTTTTGGTAAGTACGTAAGCCTGCCAAACCATCAATAAGGACAAGAGACGGCAACCTGTTGCCATCTTCTTGAAATTCCACAGCTTGATTATGGATTTTTAGCCTAACCGGAAGAAAATTAAGCACTAAAAGCCTGGAAACTAGAGCAGGAGATACCCCTCGTGACGCAGTAACCACTCCTTGCGCTGCACGCCACCGGCATAGCCGGTCAGGGTGCCGTTACGGCCAATCACGCGGTGGCAGGGGACCACAATACTGACGGGGTTAGCGCCATTTGCCGCGCCGACCGCGCGGGCCGCACCGGCACGGCCGAGTTGCCCGGCGAGCTGGCCGTAATGCATGACCTGTCCGCACGGAATACTGCGCAGCGCCTGCCAGACTTCGCGCTGGAAAGGTGTGCCTGCCGTGGCGGTCGGCAGGGTGTCAATGATGCTGAGATCGCCCTCGAAGTACGCCGTCAGTTTGTCGCTCAGGCCGCCGGGGTTGGTGGCGCTGATACGTTCATAACCCTGCGCGCGATAGTGCACGTTGAGCAACGTGTCCATCCTGTCGCTGTGTTCTTCCCACTCAACGGCGCGCAGACAGAACTGCTCGTCTGCAATCACCCACAGTGGACCAAGCGGCGTGGCAATTTTATCTTCGAGTAATCTCAGCATCGATAATCCTTTAGTGCAGCCTTGGGTAAATCCCCGGCCCAATCGGCAGACCGACAAGATACCATGCCACCAGCATCACCAGCCATACCCCTAAAAAGATAAGCGGATAGGGTAAAACCAGCGAATAGTAGGTACCCAGTTTTGCCTCTGGTTTATAGCGCTGCAGGAAGCCTAAAAACAGCGGAACAAACGGTGAGACCGGTGCCAGCGGGATGACGGAGGAGTCTGCGATACGGAACAGGATCTGGGCAAACGCCGGGTGGAACCCCAGCATCATAAACATCGGCACAAAGATGGGGGCCAGAATCGACCAGATTGCCGAGCCGCTGGCGATAAACATGCACAGCAGTGACGACAGCAGCGCAAGGCCGACAAATGCCGGGACGCCGCTTAACCCCGCCGCTTCCAGCGCATCGGTCAGACCCACGGCCATAAATTTGCCCATGTTGCTCCAGTTAAACATCGCCACGAACTGCGCCAGCGGGAACACCATCACAATAAAGCCCGCCATCTCTTTCATGGGTTCGATCATCAGCTGCGGCAGATCGCCCTGACGGCGAATTTTGCCGGTGGCGATCCCATAGGCGAGCGAAACGACAAAGAAAAACAGAATAATCAGCGGCACAATGCCCTGAATAAACGGCGAGGGGAGAACGGTATGTTTAACCGGATCGCGCAGGATGCCGTTTTCCGGTACCACCATCAGCGCGACCGCGGCAATAAACGCCAGCGAGACCACGCCTGCCACGCGCAGGCCAACGCGTTGCTCTTTACTTAGCGTCTCCAGCTTCTCATCGCTTCGGCCTTCCCATTTCCCTAAACGCGGCTCAATGAGTTTATCGGTAATCAGTCCGCCCACCAGGGTCAGCAGGACCACCGAGCTGGCCATAAAGTACCAGTTGTCGATGACGCTGACGTGCATCGCGGTGTCGATGGTTTTGGCCGCCTCCGTGCTGATGCCTGAGAGCAGGACATCGGTGGTCACGATCAGCAGGTTGGCGGTAAAGCCGCAGCCTACGCCCGCAATCGCCGACAGCAGACCCGCCACGGGATGGCGTCCGACGGCGAGGAAAATCAGAGCGCCCATGGGCGGCATGATCACCAGCGCGGCATCAGAGGAGATGTGGCTAAAGAAGGCGATAAACAGCACCATGTAGCTGGCGTAACGTGCGCTGACGTGGGAGGCCATTTTCACCATCAGCGCCGGTAACAGACCGACACGCTCGGCAAGCCCGGCGCCCAGTACCAGCGCCAGAATGGCCCCCAGCGGGGCGAAGCCGCTGAAGTTTTTAACCACATTCGGTAAGAACCAGTGCAACCCTTCGACACTTAACAGGTTCTTGACCGCCACCATACTGCCATCGGCCGGACTGCGCACGCTGACATCAAAGGCGGACAGCACCGCTGTCGCCACCATCAAAACCACGATCAACCAGATAAAAAGCAGGAAAGGGTGCGGCACTTTATTGCCGATCCTTTCAACCCAGCCATAGAGCTTACCGGATGGGGAATGCGAAGGTATGGAAGACATACTCATGGGCGTTCCTCGGGACTGTTGTTGTGTTGTGTTGTTGTCTTGTGTTTTATTATTTTAAAGGTGACGGTGTCACGCCTGCCGGAATCGGACACACGTACGGCTTTTCGGTGATTTGTTGTTCGAACTTTTCCCGGCATTGTTGCAGCAGCGTTGCATCCTGGAGCAGATTTAGCGCGGTTGCGCCCATCACTTTTCCGGCCAGCAGCATGCCTTTATGAGCAATGGAGGTTCGCCCCTGAGCCACGAGTTGCCAGGTATGCAAAGGCGTTCCGATGGTAAAGCAGGGGCTGAAACACTGTGCCACCGGCATTTTCCAGCTGACATCGCCCACATCGGTTGACCCTGCCAGTACGTTATCGGTAATGGCGTAAGGTGCGACCTCATCTGTCAGTAACATCTCCTGCTGACGGCGCGCAAAAGCGTTACCGGCTTCTCCCCCCGTCGCGGCAATGTTCTTCAGGCTGTTTTGCAGGTCATTTGGCGTTAGCGTGGCACGAATATCCTGCGCAAACTGGCGCTCTTCTTCCGTCCATTCCGGCGTGCCGTAATGCTGCAGGGCGCGATACATCGCCGCTTCGAGCGTGCGGTTGGGCAGGTAGCTGGAGCAGGCTTTATCAAAGCGACACGCAACGGTGGTTTCGGTCATCATTGCCGCGCCCTGAGCGATTTTCTCGATACGTTCGTAGATCTGCTGCGCATCGGCCATTTCCGGCGCGCGGATCAGGTACAGCACTTCAGCCTGCGCCTGCACCACGTTGGGTGAGATTCCACCGGTATCGGTGATAGCGTAATGAACGCGCGCTTTCTCAATGATGTGTTCGTTGAGAAAATTGGTGCCGGTGGTCATCAGCGTTACGGCATCCAGCGCGCTACGCCCCAGATGTGGCGAGTTAGCAGCATGTGCCGCCACGCCGTGAAACCGCCAGGCGGCCTGAATATTGGCCAGCGTGCTGACGTTAAACATGCCGGCAAATGCTTCAGGGTGCCAGGTGACGGCGGCATCAACGTCATCAAACAAACCTTCGCGCACCATAAAGGTTTTCCCTGAACCACCTTCTTCACCAGGACAGCCGTAGAAACGCACGGTGCCGCTCCCCCCGTGCTGCTCCAGCCAGCTTTTCACCGCAATGGCACCCGCCAGCGCTGCCGTTCCCAGCAAATTGTGGCCACAGCCGTGGCCGTTGGCACCCGGCGTGGCGGACTGTGCCGTCGCGCAGTGTGCCTGCTGGCTCAATCCGGCCAGAGCATCATATTCCCCCAGCAGGGCGATAACGGGTTTACCGCTGCCGAAGCTGGCGATAAAGGCATTCGGAATCCCGCCGGCTTCACGGGTCAGGGTGAAACCTTCCGCTTCCAGCGCGCCGGCAATCCGTTCCGCGGACCAAAACTCTTCAAAACGCGTTTCAGGGTGATCCCAGATGTCGTCGGCAATGCCGGTTAACAGCTGACATCGCGTGTCGATGGCATCGGCAATAAAAGCGTAGTTCTCCTGCATTACACACCTCGCGTCCACGGGAAATTAAGCGCAGTGCGCGCCAGCGTTTCGATAGCGAGGTTCATGACCTGCTCATCAAAATCAAATTTTTCATTGTGATGACCTGCGCTTAACTCGGTACCGAACACCATATACGACGCCATTCCGCCGTTCTGCTGCACGCGGGCCATCATCAGCGTCGCGTCTTCGGAACCTGCGGGGGCGTTGACTCTGTCAATGGCCTGCACCACACCGGTAACCTGACTTGCCTGCTGGCGCAGATAATCTACCCAGGCCGGTGTAGGGGCACTGGCGGTGGCGGCGCCCATCAGACGCATCTCGACGCTCACGCCGTAGAGTGCCGCCGCACCGGTAATCACGGCCTGCGCGCGTTCAAAGACGTACTGGTTAATGGCTTCGCTTACGCCGCGGGTTTCAACCCTGAGCAGGGCGTTAGCTGGCACGACGTTGCGTCCGCTGCCGGCCTGCATCACGCCGACATTCACCCGCGATGCACCTTCGCTGTGTGGGGCAATGCTGTGAAGCGCGATAGCGGCCTGAGCCGCGGCGAGCAGGGCATTACGGCCGTCCTCCGGTTTACCGCCGGCGTGTGCGGCAACCCCGGTAAAATGCACATCGAACTTGGTGGTGGCCATAAAGTTATCGCTGCCGCAGATCACCACACCGGCGGGCACACCGGTGCCAATGTGAATCGCGGTGAAGTAGTCCGCGTCGTCGAGCGCCCCGGCGGCCACCATGGCGCGAGCGCCTCGGGTGCCTTCCTCGGCAGGCTGGAAGATCAGTTTGATGGTGCCATTGAGTTGCGATTCATTTTGCTTAAGCACGTGCGCCAGCCCCAGTCCAATAGTGGTGTGGCCATCGTGGCCGCAGGCGTGCATCATCCCCGGGTTGCAGGAGGCAAACCCGTCGCGGAACGGGCGATGGCTGTCATCGAGTGCTTCGCTTAAATCCAGCGCGTCCATATCCACGCGAAACGCCAGCGTCGGGCCTGGGCGGCCGGTATTCAGGGTCGCCACAATGCCGGTAAATCCCCCTTCAAACGGGGCCAGCCATTTCTCTGGTGCGCCTTGCGCCCGGGCGCGGGCAAACTCTCGCGCCAGCGTGGCGTCATCGGGTAATCCCATACGGCTTTCTGCGTCCACCACGTCGCGGCCCATCGCCAGCGAATAACCCAGCTGGTCTAAGATTTCCGCGACTTTCGCCGCCGTGCGAAATTCGAGCCATCCGGACTCCGCGAAATGGTGAAAATCGCGACGCCATGCGCTCAGTTGTGGGGCTAATGTCTGGATGTACTGCGCCAGTGATTCCATATCTCTTCCTGTCATCATTAAAATATGTGAACTGCTTCACGCTGTGATAGTTTTTACTTATCACTAACCGTTTTTTCACAGTTTTAACCGTTCAGGAATTACCCTCGCACATCCATTTCCATTAAAGTAGATGACAGTTTCTTTACTCTGATAAACAACGGTTATCGGTCGGGCTATGTCATTTCAGATTAAATTTCATCAAATCCGGGCGTTTGTTGAAGTCGCGCGTCAGGGCAGTATCCGCGGTGCCAGCAGGACGCTTAATCTTTCGCAACCGGCGCTGACCAAATCGATCAAAGAGCTGGAAGAGGGGATGGCGGCGCAGCTGTTTGTGCGCAGGAGTAAAGGCGTCGCATTGACCGAATGTGGGGAAGGGTTTTACTCACGCGCCAGGCTGATTCTGGAAGAGTTACGCGCGGCGCAGGATGATATCCGTCAGCGCCAGGGGGAACTGGCCGGGCAGATTAATATTGGAATGGGAGCCAGTATTTCGCGAAGCCTTATGCCCGCGGTGATCACCCGCTTTCATGCACAATATCCGCAGGTAAAAGTCCGGATTATGGAAGGGCAACTGGTGTCGATGATCAATGAATTACGCCAGGGCGAGCTGGATTTCACCATCAACACCTATTATCAGGGGCCGTACGATCATGAGTTTACGTTTGAAAAATTGTTTGAAAAGCCTTTCGCCGTATTTTGTCGGGAAGGGCATCCGGCGACGGGCGCGACATCCATTACCGAATTGCTGAATTATAACTGGACAATGCCGACGCCACGCGGGAGTTATTATAAGCAATTAGAAGATGTTTTTACTCATCGCTCGCAAATACCGCGCATTGACGTTGTTTGCGAAACGTTTTCTTCCTGCATTAGTCTTGTTGCACAAAGTGATTTTTTAAGTATCCTTCCAAAGGAACTGGGCTGTGACCCGCTGCTGGCGCACCGTCTGGTTATGCTGTCCGTTGTCGAATCGCTACCTAAAGCGGCCTATTATTTAATTCAGCGCCGTGATTCTCGTCAGACACCCCTGACCGAATCGTTAATTACGCAATTCAGAAGAGAGGCGCGGAAAATAGTATCGGAGTGAAGCGGGGAGTAAAATAAAAAAACAGAGCCTGTCCGACATCAGACAGACCCTACAACACACAGCAGTGCTTCCCTTCGCAGATCCTGAATGTTATATCCGTGAAGCAGGTTTATTTAATTATAACAGCCCACCCTCAAAAAGATATGTTTTAGCATCATTGATTCCACATTTTTTTAACCTAAACTTTCTGTTTTATGTGTGCTGAAATTTAAGTTAAGTCGCGTTTAACTTTTGCGGAGAAATAATTTTTATATTCATCAGGTTAATATTTATGCCCTCATCCTGGGGGGCGGTTATTGAGGCCCATGCCTGGCGCAGGTATAGTACAGGCTCAGATGTAGCGGGAGGATGTCCATGAACCCTGACGACAAATCACTTTTTCTTGACGCCATGGAGGGTATCCAGCCCCTGAAGCGCTGCACGGATATTCACTGGCAGCCGAGCCGCAACACGCGGACGCGTCAGGAGATTGATACCGAGCAACTGGATAACTTCCTGACCCTGGGCTTCCTGGAACTTCTGCCCCTGGAGGAGCCGCTGGCGTTCAGACGGGAAGGGGTGCAACAGGGCGTTATTGATAAGCTCCGCTCGGGTAAATATTCCCGCCAGGCCAGCTTAAATCTGTTACGCCAGCCCGCCGAGCGTTGCCGGCAGATGCTGTTTTCCTTTATCCGCCAGGCTGGACGCGATGGATTACGTAACCTGGTGATCATTCATGGAAAAGGGCGGGAGCAGAACGCCCATCCCAACGTGGTACGCAGCTATCTGGCGCGCTGGTTAACCGAGTTCGAGGAAGTGCAGGCCTTTTGCGTGGCGCTGCCGCATCACGGCGGCAGCGGAGCATGCTATGTTTCGCTACGAAAGTCTGACGAAGCGAAACAGGAGAACTGGGAACGGCACGCTAAGCGCAGCCGTTAAGTGCTTCTGGCGGGCGAGACGTTCGCCCGCCTGTCACTCAGAAGGTTTCCCAGTTGCTGTCGGTGGCGGTGTTGGCCGTTGCCGGGCGTAACAGCTGTGGGGTTTTCACCGTGGCCGGGCGGGGTGCGGTGGCTTTTTCCTTTCCGTTCAGGCGAAACGCTGCCACAGCCTGGCGCAGTTGTTCCGACTGATCTTCCAGGGCCGCCGCCGCCGTGGCGGATTGCTGTACCAGCGCGGCGTTTTGCTGTGTGACGCTGTCCATCTGCGAAACGGCCAGGCTCACCTGTTCAATGCCGCGGCTCTGTTCATCGGACGCCGACGAAATCTCGCCCATGATATCGGTCACGCGGGTGACGGCCGCGACAATCTCCTTCATGGTTGCGCCCGCTTCGCTGACCTGCTCTGAACCGGTATTCACCCGGCTGACGGAGTTCTCAATCAGCCCTTTGATCTCTTTCGCCGCCTGCGCACTGCGGCTGGCCAGCGTGCGGACTTCACCTGCGACGACCGCAAAGCCACGACCTTGCTCCCCGGCACGCGCGGCTTCCACCGCCGCGTTAAGCGCCAGAATGTTTGTCTGGAAGGCAATGCTGTCAATCACGCCGGTAATGTGCGCAATTTGCTGCGAGCTGTCGGCGATTTCGGTCATGGTACGGACAACGTTATCCACCACGTGACCGCCACGGGCCGCCGTTTCTGAAGCGTTCTTCGCCAGTAGCGTAGCCTGACGGGCGTTGTCGGAGTTCTGTTTAACCGTTGCGGTCAGCTCTTCCATGCTGGCAGCCGTCTCCTCCAGCGAAGCCGCCTGTTGCTCGGTGCGGGCAGACAGATCGTTGCTTCCGGCGGCAATTTCACCTGCGCCTGTGTAAATGGAGTCGGTGCTACCACGCACGGCGCTGACGGTGGTCACCAGCGACTGTTGCATCTCATGCAGACCCGCCGCCAGTTGGCCCATCTCATTGCGGCCAGACAGGGCGATATCCTGCGTCAGATCGCCGCCCGCAATGGCGCGAATATGGTTCATAATCATGTGGAGCGGTTTTAACAGCAGGTGTTGTAAACCCTGCCAGATCACCACCAGCACCGCGATAACGGCCAGGAAGATCGCTGCCAGCGTCCATTGCATCTGGGTAAAGCTGCTCTGGTTCTCTTCGGTTGCGGCTTTCAGCAGGGTGTTGTTTTCGGCGCGCCAGCGGTTATAAACCCCTTCCATATCGTCCTGGGCCTGTTGGGCATCCAGATCGCCATAGGCCTGGTAGTTGTCGGCACGCAGATACGCAATGGAGAGACGCATCACTTCATGCATCTGGCTCCATGATTTCTGCATTTCGTCGGTTAATGCCGCGTTCTGGCCGTTAACCTGCGGCATTTTCTGCCACTCTTTGTTATAGGCTTCAGCTTTAGCCAGAGAATCAGCCGCGGTGCCAAGCAGTTTGTTGATCGCCGCAAGGGACGCCGGGTCGCGCTGGTTTTTCAGGTAGCGGATCGCCACGCGGGTGACGGTGACGCGCGTTTTGATCAGCGTGTTCACGCTGTCGCTCAGGCTCTCCTGCTGGGCATTGAGCACCCCGGAGTTCTGGAAGTTATGGCGGTCGTTGCTGACGGCAGAGTAGAACAACCCTCCCGTGACAACTTGCAACAGACAGAATATGGTGAGAGCAAAGATAATACCGGTAATCACGTGCAGATTTTTCAGCATAGCGGTCGTCCGTTAGAGAAGATGCAGGGTTACACAAATACTATCGTCGTAGAGAAATTAAACTTTAATTTAACTCGCGCTTAACTACGGGGTCTGTTAAGGAACTCGTTGTAAATCCGGATCATTTTTATGAGGAAGGTCGACATGAGCAGCATTGATAAAAGCGGGACGTACGCACTGGGGTCGCGGACGGTTAAACGGCTTGGCTATGGCGCGATGCAGCTTGCCGGGCCGGGCGTGTTTGGTCCTCCAAAGGACAAAAATGCCGCGCTGGATGTGCTCCGCGAAGCGGTGGCTGCTGGGGTGAATCACATTGATACCAGCGATTTTTACGGGCCGCATATCACCAACCAGCTGATCCGCGAGGCGCTTCATCCGTACCGCGACGATCTGACGCTCGTCACCAAGATCGGTGCCCGTCGCGGCAGTGATGCCTCCTGGCTGCCGGCCTTCTCCGCGCAGGAACTGACGCAGGCGGTACATGACAACCTGCGTAATCTGCAGCTGGATGTGCTGGATGTGGTTAATCTGCGCATCATGTTCAGCGCACACGGGCCAGCAGAAGGCTCAATTGCTGAACCTCTCGCCACGCTGGCCGAGTTACAACAGCAAGGTTTGGTGCGCCATATTGGCCTGAGCAACGTCACGGCCACCCAGGTTGCGGAAGCGCAGAAGATGGTGCAGGTGGTGTGTGTGCAGAACATGTACAACATCGTGAACCGTGGCGATGATGCGCTGGTGGATTCGCTGGCGCAGCAGGGGATTGCGTATGTGCCGTTCTTCCCGCTGGGCGGTTTTACACCCCTGCAATCATCCGGGCTGCAGGCGGTCGCTGATTCGCTGGGCGTAACGGCAATGCAGGTCGCGCTGGCGTGGTTGCTGCAACGTTCGCCGAACATCCTGCTGATCCCCGGCACCTCCTCCGTGGCGCATCTGCGACAAAATCTTGCGGCGGCGGAGCTGGTGCTCCCGGCTGACGCGCTGGAAACGCTCGATTCGCTGGCGGATTAAGCCAGACAGGCATAAGCCCAAAGCAGTGCTTTGGGCTTTTTTGTCCCTCTTGAAACCTGAATGTCGCTGCCGCAGGCGTTATCTGGCTATTCTTTCGCCGATGCGCAGGATACGGCTGAATTAAATCCGCTCACACTTCAATGCGTTTGGGGTGACCCCCGTAAAGGACCTTGATCCTTGTCCATAATCCGTAATACTGTATTTATATACAGTATCTGGCGAGAAAGGCATTTATGGACACTCTCTTTTCTTATTATCCAAAGCAACCCCTTGAATTACCGTTATTTGTAGAACGCGTAGCGTGTGGTTTTCCAAGCCCGGCACAGGATTATGTGGAAGATCGTCTCGATCTTAACCGCCTGGCCGTCAGGCATCCCAGCGCGACCTACTTTGTGAAGGTGAGCGGAGACTCGATGATCGGCGTTGGGATCGGCGATGGCGATCTGCTGGTCGTCGATCGTTCGTTAAACGCCGTGCACGGGGATATTGTGGTGGCATCCGTCGCGGGTGAGTTTACGGTCAAAGAGCTGCAGACCCGCCCGATCCTGAGGTTAGTGCCGCATAACGTTCGCTATCAGCCGATCACGTTTCAGTCCGAAGAAGAACTGCAGATCTTCGGTGTTGTCACCCACACACTCAAAACGCATAAACATGTTCGCACTGGTTGATGTGAACAGCTTTTATGCCTCCTGCGAGACGGTGTTTCGGCCCGATCTGCGGGGCAAACCCGTGGTGGTGGTCTCCAATAACGACGGCTGCATTATTTCGCTGTCGCGGGAGGCAAAGCAGTTCGATATAAAAATGGGCGAGCCGTATTTCAAATTCAAAGAGAAGCGCTTTCCCGCGCGGGTTTACGTCTTTAGCTCGAACTATGCGCTTTACGCCGATCTCAGCAGCCGGGTGATGCAGACGCTGACCGATTTCGCCCCGGCCATAGAGATTTACTCCATTGATGAGGCGTTTGTGAACGTTGCTGGCATCAGCAACTGCATGGCGCTGGAGGCGTTTGGTCATCATATGCGCACGCAGGTGTTTAAAAATACGGGATTAACCGTTGGCGTAGGCATTGCCCCCACGAAAACGCTGGCGAAGCTGGCCAACTATGCGGCAAAGCGGTGGAACAGCACGGGAGGCGTAGTGGATTTATCGGATCGCGAGCGGCAGCGTAAACTGCTGGCGCGCGTACCGGTAGAGGAGGTGTGGGGCGTCGGGCGGCGCATTACCAAAAAACTTAATGCGATGGGCGTCACCACGGCGCTGGAGCTGGCACAAGCTTCCTCGTGGGTCATTCGCAAACATTTTAACGTTGTCCTGGAGCGCACGGCGCGCGAGCTGCGCGGCGAGCCCTGTCTTGATCTGGAAGAGTTCACGCCCACGAAGCAGCAGATTATCTGTAGCCGCTCGTTTGGACACCGTATTACGCAATACGAGGAGATGCACCAGGCCATTTGCGCCTACGCTGAACGGGCTGCGGAAAAGCTGCGCAGCGAGCATCAATATTGTCGCTTTATCAGCGTGTTTTTGCGTACCAGCCCGCATGCGGACAACGAGGTTTATTACGGCAATCAGGCGTCTGTCACCCTGATGACGCCCACCAATGACTCGCGCGATATCATCCGTGCCGCCACCGATGCGCTGGGGCGCATATGGCTTGACGGCTATCGCTACATGAAAGCGGGGGTGATGCTGGCGGACTTTTTCAGTAGCGGCGTCGCCCAGCTGAATTTATTTGACGATAACCGTTTGCGCGCCAACAGCGCGGCGCTGATGGCGCTGATCGACAGCGTGAATCATTCCGGGAAAGGGAAGATATGGTTTGCCGGGCAGGGGATTGAGAAATCCTGGGCGATGAAGCGCGAGATGTTGTCACCGGCTTATACGACGCGGTACGCGGATTTGCCGGTAGCGAAGTAGACGCCGGTTATTTGGCAAGCGTCGGCAGGATTTGTTCGATCACCTGTATCACGCTTCTGACGCGTTGTGGGATAAAGCGGGCGTCGGGGTAGACGGCATAGAGATACCGGTCAGGTAACCGCCAGGCCGGTAATACCGGCACCAGCGTGCCGGCTTGCAACGCCTTTGCCGCAAGCGGCAGCTGCATGCCGCCAATCCCGATGCCTGACTCCAGCGCCTGTAACAGGGCGTCACTGGTGTTGGCACGAAAAACGGTATGCACTTTCACGTCAATTGTTTCCTCACCGGCGATCAACCGTAGAGGCGCATCCCGCGGGATGCCGCTAAATCGCACATGGGGATGTGCCGCCAGTTCGCTGACGGAGTGTACCGCCTGAAAGCCGGGAGCAGCGAACAGCGCGGTTTCAATCCGCATCAGAAGACGTGCCGCATGCGATTGTGGAGGTTCAGCGCTAAGGCGTAGCGCGACATCCACCCCTTCGCTCACCAGGTCGGCGATGCGGTCATCCAGGGACAACGTCAGGTGCAATGCCGGATGCAGGCGCTGAAGCGCCAGCAGAGGGGGCAAAACGATCTGCCCCAGACCGCTTGGCAACTGAACATGGACGCTGCCCTGAAACTGATGATCGGCAGGATTCAACCGTCTCTCCGCTTCCTGCATGGCATCCAGCAAAAGCTGCATATCACGGCGATAACGTTCACCCTGCTCGGTGAGCTTCATCATTCGCGTTGTCCGATGCAGTAATACCACCCCGAGCTCCTGTTCCAGGGCGGCAATCTGCTGGCTGACGGCAGACTGCTTCATTCCGCTCTGGCGAGCGGCTGCCGAAAAGGAACCCGCTTCTGCGACGCGCAGAAAGGTGGAAATGGCGTTGAGCTTATTGTTCATTTAATGTTTTTTCTTATAAGTGCCATCGAATTCAGGGGATATGTAGGGAAAAAATAATATATCACACTGTGTCTGTCACCCTAACTGGAGAAACACCGTGAATAAGATGCAGCCACAAAACGTCGCGCTGGTCGCTGGCGCCAGCGGGATCGTAGGCAGACAGCTCGTCAAAACGCTCCTGGACAACAAATGGCAGGTGATTGGCCTGAGCCGCCATGCCTTATCCCATCCTGATGCTATTTCGCTGATCAACGTTGATTTACTGGATGCGGAGGATAGCGCCAGGGCTTTGCAAGCCGCTGGCGAGATCACCCATATTTTTTACAGCGCCTGGATGAATGCCGGGAGCTGGACGGAAATGGTTGAACCGAACGTCACGATGTTGCGCAACCTGGTCAGCAATATTGAAAAAACGGCACCTTTGCAGACGGTAAGCCTGATGCAGGGATACAAAGTGTATGGCGCGCACCTGGGACCGTTCAAAACCCCGGCACGCGAAAGCGATCCGGGCGTACCCGGGGCAGAATTTAACGCCGCTCAGCTCGCGTGGCTCCGTGATTTTCAGCGGGAAAAACGCTGGCACTGGAATGCCATCAGGCCAGGCGTGGTGGGCAGTTCGGTGCCAGGCAATACCATGAACCTTGCGCTGAGCATCGCACTGTATGCGTCCCTGTGTAAGGCTCTGGGTTTACCTCTGCGTTTTCCCGGTTCGGAACAGACCTGGCACAGCATTGTTGATCATACTGACGCCGGATTGCTGGCGGAGGCAACGCTGTGGGCAGCCACATCACGTAGGGCTAACAACCAGGCTTTCAACGTGAATAATGGGGACATCTGGCGCTGGAGCGAGCTGTGGCCGCGCATCGCACGCTGGTTTGAACTGGACTCTGCGCCGCCGGTCAGATTGTCATTCCATCAGCTGTTTAAGGACTATCGTGCGTTATGGCGCGACATTGCCGGGGATCGGTTGGTGGAGGCGGATATTTTGCAGCTGAACGACGGGCATTTTGCCGATTTTGTCTTTAGCTGGAATTACGACATGTTTGGCGACGGCAGTAAGCTCCGCCGGTCAGGGTTCACGCGAATGCAGGCAACCGATGAGATGTTTTTCAGCCTGTTCTCGCAGCTAAGAGCGGCACGTATTATTCCGTAAAAAAAGGGGAATGCGTTTCTGACGGCAGTAAAAAACGCGAACCCGGATGCAGGGGGTAAAGAGCGCTCAATGTTCACTTTCTGGAATAAGGCCAGAGGAGCTGGCCAGTTCATGACAAAGCGCGCCAATTCGATCCACCGCATTCAGCAGGAGGGGCGTGGGTTCGTTGGCACAATTTAATCGCAGGTAATTCGTTAAGTGTGCGCGGGGGGAGAACAGCGGCCCGGGGCTAACGCCAATGTTCAGTGCCAGCGCGCGGCGGTGCACCTCCAGTGCATTCACCTGGTGTGGAAGTTCAACCCACAACAGGAAACCGGCAGCCGGCACGTTAACGCGCGTGCCGGGAGGGAAGCTTGCCTTGACGCGCGCAATGACGGCACCAATCCCTTCTGCGATGCGCCGCTTTAGCCGCCGCAGATGACGATCGTAGTCTCCACTGGCCAGGATTTCGCTCGTTGCGGCCTCAAACAGCGGCGCGCCTGCCCAGTCTCCGGCCATACGCGCCTGCAGGACCTGGGCGTGGTAACGTCCGGCCGCAATCCAGCCGATGCGCCATCCGGGCGCAAGCGTTTTAGACAATGAACTGCAGTAAATGACATTCCCGCTCTGGTCGAACGCTTTACAGGCCGGAGGACGTTGCCCTTCGCCGACCAGATCGCCATAAACATCGTCCTCAATTAACGGGATGCCTGCATCTTCCAGCAGGGCAACCAGTTCCTGCTTGCGGGTGACGGACATACTGGCACCCAGCGGATTTTGCACGGTGGGCGAGGCCAGAACGGCCGCTGGATGATGGCACCGAATAGCATCGGCGAGCGGCGCCAGCAACAACCCTTCTTGAGGATCGGTTGGGATTTCCAGCGCCTTCAGGCCCAAATCTTCCAGCAGCAACAGCGTACCGAAATAGGCGGGTTGTTCTATCGCCACCACGTCGCCAGGCTGGCACACAGCCCGCAACGCCAGACGAAGCGCCTGTGTCGCGCCAGCGGTGATGATGAGATCCTCTGCACCAAAACGGCCGCCCCACTGCGCTGCCCGGGCGGCAATCTTACTGCGCAAATCAACCCGTCCCGGAGGCAGGCTATAGCTTTGCCCACGCGCTTCCAGACGTCGACCTGCAGACTGCAGCGCACGTTGCAGGGTATCGCCTGGTAGCCACGCGGGGTCGGGCAAGGCAGCCCCCAGCGGTACCAGCCGGGCTTCTGCACTACTGAATAACGATCGCGCGACGGCTGACATTGTCACAGGCACGGGGCCGGGCAGGGAACGGGTGGGCTGCACGCATCGGGACAGGCGGGTCTGACGGACGTAGTAGCCCGAACGCGGACGCGCAACGATCAGGCCTTCGGCCTCAAGGCAGCGGAGTGCTTCCAGTGCCGTCGGGAGACTGACCTGTTCGCGCTCGGCCAGTTTACGTGCAGAGATCATCCGGTCGCCGATTTGCAACGCGCCTGAAGCCAGCGTAAGACGCAGCATCTCAGCAATCCGACGGTAATGGGGGGACGTGGCGGCCATGGGGATCTGTGCAGTCAAATTTTCGATAAAACTGACTATACAGCCAATGAAGTGCCCCATCTATAGTGTCCGGCATGTTCCAGACAAGGAGGCACTATGCACAGCGACAATTTCGATATTTCTGCCTATTTCAGGCGCATAAACTATACCGGCCCGGCGGCTGCCGATACTGCAACCCTGCATGCGCTGATGCGCCATCAGCTCTTTTCGATACCCTTTGAAAATGGGGATGTACAGGCGGGTAAAGTCGTTTCGCTGGTCCCCGAAGACATTGCCGATAAGCTGTTGAGGCAGAAGCGCGGCGGTTACTGCTATGAGGTGAATGGGCTATTTGCGATGGCGCTGGAGGCATTGGGCATTCGCTGGCGTTTTGTCGCGGCGCGCCCGATGTTCTACCCGGTGCGTCGGCCTAAAACCCATATGGCACTCATTGCTGAGATTGACGGTCGTCAGTGGCTTTGTGACCTCGGGTTCGGTAGCTACGGCATCCGTGCGCCGATGGCGTTAGACATGCTTGATACGGATATCCGGCAGGATTTCGACACGTTCCGGCTGACCCGTAACGCTGAGGGTGAGTATCTGCTTCAGGCATGGGTGGAGGGCAAATGGGCCAGTCAGTACGGCTTTGACCTCTCTCCTCAGGAGTGGATTGATTTCGTGCCTGCCAACTACCTTAACTCCACGCACCCGGACGCCATTTTTGTGCAGAAGCTGCTCGTCGTACAGCATCGCCCTGAAGGACGCCAGATTTTGCTGGGTAACGTGCTGAAAACGATCACCGCGCAGGGCGTGGAAACGCAACAGCTGGCAGAAGATGATATTGCCTCTGTACTGAAAAATTGTTTTGCGCTGACGGTTGAGTGATCCGCAGGGGGACGCTGGACTGTATCGAGTCTGCGCATGCGTCCCCGGCTTATCATCGACAATGCGGACTGTTAAATACAGAGGCTACCTGAGACGTCTTCAGGGCAGAAACCGTATCCGCTACGTAAAAAGCGTCGTAATAATCAACCCTATAATATACAGGGAAAGGATGCCCTGGATGCTACTTAAAGCCCACCGCAAGTAGCGCCACTGGTAGCGTTCTCTGGCATTGGCCTCGGCAATGGGGCCGGTAGCGTCAGGGGCTTCTTTTCTGAAGCGCTGCAGGGTTTGATGACACCACCACACCAGCAGTAATACCAGCACGGTTTTCGTGAGCAGTGAGCCATAAGCATTGAAAAAAACGTCCCAGTAGCAACGGAGTGTATCCATATCCTTTTACCTGTAACTGTGAGGCCCATATGACGAAGAGGGGCAATATTAGGGAATTATTTTTTCTTATTCATCATCGCTTTTAGATCGGCAAACGGGTTGAAAGTGGCCACGCCCATGTCTTTTTGCGCGTCTTCACCCGCCACAACGGTAGTACCGTACTGATCTGCTTCGGTGTATTTCGAGTGTTCATGGTCGTGGCAAAACAGGCACAACAGCTCCCAGTTGCTGCCATCTTCCGGGTTATTAGTATGATCGTGATCGATATGGTGAACCGTGAGCTCGCGCAGGTTTGAATAGACGAACTCGCGTGAGCAGCGTCCACAGACCCAGGGATAGATTTTTAATGCCTTTTCACGGTAGCCACTTTCCAGTCGCGCGTAGTTTTTAGGGATCAGAGCCATTGCCGGTTTTACCTGCCAGGGAAAAAGAAAGACGCACTATATCTCATTATGGGGCGTCATTGCGATCCGCTCAATTCAGTCAATTTATTTGAATTATTCCGTTAAATAAAGGGCATTTATTCTCCCCGGGTAATGCGTAAAGTAGAGATAACGCAAAGCATCATCAGGATATCTCGTTATGAAAAAGATCGGCTTTTTGTCATTTGGTCACTGGACACCGTCACCCCAGTCCGGCACGCGTTCCGCGGCGGACACCCTGTTGCAATCCATCGACCTGGCCGTCGCCGCTGAAGAGCTGGGCGCAGACGGTGCCTATTTCCGTGTGCATCATTTTGCCCGTCAACTCAGCTCTCCGTTCCCCTTACTGGCGGCGATCGGTGCCAAAACGAAAAGCATCGAAATCGGTACTGGCGTGATCGATATGCGCTATGAAAATCCGATGTACATGGCGGAAGATGCGGGCGCGGCGGATTTAATCTCCGGCGGACGTTTGCAGCTGGGGATCAGCCGGGGCTCTCCGGAGCAGGTCATTGATGGCTGGCGTCATTTTGGTTATGTCCCGCAGGAAGGGGAAAATGAATCAGATATGGCACGCCGACACACCGAGGTACTGCTTGAGGTGCTGCGCGGAGAAGGGTTTGCAAAACCGAACCCACAACCCATGTTCCCAAATCCACCGGGACTGCTGCGCCTGGAGCCACATTCCGAAGGTTTACGTGAGCGCATCTGGTGGGGCGCAGGGTCGAACGCGACAGCGGTATGGGCTGCAAAACTGGGGATGAACCTGCAAAGCTCAACCCTGAAAGATGATGAAACCGGTGAGCCATTCCATATTCAGCAGGCAAAACAGATCCGCGCTTACCGACAGGCCTGGGCGGAAGCCGGGCATACTCGTCATCCGCGCGTCTCGGTCAGCCGCAGTATTTTCGCGCTGATGGACGATCGTGACCGCATGTACTTCGGCGCAAGCCGGAATGACAGCGATAGCGTGGGTTACCTTGATGAGAAAACGCGCGCAATTTTCGGACGCAGCTATGCCGCTGAGCCTGAAAAGCTGATTGAGCAGTTGAAACAGGACGAAGCGATTGCCGAAGCGGACACCTTATTGCTCACCGTGCCGAACCAGCTCGGAGTGGATTACAACGCGCATGTTATCGAATCCATTCTGAAGCATGTTGCACCGGCAATGGGATGGCGCGAGTAGCCATTTTGTTGTGCGTCGGGCACCGCGCGCGAAAGCCGTAACACCTGCCTGTCTCGTCACCGCCGGTAAGGGGGACGAGACAGGTATCTGCGGAGGTTATTCGACTGGCTTATGGCTCATATCGCTCAGCAGCACGGCAATACTTTGCCCGCCCGCCGTCTGTTCGAGGCCAATCTTCACAATGATGGTCAGCGGAACGGAGAGCAACATGCCGACCGGGCCGAGCAGCCATCCCCAAAATATAAGGGACAGAAATACCACCAGCGTGGACAATCCCAGACCGCGCCCCATCATGCGTGGCTCAAGAATATTCCCGAACACCAGGTTAATCACCAGATACCCGGCCAGCAGAATCAGCGCATCATAGAACCCACTGAACACCAGCACCTGCAGAATAGGGGGAATAGCGGCCAGCACCGAACCGATGTTGGGGATATAGTTGAGCGCAAAGGCCAGTAATCCCCAGACGAACGCAAACCGGACATCCAGCGCCATCAGCATTCCCCAGACCACGGCCCCGGTGACCAGGCTAATGGCGGTTTTCAGGACCAGATAGCGGGAGACGCTATCCAGCGCGCGTTGAATCGCTCCCATGCCTTCAACCGGACGGACCATTATTTGCTGCAGTTTTGCGGGCAGTTGCGGCACTTCCAGCAGCATGAACACCACCGTTAAAAACAGCAGGAAAATCGAGGTCATGGCGTTAGAGAGCTGCGCCAGCAGGCCGGTGACGAGGGTCATGGCGGCATTCGGATCAATGTACTTCAGCAACTCCTCAACGGACACTTCGATTCCCGCACGCTGCAGCCAGGGTTCAAGCTGCAACAGCGGTATCGCCAGCGACGAGCGGTATTTCGGTAACGTTCGCGTCAGTTCATTCAGGGAGGTGCCGAGATAAGCGACCAGCAGCACCATGGCAATAATAATGATGCTGATAAGCATCGTGATTGCCAGCACGCGCGGGATGCGGAACCGCGTCATGCGCTGTATGAGCGGGTTAAGGATCACCGCAATAAACAGGGCCAAAATAAACGGCACGATGATGTCGGCGGCAAAACGAACGCCCGTCAGTATGATCACCAGCATGCCCAGCATGATGACAATTTTTAGCCCGTTCAGGGTAATGATGGGTTTAGCCATGGGGGTTCCTGAATAATATTTTTATTTATAATAAAGGCGAAAGCCGTTTCAATAAACTAACCAAAATCAAACGGGATGGGTAAAGAATTGAAAAGACTTTGAGTAAAAGCCTTACTTATGGTACAAATTTGGCGTGTTCAACTACCGAGGACAATTTTCATCCGCAAAGACGAGAAGCAACAACGCGGATAATTGTAATTTTATGGACAATTTGTTCAGGACGTATTCTTCAAACAACACCGCTGTATTTTTCACTTCCTTCTGCCTTCTTTCTGGTGAGCAACACTGGCGCAACGCGCTATAGTCACATCTTCTGCCTGAGCTGGCGCTACGCGCTTAGCTGTCTGATTTAATTTCATATTTTTGGGTTTGCTGCACGCAGCAGGCCACGATGGATTATATTCTCAAGCAGGAGAAAAACATGTTTTACTGGATTTTATTAGCCCTTGCTATTATCGCTGAAATTACCGGCACGTTGTCGATGAAATGGGCAAGCGTCAGCGATGGCAATACCGGCTTTATTTTAATGCTGGTGATGATTTCACTTTCCTATATTTTCCTGTCGTTTGCAGTGAAGAAAATTGCGCTGGGTGTGGCCTATGCACTGTGGGAAGGGATCGGTATTTTGTTGATCACCCTGTTCAGCGTCTTATTATTTGACGAAACATTATCAACAATGAAGATTGCCGGGTTAACGACGCTGGTAGCAGGTATCGTGCTGATTAAATCGGGTACACGCAAACCGACTAAGCAGCCGAAGGAGCAGACCCATGCAGCAGTTTGAATGGATCCACGCGGCCTGGTTGGGGTTTGCCATCGTGCTGGAGATTTTAGCGAACGTCCTGCTAAAATTCTCTGACGGTTTTCGTCGTAAAATTTACGGACTGTTGTCGATTGCCGCCGTACTGGGGGCGTTCAGCGCCCTGTCACAGGCGGTGAAGGGTATCGATCTGTCCGTGGCCTATGCGCTGTGGGGCGGGTTTGGTATTGCCGCCACCCTGGCAGCCGGCTGGGTGCTGTTCGGTCAGCGTTTAAATAACAAAGGTTGGATTGGACTGATATTGCTGCTTGCCGGCATGATCATGATAAAACTCGCCTGATACACGTTAAGCCATTATTTACAGGCAGCGAAATTCGCTGCCTGTATTACTCTTAAAAAAAGCAAAACATTGAAGAGGATGGCTAATGTATCGCACATTAAGCTGGCGCAATATTCCCACCGCGAGAACATTGTTTGCCATGATCTTCATGGCGGGGATCGGCTTAATCATCTCCATTGTCGCGCTGCTCTATTTATCTCTGCACCTGATCAGCACCAAAACCAATGAAATTGACGAGCACCGCACCACGCTTTCCGTGCAGGGTGCGATACAAACGTCGGTTAACCGTGTCTCGACCCTGGTGATTGATAATGCCGTCTGGGACGATGCGGTACGCGAGGTCTACCGCCCAAAGCTCGATACCGAATGGTTATACAACACCTGGGGAGCGGGCTTTAAAGTCAATAACCTCTATGACGGCACTTTCGTGCTGGATGAGCATTTCAACGTCATCTGGGGATCGTTTCAAAGCCAGCCTTTTGCGGAGACGAATCTCGATTTTTTTGGCAAAGGCCTGCAAGCGCTTATTCAGCAGCACGGACGTGAATTACCCAGCCAGAAGAATATTTATGCCGGGATCACCCGAACGCGTCACGGCGTCGCGTTTGTCGGAATAGGGCTGATCCGACCCATGATCGGGCGATTGCAGGTTAACGACGGTACACGCCGCTATCTGGTGATTACCCGCCATTTGAATGGCGGCATATTATCCGATCTGGGGCAGACCTTTCAGATTGATAACCTCAACTTTACCCCGGATAAAATCAACAGTCTGAGTATGCCGCTGCGCAGTTCTGCAGGGGAGTTACTGGGGTACCTCAACTGGCAGGCACGCCTTCCTGGCGCGCAGGCGGCCCGGGCCGCATCATCCGATATTACGCAGATAGTGGTGCTGGCATCGGTGCTGATCCTGCTGTTCATTATGGTGAGCTGCGTGGGCCTGTACAAACTGGCCCGCGGAGAAAGCCAGGCGCGTCTGGTCGCCAGAACGGACTGGCTAAGCCATCTGCCGAACCGCCGCGCACTCATTGAAGCGCTGGACCGCGTGAGTTTGCGTGGTGATATTGACGTCAAAAGCGTGGTGTTTATCGATCTGGATGGCTTCAAGGACGTCAACGATATCTACGGCCACAGCGTCGGTGACGATCTCATTGTGACCATCGCCAAAACGCTGAATGAATGCGTTCCACCGGGCGGGATGCTGGCGCGCATGGGAGGCGATGAGTTTGCCATGACCATCGGCGGTGAAGGGGCAGAAGCGCTGGCGACCACCTTTGCCGAATCGGTACTGGATTTTCTCAATACCCCTATTCGTCTGGGGGAGCGCACTATTCATATCGGCGCCAGCATCGGGATTGCCAGCGGAACCCTGATTGAATGCACCAGTTCCGAGCTGTTTCGCCGCGCCGATATCGCCATGTACCATTCCAAAATTAGCGGGAAAGGGCGTGTCACCCACTATGACGCGGCGCTGAATAACGCCCGGGAACGCAAGCTTGCGATTGAAAACCAGATCCGTAACGGACTGGAGCGAGACGAGTTTGAGGTCTGGTACCAGCCGATTATTGACGCCCGCAGTCAGAAAATGAGCAGTGTGGAAGCGCTGGTTCGCTGGCCGCGTCGTCCGGAAGGCGAACTCGGTCCAGATACCTTCATTTCCATTGCGGAAACGAGTGGGCTGATTTACAAACTGGGTCAGTTTGTTTTGCAG
Organism: Enterobacter sp. J49; assembly: GCF_002148625.1. Classification (NCBI taxonomy): domain Bacteria; kingdom Pseudomonadati; phylum Pseudomonadota; class Gammaproteobacteria; order Enterobacterales; family Enterobacteriaceae; genus Enterobacter; species Enterobacter sp. J49. The sequence continues at coordinate 407,347 of NZ_MWPY01000033.1, forward strand.
CGTGCCTGCCAGGATCTGGAGCCGTACAGCGAATTGAAGCTCTCCGTTAATATCTCCCCGGCGCAGTTTCGCGACCCTGAATTCGAAGAAAAAGTGGCCTGGGTTCTGGAAAGCACCCGTTTCCCGGCCAGGCGACTCCAGCTCGAAGTCACGGAGACCTATGTGCTGGAAAACCCCGAGCGTGCCCGCACGGCGATTGCCAACCTTAAAGCACTGGGCACCGCGGTGGCGCTGGATGATTTTGGCACGGGCTATTCGAGTATTGGCTATTTGCGGCGTTTTAATTTCGACACCATTAAGATCGATAAATCACTGGCCGGGCTGGTGGACAACGATGAGCAGGCAGCGGCGCTGGTGAGCGGCACGGTGAGGATCGCCAATGCCCTGGGCATGGCGGTGGTCGCTGAAGGGGTGGAAAACGAAAAGCAGATGAAATTGTTACGGCTGGCTGGCTGCGATCAGCTGCAGGGATTCTGGTTCAGCCAGCCGATGCCGATTGAATCAATCAGGGCGTTACGTCAGGTCAGACAGTGCTGAGTTACTGCTGCGCCAGTGCTTCCAGCTTGTCACGAAAACCGGTCACGGCTAAGGCCCGGTTATCTGCACGCCATCTGTCTTTTGCCGCTGGCGCAGAGCTTTGAACACCAATCAGCTGCCAGCCGTTATCCGTTTTTAACATCAGCGGCGAGCCGCTGTCACCGGGTAACGTATCGCACTGATGTGAGAGCACGCTGTTTTGCGCCCATCCTGTGACAATACAGTCCGTGTGGGTGTAAAGCGCGTCCAGATGATCGACAGGGTAGCCTGATTGCGTCACCTTACGGTCGGCGGCTTTCAGTGCGGCAGTGAGCGCGGCTTTGTCTCCGTCAAATAACGGAAGCGGGGTAATGCCAGAGGGCGGGTAGCGCAAAATGATCAGGCCAAAATCCCAGGATGCCGCTGACGGAGGCACTATCCAGCCGTCACCGTCGGGCTTCAGACGTTTGCCGAGAGAAGCATCAACCCGTCCCTCAATACCGTGAATTTCATAACGCCACATCCCTTTTTGCGACACAAATCGCAGGGCAACGGCTTTGTCTGGCTTGCCGTCTGGCGGTGTCAGCAGGCAGTGGCCAGCCGTCAGGGCTAGTTGCGGGGTAATCAGCGTAGCGGTACATAAATTACCGCTGGCGGTTTCCAGTTGCCCGATAGCGTCCCAGGGTGCCTGGGTAGGATCGGCGACGCGCGTACGATCGTCATGACCGAAAAACAGCGTTTTAAGCTCTTTCGCGCTAATGGTTTCATCACCGCCATCATCCGCATGTGAGAATCCAGAAAAAAGACCAAACGTTCCCAGTAACAACACAACAGATTTACGCATATCACACTCTGGTGGGGGCAATTATGATTATTAAAAGTGAACCCTATGAAAATACTATAGACGGGACAGCGCTAAAGTGGGAGTAAAATCAGCGTGCTACGATCAGGAAAGATAAAAATGGCTTGCGATGAGCGCGCATAAAATAAGCAGGATAAGAATCAGCTCAAACCGATAGCGCCGCAGCATACGCCCTCCGGATAAAAAAAACGGCGCTGGACCTTTCCGGTTCAGCGCCGGTTTACCAACGTGCCCCGAAAGGCACGGTTAAGCTTGTACTCTTACGCAGCTGGCTGTGCAGCTGGTTTAGCAGCTTCGTGTTTTACTGCTTTTTTGTGATGCTTTTTAGCCGCCTGGGCTTTCTGTTCTACAGCAGGTTTGGTCGCTTTTTTGTGGTGCTTTTTAGCGGCCTGCGCTTTCTGCTCTACAGCCGGTTTAGCGGCATCTTGTTTAACGGCTTTTTTGTGGTGTTTTTTAGCAGCCTGGGCTTTTTGCTCTGCAGCAGGTTTAGCGGCTTTATGGTGTTTCTTGTGGTGTACGGTTTTTGCCGGAGCAGCAGTCGTTGTTGCAGCTGGCGCAGCAGCAGCCGGTGCAGCAGTGGTTTCAGCAGCAAACGCAGCAGAAGACAGACCCATAGCAGCGGCAACAACCAGAGCTAATACTTTTTTCATGTTCATACCCTCGAATTTGGTTTTTCATTTAACCCCACTGCGGGGCCGTTGAAAGAACTATATCCCTGTAAATTCGGGGTTTCCGTGAGTGATTGGTATCGGCGTGTAACGGAATGTACAAAGGGCGGTACAGGGTGCGCAAAAGGAAAACGGCCGGAGCGTACTCCGGCCGCTGGATTACAGATAACGGGACGTCAAATGTTCGCGGAAGTAACGGATATTCAGGTCTTCACCCGTCGCCTGGGTAATCAGTTGCGAAGTGGTGAAGCGGCTACCGTGCTGCCAGATGTTCTGACGCAGCCAGTCAAACAGGGCGGAGAAATCGCCCTCAGCGATGGAGGACTGCAGACCCGGCAGCGCCGTTTTGGCCGCATGGAACAATTGCGCGGCGTACATCGCGCCGAGCGTGTAGGACGGGAAGTAGCCAAAACCGCCGTCGGTCCAGTGAATGTCCTGCATACAGCCGTTGCGGTAGTTATCTTTGGTTGATAACCCGAGCCAGGCCTGCATTTTCTCATCCCACAGTGCCGGAATGTCATCCACCTCAATATCGCCATTGATCAGCGCACGTTCAATTTCATAGCGCAGCACCACATGTGCCGGGTAGCTGACTTCGTCGGCATCGACGCGGATATAGCCCGGCTTCACGCGCTGGTTCCAGGCAATAAAGTTCTCTTCACTGAACGCCGCCTGACTGCCAAAACGGGCGTGAACCGCAGGGAGGAGATGTTTAAGGAAAGCGTCGCTGCGCCCCAGCTGCATCTCAAAGAACAGGCTCTGGGATTCGTGGATCGCCGTTGAACGGGCCAGCGCGACAGGTTGACCGGCCCACGTTCGCGGCAGGTTTTGCTCGTAGCACGCGTGTCCGGTTTCGTGGATCACGCCAAACAGCGCGCTGAGCAGCTCGTCCTCATCATAACGCGTGGTGATGCGCACATCTTCCGGCACGCCACCGCAGAACGGGTGTGCACTGACGTCCAGGCGACCGCCGTTAAAATCAAAGCCGAGCATCTTCATGGCTTCAAGCCCAAGTTCACGCTGCGTTGCCGTCGGGAAGGGGCCCTGCGGCGGAACGAATGACTGCTGAGCCTGTTTTTCCACAACGTTTGCCAGCAGGTCCGGCAGCCAGGATTTCATATCCGCGAACAGTACGTCCAGGCGCGCGCTGGTCATGTCCGGTTCGAAAATATCCAGCAGTGCGTCGTAAGGGCTGCAGCCTTTGGCTTCAGCACGCAGACGAGCCTCCTCGCGGCTCAGTTTGACGACCTCTTTCAGGTTGGCGGCAAACCCCTGCCAGTCATTGGCCGGGCGCTGGGTACGCCAGGCGTGCTCACATTTGCTGCCTGCCAGCGATTTGGCTTCCACCAGCGCTTCCGGCAACAGCGACGCCTGCTGGTAATGACGCGTCATTTCACGCAGGTTGGCTTGTTCAATATCATTCAGGTCCTCACCGGCCGCGGCGGACAGCCATTCACCCACCTTTTTATCGGTCAGGATCTGGTGTTGCAGAACGCTCATTTCGGCCAGCGCTTCACCGCGCGCGGCACTGCCTCCCGGCGGCATCATGGTAAACATATCCCAGCTGGCGATGGAGGAGAGGTGGGAGAAACGGGAGAGGCGCTGGAAGGTGCGGGTGAGTTGTTGGTAGTGGCTGTTTTCGCTCATTTCGTTTTCTCTTTGCAAGGCGATGTTTCAGGCATGAAGAGTGAGTAGTATCAAAATTCCCGCCTGAATCCAAGCCATTACCCCTTAGAGTTTGGTGCTATTTCGTTCAGTAACGCTGTGTTATAACCCTAAAAAAACGACTGCCGGATGGAAAATGAACAAGGTTGTGAGTGTAGGGATTGCAGTGTTGCTGACGGGGTGCCAGACACATCATCATGACGTGATCCCGTTCAACACCGAAGAAGACTCCGCGCACGCATGGGCGTTTGCGTATGTGGAAACAGTAAAACAAAGGATGACAACCACAGAGCAGTATGAAGGGAAGCTCTGTTCGTTAAAGATTCACCAGCCCAAAGGCGCGGCCTATGTGACCCACATTCAGGTGGTAAAAGGCAGCGATCCTGAGCTGTGTAAGGCCGCCATTGCGGCCTTACAGTCTGCCAGTGACGATCATGTGCTCCCAGTGGTACCTGATGAGCGTATCGGGGAAAACTACACGCTCGATTTCAAACCCTGAATCAGTGCAGACGCTGGTGTAAACGGGTCCCTACCAACAGCGCCCCGCAGAGCATGAGCGCAATAAAACCGCCCACGCCGTTCCAGCCATAGTTATGCCAGAACACCCCACCCAGCGTCCCCGCAAAGCTGGAACCGAGGTAATAGCTAAACAGATACAAAGACGACGCCTGGCCTTTGGCCCGGCGAGCGCGTGGCCCAATCCAACTGCTGGCCACCGAGTGAGCGGCGAAGAAACCGGCAGAGAAAAGCAGCATCCCGGCGAAGATAAGCCACAGGGAGGCGAAAAGGGTCATCAACAGGCCGAGCAGCATGACGGCGGTAGAGACCAGCATAACCGGACCGCGTCCAAAGCGGGCCGTCATCGCTCCGGCTTTAGGTGAACTCCACGTACCGGTGAGATACGCCACAGAGAGCAGACCCACCACCGCCTGACTCAGGTGCCACGGGGAGAGCATCAGGCGATAGCCGATATAGTTAAACAACGTAACGAAAGAGCCCATCAGCAGAAAGCCGGTCAGGAACAGCAGCGGCAACCCTTTGTCACGCCAGTGCAGACGGAAGTTGATGAACAGCGTTTTCGGGCGCAGGGAGGTGGAACGAAAATGACGTGATTCCGGAAGGATTCTCCAGAACATCAGCGCAGACGCAAGGGCAAAGCAGCCGATCACCGCCAGCGCAATACGCCAGTTAAAGAAGTCTGTAAACACCCCGCTCAGCAGACGTCCACTCATTCCGCCAATCGAGTTCCCGCTGATGTACAGCCCCATAGAGAAGGCGACAAAGCTCGGGTGGATCTCTTCGCTGAGATAGGTCATCCCGACCGCCGCCACGCCACTCAGGGATAACCCAATTAACGCGCGCATCACCAGGATACCGTGCCAGCTGGTCATCATCGTGGAGAGTAACGTACAAATCGAAGCCAGCATCAGGGCGGTAACCATCACCTGTTTACGGCCAATGGCGTCGGAAAGTGGCCCGGTGAAAAGCAGACCAATCGCCAGCATGCCGGTAGAGATGGAGAGCGAAATACTGCTGCTGGCAGGCGATACGCCAAATTCATGGGAAAGAACGGGCAGGATCGGCTGAACGCAATAGAGCAGGGCGAAGGTTGCCAGACCCGCTGAGAAAAGCGCCAGCGTGACGCGCATGAACTGGGGGGTACCACGTTTAATGAACTGAACCGGCTGCGATGCTGCGGGTAAATCATCAATATCTCTGGCCGGATCGATATCAATGGTAGATGTACGACTCACACAATGTCCTTGCTTAAACATCCCCGTGGTTTCGGGTGACGGGTATGACCACACGATCAGAGTAGGAAAATGTAAATATTCTGTCTAATATATTAATAATCTCAAATGATACTTTAAAAATATGAATATCGAACTGCGTCATCTGCGCTACTTTGTCGCCGTCGCTGAAGAGCTTCATTTTGGCCGCGCGGCGGCAAGACTGAATATCTCACAACCCCCGCTAAGCCAGCAGATCCAGATCCTTGAGCAACAGGTCGGGGCGCGCCTTCTGGCACGGACCAACCGCAGCGTGAGCCTGACGGCGGCCGGGAAGCAATTTCTGGCCGACAGCCGACAAATTCTCAGTATGGTGGATGAGGCGGCAGCCCGGGCAGAGCGGCTTTATCTCGGGGAAACCGGAGAGTTGCGGATTGGGTTTACCTCGTCTGCACCGTTTATCAGCGCTGTTTCACAGACCCTGTCGTCGTTTCGCCGGCATTTTCCGGATGTGCATATTCAGACGCGCGAAATTAATACCCGCGAGCAAATCGCTCCGCTGAATGAAGGTTCTCTTGATTTAGGTCTGATGCGTAACACCCAACTCCCGGATACGCTGGCGTGGCAGGTTATTCTGCGCGAACCGTTGATGGCAATGATCCCGCACGATCATCCGCTCGCCTCGCGTTCGGCGGTCACGCTGGCAGAGCTGGCAAAAGAGCCGTTTGTTTTTTTCGACCCGCAGGTAGGTACCGGTCTGTACGACGATATTCTGGGCCTGTTACGACGCTACGATCTTGCCCCGATCATTACGCAGGAAGTCGGGGAAGCAATGACCATTATTGGACTGGTCGCGGCGGGGCTGGGGGTCTCTATTCTTCCGGCCTCGTTTAAACGGGTACAATTGCGTGAAATGCGCTGGGTTGCTATCGCTGAAGACGATGCTGTTTCGGAAATGTGGCTGGTATGGTCGAAACATCATGAGCAGAGCCATGCAGCGCAGCGGTTTAAAGCACAGCTGTTAAGCGCCTCTGCAGGACAATATTTAGAGGGAAAAGTGGGTAAAAATGTGCAGTAAATCACATGGCTAAGTAAATATTTGACGACGGCCATTGAAGTGCTTCACCATAGCCCACAGTTTATTTCGATGCTCGAAAATAAGGGAGTACGAGGTGGTTGCTGATAGTCAGCCAGGGCACATTGATCAGATTAAGCAGACCAACGCTGGCGCGGTTTATCGCCTGATTGATCAGCTTGGCCCGGTTTCGCGTATCGATCTTTCGCGCCTGGCACAACTGGCACCTGCCAGTATTACCAAGATTGTTCGTGAAATGCTGGAAGCCCACCTGGTCCAGGAGACGGAAATTCAGGAGCCGGGCAGCCGCGGCCGTCCGGCGGTCGGCCTGGTGGTGGAGACCGAAGCGTGGCACTACCTGTCACTGCGCATTAGCCGGGGAGAGATCTTCCTTGCCCTGCGCGATCTAAGCAGCAAGCTGGTGGTAGAAGACCGGCTGGAACTGCCGCTCAAGGCTGAACAATCGCTCCTCGATGCCATTGTCACCCATATCGATCACTTCTTTATTCGCCATCAGCAACGCCTTGAACGCTTAACGGCCATTGCGATCACCATGCCGGGTATTATTGATACCGAAAATGGAATCGTGCACCGCATGCCGTTCTACGACGATGTTAAAGAGATGCCGCTGGGCGAGGTGCTGAAAAATCACACCGGCGTGCCGGTCTATATTCAGCATGACATCAGCGCCTGGACGATGGCGGAGGCGCTGTTTGGCGCATCCCGCGGCGCAAGGGACGTGATTCAGGTGGTGATTGACCATAACGTCGGGGCGGGCGTCATCACCGACGGACGCCTTCTGCATGCCGGAAGCAGTAGCCTGGTCGAAATCGGCCACACGCAGGTCGATCCCTACGGCAAGCGCTGTTACTGCGGCAACCATGGCTGTCTGGAAACCATCGCCAGCGTGGAAAGCGTGCTGGAGCTGGCGCAGGTCAGGCTCAGCCAGTCCATGAGCTCTTCGCTGCACGGACAACCGTTGACCGTCGATTCACTCTGCGCCGCAGCGCGTCAGGGGGATTTGCTGGCAAAGGATATTATTACCGGAGTGGGGAATAACGTTGGCCGCATTCTGGCCATTATGGTGAATCTCTTCAACCCGCAAAAAATCCTGATTGGCTCACCGCTGAGTCAGGCGGCGGAAATTCTCTTCCCGGCTATCTCGGCCTGTATTCATCAACAGGCGCTCCCGGCCTACAGCAAAAATATTGCCGTGGAAAGCACCCAGTTTTCCAATCAGGGCACCATGGCTGGTGCAGCCCTGGTCAAGGACGCCATGTATAACGGCTCGCTGCTGATCCGCCTGTTACAGGGTTAACTCTTTTCCGCAGATGTACGAAAAATTGCGCTATCTCAAGCTGGGTAGCGCACGCATCCCGTAGACTTCCCCCACTGAATTATTTCTCTGGTTTATATTTTCGAAGCATACCCAAGAGGTGGAATGAGTCATGCTTAAGCGTTTCTTTGTTACGGGTACAGATACCTCTGTCGGCAAGACCGTTGTATCCCGCGCGTTGCTACAGGCTCTGGCAGCAAGCGGTAAACGCGTTGCAGGGTACAAACCGGTCGCAAAAGGCAGTAAAGAGACGCCCGAAGGATTGCGGAATAAAGACGCCCTGGTGTTACAAAGCGTCTCGTCACTGGAACTGCCATATCACGCGATCAATCCCATTGCCTTAAGCGAAGATGAAAGCAGCGTGGCGCACAGCGGTCTGATTAATTACACCCTGTTGTCCGACGGTCTGGCGAACCTGAGCGAGATGGCCGACCATGTCGTGGTGGAAGGTACCGGCGGATGGCGCAGCCTGATGAACGATCTGCGCCCGCTTTCTGAGTGGGTGGTGCAGGAGCAACTGCCGGTGATCATGGTGGTCGGTATTCAGGAAGGGTGCATCAACCATGCGCTTCTGACGGCGCAGGCGATTGCCAATGATGGATTGCCGTTGATTGGCTGGGTCGCAAACCGTATCAACCCGGGCCTGGCGCACTACGCGGAAATCATCGACGTGCTGAGCAAAAAACTGCCGGGACCGTTGGTGGGCGAGCTGCCTTATTTGCCGCGTGCCGAACAGCGTGAATTAGCGCAGTACATCGATCTCTCTTCCCTCGGTCGCATGTTGTCCGTAGATCGAGTCGTGGCGTAACGTCCGCGACAAGACGGACGCGATCACGCAGGCAATCAGCAAACCGGGCAGCAAAAAATACTGCCCGGTCATTTCACAGACCATCAACGCAGACATAATGGGCGCATGGGTCGTCGCGGCGAGTAACGTCGCCATGCCTGCCAGCCCCAGCAAAATCACCGTTTCAGACCCCGGAAACCACAGCCCGAAGAGTTGTGCAAACAGCATTCCTGTGGCCATGCCGACAAACAACGTCGGTGTGAAAACCCCGCCCGGCGCGCCAGAACCGCTGCTTGCCAGTACCGCCAGCAATTTACAGATAAATACACCTGCTATCACGGACAGCAGCGGTGGGGCGAGCAGAAAAGCCTGAACCACGCTGTAGCCATTCCCCCACACGTCAGGCGTCAGGAGCGACAGCAGCCCGACGATCGCTCCGCCGAGCGCCAGTTGCCAGGGCGGCGAAAGCCTGAGACGCAGAAATAACGAATGGCTGAACGCCATAAGCCACATCAGCAGCGGTCCGCACAGTCCCGCCAGCAGGCCTGTCACGACAAGCAGGCCATAATCTGCCGCACTGAGTAGGCCACTCAGATGGACGTCATAGAGCGTACCGGCACCGGGCGCTAAGAGTCGCGTGGTAAGCAGGGCTACCACCGCCGCAATCACCACCGGCCCGAGCGAGGCCAGCATCAGCGTGCCAAACAGAATTTCGGCAATAAACAGGCTGCCGGCCAGGGGCGCGTGATAGGCGCTGGCCATCCCGGCCGCGGCTCCGCAGGCAATCCATAATTTCCATTCGGATTTCGGCGTAAAGCGTTGGGCGAAAAAGGAGGCGGCCAGTGCCGCAAGCAGGATCATGGCACCTTCGCGGCCGATGGCGCTCCCGCTGGAGACAACCAGCAGTGACGCAAGGGATTTTACGAGGCTCGAGCCATAATCAAACTGGCCGTCGCCCGTCTCCAGTGCTTCCATATAATCTGTCGGCGCATGAGGTCGTTGCGCCGTAAGCCGCTGCCATCCCCACAACAGTAACCCCGCCGCCAGCCCTCCCAGCGCGGGCGTCAACGCGCGACGCCACGGGGATAACGCCGCCGCGGCATTCACCAGACTGCCGCTGTTGTTACTGAGAAACAGCCACTCCAGCAGATACATGCTGTGGCGGAACACCGCGACGGCCAGCGCGGCCAGTATGCCGATAAGGGTGGCAATCAGAAGTCTGCGAAACATCGCGCGGATGTCGGGATAAGCGTGAAGACGTTGCATGGGCCGCAATTAAACGTGGGAGATACAATATTGTGAGGGGAAATCGCGGGGTTAGCAAAAGGTATGCGTGCGATGAACCGTGTCGGCCTGAGCAAATGCGCTGTGGGGGAGCGTGTCGCCGGGCAGGTCAGCGCCATACGTCTGGCCCGCCCGGCGGAGTGTTTTCGCTTAACTCTCGCTGTGAATATTCAGCGCCCGGCGCGTACGGCCGGAGCTGAGATACTCGGCAATATAATCCTGTGAGATCTCGCCGTTATAGCGGCCCTCTTCGTCGACAATCGGCATCCAGCTGGTGTTGCTCTCATACAACCGTGAAAGCACCACGCGCAGGTTATCCTCCGCTTTGCCAGTCATACGGAACGGATGCAGGATATCGGCACAGGTGCCGCTGGCATTACGCGCTTCCCGACGCTTCACAAAGCCCAGCGGTTTACCCCGATCGTCCACGACGGTAATGGCGCGAATATCGTTGTCATCCATGATCGCAAAGGCGTCAGAAAGCAGGGTAGAGCCCCGCACGGTGAGGGTCGGTTGCTGGTCGGTGACATCGCCTGCCGATACCAGCAGCAAACGCTTGAGCGTACGGTCCTGGCCGACAAACGAGCCGACGAACTCATTCGCCGGTTTTGCCAGCAGTTCGTCCGGGCTGGCGCACTGGACAATACGCCCCTGGCGGAAGACGGCGATACGATCCCCAAGCTTCAGGGCCTCGTCGATGTCATGGCTGACCAGCATCACGGTCTTTTTCAGTTTACGCTGCATCTCCAGGAACTGGTTCTGGATCACCTCGCGGTTTATCGGGTCCACCGCACCGAACGGTTCATCCATCAGCAGTACCGGAGGATCCGCCGCCAGGGCGCGGATCACGCCGATACGCTGCTGCTGACCGCCGGACATTTCACGCGGATAGCGGTTGAGAAATTTATGCGGGTCCATGGCCACCATATCCATCAGCTCTTCAGCGCGGGTTTTACATCGGGCTTTATCCCAGCCCAGCATGCGCGGCACCACGGTGATGTTCTCCTCAATGGTCATGTTCGGGAACAGACCAATCTGCTGAATAACGTAGCCAATATTGCGGCGCAGGGTCACGGTATCCATCCCGCTGGTGTCTTCACCGTTAATCAGGATCGTGCCGCTGCTTGGCGCGATCAGACGGTTAATCATCTTCAGGGTGGTGGTTTTCCCACAGCCTGACGGGCCGAGGAGGACGCACATTTCCCCTTCAGGCACGTTGAGGTTGACGTTGTCGACGGCCTTAACGCTCTGGCCGTGTTTCTGTGAAAATTGTTTGGTGAGGTTTTCCAGTTTTATCATTATCGTATCCCCTTTGGAGTCAGGACGACCTGCAGACGATGCAGCAGCCAGTCGAGCACAATCGCTAAAAGACAGATCATCAGCGCACCCGCAATTAACATTCGAATATCGCTACCGCCGATGCCGTTAAGCAGCAGCAGGCCAAGGCCGCCAGCGCCAATCACTGCGGCAATGGCCATCACGCCGATGTTCATCACGACGGCGGTGCGGATACCGCCAAAAATCACCGGCAGTGCCATCGGGATTTCAACCCAGCGCAAACGCTGCCAGAAGGTCATCCCGATACCACGTCCGGCTTCACGCAGGCCCGGCGGCAGGCTGTCCAGCGCGGTATGGGTGTTACGCACAATTGGCAGCAACGAGTAAAGAAACACCGCCGTGATAGCGGGCAGGGCACCAATGCCCTGACCGATCAGCGAAAAGAGCGGGATCATCAGGCCAAACAGCGCAATGGACGGTATCGTCAGCACGATGGTGGCAATCCCCAGCACCGGCGTCGCCAGCCATTTGTGGCGGACAATCAAAATCCCCAGAGGGACGCCGATGAGTATGGCTAGCCCAACCGCCAGCGCCACCAGCCACAGGTGTTGCAGCGTCAGGGTTAACAGATAGTCCCAGTTATCCAGAATGTAGTGAATCGTCTCCAAAGCGCCTCCTACAGCAACTGTTTGCTACGCAGGAAATCACGGGCGACCTGCTGCGGTGACTGATGGTCGATATCCACCTTCTTATTCAGTTCGGTGATAACGTCGTTATTGAGCTGGGCGGAGAGAGTATTCAGCGCCTCTTTCAGACCCGGATTGGCGTCAAGGGTGTCTTTACGCACCACGGGAGTGACCGCATAGCTCGGGAAGAAGCCTTTATCATCTTCCAGCACCTTCAGGTCGAAGCCTTTTACCCGCCCGTCGGTGGTATAGATAAGCCCGGCATCGACGAAACCGTCCCGCACCGCGTTATAGACCAGGCCCGGGTCCATCTGGCGGATCTGCGGGCGATCCAGTTCCATGTTGTATGCCGCCTGCAGCGGTTTCATCCCGTCGCTGCGTCCGGCAAATTCGAGGTCCAGACCGAGCAGCCAGTTTTTATCCGGATCGGTTTTACGGATCTGCTCAATCTTTGCGACCATTTCAGACATGGTGTTGATGTGTTCCGCTTCGGCGCGTTTACGCTGCATGGCGAAGGCGTAGGTATTGTTCATATCGGCGGGGTTGAGCCATACCAGACCGTGCTTCGCGTCCAGGCGTTTCACCGTCTCGTAAGACTCCTGTGGCGACATGCGCTTGTTGATGTGGTTAAAAATGATTAACGACGTGCCGGTGTACTCCCAGGTCATATCAATTTGTTTGTTGATCATCGCGTTGCGGGAAATGACCGTGGCAATATTGGTCTGTGGCTGGACCTGAAACCCCTTCTTTTGCAGATACTGGACGGTCATGGCCGAGAGAATGTGCTGCTCGGTAAAGCTCTTGGTCGCCAGGATCAGCGGGGCCGCTATCGCCTGGCTGGTGAACAGTGCCGCGGCACACAGCGCCGTCAGGCTGGATATCAGTCTCATAAAAGCTCCTTGTTATTGTTATCGAGCGAGATGTGGACTCATCACGCGACCCAGCGCAGCCAGCAGGGTGTCGAGGATCAGAGCAAACAGGGCGGTGGCCGCCGCGCCGAGGATTAGTGTCGGGAAGTCGTTGAGGTAGATACCGGGAAAAATCAGTTCGCCGTAGCTGCTGGCACCAATCAGGAAGGCCAGCGGGGCGGTACCCACGTTGATGGCGGTGGCAATGCGGATCCCGGAGAGCATTACCGGCCAGGCGTCGGGAAGTTCGACCTGGCGCAGACGCTGCCATTTCGTCATCCCAATGCCATTAGCCGCTTCCAGTAACGACGCCGGAACCGAGCACAGTCCGGCATAGGTGTTTCGCACTATCGGCAGCAGCGAGGCGAGGAACAGGGCGATAATCGCAGGCGTATCACCGATACCAATCACCACCATTGCCAGCGCCAGAACGGCCAGCGGCGGCAGGGTATTACCGACGTTAAAGATCTGCATCACGTATTCAGCGATACCGCGTGCTGACGGGCGGCTCAACAAAATGCCGCTGGGAATACCTATCAGCAGGGCAAAGAACATGGATGAGAATACCAGGATTAAATGCTGTTGCCCGAGGTAAATCAGGTCAACCTGACGCGCCTTAATTGTATCCAGCCCAATTCCCCAGGTGAGGAGGGCAACGACCACAATAATGGCGCCGACAAAAAGCAGCGAACGTTTGAGTAATGGGTGCATTGCGATGTGTCTCCCTGTGCGCATGCGTTATAGCAACCACGGGTTGCCTGTTGTTATGCCATGTTTCGGCAGGGGTAGATGACCTATAGCAAGCGTTTGGGATGGGTTCCAGCGAAGGGGGAAAATCAGTAACCCTATGAAATTAGTGACAACCTTAGGTTAAGCCTTATGGAGCAAGGGCTGGCTGTGGGGCAGACAGAATTGTCCTAAAGCGTAATTTAAAATGTGACGGCGTCACAAAGCGTGAGCGTCTCCTCACGCCTGTGACCCTCATTATCGGCTGAAGGCGGCGCGAACCCGGCGAACGCGCACTGAGGTGCTGATGATGGAAAAGGCGGCGACAACGACGAGCATCACCCCAAGCGCCAGCATGGCGTTAAACCCAATCCACCTGAACAGGATCAGCCCGGCGATACCGCCGGTAATAAACGAGAAAATGGTGGTTAAGTGGGTTTTAAGCTGACTTTTTTGCGCTGCCGTATCTTTGGAATAATCCCGTCGGAGCATCGCCACCAGGACCGAGGCCAGAGATATTCCCGCGTCCGTCAGCGTGCCGGTAATATGGGTTGATCTTACCCGGCCGCCGGAAAGCTGGGTCGATGTTGAATTATGTATCCCCATCAGACCACAAAGAAAGATAATAATTTCACGGTTAGTCGTGAGGGCATGGAAATACATCTCGTAACAGGAAACGCCGGTCAGTAATAATCCCTCGACCAACAGTATCTGGCAAAAAACCAGCCTGATATTATGGATAATCCCCCATAACACGATGATACGGGCCATGATTGCGCCGGCAACAAAAGACAGAATAATGGCGCCAAAGAACAAAATATCATTCAGATCGGTAGAGGAAACTTCGCTGGATAATTGGGAGGTATTGCCGGTCATATGGGAGGGAAAAAAGCCAAATGCCCCGAGGGCGATGGCGTTGAGCAAGCCTGCAGAGGTCGCCAGCCAGAGTGCGAGCAGGCGATCCTCCTGATGCGTTCGTTCTTTTTTGAGTTTAATCAGCAAGAATACCTCCGGGTTGAGCTTTGCCTGACTATTCAGGCTAGCAAAGCGGTGCAAGGGGCTGTCCAGGATATTGCTTAATTATTATTCCTGATAACGGCATTCAGGGTTTTGTAATTAAATAAAATATCCTTGCTGAATGTGTGTGGGCTGAAAAACTTACACCATACCGTTATTCCCGTGACGTAAAAATGCCGGTCGCTGATTAAGCCGTTCGAACCAGGCGTTAATTGCCGGCACATCAGGCTTATCAAATGGCGTCATTTTCCAGCGGTTCACCGAAAGACCAAGTACCACGTCTGCAAGGGTAAACACCTCGCCCGCCGTATAGGCTGCAGTGCGTTGCAACTGCTCCTCCAGAATAGCGATGCAGTGGTTCCACGCTTTAATTCCGGCGGCAATACGCTCCGGGTCGTTATAGTCCGGGTTATTGCGTCCCAGTGCCGGAAAGACATACCGCCAGGCATTGTTGAATTCGCTTGCCTGCCAGTCCATCCAGCGTTCGACGTTGGCGCAGGCCTGCGGTTCCGTTGGCAGGAGATCCTCACGGCCGGCTTTACGTGCCAGATAACGGCAGATTGCGTTAGATTCCCAGAGGACGAACTCGTCATCGAGCAGCACGGGAACCATGGCGTTGGGATTCAGGGCGCGGAAGGCAGCGGTTTGCGTGGAGGCAAAACCGCTGCCGTAGTCTTCCTGGTGATACTCGATACCCGCTTCTTCGCAGGTCCAGAGCACTTTACGTACGTTGATCGAGGTTGTCTTGCCCAGGATGCTTAACATGATGCCGGTGTCCTTTTAGAGATGCAGTGTTTAAAAACTCTACACCGGTTCTGGCGAACGGGTGGAGAAATCTGGAAACGATACCGCAGGCAAGGAAACGAAACGCTTAGTCAGTGGTGACAACGAACATTTTTGCCTGCTGTGCCAGCTGGCGTTCAGCTTTGATCGGGGCATATTTTTCCGAATGATAAAACGCCAGCGCCTGCTGCAGTGAAGGGAACTCAAAAATGCCAGCAAAGGGTAGCGGTTCTTCATCGCCTTCAAGGCGTTCGACAACATGACCAAAATGCAGAATTTTGCCGCCGGCCTCTTCAAGTGCCAGTCTGAAGCGAGGGGCAAGATTGGCCTGCCGTGCAGGGTCGATAACACGTAAATTGATATGGATAAATGCGGGCATCGTGATACCTTGAATAGCGTTAATAGTGTATATACACTATTTTATCTCACCGTATCTGTCGAGCGTAAAGTATGAACACTGTTGATCTGGCGTTACTAAAAACCATCCCCGAGACCTGCCCGGCGTATCAGGCACGTGCAACCGCACGGGCTATTACGCGTTATTACAACGCCTGCTTCAGACCTTATGAATTGACGGCAGAACAGTTCAGCCTGCTGGTGGGGATCGGCGGTAGCGTAAATGAAACGGTGGCAGGACTTGCATCAAAGGCCGGGGTGGATGCAACCACACTGAGCCGAAACATACGGATTATGGAGTCCCGTGGGGTTATTGAATCAACGGGGGGGCGCGGACGCCGTGGAAAACAACTTAGCCTGACCGCGCAGGGGTGGGCGCTTCTGACATCCGTGATCCCCGTATGGCAGTCCGCAAGAGAGGAATTGTCACGTAAAATGGGAAGCGAGCAGCTCAGCCTGACGACGACGATGATGAAAGACCTGGCAAAAACCAGCACATCATTTTGAGCCTTTCCTGCTGTCGCAGACACGTTCTGTGGGCAACGCCGTCAGCACCACGCGTCATCCCAAAGAGCACCAGCACGGTGCACTCAACTCGCCGTGTCTCACCAAAACGGTGAAACAGCCTGCACAGGCAGACTTAACAGTTTAATAATTAACATAAAAAATTCTGGCATATCCCTTGCAACGCTTAACACTGAAGGGCAGCACACCACAATTTGAAAAATAGCTGGCTAGGGTTCCGGTTCACTGCGGTGAATGACTGGTCCAAGAGCTGGCGACCTCTGAGAGGTTACACGGCGGGACAAAAGCCCGGGAGACAGCAGCACCTGAAGGTGTCGCGCTGCCCCCTAATTTTGTGCCACTCAGAGGTCAAGCATGAAGAAAACGCCATTATTCCGCACCCTGGTACTCTCCCTGGCGATGCTGGTCAGTCTCCCCACCTTTGCTGCGGTGAAGAAAGAGTTCAACGTCTGCTGGACCATCTACGCCGGCTGGATGCCCTGGGGCACCCTCAGCAGTAGCAAAATCATCGATAAATGGGCCGATAAATACGGCATCAAAATCAACGTTGTTCAGCTCAACGACTATATCGAATCCATCAACCAGTACACTGCGGGCCAGTTTGACGGCTGCACCATGACCAATATGGATGCGCTGACCATACCGGCCGCGGGCGGTGTTGATACCACGGCGCTGATCCTCGGCAGCTATTCAGAAGGCAACGACGGCGTGGTGATGAAGGGCGAGGGCAAAACGCTCAACGACCTGAAGGGGATGAAAGTCTACCTGCCTGAGCTCTCTGTTTCCCACTATCTGCTGGTGCGTGGCCTGGAAAAAGCCGGCCTGGCCGAAAAAGACGTCACCGTGGTAAACACGTCTGACGCGGATATCGTCTCCGCCTTTGGCACGGCAAATGTGCAGGCGGCGGTAGCCTGGAACCCGCAGCTGTCGGTCATCAAAGGCACGCCAAAAACGACTGAAGTGTTCAGTTCCTCTCAGGTACCGGGTGAGCTTATCGACATGATGGTGGTCAACAGCGAAACCCTGAAAGACAACCCGGCGCTTGGCAAAGCATTAACCGGCGCATGGTACGAGATGATGGGGCTGATGAAAGCGCAGGACGCCACCGTGCTCAACGCAATGGCCGCCGCCTCCGGTACCGATCTGGCCGGTTATCAGGCGCAGCTGAAAACAACCCATCTGTTCTATACCCCGCAGGACAATATTGCCTTTTTAACGTCGCCGGAACTGGCGAAAACCATGCAGCGCGTGGCCACGTTTTCGTTCGATAAAGGGCTGCTGGGCGATGGGGCGCAAAGCGCGGATTTCATCGGCATGCGCTTCCCGGGCAATGTCACCCAGGGCGATGCCAGCAACGTGAAGCTGCGCTTTGACGACAGCTTCGTGAAAATGGCCGCTGCCGGCACGCTGTAATAACGGACGGAACATCCATGCGACAAATTAATCGCCATCCCACGCCCGGCATGCGGCTGATGCTCGTGATGCTGCCTTTCGTCCTGCTGCTGGCCGCGTACTTTTTCGGTTCCGCGGTCAGGCTGGAGGCTAACCCGCAGGACAAGCTGCTGCCTGGCCTGCAGCAGATGCTGGACGCGCTATCACGCATGGCGTTTACCCCGGATAAACGCAGCGGTGACTATCTGTTCTGGGTGGACACGCTGGTGAGCCTTGCCCGTCTTCTGACGGGGCTGGTCATCGCCTCGATCATCGGCCTCTGTGTTGGCGTCACCGCCGGTGTTTTCCCACTGTGGCGCGCGTCGCTCTCGCCGCTGATGACGGTGCTGTCGATGATCCCGCCGCTGGCGATCCTGCCGGTGCTATTTATCGTTTTCGGGCTGGATGAACTGTCGAAAGTGATGCTGATTGTCATCGGCATCACGCCGATGCTGGCGCGCGATCTGGAGCATCGCGCGTGCGAAATCCCACCGGAGATTCTGATCAAAGCCCAGACGCTGGGTGCCAACAGCTGGACGCTGGTGTTGCGCGTGGTACTTCCGCAGCTGCTATCGCGGCTTCTGACCTCGCTGCGTCTGCTGCTGGGGTCGGCATGGTTGTTTCTCATTTCGGCAGAGGCCATCTCCTCAACCGCCGGGCTGGGCTATCGCATTTTCCTCGTGCGCCGCTATATGGCGATGGATGTGATCATTCCGTACGTCCTGTGGATCACGCTGCTGGCCTGGCTGATGGATCTGGCCCTGCGCCAGTTACATAAAACTTGGTTTCCCTGGGCGGAAGGAGGGAAGGCATGAGCTTTATCACCATCAACAATATCTGGCAGGAGTACGGCGACCACGTGGTGCTGGAGCGCCTCAATCTGCAGGTGAAAGAGGGCGAGTTCTGCTCAATGGTGGGGGCCTCTGGCTGCGGAAAATCCACGTTTTTGCGCCTGCTGCTCGGTCAGGAAGCGCCCAGCCGAGGGTCCATTACGCTCGACGGTAAACCGTTGCGCGCCGAGCCGGACAGCAGCCGGGGCGTGGTGTTTCAGCGCTACTCCGTTTTCCCGCATCTCAGCGTGCTGGATAACGTCACCATAGGGCTCGAACTGCCGCAAGCGCCGCTGTTCGGGCGCCTGTTTGGGGCAAAGAAACGCGCGGCGCGTGAGCGGGCCACCGGGATGCTGGAAAAAGTCGGTCTCGGGCATGCGATGCACAAATACCCGGCCCAGCTTTCCGGCGGTATGCAGCAACGTTTAGCCATTGCGCAGGCCTTCATTATGCAGCCGCGCGTGTTGCTGCTGGATGAGCCGTTTGGCGCCCTGGACCCGGGTATCCGTAAAGATATGCACGCCTTGTTGCTTCAGCTTTGGGGGGAGACCCGCATGACCGTCTTTATGGTCACCCACGATCTTTCGGAAGGCTTTAACCTCGGCACCCGCTTACTGGTGTTCGACAAAGTGCGCCTCGACCCGCAGGCGCCCAACGCCTTTGGTGCCCGTATTACCTACGACATTCCGCTCAACGAGACGCGGCTCTCCGCGCTGAGTGGAACGGCTCCCGATAACGTTTATGCATTAAGGGGTTAACACCGTGAATACCATGACCATGTTACGTGAAGAGATCCTGCCCGGCGGCGGTCACCTCTCGTTTGTGCTTAAGCGCGGGCAGATCCTGCGTATGACCGACATTGAAGGTGGAGCAAACGTCAGCCTGCTGATGCTGAATCCGCACGAGAAAAGTGAACGTCTGAACCTGCCCGACACCCTGAAAGGCCAGCACACCGCGCGACTGACCGCCGGACACTGCTTTTACTCCGACATGGGACGCGTGCTGGCAGGCATCACCGCAGATACCTGCGGCTGGCATGACCCGTTTGGCGGCGTACTGAACGCCGCCGAGGTGACTGAAAAGTATGGCCAGGGACGCTATCAGGAACTGCGTAACGGGTTTTACCGAAACGGAACGGACAACCTGCTGGTGGAGATGGGTAAGTGGGATCTCAATCTCGAAGATCTGCTGATGGTGGTCAACTTCTTCAGCAAAGTCACCGTCGATGACCGCGGTCAGTTCACCTTCCACGGCGGCTATTCGCAGCCGGGCAGTTACGTGGAGCTGTACGCGCCCATGGACACGCTTGTGGTGATGACCGCGCTGCAGCATCCGATGGATCCGTCCCGGGAATATGCCCCACGACCTGTCGCGCTGAGCTGGCGACAGGCTGAGGATGAAGAGGGGGCCGTTAACGCGCTTCTGACGCGCCCGGAAAACGAACGCGCCATGACCAATACCCGGCTTTTCGCCCTGTAAGGAGCAGTAAAATGACCATGATCTCTGAAAAGCATGTGCAAGACGCGGTATTTCGCCACGTGATCCCGGCAGGTGAACCGTACCTGTTCGAGGTGAAACTAGGGCAGACGTTGCGCCTGCTCGACCTGGAAGGTAACCAGGCGGTCGACACGCTGTTCTACAATGCCGATAACCCGCGTGAACGTTACGATGCACAGCGCACATTGCGCCGTCAGAACAACGCCTATCTCACGCGTGGCAGCGTCCTGTACTCCAGCCTCGGTAACCCCCTGCTGACCATTATCGACGATACCTGCGGGCGTCACGATACCCTCGGCGGGGCCTGCGCCCAGGAGAGCAACACCGTGCGATACGCCCTCGATAAACGCCATATGCACAGCTGTCGCGATAACTTCCTCTGCGCCTGTCTGCACGATGGCCGTCTGCAAAAACGCGACATCACGGCCAACATCAATTTCTTTATGAACGTGCCGGTGACGCCAGAGGGCGGGCTGACGTTTGAAGATGGTATCTCCGCGCCGGGGAAATACGTCGACCTGCGCGCCGAGTGCAACGTCATTGTCTTGATCTCCAACTGTCCACAGCTGAATAACCCCTGCAACGGCTGGAACCCAACGCCTGCTGAGGTGCTGGTATGGAACTGACGCCCACCCGCTGGCAGCGACTGCGCCAGGCGCTGTACCGCCTGTTTGAAGTCCGTGCCGGACGCATTCTGCCGTAACCGCTTTTTCCCCCATGGACGACCATGGGTGAGCCGATTTTCGGCGGGACGACCCGCCACGATTGAGTCTGACCTATGTTGACGACACTCCTGATTGCGAACCGCGGGGCGATAGCCTGCCGCATTTTACGCACCCTGCGCACCATGAAAATCCGTGGTGCGGCAGTCTATTCCGAGGCGGATATCAGCAGCCTGCATATTCGCGAGGCCGATGAAGCGCTGAGTCTGGGCGATGGCCCGGCGGCGAATACCTATCTGGATAGCACGAAGATCATCGCCGCCGCGAAAGCCAGCGGGGCACAGGCCATTCATCCGGGGTACGGCTTTCTCTCGGAAAACGCCGCGTTCGCCGAAGCGTGTGACGCCGCGGGGATTGCCTTTGTGGGCCCCACGCCGGAACAGCTGCGTCTGTTTGGGCTAAAGCATACCGCTCGCGCGCTGGCGAAAACGCACGGGGTTCCGATGCTGGAGGGCACCGACCTGCTGGCCGATGTTAACCAGGCCGTCAACGCTGCCGCCGGGGTGGGATATCCGGTGATGCTGAAAAGCACAGCGGGAGGCGGCGGCATCGGTATGCGCGTCTGCTATGACGCAGAAGCGCTGCGTGACGCGTTCGATGCGGTAGTGCGTCTGGGGAAAAATAACTTCAGCGACGCGGGTGTATTTATCGAAAAGTACATTGAGCGGGCGCGCCATCTGGAAGTACAGCTGTTTGGCGACGGCAAGGGCGAGGTGATTGCTCTCGGCGTGCGCGACTGCTCTGTGCAGCGGCGTAACCAGAAAGTGCTGGAGGAGACGCCCGCGCCAAACCTGCCGGCGGGCATGGCGCAGGCACTGTGCGAGGCGGCGATAACGCTGGGTAAAGCGGTCAACTACCGCAGCGCGGGCACCGTTGAATTCGTCTATGACAGCGACGCCGCCCGCTTTTACTTCCTTGAGGTGAATACCCGTTTGCAGGTGGAGCACGGCGTGACCGAACAGGTGTGGGGCGTGGATCTGGTGCGCTGGATGATCGAACTTGCCGCCGGAACGTTGCCGCCACTGGCGACACTGCGTGACACCCTGAAACCGAAGGGGCATGCCATTCAGGCCAGGATCTATGCCGAGAATCCGGGCCGTCAGTTCCAGCCTTCACCGGGACTGCTCACGGACGTGGCTTTCCCGCCCGATGACCGCGTTACGCTGCGCATCGACAGCTGGGTTGAGGCCGGATGCGAAGTCCCGCCGTTTTTTGACCCCATGTTAGCCAAAATGATCGCCTGGCAGCCGACACGCGAAGCCGCCATCCGCGTGCTGCATACCGCGCTGGGGGAGACCCGTCTTTATGGCGTTGAAACCAACCGCAATTATCTGCAGCAGATCCTGACCTTCGCGCCGTTTGCCGCAGGTGAGCCCTGGACCCGCTGTCTTGAGCACCTGATGTACCAGGCGTCCACGCTGGAGGTGCTCAGCGCCGGTACGCAGACCACGGTGCAGGATTACCCGGGACGCACAGGCTACTGGGCGGTTGGCGTTCCGCCATCCGGGCCAATGGACAGCCTGGCGCTGCGTCTGGGTAACCGTCTGCTGGGTAATAAAGATGATGCCGCCGCGCTTGAGATCACCCTCAGCGGCCCGACGCTGAAATTCAACTGCGATGCGCAGCTGGTGGTGACGGGCGCTGAAATTGCGCTCACGCTGGACGGTGAACCGCTGGCCAATAATCACGTTTTTCGCGTACGTGCGGGCATGACGCTGCGTATGGGAGAGATCCGCGGTGCGGGCGTGCGCAGCTATCTTTGCCTGCGCGGCGGGTTTAACGTGCCGGAATATCTGGGCAGTAAAAGCACCTTCACGCTGGGGCAGTTCGGGGGGCACGCCGGACGGGCGCTCCGCACAGGTGACATTTTGCATCTGGCGCCGTTAACCGAGCCGGTAGCGGACGCGCCGCTGCCGCAGGCGCTGCACACGAGGCTGGACGCGGTGCGCGAACTGCGGGTGATTTACGGCCCGCACGGTGCACCGGAGTATTTCACGCCGGATTACATCGCGACGTTTTTCGCCACCGAATGGGAAGTGCATTTCAACTCCAGCCGGACGGGGGTACGCCTTATTGGCCCGAAACCGGAATGGGTTCGCGACAGCGGCGGCGAGGCAGGCCTGCATCCGTCGAACATTCATGACAATCCGTATGCCATCGGCGCGGTGGATTTTACCGGCGATATGCCGGTGATCCTCGGCCCGGATGGCCCAAGCCTGGGCGGGTTTGTCTGTCCGGTCACCATCATCGAGGCCGATCTGCACGCGGTAGGGCAACTGAAGGCGGGAGATTACGTTCGCTTTGTGCCGGTGGATATTGCCACCGCGCGACGGCTGGCGCAGGCGCAGGAGCGCCAAATCGCCAGCCTGACCCCGCAACCTGTCACGTGGCAACCTGCCGGTCTGGACTCACCGATTGTGCTGACGCAGGGGACGGCCGATAAACGTCTGGTGGCGAGAGTGTCGGGTGATACCCATCTGCTGCTGGAGATTGGCGAGCCTGAGCTGGATCTGGTGCTGCGTTTTCGCGGCCACGCGCTGATGCAGGCGCTGGAGGACCGGGCGCTGAAAGGCGTTATCGATCTCACGCCGGGGATCCGCTCCCTGCAAATTCATTATCAGCCGGAAACGCTGCGCCTGGATAGCCTGCTGGAGGTGATCGCCGGGCTGTGGCAGGGCGTTTGTGACCAGGACTCGCTGGACGTGCCGTCGCGCATCGTCTGGCTGCCGCTCTCCTGGGACGATCCGGCGTGTCAGAAAGCCATCGACAAATACATGACCACCGTGCGCCGCGATGCGCCGTGGTGCCCGAGTAACCTGGAGTTTATCCGTCGCATAAACGATCTGGCTAACATTGATGAAGTGTATAAAACGGTGTTCGACGCCCGTTATCTGGTGATGGGGCTGGGGGATGTCTACCTCGGCGCGCCGGTGGCCACGCCGCTCGACCCGCGACACCGTCTGGTGACCACCAAATACAATCCGGCGCGCACCTGGACGGCGGAGAATTCGGTGGGCATTGGCGGGGCATACCTCTGCATCTACGGTATGGAAGGGCCGGGCGGGTATCAGTTTGTGGGACGAACCCTGCAGATGTGGAATCGCTATCGCACGGTAGAGGATTTCGGCGGCAAGCCCTGGCTGCTGCGTTTCTTCGATCAAATTCGCTTTTATCCGGTTTCTGCCGGGGAGTTACAAAATATCCGCCGGGATTTCCCGCTGGGGCGTTATCCGCTGCGTATTGAACACACCACGCTGAAACTGGCGGAGTATCAGCAGTTTCTGGCTGACGAAGCACCTGAGATTGAGGCATTCCGTACGCATCAGCAGGCGGCGTTTAACGCCGAGCGTGAGCGCTGGATAGCGGGCGGGCAGGCGCATTTTGACAGTAGCGATGAACTGACGGATGACGGTGACGACGTGCCGTTACGGTCGGGAGAATCCGGTGTTGAAAGCCCGGTTGCCGGCAACCTGTGGCAGGTGAACGTTGTGGTCGGCAACACCGTGCGCGAAGGCGATGTGCTGGTGGTGCTGGAGTCGATGAAAATGGAAATCCCGTTAGTTGCCACTCAGGACGGCGTGGTCAGTCAGGTCCGTGTCCAGCCGGGGTCGTCGGTGCGGGCGGGCCAGTGCGTGGTCGTTCTGGAGAAAACAGCATGAAGCCTCTTTATGATTTACGTCTCTCTGTGCTGGCAGAGGCATACCGTGAAGGCCAGATCGCCCCGCGTGAGGTGATAACGGCATTACGCGAGCGCGCGCTGACGCTGAACCCGTCATTTAACGCTTTTATTTATCTGCTCACCCCTGAAGAGCTGGAGCCGTACCTCGCCGCGCTGGATGGCGTAGCGCCGGACACGCTGCCGCTGTTCGGCGTGCCCTTTGCCATCAAAGACAATATCGATCTGGCAGGTATCGACACCACCGCCGCCTGTCCGGCATTTGCGTATCGGGCAGAGCAGGATGCAACGATAGTTTCGCAGCTGATTGCGCTGGGGGCGATTCCTCTGGGGAAAACTAACCTCGATCAGTTCGCTACCGGCTTAAACGGTACGCGTTCGCCGTATGGCCCATGTCGTAACAGCGTTCATCCGGATTACCCGTCCGGTGGCTCCAGCGCGGGGTCGTCGCTGGCGGTCGCCCTGGGTCTGGCGAGCTTCGCACTGGGAACGGACACGGCCGGCAGCGGGCGCGTACCGGCCTCGCTGAATAATCTGGTCGGCCTCAAGGCAACCAAAGGTCTCATCTCCACGGCAGGGGTTGTGCCTGCCTGCCGCACGCTGGACTGCGTCACGTTTTTCACCGCGACAGCAGCAGAGGCCAGCCAGCTGCTGGCACTCACGGCGCGACAGGATCCGCGTGACGAATACAGCCGGTCAAACCCGGCGTGGAACGGTCCGCAGGCTTTTGGTGTCCCTGCTGCGGGCTTTCGCTTTGGCGTGCCGGAGACGCTGGAGTTTCTCGGCTGTGCAGAAAGCGAGGCACTGTATCACCGCGCAAAGACGAGGCTTATCGCGCTGGGGGGCGTGCCCGTGACTCTCGACTTTGCACCGTTTCTGGCGGCCGCGAAACTGCTCTATGACGGCCCGTGGGTCGCCGAGCGTTATCACCTCGCGGGTGCGCTGATTGAACGCCAGCCCGACGCGGTGTTGCCGGTTATCCGTGATGTCCTGCAAAACGCGCCTGCAGCCACTGCGGTGGCGGCGTTTGACGCGCAGTACAAACTCCAGCGGTATAAAGCCGAGTGCGATGCCATGATGGCCGACCTGGATTGCGTATTAATCCCGACGTATCCCCGCCCGGTGAGTCTGGCTGAGCTGGCCGATGAACCGGTTAAAAGCAACTCGGCGCTGGGCATCTATACCAACTTTATGAACCTGCTCGACTATGCCGCCGTAGCGGTCCCGGTCGGTGAAATGAAGAATGGGCTGCCATCCGGCGTCACGCTGTTTGGCCGCGCGTTTACCGATCAGTATCTGCTCAGTCTGGCCGATGCGTTACAACGTCACACAAAATTAACGTTACCGGGCAACCGCGCCATGCTGGACGACGCGCCGACCTGCACCGCAACCCATGACCGCCTGCGGATAGTGGTCTGCGGTGCGCATATGGACGGTCTGGCGCTCAATGTTCAGTTACGAGAGCGCGGAGCACGCCTTGTCGACGCGACCACCAGCGCACCTTATTACCGTCTGTATGCGCTGGCGGACGGTAAACGTCCCGGAATGGTTCGGGTGGCAGACCAGGGGGCCGGGATTGCGGTCGAGGTCTGGGAGCTACCGCACAGCGAAGTGGGGTCGTTTCTCGCCGGGATCCCCGCACCCCTGGGGCTGGGAAAAATCGAGCTGCAGGATGGACGGTGGTTGACCGGGTTTATCTGCGAGGCGTATGGCCTGGAGGGGGCACGGGATATCACGGAATTTGGTGGCTGGAGAGCCTGGCTTGCCCGGAATCGGTGAGCAAGCCAGGTGCTGGCGTTAGCGGTACAGCGTTTTTTCTGCGACCGGAATAATTAACGTGTCCTGCCAGTCCGCGAGCGTCAGCTGTGCGAGTTTGCCCAGTGCGGTGTAGAACGGGTGCCCGGCGTTTTCAACAAACACGGACAGGAAGCGGGTACTCCAAGGCAGCAGGTGCCACGCCAGAAGTTGGTCGCGTTCAGCGTCGCGGCCATTTTCTGCCAGCCACGCGGCCAGTAACAGCAGGGTACCGATGTGATCTTCCGGTTCGTTCTGCTTCATCTCGAAGGCAATGTTGTTTTCACGCATCCACTGGCGCAGCGCGAGGGTGGAGTCGCCGAAGAGCACGGATTCCCGATCCAGCCAGACGGAACCCCACGGCGGTGATGGCAGGGCGTAAGGGCCAATAAACAGACGTTGCCAGGCATCTTTCAATGCTTCATCTGCTGGCGTTTTGAACGCATCTGCAACGGGCTGCAGCGTTTCCGGCGCCAGCGGCCAGTCCTGAATCCAGTCGCCTGCGGTGAGCGCCTGCACCAGCGGCGCAGTCTCCTCACTATCCGGAGCAAAATAAAACAGCGCGCCCAGTACCCGGGCGCTGAACGCGAACGAATCACGCTGTGAGACTTCTTTCATGACTACCTTCCTTGCTCGCGCGGAGTAGCCCGCGCTACTGTGTTAACCCGCAATCGCCATACCTGCGGTCATGTGCAGACCATAGAAAAGACCACGGCCAATCAGTTCACCCACGACGACC
Organism: Enterobacter sp. J49; assembly: GCF_002148625.1. Taxonomy (NCBI): domain Bacteria; kingdom Pseudomonadati; phylum Pseudomonadota; class Gammaproteobacteria; order Enterobacterales; family Enterobacteriaceae; genus Enterobacter; species Enterobacter sp. J49. The sequence continues at coordinate 434,278 of NZ_MWPY01000033.1, forward strand.
AGTATCACGCCTGCAAAAAGAGCGAGGGCTTTAGGCTCCTGCCGACGCATCAGCGGGCACAACCAGCAGCCGAGTCCGGCGGCAAGCAGTACGATACGCCAGATTTGCAGTGCGCCATAGTCAGGCAACAGGGCACTCGCCTGTTGAACGGAACTGTGGATTGTCGCCAGGTCATTGCTCTGCAGCACGATGACCGCCACGCAGGCCAGGAGTGCCAGCACGCTGACAGAGGCCGCGAATGTGCTTTTATATGTCGTGTTTGCCACGCGCAGCAACAGGGCTGCAAACAGCGGCCCCCCCAATACCAGCGTCAGGAAAAAGGCCAGCGTGGTGTAGCCCGTGTACCAGGTCGGTACGGTATCAATTTGATAAACCCGGGTCATCGCCCAGACAAAGACAACGCCCAGGATCTGGCTAACGACCAGCCAGATTTTACCCAGTGCCGGGGGCATTTTACCGATAACGGATACCAGCCACCAGAAACCGCCCACGGCAAAGAAAACGGATCCCGCGGCAATTTCGTTACTGAGCGCCGAAGCACCCACGCGGTTGAGCGAGTTAAAGGCCCGGAGCGGGGAGCCAAGGTGCAGCACGGACGCCAAAAATCCGATGCCCATCACCAGCCACAGAAAGAACATACTGCGGACAAGGCGTGTTTTCACCGCGTCGTCTTTTTCAGTAAGCCAGACGAGCCCCATAACGATCAATGCCCCGGCGACGCACTGTCCGAAGACGGTGAAGATCACCAGCGGCCATTCATGCCATCCACTTCCCATCTCACACCTCTTTCGGGTTTGCCAGGTAGCCGGTGGTATCCCCTGTCGGGCGGCTGTTGGCGTTAGGTTTAATCACGATGCTCGGCTTCGTGAAGTGCGCGGACGGCAGCGGCGCGACGGCCGCCAGCTGACCATGTTTTTTACGCAACTCGTCGATAGGACCGAAATCCAGCGCGCGCAGCGGGCAGGACTCCACGCAGATCGGCTTTTTGCCGTCCGCCACGCGGGTGTGGCAGCCGTCGCACTTGGTCATATGGCCTTTGGCGGCGTTGTACTGCGGGGCACCGTACGGACAGGCCATGTGGCAGTAGCGACAGCCGATGCAGACATCTTCATCCACCACCACAAACCCGTCGTCACGCTTGTGCATCGCCCCGCTCGGGCAGACCTTGGTGCAGGCCGGGTCTTCGCAGTGGTTGCAGGCAATCGACAGGTAATAGGCAAACACGTTCTGGTGCCAGACACCGTTGTCTTCCTGCCAGTCACCGCCCGCGTATTCGTAAATACGGCGGAAGCTGACGTCCGGGGTTAAATCTTTGTAATCCTTGCAGGCGAGCTCGCAGGTTTTGCACCCGGTGCAGCGGCTGGAATCAATAAAAAATCCATACTGAGTGGTCATCACTTACTCCTTACGCCTTCTCGATCTGCACCAGATTGGTGTGCTGCGGGTTACCTTTGGCCAGCGGTGACGGGCGGTGCGTGGTCAGGGTGTTGATGCATGAACCGTGGTCGACACGATCGCCGTTCATATTGGCGTCATGCCAGGCTCCCTGGCCCATCGCGCTCACGCCGGGCATGATGCGTGGTGTGACTTTCGCTTCGATGCGCACCTCGCCGCGATCGTTAAACACGCGCACCGTATCGCCATTTTTGATGCCGCGTTGCGCCGCGTCCACGGGGTTAAGCCAGACCTCCTGACGGCAGGCGGCTTTCAGCACGTCGACATTGCCGTAGCTGGAGTGGGTGCGGGCTTTGAAGTGGAAGCCGAAGAGCTGCAGCGGGAATTTATGACGTTCCGGGGCGTCCCAGCCGTCGAAGGTCGAGGCGTAGACCGGCAGCGGGCTGATGGTTTCGTCGTCGGCGAGCTCCCAGGTAGCCGCAATCTCTGCCAGCTTGCTGGAGTAAATTTCAATCTTGCCCGAGGGGGTGTTGAGCGGATAAGCCTGCGGATCATCGCGGAATTTTTTATAGGCCACGAAGTGCCCGGCCGGATCTTTACGCTTATAAATACCCCTCTCTTTCAGTTCGTCATAGGACGGCAACTGCGGATCTTTGTCGAGCATTTTGGCATACAGATACTGCAGCCACTGCGCCTGGGTACGTCCTTCGGTAAATCGCTGATGAATATCCGGGCCGAGGCGTTTCGCCACTTCACTCATGATCCAGTAGATCGGTTTGCGCTCAAATTTCGGCGCGGTCACGGGCTGAAGGAAAATCAGGTAGCCCATGTTGCCTGCATAATCGTTAGGAATAATGTCTTCCTGCTCAACGGTCATTAAATCGGGTAGCAGGATGTCAGCATATTTCGCCGACGAGGTCATAAAGTTGTCGATCACCACGATGGTTTCGCATTTACTCTCGTCCTGCAGAATATCGTGGGTTTTGTTGATGTCGGAATGCTGGTTGATGATGGTGTTGCCGGCGTAGTTCCAGATGAATTTGATCGGCACATCCAGCTTCTCTTTTCCCCGCACGCCGTCGCGCAGGGCGGTCATTTCGGGTCCGCGCGCGATGGCGTCGGTCCAGCTAAAGCATGAGATTTGCGTTTTCACCGGGTTATCCGGCAGTGGCATACGCTCAATGGTGATCGTGTAGGTCGATTCACGTGCGCCGCTGTTACCGCCGTTGATACCGACGTTTCCGGTCAAAATCGGCAACATGGCAATGGCGCGGGAGGTCAGCTCGCCGTTGGCCTGGCGCTGGGGGCCCCAGCCCTGACAGATGTAGGCCGGTTTGGTACTGCCAATTTCTCGTGCAAGCTTGATGATGCGATCGGCCGGTATGCCTGTGATGCGCGAGGCCCATTCCGGCGTTTTGGCGATGCCATCGTCACCCTGACCGAGAATATACGCTTTGTAATGCCCGTTAGCAGGCGCACCTTCCGGCAGCGTTTTTTCGTCATAGCCGACGCAGTACGTGTCGAGGAACGGCTGATCGACAAGGTTTTCGTCGATCAGTACCCAGGCGATACCTGCGACCAGCGCGGCGTCCGTCCCCGGGCGAATCGGGATCCACTCGTCTTCGCGCCCGGCGGCGGTGTCGGTATACCGCGGATCGATGACGATCATGCGCGCGTGAGAGCGCTCGCGGGCCTGCTCGAGATAATAGGTTATCCCGCCGCCACTCATGCGCGTCTCTGCCGGGTTATTGCCGAACATCACCACCAGCTTCGTGTTTTCAATATCTGAGGTGCTGTTGCCGTCGTTGCTGCCGTAGGTGTAGGGCATTGCACAGGCTATTTGCGCGGTGCTATAAGTGCCATAGTGGCTTAAAAAGCCGCCGTAGCAGTTCATCAGACGCGCGACCAGCGAAGCATAAGGGGAGGAGCGGGTGATATTGCCGCCCACAATGCCGGAGGAGTAGTTAATGTAGACCGCTTCGTTGCCGTATTTTTCCACGACATCTTTCAGGCTGCGGGTAAGGGTGTCCAGGGCTTCATCCCATGAGATACGCTCAAATTTTCCTTCACCGCGTTTCCCTACGCGCTTCATGGGGTAGTTCAGACGATCGGGGTGATTGATCCGACGGCGAATAGAACGCCCGCGCAGGCAGGCGCGAACCTGATGATTGCCATAAATATCCTCACCGGTGTTATCCGTTTCGACCCAGTAAACTTCTTCATCACGGACGTGAAGACGCAGCGCACAACGGCTCCCGCAGTTGACCGAGCAGGCACCCCAGACCACTTTGTCTTCAGCGGGCTTTACGGCGTTTTGTACCGCGGCAGCGGCGCGTTTGAGGCCAAAAGGCAGTGAAATCCCCCCCGCGGCAAGTGCCAGAGAGCTTATTGCAGTGGATTTAACCAACGTTCGACGGCTGATCCCGCCGTGATTTTCGACATCGGACATAACTCACCCCATCATTTTAATTGCGTATTATTTTCGCCCGTGATTACAACCGGGCTAATGATGGGGTGAATGTTACTTATTTGGAGGTATTAAATATTAATCCTCATCAAGTCAAAGGGAATTGGCCGCGAGAAAGTGATTAAAATCACTGAGGTTCGCCCTGACCATTATCCTGCATCCCTGATGCGGCACCGCTACCGGTGCGGGTATAGAGAATTTTAAAAGTATCGTTCGCACAATGACCGACTACCTGTGCATCCGGCTGGTCAGCCTGATCATTTGGCACAATATTCAACGTAAAGCCGGACTCGGGCACGCCGTTATTGATGATTTTCTGCTGAATATCGCTTTTTACGCGCTCGCAGGAATCCGGGGCAGCCAGAGCCGCTGTAGAAGCGCTCATTAACAGCAGGGCGGTAATCCAGGGTAACCGTTTCATCTGTAGCTCCTTTTCTCTGTGTGTCGGTTAAGCTTAGCAGGGTTCGTGTAAGCTTTTGTTATTGGGGATAACTTTCTGAACAATCTTATACAGGTTTCCTGCGCTCATTTTCCCCAATTTCAATTTCCATCAACACGTCCTGCGGGCGGTGATACCCGCCCGGCATCGCGACGCTAAGCGCGTTGCGTTTTGCTCTGCACCTGTCGTTCGCCGGAGTGATGCCGTAAGTCATCACACATCGCCTGTAACTCATTGAACAATCTTGCCACATGGAAACCATCGCACACGGAATGATGGACCTGCACGGCGAGGGGCAACAATACTTTTCCACCCTGGTTGTCGTATTTCCCCATCGTGAACATGGGGGCAAAAAAGTTCTGCATATTGGCTACGTTGATATTAAAACTGGTAAAACTTGACCAGGGGATCGCCGACACAAAAAATACATTTTCCCGCGACTCTTCCTTCGGCCAATAAGAAAGGCTATTACCATAGCGAGCAACATCTTCCGAATAAACATTCTGGAAATGATCAATATTGCCATCGAAGTGACTCCATAATGAAGAAAAGGTCTCCGTTTCATTATGGAAAATGGTATAGCTTGGATGAATTTCATTCCATATGACAAGTTCATTGTTCTTCATGGCCATACGGAATTCCGAATGGTTGTTGACGATTTTAGAAAGGAGGGAAATCATCGTCGGATAAAATTTCCAGCCCAGTTCTTTTATATCCTTGAGCAATGCGGTGATGTCTATTTGAACAGTTTGATTAAATGTAGATTGAGCAAAGGACTGAAATACCTCGAAATGTTCTTTTCTGGCCCAACGTGATAAGTCAACAGGCGTATATTCAGGGATTGTTTTTTTCATTTTTTTAACCTTTGATGAGCAATCAAAAATCAGCGTTTTGCCTACGTTTTTTCATGAATAAAGAAAGCATAGAGATTCCAGGCGGTTTTGGACGCGAACGCATTTGTGAGGGTAGCGCATCCTTATAGAGGAAGAAAGGGGATGTTAAACATTTAATATATCAAAGAATAAAGTTAGATGGCGCAATCTGCCGGCGTTTTCATGTTATTAATATGTCACAGAATATCCGTCATGCACTCAAAGCAGGTGTGTTTCCTGTTCAACAGCGGGCACAGCGCCTTCTCGTTCTGGCGAGGTTTTGCAGAGGGCAAGAGAGATTAATGCATTGATTGTACGTCTCTTTTCGCCTGACATTTTGCTATCGTGTGAACAACGGTATTTGCTAATATGATCGGGAATACTCTCCCTGATTCGGTAAATGATGTGAAGAACTACGCAGCGATAACGCTACTGGCAGCAACACTGGTGGGGTGCGACAACCCTTCCGCGCCGCTGTCGTTTACGCCCGAGATGGCGAGCTTCTCCAATGAATTTGATTTTGACCCTCTGCGCGGCCCGGTAAAAGACTTTACCCAGACACTGTTCAACGACAAAGGTGAAGTCTCCAAACGGGTAACCGGTACGATGTCGACGGAAGGGTGTTTCGATACCCTCGAACTGCACGACCTCGAGGCCAATACCGGCGTGGCGCTGGTACTGGATGCTAATTACTACCTTGATGCGGAAACCCAGCAGCGAAAAGTGAAACTGCAGGGGAAATGCCAGCTGGCCGAATTACCGTCGGCGGGCGTAACGTGGGATACCGACGATAACGGGTTTGTGGTGGCGGCGCACGGCAAAGAGATGGAAGTGAAGTACCGCTATGATGCGGATGGCTATCCGCTGGGGAAAACCACCGTCTCCGGGGACCAGCATTTATCCGTCCAGTCGACGCCGTCTAAAGATCTTCGCAAAAGAATGGATTACTCCGCCGTGAGCATGCTGAATGACAAGCCGCTGGGCAACGTCAATCAGAGCTGTGATTACGATCGACACAATAATCCGGTGAGTTGCGATCTGACGATCACCGACAACAGCGTGAAGCCCGCCGTTGAGCGCAAGTACACCATTAAGAACAGTATTGAATACTACTGAGAAAAAGCCGCGCAGGTTACTGCGCGGTGGGTTTCAGCAGGCTGGCGCCTGACGGTTTGTGTCCGGCCAGGTGCTGATGCTGGAAGATGCACATGCGAATGGTGTTGCGGTATTCACCGTTGATAAAGAACTCGTGAACCAGTTCGCCTTCCACCATAAAGCCCAGCTTGCGGTAGATATGGATCGCTTTCTCGTTTTCTTTATCCACGATGAGATAAAGCTTGTAGAGATTGAGGACGTTGAATCCGTAATCCATCGCCAGCTTCGCCGCCCGCGTGGCAAGACCTTTCCCCTGATGCTCAGGTGAAATGATAATCTGAAATTCTGCCCGACGATGAACGTGGTTGATCTCAACCAGTTCCACCAGACCGGCTTTTTCACCTTCACACTCCACGACAAAACGGCGTTCGCTTTGATCGTGAATGTGCTTGTCGTAGAGATCCGACAGCTCAACAAACGCCTCGTAAGGCTCTTCGAACCAGTAGCGCATCACGCTGGCGTTATTGTCGAGCTGGTGGACGAAGCGCAGGTCTTCACGCTCCAGCGGGCGGAGCTTAACGTCACACTGCACTGACATTATGGCGCTACCGTGCGGCCAGTACGACGATCCAGGCAGCGCAGGGTATTTGGCTCCCAGTAGGCGTTAACGTTGGCACTTTGCTGACACTTATCGCGCGCGTCGAAAGCGACATCTTCTTTGTCCCACTCTTTTTCAACACGTTTGTTCACCTTCTGGCGAAGGCTACGGGTGTCATTCCATTGTTCTTTGTCCATGGCGGCGTTCTGACGGCTTTGCGCGCTGTCGCCAGACTCAATAATGAGTTTGCTGGTTTCCGCGGTGGCAGAGGCGGCAAAGGCGAACGATGACAGCGCCAGCAGGGCTGTCAGACAAAGGCGTTTGCTTAATGTAGTCATAGCGTTTCCTTTTAAATGGGCGCAGATAATTAAGTTATCCCGTTCAGATTCTACACCAAAGAGAAATAACGGCATACCCGCGGCACGGGTATGGAAAAGTAAACGATATCATCAGGTATGATGTCTAAATAAATCATCACATGACCGTAAATATGCTCAAAACCACTCTGCTTTTTTTTGCCACTGCGCTGTGTGAAATCATCGGCTGCTTCCTTCCGTGGCTCTGGCTGAAGAAGGGGGCAACCGTCTTCCTGCTGATCCCGGCGGGCATTGCGCTGGCCCTGTTTGTCTGGCTGTTGACGCTGCACCCGGCGGCCAGCGGGCGCGTCTACGCCGCTTATGGCGGGGTTTATGTCTGTACCGCGCTGCTGTGGTTACGCGTGGTGGATGGTGTGAAGCTCAGCGCCTATGACTGGGCCGGGGCGCTGGTTGCGCTGTGCGGCATGTTGATTATTGTTGCCGGATGGGGGCGCGCCTGAGCGCCCGATTTTTTTGTGACCGTTCGCTGATTTTATGATAATTATACTTGTATGGTAGTAGTGCAGAAGAGTAAGTTTCCAGCATCACAATGAGCGATGTAAGGAAATGGATTATGAAGATTGTCGGGGCTGAAGTCTTTGTTACCTGCCCGGGGCGTAACTTTGTCACCCTTAAAATTACCACCGACGAGGGCATCGTCGGCCTGGGTGATGCCACCCTCAACGGACGTGAACTTTCGGTGGCCTCTTATCTGAAAGATCACCTTTGCCCGCAGTTGATCGGCCGTGATGCGCACCGCATTGAGGATATCTGGCAGTTCTTCTACAAAGGCGCCTACTGGCGTCGTGGTCCGGTCACCATGTCGGCCATTTCCGCTGTGGATATGGCACTGTGGGATATCAAAGCCAAAGCGGCCAATATGCCGCTCTACCAGCTGCTGGGCGGCGCATCCCGGGAAGGGGTGATGGTCTATTGTCATACCACCGGACACTCCATTGATGACGTGCTGGAAGATTACGCCCGGCATAAAGAGATGGGTTTTAAGGCGATCCGCGTCCAGTGCGGCGTGCCGGGTATGAAAACCACCTATGGCATGTCGAAAGGAAAAGGGCTGGCCTACGAGCCCGCCACTAAAGGTAACTGGCCGGAAGAGCAGCTCTGGTCCAGCGAAAAATACCTCGATTTCACACCGAAGCTGTTCGATGCGGTGCGCAGTAAATTTGGCTTTAATGAGCATCTTTTGCACGACATGCACCACCGTTTGACCCCGATTGAGGCGGCGCGATTCGGTAAGAGCATTGAAGCATTCCGTATGTTCTGGATGGAAGATCCTACGCCAGCGGAAAACCAGGCCTGCTTCCGTCTGATCCGTCAGCATACGGTCACGCCGATTGCGGTTGGAGAAGTGTTTAACAGCATCTGGGACTGCAAGCAGCTTATTGAAGAGCAGCTTATCGACTATATCCGCACCACCATTACCCACGCGGGCGGCATCACCGGCATGCGGCGCATCGCGGACTTCGCCTCGCTTTATCAGGTGCGTACCGGTTCACATGGACCGTCGGATCTGTCGCCTGTTTGCCACGCCGCCGCGCTGCATTTTGACCTGTGGGTGCCAAACTTTGGTGTACAGGAATATATGGGTTACTCCGAACAGATGCTGGAGGTCTTCCCGCACAGCTGGCGCTTTGATAATGGCTATATGCATCCGGGCGACAAACCCGGGCTGGGTATTGAATTTGACGAAAAACTGGCGGCGAAATACCCGTACGATCCTGCCTATCTTCCGGTTGCCCGTCTCGAAGATGGCACGTTGTGGAACTGGTAAACGAGGAGCGAACGATGAAAAGCGTAGTGATTCAACAACCCAATGCACTGGTGATTGAAGATCGTCCACTCCCGGAACCCGCGGCAGGTGAAGTGCGCGTCAACGTCAAACTGGCCGGTATTTGCGGTTCAGACAGCCATATTTACCGCGGGCATAATCCGTTTGCGCGATACCCGCGTGTGATTGGCCATGAATTTTTTGGCGAGATTGATGCCGTTGGTGAGGGTGTTGACCCGGCCCGCGTGGGCGAGCGCGTCTCGGTTGACCCGGTGATCAGCTGCGGACACTGCTATCCGTGCTCCGTGGGCAAACCCAATGTCTGTACCTCTCTGGTGGTGCTGGGCGTTCATCGCGACGGAGGATTTAGTGAGTATGCCGTCGTACCGGCAAAAAATGCCTGGGTTGTTCCGGATGCTATTCCAGATAAACACGCGGTAATGATTGAGCCGTTCACGATTGCCGCTAACGTGACGGGGCACGCACAACCCACCGGGCAGGATATCGCCCTGATCTACGGCGCAGGTCCCATGGGGCTTGTCACCGTCCAGGCGCTGAAAGGTGTCTATAAGGTGAAGCAGGTTATCGTTGTCGATCGGATCAATGAACGGCTGGCGATGGCGCAACGCAGCGGCGCGGACTGGGTGTTCAACAACGCGGAGCTGTCGTTACAGGCGGCGCTGGAAGAAAAAGGGATCAAACCAACGCTTATTATTGACGCAGCCTGTCATCCGACAATTTTACAGGAAGCCATCACCATTGCCTCTCCGGCGGCACGCATCGTGCTGATGGGGTTTTCCAGCGACCCAAGCCAGATTGTTCAGCAGGGGATCACCGGAAAAGAGCTGGCGATATTCTCATCACGGCTGAATGCCAACAAATTCCCCGTCGTCATCGACTGGCTGGAAAAGGGGCTGATCGACCCGGACAAACTGATCACCCACACTTTTGACTATCACCACGTAACAGACGCCATCGAACGGTTTGAAAAAGATCAGCGGCAGTGCTGCAAAGTCTTACTCACGTTCGGGCAATAATAATTCACGCGGTTAAGAGCCTGCGCAGACAGACTCTGAGTGGTACGCATCTTACCTTGCAGAGATAGCCATTATGACGCAAACACAACCACAAAGAACGACTTCAGATCTGGTGAAAGCCGCCGTTTCCGGCTGGCTGGGTACCGCACTGGAGTTTATGGATTTCCAGCTCTATTCGCTGGGGGCCGCACTGGTATTCCATGAGATCTTCTTCCCGGAACAATCGGCCGCAATGGCGCTGATTCTGGCGATGGGGACGTACGGCGCAGGCTATATCGCGCGCATTGTCGGCGCCTTTATCTTCGGGCGAATGGGCGACAGCATTGGCCGTAAAAAGGTGCTGTTTATCACCATTACTATGATGGGGATCTGCACGACCCTGATCGGGGTCTTGCCGACCTACGCGCAGATTGGGATTTTCGCGCCCGTCCTGTTAGTGACGCTGCGTATTATCCAGGGGCTGGGGGCAGGGGCTGAAATCTCCGGCGCCGGGACCATGCTGGCGGAGTACGCCCCTAAAGGGAAACGCGGCATTATCTCCTCGCTGGTGGCGATGGGCACCAACTGCGGGACGCTAAGTGCAACGGCTATCTGGGCAATTATGTTCTTCGCCCTCGACCGCGAACAGTTGGTTGCCTGGGGCTGGCGTGTCCCGTTTCTTGCCAGCGTGGTGGTAATGATCTTCGCCATCTGGCTGCGAATGAACCTGAAGGAGAGCCCGGTATTTGAAAAAGTGAACGAGGCTGAGACAACCGCACCGGTGACAAAACACGATTTATCATTTGCAGCGATGGTGAAGAGTAAGTCCTTCTGGCTGGCAACCGGGCTGCGTTTTGGTCAGGCGGGGAATTCGGGACTGATCCAGACGTTTCTTGCCGGGTATCTGGTTCAGACGCTGCTGTTCGATAAAGCGATCCCCACCGATGCGCTGATGATAAGCTCAATCCTCGGGTTTATCTCTATCCCGCTGTTGGGCTGGCTCTCCGATAAAGTAGGGCGTCGTCTGCCGTACATTCTGCTCAATATCTCCGCCATTATTCTGGCGTACCCGATGCTGTCGATTATCGTTGATAAGAGCTATGCGCCGGGCGTGATCATGCTTTCCATCATCGTTATCCATAATTTCGCCGTACTGGGACTGTTTGCCCTGGAAAATATCACGATGGCGGAGATGTTTGGCTCGCGTAACCGCTTTACCCGGATGGCTATCTCAAAAGAGGCGGGCGGGCTGGTCGCGGTAGGTTTCGGGCCAGTGCTCGCCGGGATCTTCTGCAATATGACCGGTTCCTGGTGGCCAATTGTCGCCATGATGATCGCCTACTCCGTGATTGGGCTGATCGCCGCCATCTGCATGCCAGAGGTCTGCGATCGTGATTTGAGCGTGGCGGAAGATGCGGCGGAGGGGCCGGCACGTGATTCCGTTGGCTATGGGGCGGTTTCATCGCGGCGGTAATGGTTTATATCTTTAGTGACCTGTCACACAACTTTATGTTCATGTCACACCACATGCGTAAAAGTTAATATAAATCAAAATCTCAAACTGCAGGATCAGTATGGTTAATGGCAGTTCTTTTTTACCCCGACTGCCATTCTAGTTGGTGTAGTCAGCAGGCGCTGCTGCTCGTTTAGAGCGGCAGCGAATCCCAGCGTACATAACTTAACGAGTCTTAATCATGGAAAACCGGTTATTACAGGCGAAAGCGACGCTTCCTCAGTACGATCGCGATTGCCTCAAGGCACGCATTGTTCATTTAGGGTTTGGCGCATTTCACCGTGCGCATCAGGCGGTGTACGCCGACATTCTCGCCGCGGAACACAACAGCGACTGGGGTTACTGTGAGGTAAACCTGATTGGCGGTGAACAGCAGATTGCCGATCTGAACGCACAGGATCATCTCTACACCGTGGCGGAAATGTCTGCCGATGCGTGGACATCGCGGGTGGTGGGCGTGGTCAGGAACGCACTGCATGCACAGGTTGACGGGCTGGAACGCGTGCTGGCCGCACTGTGTGAGCCGCAGGTGGCGATTGTCTCGCTCACCATTACTGAAAAGGGATATTGCCACTCGCCAGCGACCGGGAAACTGATGCTCGATCACCCGTTAATCGCCGCCGACCTGCAAAACCCGCATCAGCCGAAATCTGCGCCGGGTGTGGTCGTCGAAGCACTCGCGCGACGCAAAGCTGCCGGGCTGCCCGCGTTTAGCGTCATGTCCTGTGACAATATGCCGGAGAACGGGCACGTCATGCGTAATGTGACCTGCGCTTATGCCCGCGCGGTTGACGGCGAGCTGGCAGACTGGATTGAATCCAGCGTCACTTTCCCGTCCACCATGGTGGATCGTATTGTTCCCGCGGTTACACCGGAGACGCTGGATAAAATTGAACAGCTGACTGGCGTTCGTGACCCGGCAGGCGTGGCGTGCGAACCGTTCCGTCAGTGGGTGATCGAGGACAACTTTGTCGCAGGCCGTCCACAGTGGGAAAAGGCCGGGGCGGAGCTGGTTTCAGACGTCATTCCGTTTGAAGAGATGAAGCTGCGCATGCTTAACGGCAGTCACTCTTTCCTCGCGTATCTTGGCTATCTGGCGGGGTACCCGCATATCAACGACTGCATGGAAGACGCGCACTACCGTACTGCCGCCTATGCGCTGATGCTGAACGAGCAGGCGCCGACCTTAAAAGTGAAAGGCGTTGATTTAGGCCACTATGCTGACCTGTTGATTGCCCGCTACAGCAACCCGGCGTTACGTCACCGTACCTGGCAAATCGCGATGGACGGCAGCCAGAAGCTCCCGCAGCGTATGCTCGATTCCGTGCGCTGGCATCTGGTGCATCAAAAAAGCTTCCCGCTGCTGGCATTAGGCATTGCAGGCTGGATGCGGTATGTCGGTGGTGTCGATGAGCAGGGCAACGCTATCGACGTGAGCGACCCGCAGCTGGCGGTCATTCAGGCGGCGGTGAAGGGAAGTGCTGAGGGCGAAGACCGGGTGAAGGCGCTGCTGGGCATTGAGGCCATTTTTGGCAAAGAACTCCCGCATGAAACCGTCTTTGTGGATGCGGTAATGCGTGCTTACCAGACGTTAGTGCAAAAAGGTGCAAAAGCCACGGTCGCAGAGTACGCGGCGAACGGCTAAGTCATCACATGCCGCCGCGTGCGGCGGCATGATGTCGCATGAATCAGTGCATACCCAGGCGAATCAGTTCAATCGGTTCGAACTTACCTTCGCAACCTTCCACTTCTACCGTTTTGCTGCGACGCACCTGCGCGGCATCCAGCCCTTCGCTGTGGATCGCTTTAATCACGCCGGTGTGTCCTGTGCCATTGATCATTACACGGCTGCCGGTGGTAATTGCGTTACGGTTACGGTCGTATGTCATCATGGTATTTTCTCCTCTCTCACTTATCCGTTACGGCGCTATTTCAGGTTTCACCGTTCACGGGGCACTATAAATACGCCTGTCTGCATCTCATTTTTTTGTTTTTGATCAAACTCACACTTTTTTCTCAATATTGGTGGGTGCTGACGGTTCACGACAGCAATTTACAAAGCCCACATTTATTTTCCTTTATTGATAGTTTCTGCAGGCAAGCGTTTAGGGTTTGTTTATATTCCGGCTGTCATTCTTGAAGCAGGGAATACCCCTTTCACAGAAATAAGGAGTCAGGCTTATGTATAAGAAGATTTTAATGCCTGTTGATGTATTTGAAATGGAATTGAGCGACAAAGCGGTTCGCCACGCGGCCAACCTTGCAAAGGCGGAAGGCGCGTCGATTACGCTGGTGAACATTCTCCCCAACAGCAGCCGCTCGTTGCTGCGCGGATTCAACGCCGATATCAAAAAGTTTGAAGCGTTTATGACCGCTGAATCCGGGAAGAAAATGAACGAGCTAAAAAGGCTGTTTGATCTCCCCGGGGAGAATATCCACAGCCTGGTCTGCTTTGGCAACGTGCGTGACGAAATTATCAAACTGAGCAAAGAAGGGGAATATGACGTGATCGTCATCGGGTCGAAAAACCCGAGCATCAGCACCCATCTGCTCGGTTCAAATGCGGAATCTATCCTGCGCTATGCGAGTATTCCGGTGCTGGTGGTTCGCTAATCTCTTCGCCGCAACCGAAACGGGGGCGGCGTATTTTACTCTTCGCTAAACCAGTCGCTGTTTTCCTGACGAATTAACTGTACGGATTCGCTGATTTCCTGCAGGTGCAGCGTCATCGCTTTTTCTACACCGTCCTGATCGCGTTTTTCCAGCGCACTGAAAATATCATGATGCTGTCGGAGCAACATTTCCGGTGGTGAGACGTGGTCGAGACTCATATAGCGCACGCGGTCGATGGTGGCTTTGATGTTTTCAATCGTGTCCCAGGCCAGCTGACAGTCCGCAATTTGCGCCAGCTTCTGGTGAAACTCGTCATCAAGCTGGAAGAAGTCGTTGAGCTGTTTGCGGTCAATCGCAATACGCTGCTGATGCAGGTTTTGCTCCAGCAGATAGCACTGGTTATCGTCAATCAGCGATGCGGCCCGGCGCGCCACCGCGCACTCAATGGCCTGACGGACAAAACACCCGTTACGCACCTGGGAGAGCGAGATTTTGTTCACATAGCTGCCGCGCTGCGGGCGGATCTGAATCAGACCGTTTTCTGCAAGCTTGATAAACGCCTCACGCACGGGCTGGCGGGACACGTCAAACCGCACGGACACCTCTTTTTCAGAGAGCGGCGTTCCGGGTGGGATCAGGCAATGGACAATATCACGTCGCAAAATGCGATAGATTTGCTGGTTTACAGGCTGGGTAGGATTGAGTTGCGATTCAGCGGCCATGAGTTGTCATTTCTCAGAGAGTTAGCCTGAACATACTACCATTCTTTTATGGCCTGAAACAGACCCGGCCCGCAGGCCGGGAAGGGCAATGTTAGCCACGATGGACGCTAAGTCCGCCAAAACTCTGGCTGACTGGCATCATTTCTACCGTGTTAATGTTGACGTGTTTTGGCAGCGTTGCCACCCACCAGACCGCTTCGGTGACATCTTCCGGCGTCAGGGCGTTCGCATTCTCGTAGGTTTTGTCTGCTTTCGCGTCATCACCTTTAAACCGAACGTTAGAAAATTCGGTTCCGCCTACCAGGCCCGGCTCAATATCGGTCACGCGAATGGCGGTGCCGTGCAGATCGGTACGCAGGTTAAGGCTGAACTGACGCACGAAGGCTTTGGTCGCGCCATAAACATTACCGCCCGCATAAGGCCAGCTTCCTGCGGTCGAACCGATGTTAATAATGTGGCCGCGATTGCGCTCAACCATGCCTGGCAGCACGGCGCGGGTCATGTACACCAGCCCTTTGTTGTTCGTGTCGATCATGTTTTCCCAGTCTTCAACGCTGGCTTTATGGGCAGGCTCCATACCGAGCGCCAGACCGGCATTGTTGACCAGCAGGTCAATGGCACGCCATTCGGCCGGCAGGTTAGCAATCATCTCTTCGATGGCGGCACGGTTACGGACATCAAGCTGCGCGGTCAGGATGCTGTCACCCAGTTCATCTTTCAGCTCCTGCAGACGCTCCTGACGACGACCCGTCGCAATCACCTTATGCCCGTTGGCGACGAAGCGACGCGTGATGCTTTCACCAAAACCTGCCGTTGCCCCGGTAACTAAAATAATCATCTCACTGTTCCTCAACGCTTTTTGTGTTGTACTAACATAGCACGGCCGCGAAGGATGCGTTAAGGCAACATTTGTATGACGGCATTGCAGGCAGTGGCGGCCTGGCCTACTCTGGGAAGATAACCGTACTCAGGAGTGAAAGATGTCGGCCACTAATCCCTTTTTTGAAAGCAGCCTGTTGCCTTATCAGGCACCCCGATTCGACGAAATCAACGACGGCCACTACCGCCCGGCATTCGATGAAGCGATACGCCAGAAGCGAGCCGAAATTGACGCGATTGTCGCGCAAACGGCCGCCCCCGATTTCACCAATACCGTGCTGGCGCTCGAAAAAAGCGGTGCCATGCTCTCGCGTGTCAGCAGCGTTTTCTTCGCCATGACCTCTGCGCACACCAATGATGACTTACAGGCGCTTGAAGAGCAGATCTCTACCGAGCTTGCTGCTCTGGCGAACGATATCTGGCTTAACGACACGCTGTTCTCTCGCGTGGAGAGCGTCTGGCAGGATTGTGCTGCGCTGGACGCCGAATCCCGTCGGCTGGCAGAAGAGACGTACCAGCACTTTGTGCTGGCCGGTGCGCGGCTGAATGATGCAGAAAAAGCGGAGCTGAAAGCGCTGAATACCGAGGCGGCGACCCTCACCAGCCAGTTTAATCAGCGTCTGCTGGCCGCCACCAAAGCCGGTGGGCTGGTCGTGGATTATGCACATCAGCTTGATGGACTCAGTCCTGACGAGATTGCGACGGCTGCCCATGCCGCCGCGGAGAAAGGGCTGAACGATCGCTGGTTGATTCCGCTGCTTAATACCACTCAACAACCCGCACTTTCCGCGCTGCGTGACCGTCAGACGCGGGAAAATTTGTTTAACGCGGGCTGGACGCGTACCCAGAAAGGGGATGAAAACGATACCCGGGCACTGATCCTGCGTCTCACCGCGTTGCGTGCGCGTCAGGCAAAATTGTTGGGGTTTGAGGACTACGCAAGCTGGAGTATCGCCGATCAAATGGCGAAAACACCTGCCGCCGCGTTGGCTTTTATGCGCGGAATTGTACCCGCCGCACGCACCCGAGCGACGCTTGAGCAGGCCGATATCCAAAAAGTGATTGATGACGAGCAGGGCGGGTTCACCGTGCAGGCGTGGGACTGGGCCTTTTATGCCGAGCGCGTGCGCCAGGCGAAATATGCCCTCGACGAGTCGCAAATCAAGCCGTACTTTGCGCTCAACACGGTGTTGCAGGATGGCGTATTCTGGGCTGCAAGCCAGCTGTTTGGCCTCCGCTTTGTCGAGCGTTTCGATATTCCGGTTTACCATCCTGATGTCCGCGTGTGGGAGATTTTCGACCACACCGGCGAAGGGATGGCGCTGTTCTACGGGGATTTCTTTGCCCGCGAATCGAAAGCCGGTGGGGCGTGGATGGGGAATTTCGTCGAGCAATCGTATGAGTTTGCCTCGCGCCCGGTGATCTACAATGTCTGCAACTATCAAAAACCGGCTAACGGTCAGACGGCGCTGATCTCCTGGGACGATGTGGTCACCCTGTTCCACGAGTTTGGTCATACGCTGCACGGTCTGTTTGCCAGCCAGCGCTACGCCTCCCTCTCCGGCACCAATACGCCGCGTGATTTTGTCGAGTTCCCATCGCAAATCAACGAGCACTGGGCGAGCCATCCGCAGGTGTTTGCCCACTATGCCCGCCACTATCAGACCGGAGAGCCGATGCCCGAGGCGCTGCGCGATAAAATGCTTAACGCGACGCAGTTTAATAAAGGTTATGACATGACCGAGCTGCTTAGCGCTGCGCTGCTGGATATGAACTGGCACGGCATCAGCGAACCTGTGGACGATGTAGACGCCTTTGAAGCAGCAGCACTGCACAAAGAGGGGCTGGATCTGCCCGCCGTTCCACCGCGCTATCGCAGCAGCTACTTCGCCCATATCTTCGGCGGCGGCTATGCGGCAGGGTATTACGCTTACCTGTGGACGCAAATGCTGGCAGACGATGGCTATCAGTGGTTTGTCGAGCAGGGTGGTTTGACTCGCGAAAACGGACAGAAATTCCGCGAGGCCATTTTGTCGCGCGGGAATAGTACTGATTTAGCTGAACTTTACCGGAACTGGCGCGGCCACGATCCGAAGATCGAACCGATGCTGGATAACCGCGGGTTGAGTTCGTAAGGGCTTTTTCAGGCTGGAAGCAGAACCGGGCGCGGTGCCCGGATTTTGCCCGATTTTTTCTTCCCCAAAACTCCTCCAAAATTCCTCCCCAAAATGAATTCTTAAATTCTGCGAAATTTGCAGGGGGATACGGTCCAATTATTGACGTAGCTACACCTTCACTTTCACCCATTCGAGACCGCGATCGTTATGATAGTGCGCTGTCATCCTGTCTGATGAGTGACCTAGTAGCTGCTGGGTATTGATGCCTTGCCCCTCATACAGACGCTCCGATAGAGAACGCTGCTCGTGAAAAGTCGGCATTGTTTTTCCATCCTCTATGGAAATTCCAGTACTATCGACCGCGAGTTTGAAGGAGACGCTAAGGCTGTTCTCGCCAACCTGATCGCCTGCTTTCACATTACCGCTTGAGGTCACGTGATGGAGAATCCAGGGGCTTACGACCCGATCCCTACATCGCTTGATCACCTGCGCCAGTGTAATATCCAACATCTCGCAGCGTAGCGAGAGCGGTATAGCCAGTTTCGCTCCGGTCTTTTGCTGCTCAACGTGGAGATGACCATCCCAGACATCAGAGAACTTCATTTTGGCGATATCGCCCCGCCGTTGCCCGGTAACAACTGCCAGAAGCATGGAGTTTTGGACGTAGGGCGCCATATTGGAGGCAGCTTCAAATATCGACCTCCACATCTCAAGGTTTAGTCGCGAACGACTTACCCGGACAACGACTTTTCTTGTGGCTAGCGCCGGGTTATATCCCGGCTCAACTTCGCCTGCGTGCTGCGCCTCTTTGTATAGGTCAATCCAGACGCTGCGGAGCGTTTGCGCCATTCGTGCTTTGCCTCTGGCTTTATATTCGTCTGTAATGGCTGCCAGCATTTTGGTGGTGACTTCCTGAATGCCAACATCAGGCATCCTTTCAACCAGTACGTTTGTGCATGTCCTTCTTGATTTAAGCGTATTAATTTTTATCTCTTTATTGCTGAGCCGCTCCTCCTGAATTTTCAGATACCGTTCAATCCATAGGCGCATCCGCATCGATTTCTTGGAATTAACTTTCTTATGGCTGACCATATCTATCAGGGCAAACGACTGGGCAACTTCCTGCTGCGCAAGCAGACGATTCAATTCAGAGGCGGCCAGTCTGGCCGCCTCTTGATCGGTACCAAAACCGATAAACTGACCGGTTAAAGGGTGCCGATATTGCCAGTAGGTTTTGCTGTTACGCTTATCAAGCTTACAGTAGAGATTTGGGATATCAACCCTGTGGTTACGTGGTCTGGCTGCCATTAATTACTCTCTCCATAAGCGTCTTAACCGCTTTCGGCATGCGTGGTGGTAGAGCCGGCGATGCGAGCATACCAATGAATTTGGCCTCTTCATCGATAACCCACCGTCGACCTTGTTTAAGCGCCCTTGGGATCGTTTGTCCTGTTTTAGCAATCTTGTGCAGTGCCGATCTGGATGGGGGTTGCTTGAAGCCGTTTGGACCGGAAGCCCAATCCTCCAAGCTAACGAGCTGTCCCATGAAAACCTCCAGTTTGATAAATATGAGCTCTCAAAGTTATGTAGTGTGATATTTCAATATCAGGCCACCTGCCCAGGTAAGGATCGCAGTCGTCGCATGCCCGTCATTGCCGTTGCCACATAGCTCGCCTTGCGGTTCACTACCTCAACCCAGACCTTCACGCCTTCAACCTTCACCGTGTACGTCTCTTTTACCTTGCTGCGCCCATAGTCGCCGTATCTTTGCTGGTGGGCTGCCAGTGCGATGTCGCATGCCAGACGCGCTAACGGTGATTGCTGGTTACCTCGATTAATCAGTCGCATGGCCATCTCCTTCGATACGCTTAAACTCGATCACCCAGACCCATGGGTTAGCGCGCCAGTTGTCAGAACCGTAGATAGACCGCCATAACGCTGCGTAAGCCTCTTTTACGTCACGGGCCGTGGAGCCAGAAATTCCCTCCGAACGTGCGTCTTCCTCACTGATATCGTTCAGCTGCTCGACCCGTACATCGGTGATCTCCAGTAAAATCCGACTGGCCCAGCGCGGCATGTGGATGCTGGGTGTCCAGCGGACATTCTCAACCGGCGGCACGTTCTCGTAATGAGTTGGAACATGCGCAGGGTAATTCGCGCGATAAAGTTTCAGATCCGGCGCGCTAGCTCCAGCCTCTGCCCACGTCTCCCGCACCCAGATGCGGTCGCCGACGTCGCCGAACGGGCACGCGTCGCCGACCAGCCCGCCCCAGCCGCCTTTTCCGTTCTGCATTTCTTCTTCAACATGAAGCATTGTTTTGAAAACGTTGCTGGGCCACCAGTGGCCGCCGCGTGGTGTCGGGCAAGGATCGGGTTGAGGCTTCATAACACGCCGCGTCTGCGTCTTCTGGCCATCGAGGATGGCGCGCACCATCTCACCGTTAAAAATCATTCCGCGCTCAGTCATTCCAGGCCTCCAGCTCGTTCTGAATTTCTTCGTCAATCTCGTCGTTGGTGGCGTATTCGTTCAGGTAGTCGCGCGCCTCCTTGAGGTACTGCTCACGACGTTCGTTGTACCAGGCGGAGAACTCTGGCGACCAGCCAATATCGGTACCGCAAAAATCAACCCGGGCGTTCCGCTCTGCCATGCTCTGCACCATGTAATCAGCGGTTGTCAGAGCCGCTTCGTGGATGTAACCGCGCAGGTCATGCTAACGCCACCATGGATTTAACTTCGAATCGCAGACACCCTTAAACTCAACTTCCCAGCGATGAATGCAACGTGAATTAAGTGATTTGCTCATGACTGCACTCCTTTGCGAAGCTGGGCGGCGAAATCCTTTGCGGTCTCTTTAACCATGTTGGAAAGTAGAGTTCCGCCACCGAATTTTTCTGAGAACATATCCACACCCTGCGCCCGCACTTCAGCCAGAAAAGCGTCGATGGCTGGGGTTTCCATAGACCGATAAAGCGCAAAGATATCGTCTGTTTCGCTCGGCTCTTCATGAGAGCAATCCGGGCATACAGCCACACAAATAGCGTGCTGCTCGATAAGTTCCTTCAGACCCGCATTCTCCGCAGCCATCTGCGCCAGCTTCATCTCCAGATTATCGATTGTGATATCAGTCTGGCGGCCGTATCGATCTGACTCGATGAGGCGCTGCTCAAGTGCGGAGAATTTACGAACCAGATACTCTGCAAGTGTTTCACCAACGATCAGATCAGATGGGAGGCATTTCCCATTAAGAAGGCCGTTCATTTCTTTCAATGTGAATTTCATTTCTGCTCTCCAGCACGTTGAGCCACGATAGCTTTGTGCTCGTCGATAATTTGAAGGACTTCTGCATGGGCCAAACCTTCGAGAGATATAACGCCTGCGTCACTTATCCCGGCCAGGCTAACCAGCTCAACAAGGCGGCGTGCTTTCTTAACGCTAATTTCTGGCGCTATGACGCTACGAGTCACTTTCTTTTTACCTTTGGCTGCAGCAGAGGCTTTATCCTTCTGAAGAACCTCACCGGCCTTTTCGCCGAACTCTTTTACGCGGTCAACGGCCACATCTACGGACACGGTCCCGGATTTAACTTCTTTCTGAACGTCGTGGTTTGCTGTGCTAAGAAGCAGGAGCTTTTCGACAGTAGGAACAGACTTGTTTACCAGTTTTGCGATCTCGCTGGTGGTCTGGTTGAAAGCGTTATGCAGCTCCTGAATAACTGCTGCTTGTTCCATATCGGAGAGCGGGAGTTGGTTGTTGCTTGTCATAATGCGAGCCAGACGCTGAACATCGTTACCGTTGAATGGCATGATGTGGATGCGGTCAACTGGCTTGCCAGCTTCAGCGCAGCGCGCATAGCAGCGGCGACGACGGTGACCTTCAACAACCCACACACCACCTTCATCACGGGCGATTACTTCCAGCGGAGGAACCGCGCCACCATTCATCAGGTACTGGAAAAGGTCATCATCAGCCTGGCGTGTGCGCTCATCGTCTTCACGCTTGTTGAAACCTTCACGAACGTGGATATCGGCAAGAGCGATAAACATCCCTGTATCAGTGCGCTTAATTACACCGGCCTTAGTCATTTGCTTGAATGAGTTAGCCATTAGAGCGCTACCTCGTTAGCCTGGGAAAATACGACAGGCGGCAGTTCACGTAATTCGCGCTGCGCTTCCAGTGAGTGAACATTCGTGGGTGTCTTTGTGCGGCGTTCTTCGAGACGGTCACACTCTTTGGCCCAGTTGGCGACATCCTCACGCAGGGTAGCGTTCTGCTCAGCCAGTTCCTTCCGCTGCTTCATCGCTTCACAAAGCGCTACGCTGGTGTAGTCCAGGCGGTTAGCCAGTTCGGTCATAATGCCGCGATAAGCTGGAGGGAGGAGAGGGCTAGCTTTACGAGCTGTGTCGATGAGCTGCTCCCGCGTCATGCATGGTTTTAGCTCAGTTACGCTTTCAGTATTTTTCATGGTTAGTTTCTCCGTTATGAATGCGCTCTGCACAGCGCGAAAAATCAAAAATATAATTAAAGATTTTGTCTTTATTACCGATTATATTTTTGCTCTCTCCAATTCATTTAAGTTAACAATTAATGGTCAATGAAATGTCTAAGATAAAACTAGAAGTTCCTTTTGAAGGAAATGATCAATACTATGAAGGCATTCGTGGCCTTATGATCAGTTCTATTTGTTCAGTGCTTGGCGTTATCCTATATGCTGCCTTATTGGGCAAATTGACATGGGGCAATTTTAGCCTTGATACAATGCTCGCATTACTTAGTTGGGCATTTGTATGTTTTGTAATATGGATAGTATCTTTCAAAAGAACTAATCGAGTATTAATTGCTTTTACAGATCCTACACCTAGGCCAAGAGTGGCTGGTTTTTTCTTGATCCTTCTTTACATCGTTATTGGCACTTTTTGCGCTCTTTTCTATGATGCTTTGACTATGTTAGATAATCCATCTACTACTGTTGATGATTTTTGGAAAACATTCAAAGCATTCCTCATAACAGCAGGATGTATGTTCGTGTTCCTATTTGCTTTCAGTAATTACGCAGTAAATAAGGTTGCCCCTCTAAAAGCATCTGAATAATTTTTGTTAAAGAGCTAAGCGTCCTTTGGGGCGCTTTTATTTTATCGGCATTCTCCTCGTCTCTTCCGAGGTGTCACACCTGATCGCCACGCTGGTGACACGTCTCTGGCTGTCGTGCATGCCTGGCTTGCACATTCCGGCTACCCGCTGGATCTGGATACTGAAAGGAATCCCCGGACCGCTTCGGCACATGTACCATATACCGTACTGTTAACTACCACACCGGCGCAGGTAACTGTCAGTACCCGTGGTGTGACTTAAATGTACCTTTAGTTACTAGAATGGTCAAGCGGCCAATGTACTTTTTGTTACATGAAGGTGCAAAAAAAATGCCAGAAGGATATCTGGCATTGGAAATTAATAATTTAGATGTTCTGGGTTATCTGAACCACTTTCCCAACAATTCGACAGTTACCGTCTATCTGGATAGGTTTGAATGCAGGATTAAGTGGCATCAAGTATGAGAATGGACTATCCCAAACCAGCTTTTTAACGGTCGCCTCAGCTGAACCGTCAAGTATTGCCACTACAATTTTTCCGTAAAGGTCATCCAGTTGACCATAATGAGGCTCAACAATAACAATCGACCCTTCAGGAATGGATGGCAGACCATGAGGGTTGGTCATAGACTCCCCGCGAACTACCAGACCGAATACTTCATCAGAGACGTTTGCAGTGGTTTGCGTCCATGAAATCACATCAGAAAGCCTTGAGCATGCATAAGTATCAGTCCACATCCCGGCCTGAACAGCGGAGATAATAGGAACAGCCGTTGGTGGCTTAAGGAACGGAACAACTTTTGTATCGTCCTGGGTTTCCTCACCTTGACCGTAAAGAATCCATTCTGGAGTTGTCTGCAGCGCCATTGCCAGCTGATGGAGGTTCTCCCCATCAGGCTTAGTTGTTCCGCTCTCCCATTTAGTCACGGAAACACGGCTGACACCCAAGCGTTTAGCCAGGGTCTGCTGTGTTATGTCGAGCTGGACTCGACGGGATCTTATTCGGTCTTTCATCTCTGTTTTCATGTAACCAATGTTACATCCATTCCTAGTAACTGTTGTTTGCTATTTGATGTACCTTTTGTTACCTTTGAGGTATGGGTTAACTAGGAGGAACCATGCGTAAATCAGAAGTCATTGAGCACTTCGGCGGCGTATTAAAAACCGCAAGTGTTCTTGGAATTTCCCACCCGGCAGTTTGCCGATGGGGTGAAGTCATCCCTCAAAAGCAAGCTTTCGTTATCGAGAGAATTACGAAAGGCAAGCTTAAGTACGATGCCAGTCTTTACCAAAAGTCTACAGATTCATCAGCTTGTTAATAACCACAGAGATGAGGGGTTAACCGTGGGTATAGAACCTGAATGGAAAATTGAGAAGCAGCCCGCCTGGCTGGTAGCAGCTATCAGAAAGACGATTGCAGCGTTGCCTGGTGGATACGCTGAGGCGGCGGAGATTCTGGACGAAACCCAGAATTCACTCTTTAACCGCCTTCGTGCTGGTGGCGATCAGATCTTCCCAATGGGGTGGGCAATGGTGCTTCAGAGCGCTGCCGGTGTGAGCTACATCGCTGATGCTTTCTCTCGTGAAACTGATAACGGAATTCATGTCCCTGGCGCGGTGCCAGATGATGAAAACGAAGAGATCGGACTGAAACTGGCCGAGCTGGTGGGACGACTTGGTGAACTGGTCAACGCATACCGTCATTATATCGAAGACGGCGTAGTTGACAGTAGCGAGTGGCAAAGTCTTAACGATATTGCATATCAGTTCAGGGTCACTCTCATGACGTTCCTGAATCTTATTTCCCGTGTTTATTGCCTTCCAGAAATGGGTGAGGCCCGCGAGTGTGCAGCTCCGGGCCCCTTGGCGTGTCGTATCAGTGGAGAAACTAACGCATGAACAGTTTAACGGTAAACAAACGTCTCCCGCAACTCCGTGGTATTCCCGTTGTTGGAACCTCGTCGTTTCGATATGAGCGCATGGTATCAGGCCGCTGGGTTGAGTGTAACCACAGCAGGGCCATGGGAATTGTGGGTTTGTGGCGTCGTAAAGGGGAATCGTTATGCGTGAACTTAACCGGCGATTCAAAGACCACTACGGCGTCCCGGTCCATGTCATCCGATGGGAGCCACAGACTCGACGCGTTATATACCTTCGCGAAGGGTACGATTATGAGTGCTTCAGCCCTCTTGACCAATTCCAGCGTAAATTTACAGAGTTAAAGGACGACCATGAGCCTGTTAATGCCATCCCGGCCGATAGTGATAAACCCTGACCTTGCGTACAGCATTGGCCTCAACGAGGCTATTGTGTTGCAGCAGGTAAACTACTGGCTGAAAGAGACCACCTCCGGACTGGAGCGTGACGGCGTGCGCTGGATTTACAACACCAATGAGCAGTGGCTGGAGCAGTTCCCTTTCTGGTCAGAGTCTACTCTGAAGCGCACGTTCACCCGCCTGAAGAACCTCGGCGTGCTCAAAGTTGAGCAACTGAACAAGTCTCAGCGCGACATGACGAACTACTACACGATCAACTACGAAAGCGAGCTTTTAGATGAGGTCAAAGTGACCAAATCGAAGAGTTCAAATTGCACCCTTCCATTAGGTCAAAATGAACCGATGGAAGAGGTCAAAGTGAAACGCTCCATCGGGTCAAAACGAACCGCTGTCATCAGGTCAAATTGCACTGATGTTCTTACAGAGAATACAACAGAGAATACTACAGATATTAAAAAACCTATTTGTCCGGTTGCGTCGCAACCAGACCGTGATGTTTTAATCACTGATCAGGCAAAACTGGTTTTAACCTATCTGAACCAGGTGACTAACTCGCGCTATCAGGTTTCGACCACCTCGTTGCAAAACATTCGTGCCCGTATCGGGGAAGGTTACACCGTTGAAGAGTTATCGCTGGTGGTGGATTACTGCAACGCGAAGTGGAGCGAAGACCTCACTATGTCGGCTTACCTTCGCCCACAGACTCTTTTCCAGCCAACAAAGTTTCCTGGCTACCTGAAGTCAGCCAACAGCTGGGCGAATGCCGGTAGACCAGCACGAGTTAACGGGAAGTGGGTGCGTGAGGACGGAATCTTTAAATCCAGCTTCAATAACACCGACTACAGCAAAATCCCTGACGGGTTCCGAGGAGCGAGCTCATGATGGAATTAACGCCGCGTCAAGTGAATGGCGGAAGGGTAGAAATATCTATAACCAAGCATCAACCAGCAATGGGGGTAATTAGGTGAGAGCCATACTGACACCTGAAGTTGCGCCAATGTCCGGGGTTGTGTTGTTCCGCCCAGGCAACGAACTGCTGTGGCTGTTTCGTCTTGGCCGGGTGGTGATTGAAACTCCTTCGGAAGCTATCCAGCATCTTCCATCTGGTCTGATTCCTGAAGCACACCAGCCGCTGACAGATGATGTCAGTATGCAGGAGCTTTTCCTGAACGAGAGGGTTATTCAGCGTGCTGGGGGGCTAAGCAGTCTTGATGCCTGGCTGGAACGTAAATTCGAATGTCAGTGGCCTCACAATGACTGGCATTCAAAGGACTTTACGGTAATGCGTCACGCACCCGGAAGCATTCGCCTCTGCTGGGGTTGCGATAACCAGCTACGTGAACAAACCACTGAAAGACTGGCAGGAATTGCCATGCAGAACCTGGTAAAATGGCTGCTCGAAAGGGTGAGTATAATGCTGGGTTTCAGCGCTGACCACACACTGACGCTGCCGGAGTTTTGCTGGTGGATGGTACGTAACGATCTTGCTGACCTAATTTCTGAATCACTGGCGCATCAGGCTCTCAGGATTAAGCCCGAATCGCACAGTTCAGTGATGCGGGAAAGCGACATTGTGCCGTCATTACCGGCTACTGAAATTCTTCAGGAGAAAGTTAAGAAGATTGTCTCGGTGAAGGTCGATCCTGAATCACCGGAATCTTTCATGCTGAGGCCAAAGCGCCGCCGCTGGGAGAACGAGAAGTACACCCGCTGGGTGAAGTCGCAGCAGTGCAGTTGCTGCAATAACCCGGCAGACGACCCCCACCACCTGATAGGCCACGGGCAGGGTGGAATGGGTACCAAAGCGCACGACCTGTTTGTGATACCGCTGTGCAGAGCGCATCACGATGAGTTGCACGCTGATCCTGTGGCATTTGAAGCGAAGCACGGCGACCAGTTAACGCTGTTGTTTCGGTTTTTAGATCGTGCGCTGGCAATCGGTGCACTGGCGTAAGTGGAGACGCAACATGA
The DNA here is from genome assembly GCF_002148625.1 of Enterobacter sp. J49. Lineage (NCBI taxonomy): Bacteria > Pseudomonadati > Pseudomonadota > Gammaproteobacteria > Enterobacterales > Enterobacteriaceae > Enterobacter > Enterobacter sp. J49. Next base: position 461,481 of record NZ_MWPY01000033.1, read on the forward strand.
TCAATCCTTCTGAAGTTGGCAAATCCGACGAGATGGTTCGCCTTCGCACTCTCGAAAGCATCTGGGTATAGGGCAAGCTCCGCATGTGGGGTCGCTGGTCATACATCGGTGGTGCCTCTGGCGGAAACATGTTTAACCAGCTACTGGCGTCCGGAAAAATCACCAAAACCGCCATTAATGATGCGCTGCGCCGCATGAAGAAATCCGGTATCACTAAACCTGAGCTGGAAGCTTACCTGCGCGAAATCCTCGACAGCAAAAACAAAAGCGGCCTGGCGTTCTGCTCTGATGAAGAAGGGCTGAAGGTTGATGGTGTTGTTGCTTCGGTCCTGATGAATGATGACTACCGGGGACTCTATAGCGTTATTGTCGACCGTCACCGGCTGCGTAAGAGCAAACTGCAGATGGCTAACGAGCTCAATGCAAAACACCCTGACTGGACCTTGATCACATGCCGCCGCCGCATAGACACTTGGGTAAGTTTGGCAGAATCGATCCTGTACGCTCCACTTTGTGACGCGTTTGGCACAAATAGCGACAGATTTAAGTTGCAGAGTGAGCAAGAAAGTGCTTAAATTGTGTTAGGCTCGGGACAGTAAAGCGTACTGAGCAATAAGTTTGAAACCCGCAATGTAAGCGGGTTTTTTATTGCCTAAAATTTATACTGTGATAATGTGATGTGTGTCACATGAAGTGGCTAAATCACATAAGGACGGTGTAATTATGAGCGGTAAAGAATCTGCACATATCAATGTAAATGCCTACTCCAAAGACGGCTACTCGGGAACCGTCAGAGTCAGTAAAGATACTACGTATCTTAATTTGACGACTGGCTGGAAAATACCAATCATTGAAGTCAGTCAATCACCTCAAAGGTTCGCGGTCTTTATCGAATCGCGTCACAAAAATCAGCATCCATCTCTGTGGTGACTGAAAAAAAATAATCTCAAGGCTGCCCACGGGCGGCCTTTTTTGTTTCCCCTCGTTCTGAGAGGACTCACGGCAATAAGAGGGGGCTAAATGTCCGATCCTGTTTCTGGCACTACGGTAGCGGCTGGTGGTCTGATGGGAGCCAGCATGTTCGGTTTGGCAACCGGCATAGATTACGGTGTGGTGTTTGGCGCATTCGCTGGTGCGGTGTTTTACGTTGCTACGGCGGTTAATATCAGTCGCCTTAAGCTGGTGGGCTACTTCATCACCTCATTCATCTTCGGCGTTATCGGCGCACCGCTGCTTGGCTCTTACTTCTCCAAATGGACGGGGTATAGCGACAGGCCACTTGATGCGCTGGGCGCGGTAATCGTAGCCGCTATTGCTATCAAGCTGCTGACGTTCGTCAACAGCCAAGATTTAGGAAGCCTGTTTGGAATTCTCTCGCGTTTACGTGGTGGAGGGGCCAGCAATGGTAACAAGTGATCCCAGTGCGATGGCAAACGCAATTATCTCTGCTGTTATCGTTATTGCACTGATGTTCTACCAGCGCGGCGGGGCGAGACATCGCCCACTGATATCGCTGATGGCTTATTTCACGGTGCTGATGTACGCCAGCGTTCCTTTCCGTTACCTGTTCGGCTTGTACCATGAATCGCACTGGTTCGTGGTGCTGGTGAACGTCCTGATATGCGCCGCCGTTCTCTGGACTCGGGGAAACATAGCGCGCCTGGTTGATGCACTGAGGCACTAATGAACCAATCACAATTTCAAAAGGCGGCTGGGTTAAGCGCCGAGTTAGCTGCGCGCTGGTTTCAGCCAGTCACCGAAGCGATGAAAGAGTTCGGCATCACTAAACCGGAAGACCAGGCGATGTTCATTGCTCAGGCAGGGCATGAATCAGCAGGGTTTACATTGCTGGTGGAGAGCTTCAATTACCGCATTGCTGGACTGGTTAACTTCATTCGTGCTGGTCGTCTAACCGCTGAGCAGGCAAACGCGCTTGGCCGTCGCCCCGAAGAACGAACATTGCCGATTGAGCGCCAGCGCGCTCTTGCCAACCTGGTATACAGCAAACGCAATGGGAACAACGCTCCCGGTGATGGCTGGTTATATCGTGGGCGTGGGCTTATCCAGATTACGGGGCTGAATAACTACCGTGATTGTGGAAACGGCCTGAAGGTAGATCTGGTTAAGCAACCTCAGTTGCTCGCTGAAGACGTATACGCCGCAAGAAGCGCGGCATGGTTCTTTGTCACTAAGGGCTGCCTTAATCATTCTGGCGACCTGATGCGCGTGACGAAGATTATCAACGGCGGAACGAACGGACTGGAAGATCGCCGCGCTCGCTTCGGGCAGGCCAAGACGGTGCTTGTATGAAAAAGTGGCTACGAATCTTAATCCCAAGGTGGGAGACCGACACTGTTGTGCTGCAGGAAAAGGATGGTGTTCTACACATCGTCTGCAGTTATGAAGACATCGAACCTGGAGAGATGTTTGACGGAATGTGTGAACTTCAGACATTCACCTGGCTCAACTGGTCTTTACCATTCAGCGAAGCTTTAAACGTGCGCTCTTTTGAACCGAAGGTGGAAGCATGATCACGGTACAGTTAATTATCACGATAGCCGTTGCTGTTCTTGGAGCGATTGCTGCAGTCTTCGGCATTGGACATTCACGCGGCACCAGCAAAGCGGAAGCCAAATCAGACAAGCAGCGCACCGAAGAAAAGGCCGCAGCCACTGAAGCAGTAGCCGAACGCCGGGTAGAGACAACGAAAGAGGCCAGCAATGTACAGCAGACTGTTAACCATATGCCTGGCGATGATGTTGATCGTGAGCTGCGCACAAACTGGACCCGTAAAGGTTGAGGTAGTGGACACGGCTTGCGACTGGGTTAAACCCATCTACGGAACGGATCACGACTGGGATGTTCTGGACAGCCAGACGAAGAAAGACATCCTGGCGCATAACAAAGCGTGGCAGGCGAACTGCCAGAAGCGGGAGTGAAGCCTGCTACTGTGTTCACATTTCCGCTCTTATGCTCATTGTTAGCCATCACGAGGCTATCTTGACTATAGTTTTTCATTGTAACATTCTCTTCTAAAAAAATATGAAGAGTGAAATGATGAAAAGAGGAATCGTAACTCCACCGGGTAGTTTTCGCTTCAACACGGATAGAGCGGCTGTAGATCTTCAAGGTTTTTCTACTGATGAAGTTCACTATTATGCACTTTACTGGGATGAATTAGTTGTACTTGATTCTTCAAATATTTCGCTGTCAATCCCTAAGCAAGATGAATTGTTAGCAGCCGGTATACTTAAGCGTCCAAAAATGGTTACGAAGGGCATGCTGGATATTAGTCAATTCTCGCACTTATATGCCAATTTCCAAATAGAAGTGTTAAAGGATCTTAGAGCGAAAGAAAAATCAACTGACTGGTTACTTCATCAGGTTGGGGATGAGTTTAATTTTGGAGTTTATTCAAGTGATAAAGATATTCTTCGGTTAGAATTGCTCAAGGCTTTACCAGTTCCAAATAAAGATCTTCATATTGAGGAGATTCTTGAGTTTAAACACATATATAAAGATGATTTAAATGCTTTACATTCATACATCGCAGAGCTTTATTATGATGTCTTAAAATCTCCTGATGTTGAACTTTCAAAAATGGAAGCCTACGATAGATTAGATAAACAAATTAAAAGTATAAATAAATTATGCCTTGAAAAGTGGAAGCATTTCCCTAAATTCGATGTTTCTGTAAATTGCGAATTTGATGCTGGTCAAGTAATTGAGTTTTTAACGAAGGCAAGTTTATCTATTACAGGTTCACAATCTTTAAATATGGGTGTTGTAGGCGATATCGGGGGGTTGGCTATTTCTGCGGCCTCAACAATGGTTAAGATAAAACATGTAAAATCGGGGTTGTTAAAAGGTGAAAAGGAAAAGTTAGCTTTCTTAACCAGCGCGTCAAAAAAAGGAATGTTTTAATTAGTACCTTAGAAGCATTCTGTGAGCATTTTGATATATTAATTTAAGCTGCCCTCAGCCGACGGTAGCTTTTTTTTATTGGAGTTTTTATGCAGGTCACTATTGATGGTGTCCCGTTCGGTCCTGCCTGTGCTTCAGCGTCACGGATTGGCATTGCCATAACTACCCACAACAGGCCAGACATTTTAAAGCGCGCCATTGAGCAGCATATGAAACATCTGCCAGCCGGTGCGCTGGTGGTGGTTGTCGATGATGGTTCAAAACCTGCAGCGGTAGTGCCATACGGCGTACAACTGCTGCGCCATGAAACATCACTCGGCATTGTTGCCTCAAAGAACGCCAGCTTAACTGCTCTGATGGATGCCGGGTGTGAGCATATTTTTCTTTGGGATGATGACGCCTGGCCCATCGCCGATAACTGGCATCTTCCTTACATCGAATCACCCGAGCCACACCTGGCTTACCAGTTCCTCGATCTTGCTGGCCAGAATAAGCTCAATGACCTTTTGGTGCTTTACCGTGACGATCAGCATGTGGCGTATACCGGACAACGCGGCGTGATGCTTTATTACCACCGCAGAGCCATCGAGAAGGTGGGCGGATTCGATCCCGTTTATGGTCGCGGCATGTACGAACACAGTGACTTCGCCCTTCGCATCCATAATACAGGACTGACTACCTGGGCTTACGCTGATGTCGTCGGTTCAGAAAAGCTGATCCATTCTCTCGATGAACATGAAGCTGTGGAACGTTCAGTGCCGAGGCCCGACCGCCAGGCGCTGGTAGAACGTAATGTGAAGATCCACAACGAACGGCGTGACACCGGGTATACCGGTTACGTTGAATATCGGCAGCCGCGCGACGTGGTAATCACAACGCTGCTCACCAGTCAGCCTGACCCGCAGCGCGGTACCAAACTGACGGCCTCGCCTGACATGCTGACCAAATGGGCGGCCTCGCTTCGGAATTGTGGGCGTATTGCGCTGGTGGATGAATTACTGACGGCTCCGGCAGATGTTGAGCTGTATCTCGTTCCTGACGTAAAGATGAATGTCTATTTCCGGCGCTGGCTGCACATCTGGCAGCACCTGCGCGATCACCCTAAATATCGTTTCGTCTGGTGTACAGATGGTACCGATGTCGAAATGCTCCGCGCACCGTGGGAAGAAATGCAGCCCGGGAATGTTTACGTCGGTTCTGAACCAAAGACATACGCCGACACCTGGGCAAAGCAGAACCATCCAGAGCGTATCTATCAGGAATTCATTGAAGCGCACCGCAACGATGTGATGCTTAACGCTGGTCTGCTGGGTGGCACCCGCGCTGATGTGATGGCGTTCGCTCACGGCATCATCCGTCTTTACTACCGGATAGAGAGTTATCGTTTCTGGAAGAAAGAACAGGCTGGCTCCGCGGTGGGGGATATGATCGCTTTTGGCATTGTCGCAAAGTCATTTGGCGATCGCATTGTCACAGGCCCGCGCATCCACACAGTGTTTAAGACTGATGGTATTGGCAAAGAATGCGCATGGTGGAAACATAAATAAGAGGAAGTAGATATGAAGAAACACAAATTTAAAAAGAACATATATAGCCCAAAGTGCCAGCCCATTAGACCAGTGGGCTGGCATATCAATTTAGTAGGACGGGCCCTGTTTAAAGGAACTGACTGAATTCCTTAGCTGAATCATTCAACTCGTATTCTTTTAGGTTATTGATAACCGCTTCTCTGCGTTCTGGCGGTAGTTGAGCCATGAGAAAGCCTACGACACATTTAAGCTGTCCGACCTCCCTATTAAGGTCATCAATTGTTTTAGCATTACATTCCATCTGTAATCTGAAATTCTTCTTAATCATATTCAGTCCTTATCCGAAGGTAATCAGCCATCCCTCCGTACATAAGTGCGCCAGTGTCCCACCACTGACGGGCTGAATGCTTACCTTAACCAGGGCTAAAGCGAAGTAACACCCTGATATTCAGACAGTGGCCGCCATCGCGCGGCTTTTTTATTGGAGATTCTCTGGTGGCTGAAGACATAAAGTTTGTGGTGGTTGGCCATCACTCACGCCTAGGGCATGCACAACGTCTCGCTGCGATGCTGGATGCTCATCTGCTTATTGATGACGGTGACCACGGCGCGAACTGGAATCATCGCCGCGCGCTGGAGTGGGCTGCCTGCCAACCATGCCGGGTAGTAGTGCTGGAAGACGACGCGTTGCCGGTACTTGGATTCAGGGAAAAGGTTACTGACTGGCTAGCGCGCTTTCCTGACGACATGCTGAGCTTTTATCTCGGTACCGGCCGCCCACCTCAATATCAAATGCAAATAGCCGAACGGCTGATTATTGCTGATAAGACTCAGGTTGGCTACATCACGCTGCCGCGACTGATACACGGGGTGTGCTATAGCGTACCGCCTCAACGTGTCAGCGATGTGCTATCTCGATGGGATAGCAGTAAGCCTGCCGATTATGCAGTGGGTGATGCCTATGGCGGCGCTATGGTTTATCCGTGTTACTCGCTGGTGGACCATGCTGACGGCGAACCGGTTGAGCGTCACCCAGACTCAGCACCACGAACAGAACGCCGCCGGGCGTGGAGGTTAGCCTGAAAAACCGGCCAATTGGCCGGTTTAATTAGTTCTATCTTTTGCTGTCTGGAGTCCGTTTAACTGGTACCCATGTTGCACCAGGTTTAGAAGTCGGTGGTGCAGTATGGTTATCAGGAATGGTTGTGTAGTTATCGGTTTGGCCGCCTCGCGGACCGCGTTCACGATATACACCGCCATCACGTCCACTAGACTGGCCAGGTTTCAAACCCATAAATACCTCCACGATATAAGCCACAAAAGTGTGGCAAATACACTTTGCAGGAAGATTCACCAGTTTCAACGTGGCGATGATTCAATTTTTTAGGAGTGTTAATGCCATCACAAATACCAAGGGCATGCCGCAAGCGTGGCTGCCCAGGTACTACTACAGACCGCTCAGGCTATTGCCCCAAGCACATTAACGAAGGCTGGCAGCAGCATCAGAGAGGACAAAGCAGGCACCAGCGCGGTTATGGCAGTAAGTGGGACAGGCTGCGCCCAATCGTTCTCGACAGGGATAAACACCTCTGTCAGGAATGCCTGCGAAATGGAAGGTATACACCCGCTGAGACGGTGGACCACATCACCGCCAAAGCAAATGGGGGGACCGATGACCTGTCCAACCTCGAAAGCCTCTGCAAGCCCTGCCACGGGGCGAAAACAGCAGTCGAAAGACTCAAATGACATCAATTCTCATTTGAATCGACCGAGGGGGAGGGCGGGTTGAAAGTTCAGGAACGACGCGCCAAAGGACCGCCGCCTAACCTCTTTTCACATCGCCGCAGGTTAGAAAACTTTTTTTAGGGGTCCCCCATTCGATGATTAATAGGAGTTTTCGATTATGTCTGGACCACCGAAAACCCCGACCCATCTACGTTTGGTGAGGGGTAACCCATCAAAACGCCCGATCAATGAGAACGAACCAAAACCCGCTGCAGGGGTACCCCCAACGCCGAAGCATTTCGACAAGCAGGGGAAATACTGGTTTAAGCGGATGGCCGACGAGCTCGATGCTATCGGTGTGATGTCCCAACTGGACGCCAGAGCCCTTGAGTTGCTGGTTGAGGCATATACCGAATACCGGCACCACTGCGACACGCTTGAAATTGAGGGGTACACCTACCGGACCGAAACGCAGAGCGGGGATGTGATGATCAAAGCTCACCCGGCGGCCATCATGAAAGCTGATGCCTGGAAACGTCTTCGCGCCATGCTCGGAGAGTTCGGGATGACGCCAGCCAGCCGCTCGAAAGTGAATGCAAAAGGTCCTGATGCGGTTGATCCGCTGGCCGAGTTTATGAAAGCGAGGGATTAATGGCTAAGGTTGCAGAAGGCATCCGCTACGCCGAGAGGGTCGTGGCCGGGGAAATAATTGCCTGTGAGTTTGTGCGCCTTGCCTGTCAGCGTTTTCTTGACGATCTGGCACACGGCGAAGAGCGCGGAATTTACTTTAGTGAGCCGCGCGCGCAGCACATTCTGAATTTCTATAAGTTTGTTCCTCACGTAAAGGGCGCGCTGGCAGGCCAGCCTATTGAGCTGATGGACTGGCATGTTTTCATCCTGATTAATATTTTTGGTTTTGTTATCCCGCTGGTTAACGAAGAAACGGGAGAAACCGTCCTGCGTAACGACGGCAGCGGTCGGCCGGTGATGGTTCGGCGCTTCCGTACTGCAGATGTTGAGGTGGCCCGTAAAAATGCCAAATCAACACTTTGCTCAGGCGTTGGGCTGTATATGGCTGGGGCCGACGGCGAGGGCGGTGCGGAGGTTTATTCCGCCGCTACCACCCGTGACCAGGCGAGAATTGTTTTTGAAGATGCGAAGAATATGGTCAAGAAGGCGAAAGCCACTCTTGGGCGGCTCTTCGAATTCAACAAGCTCGCTATCTACCAGGAGCAAACGGCCTCCAAATTCGAGCCATTATCATCAGATGCGAACAACCTCGACGGCCTGAACATCCACTGCGCCATTGTCGACGAGCTGCATGCACATAAAACCCGTGATGTATGGGACGTTCTGGAGACGGCAACCGGCGCGCGCCTGCAGTCGTTGCTTTTCGGTATCACCACCGCCGGCTTTAACAAAGAGGGTATCTGCTACGAACTGCGTGATTACGCCATCAAGGTTCTGCGTGGGCTGGTAAAAGACGATACGTTTTTTGCCATCATCTACACCTTAGATGAAGGTGATGATCCCTTTGATGAAAAAGTCTGGCAGAAGGCGAATCCGGGGCTGGGTATCTGTAAGCGCTGGGATGATCTCCGCCGCCTGGCTAAAAAGGCGAAAGAGCAGGTTTCGGCCAGGATTAACTTTTTCACCAAGCACATGAATATCTGGGTTACGGCTGAGTCTGCCTGGATGGACATGATGAAATGGGAGAAATGCGAGTTTATCGCTCCGCAGCACGAACTTAAAACCTATCCCTCCTGGGTGGGCGTAGACCTTTCAAACAAAATTGATATCTGTGCGGCTGCCAAAGTATGGCGTGCGCCAGGTGGACACGTTCATGCGGATTTCAAATTCTGGCTGCCGGAGGGACGCCTTAAGAAATGTTCGCGCCAGATGGCAGAGCTCTATCGTAAGTGGGCTGAGCTGGACAAGCTGATCCTTACCGACGGGGATGTAATCGACCATGCTCAGATTAAGGAAGAGCTACAACAGTGGGTTGCTGGTGAGAGCCTGAAAGAAATTGGCTTCGACCCGTGGAGTGCCACGCAGTTCAGCCTCGCGCTGGCAGAAGAAGGGTTGCCGCTGGTGGAAGTGCCGCAGACGGTTCGCAATTTCTCTGAGGCGATGAAAGAGGTCGAAGCACTGGTATACGGTGGCCGCTTCCATCACAGCGATCACCCGGTAATGAACTGGATGATGTCCAACGTAACCGTCAAACCTGACCGGAACGAGAACATTTTCCCGAACAAGTCCACACCAGAGGCCAAGATTGATGGCCCGGCGGCATTGTTCACAGCAATGAGCCGCGTTCTGGTTAACGGTGGCAACGACCAGCAGGATCTCTCCGGATTCTTCAATAATCCCATCATGGTAGGTTTCTGATGAAAAAAAACAAACAGCCAGGCAGGGTGAAAAGCGCTCTGCTTAACTGGCTCGGTGTGCCTATCAGCCTGACTACCGGCACGTTCTGGGAGGAATGGTTTGGCACCAGCAGCAGCGGGAAGGTGGTAACAGCCGATAAAGCCATCCAGCTATCGGCTGTGTGGGCATGCGTAAGACTGTTGAGCGAGTCTATTTCAACCCTTCCGCTGAAAATATACGTTCGACAGCCTGACGGTTCGCGTAAAGCGGCAGCCGACCATCCGGCCTATTCGATACTGTGCCGCCGACCCAATTCAGAAATGACACCATCCCGCTTTATGCTGATGGTGGTCGCCAGTATCTGCCTGCGCGGGAACGCCTTCATTGAGAAGAAATTCATCGCGAATCGCCTGATTTCCCTGGTGCCTTTGCTGCCGCAGAACATGGTGGTTAAACGTCTTACTACCGGGGCGCTGGAATACAAATACACTGAAAATGGCAACGAGCGCGTTATTCCGATCAAAAACATCATGCACATTCGCGGGTTCGGTCTGGACGGCGTTTGCGGCATGATGCCAATGAAGACTGGCCGGGATGTGATCGGTTCAGCAATGGCGGTTGAAGAGTCCGCGGCGAAGATATTCGAACAGGGCCTGCAGAGTTCAGGATTCCTCTCTTCTGAGAAAGCTCTGGATGACACCCAACGTGAAAAACTTCGCGGTTACATGGCGGCGTTTACCGGTTCGAAAAATGCCGGGAAGATCATGGTGCTTGAGGGTGGCTTAACGTACCAGGGCGTGACCATGAACCCGGAAGATGCTCAGATGCTCGAAAGCCGCGCATTTAGCATTGAGGAAATCTGCCGCTGGTTTCGCGTGCCGCCTTTCATGGTTGGTCACACCACAAAACAAAGCAGCTGGGCATCAAGCCTGGAAGGTATGAACCTGCAGTTTCTGACTCATACACTTCGACCGCTGCTGGTGAATATTGAGCAGGAAATTGGCCGGTGCTTACTCGACAGCGATGACGAAGTGTTTGCGGAATTCTCCGTTGAAGGATTGCTGCGCGCCGACAGCGCGGGCCGTGCCGCTTACTATACCAGCGCGCTTCAAAATGGCTGGATGTCCCGTAATGACGTTCGTCGTCTTGAGAACATGCCGCCGATTGAAGGGGGCGACATTTACACCGTTCAGCTCAACCTGACGCAACTGAAAAATCTCGAAAGCAGCAACCCTGCTGTTCAGGCCCTTGCCCTGCGAGAGCTGCATAACCACGTATTCCCTGACATTTCCTTTGAACAATCTCCGCTGAAACAGGCCGCTTAGGAGCACTTTCCTGATGAGCAAAAAACAACTTCCGGTAGCACCGGCGGGTCGCCCCTGCGCGCGCGTTACCTGTGAAACATTACCGTCCGCACTGGACCGCTGGGACGGCGGGATCAAGGCGGCGACCACCGACGATAACAGCATTTCTGTTTTTGATGTTATCGGGCAGGACTACTGGGGCGAAGGGGTAACAGCTAAACGTATTGCCGGTGCGCTTCGGGCGATGAACGGTGCCGACGTTACGGTGAATATCAACTCCCCGGGCGGCGACATGTTTGAAGGCCTAGCAATTTACAACCTTCTCCGCGAATACGAAGGCCGTGTGACGGTGAAGGTACTTGGCATTGCCGCCAGTGCCGCCTCAATAATTGCGATGGCCGGGGATGATATTCAGATTGGCCGTGGTGCCTTCCTGATGATTCACAACTGCTGGGTATATGCGATGGGAAACCGTAATGACTTTGCTGAACTGGCACAGTCACTGGAACCCTTCGATACCGCGATGGCTGACATCTACGCTGCGCGTTCCGGTCTGGATATGGCCGCCGTACAGAAGTTGATGGATGCGGAAAGCTATATCGGTGGCAGTGATGCTGTGGCGAAGGGACTGGCAGACAGCCTGCTTTCTGCTGATGCGGTCAGCGATGGTGACGAATCTCCCGCTGCCGCGCTGCGAAAACTCGATGCCCTGCTGGCCAAGACCAATACCCCGCGCTCTGAGCGCAGAAAACTCATTAAAGCCTTATCCGGTGGCATGCATGGCGCTGTCACCACCAACGACGGTACGCCGGGCGCTGCCGAAGACATCAAACCTGAAACCATAAATTCACTTGAAAACGCCCTGGCGGCGCTAGTCAAATAAGGACCCTTTATGTCTGAAGTAAACGATATTCTGAAAAAAGTCACTGCCAGCATTGAAGAGGCAACCGGCAAGTTCAACGCGAAAGCAGAAGACGCACTCAAGGAGGCGCAGAAATCCGGCAAGCTGTCAGAAGAAACAAAGGCAGCCGTTGATAAAATGGCTTCTGAGTTCAATGCCCTGCGCGAAGCAGAAAAAACGCTTAAGGCGGCGATGGGGGATCTGGAGCAACATGTTGCCCAAATGCCGCTGGCTAAAGCGAAGCATATTGTGGAATCAATCGGCCAGCAGGTGATCTCTGCTGAAGCGCTGAAAACCTTTGCTGCCGGCGTTGAAGGCGGCAAACGTATCAGTATCCCTGTGAAGGCCGCACTGACTTCTACAGATGTGCCTGATGGCGTCGTCGAACCCCAGCGAATTCCGGGCATCGATACGGCACCAAAACAGCGCCTGTTCATTCGCGATCTGATAGCGCCTGGCCGCACTTCCTCCCCGGCTATTTTCTGGGTGCAGCAGACAGGCTTTACCAACAACGCGAAAGTGGTTCCTGAAAATACGCAGAAACCATACAGCGACATTGAGTTTACGCCGAAAATCACTGGCGTAAGCACCATCGCCCACCTGTTCAAAGCCTCCAAGCAGATCCTGGATGACTTCGCACAGCTGCAGTCAACCGTTGATGCCGAAATGCGCTACGGGCTGAAGTACGCGGAAGAGCAGGAAATTCTCTTCGGCGACGGTACCGGTGTACATCTGCATGGCATCGTTCCTCAGGCGTCAGCGTTTGATCCTGCTTTCACTGTTGAACAGCAGAGCGGCATTGACGATCTGCGTCTGGCAATGCTGCAGGTGCAGCTGGCGCGCTTCCCGGCGTCCGGTCATGTCCTTCATTTCATTGACTGGGCGCGGATCGAGCTAACAAAAGATAGCCTGGGCCGCTACATCCTGGCTAACCCTGCCGCGCTGACTGGACCTACTCTGTGGGGTCTGCCGGTTGTTGCCACCGAAGCTGCTGCCTTCCAGGGTAAATTCCTGACCGGTGCTTTCAACGCAGGCGCGCAAATCTTCGACCGCGAAGATGCGAACGTGGTGATCTCCACAGAGAACGCCGACGACTTCGAGAAAAACATGCTCACCATCCGTTGTGAAGAACGTCTGGCGCTGGCTGTTAAACGCCCCGAAGCGTTCGTGTACGGTGCATTCCGCACTGGCGCTGGTAGCTGATGAAACAGCGGCCTTCGGGCCGCTTTTACAGGTGGGAAAATGAAACTGATTGCACTCAAACCGATTTATTTCGGCGGTACCGTCGTTACTGAAGGGCTTCCGCTGGAAACTCTGGAACAGCATGGGCGCGAGCTCATCAAAAAAGGCTATGCGATGTTCGATGAATCAGAAAATCCTGCAGAGCAGGAACAGCAGCAGGAACAGCAGCAGGAACAGCAGCAGGAACAGCAGCAGGAACAGCAGCAGGAACAGCAGCAGGAACAGCAGCAGGAACAGCAGCAGGAACAGCCGGAAGTAAAAGCGGAAAAGAAGGCGAAAAAATAATGGTCGATCTTGATGTGGTGAAACAGCACTGCCGCATTGATACCGATTTTTCCGGAGATGATGCCCTGCTGACGTTATACACCGGTGCGGCGGCGCGTTACGTCCAGACATGGACAAGGCGAACGCTCTATGAAAATCAAAGCTCCCCTGGCTACGCAGACGACCCGGCCCCGATTCTACTGAATGATGATGTGAAAGCGGCCATGTTACTGCTGATAGGTCACTGGTATGCCAACAGAGAATCAGTGGCCGTCGGTCAGACCGTTGCAGAGGTTCCGTTTGCTGTTGAAGCCTTGCTGCAGCCATACCGAATTTACGGGGTATAGGAGGACTTTATGCAGGCCGGAAGACTGAGAGACAGGGTGGTAGTTCAGAACATCACAACATCCAGAGATCCTTCTGGCCAGCCTGTTGAACTATGGCATGACGGCGCAGAAACCTGGGCAGAAGTAAAGGGCATCAGCGGGCGCGAACTGGTAGCCGCTGGTGCTGAAACCGCAGTCGCCACTATCAGAGTATGGACTCGATTTCGTAGCGATATAACTGCTGCGTCCAGACTCAGGGTTATGACTGGCCCGTTCAAGGGGGCCGTTTTGAATATCGTTGGTCCGCCAATCCCTGATTCTCGTGGTATTCAGCTCGAAATTCTTTGCAAACAGGGTACCGAAAAATGATTGAGACGAGCCTCGATTTTTCCGGTTTGAATGACATCGCAAAGGACCTAGAGGCGCTTAGCCGCGCTGAAAACAACAAGGTTCTGCGTGATGCCACGCGCGCCGGAGCAGAAGTGCTAAAGGAAGAAGTGATTGCACGCGCTCCTGAGAGAACTGGAAAGCTGAAGAAAAATGTGGTCGTTTTGACTCAGCGCTCACGCCGCCGCGGGGAAATTTCTTCCGGTGTCCATATTCGTGGCCGCAACATGCGAACCGGTAATAGCGACAACAACATGAAAGCCAGCGACCCGAGAAACGCCTTTTACTGGCGGTTTGTTGAAATGGGGACGGTGAATATGCCGCCTCATCCGTTTGTGCGTCCTGCGTTCGATGTTCGCCAGGAGCAGGCGACGGAGGTCGCGATCAGACGCATGAACCAGGCGATTGATGAGGCATTAAGCAAATGACGGAAGATGATCTCTATCCACTGCTCGCGCCGCTGGCCGGTGGGCAGGTTTATCCCTACGTTGCGCCGCTCGGTAGTGACGGGAAGCCTTCAGTCTCGCCGCCCTGGGTAATTTTCTCGATTATTACCGACGTGGCCGCTGACGTTCTCTGCGGTCAGGCTGAATCAGCCGTTTCCGTGCAGGTTGATGTGTATTCCAGCACCATCACTGAGGCGCGCACGATCAGAAATATGGCGCTTGATGCCCTGCAGGTGCTGAAGCCGGAAAACATTGTTAAAACGCCAGGCTATGAGCCTGATCTGCGATATCACCGGGCGACGCTCGAATTTCAGGTAACCGTTTAACCTTACCCACCACAATAGACCGCTCAGGCGGTCTTTTTTTAACTGGAGAAATCATGACCAGTAAGTATGAAGTCACAAAGGGGATGACCTTTGCCGTCTCCGACGCGCCAGTAACCGCTGAGGATTTTAACTCCTCAACCTTCCCGGGTGCTGGCATTACCTGGCTGGAAGCGGCCTGTGCAACAAAGGAAATCACCTTCACGGGCGGTCAAAAAGGGGATATCGACGTAACCACGCTTTGCTCGACGGAACAGGAGCAAACCAACGGCCTCGCCGCGCCTGCTGAAATGAGCATTACCCGTAACTGGGTTGGCGATGAAGCAGCACAGGAGGCACTGCAGACCGCTTACGAAAATGACGAACTCCGTGCGCTGCGCGTGGTATTCCCGTCTGGCAACGGTTTTTACGTGCTGGTGGAGGTACGTCAGAGCTCGTGGTCTGCAGCAACCTCTTCCGTTGTTGGCGCAACCTATTCTCTGCGTGTACGCGGCAAACCTAAACGCATCTACGCGTCTGGTTCCTGAGCGGCTTCGGCCGCTTTTTTTATCCCTCCGACCATGTAACAAGAGAAAAATGAAATGGCGCAAAAAACATCACAGAATTCATTACGCAACGTGGCGCTTACAGCATCGAAAGCCTATCGCACCAAAGAAGGTATCACGGTCCCTGAATGGGATGGCGCAAGGGTAACGCTGCGTGAACCCTCTGGCGATGCCTGGGTGAAATTCCGGGAGATCGTTAATCCCCAGCTCGCCGAGGGCGAAGAAGCACCGACGCTGACGGAGGCGGAAAAGTTTCTGCGTAACAAAAAGGCAGATGTGGTTCTGTTTATTGACGTTCTGCTGGATGAAAACGGCGAGCGCGTATTCAGCGACGAGGATCAAGATCTGGTATCTAAAATTTATGGTCCCGTACACTCCCGCCTGCTGGCTCAGGCCCTCAACCTCGGCATGAGTCAGGAAGAAGCGGGAAAGCCGTAAAGCAGCCGCTGACCTTCTTCCTGATGTCGCTCGCGCTCCGAATGGGGCGCACTCTCCACGAACTGCGCCAGACTATTACCGCCAGTGAGCTAAAAATGTGGATCGAGTTCGACCGCATTAGCCCTGTTGGAGACTGGCGCGCCGATGCACAGGCGGCGCAGATCTCAGTTGCAATGCTGAACTCTCAGGGCGGGAAGTTCACTATCCCTGATGTGATGCTGAAATGGGGTGAGCAGGAAGGGGGCGCAGAAGTCTCAGAACTCGAAAAATGGATATCCGGTCTTTGACGCCCGCGGCTGCGGGCTTTTTTATGGGTGAAATATGGCAACGCTGCGCGAGCTAATCATCAAAATTTCGGCGAACTCTTCTTCTTTCCAGTCTGAGATCGCCAGAGCGTCCCGTATGGGAACCGATTACTATCGCACTATGGAGCAGGGCGGAAAAAAAGCTGCAGCGGCCACGCGTGAAACTCAGCGGTCTTTGGCTGACCTGAATTCTCAGCTTGCAACCGTGCGATCTTCTGCTGCCGGGCTTGCCGGTGCGTGGGCTGGTGCATTTGCAACGCATCAGCTGATTCAGTTTGCCGATACATGGAACCAGTTGAATGGACGTCTTCGGCTGGCGTCCTCGTCCAGTGAGGATTACGTGCAATCCCAGCGCGTGCTGATGGATATCAGCCAGCGCACCGGAACATCACTCGAAGCAAATAGCAACCTTTACAGTCGTATTGCCCAGTCACTGCGTGATGCTGGTTACGCTTCCGCTGACGTCGCAAAAGTTACGGAAACCGTTGCAACCTCACTGAAGCTGTCTGGTGCCAGCACTGAAGAGGCAAGCTCTGTTATCACACAGCTTAGCCAGGCGCTTGGCTCAGGCGTTTTGCGAGGTGAAGAATTTAACTCCATCATGGAGAACGGCGGCCGCCTGGCTAAACTGCTGGCTGATGGGCTGGGTACCACTGTCGGTGGCCTGCGCAACATGGCCAACAATGGCGAGCTGACGACTGACAAAATTGTCCCATTACTGACCAACGTCGAGATCCTCCGTAAAGAGTTCGACATCCTTCCTGCATCCATCAGCGGATCTGCACAGAAAGTGCAAAACGCCTTTCTCGCATGGGTGGGTGGGGCGAACGATGCCGTCGGCGCATCATCAACGCTTTCCGGCGTGCTGGATGGTCTGGCGAATAACATTGATGATGTGGCAAATACAGCCGGTATTTTGGTTGGTGTTGGCCTCGCTCGTTATTTTGGCAACATGGTCGGCAGCGTTGCTCAGTCAACCAGGGCTGTGCTCGCTAATACGGCCGCTGAGGTCGCGCTGGCGCAGGCTCAGGTTCGCGGCGCTCAGGTTAGCGTTGCTGCTGGTCGTCAGGCTGTTTACCGCGCTCAACAGGCGCACGCAGCGGCGACGAGTATCGAGGCTCAGATTGTTGCTGAGCGTAATCTTGCTGCAGCTCAGGCATCACTGAATACGGCGCTTGCTGGCAGGGCATCTGCGGTTAACAACCTCACCAGTACAGCCTCGGTAATGTCACGGCTGGGTAGTGGGGTGCTGGGTATTCTCGGTGGCTGGCCGGGAGTGATTATTGGTGCCGGCGCTGCGATGTATGGCCTTTATCAGCATACCCAGCAGGTGCACCGTGAGGCGGTAGGTTTTGCCAACAACCTTGACGAGATCAACACCAAGCTCCAGCAGATGTCGGTGCTTGGCCTGCGTTCGACCGCGGCTGATGCCCGTACATCTTTACAGGCGCAAAAACAGGACCTGGCCGACCTCGACTCACAGATCGCGAAGGTGAAAGACAGCCTAAAGGCGGTTGACCAAATCCAGCAGGACTACAACCGCCATCCGACGCTGACCCTGATTAACACTTTCATGGACCAGGCCGACATCACGGCCAAAAACATCGAGCTGACCGATAAGCTGAACCAGCTGGAGTACCAGCGCGAACAGGCAGCCTCAAAAGTCGAGCAAACGCAGAAGCTAGTAAACAATGCCAGTGACCTGGCCACACAAAAGGCTATCGTACAGGCTGGAGCTGTCTCAATCCTGAAGGGTGCATATGACCTTCTTAACCGCTCAATGTCAGCGACCGCTGGAGCTAAGCCGCCACAGTATGCCGGGCCCGTCGTTTCAATGGCGAACGCAACGCCTCAGCAGCAAACCGCACTGGAGCGCTCACGCCGCGATAATGAGCTGGCCAGCTTAAGTGGTTTGGAGAAACTCCATCAGCAGCACGTCTATGAAGCTGAAGATCTAAAGCTAACAGGGGCTCTTTACACCCAGTACATCTACAACAAGGATCTGGCCGCCAAAAAGGATCAAGCTGCAGCTGAGGCCAAAAAGACCTCAACCGCCGCCTCTAATGCGCAAAGTAAAGCAGAGCGCGAGGCGGCCAGTACCGCCGAACAGTATTCCCGGAAAATGGCCGACCTGAGCGTGGCTATTGATGTTCAGCGCGTGCGGGCAACGGAGGGAGAAAAAGCCTCCGATCTTTATGCTGCTTCCCATCAGGCTGGCACTAAATGGACGGATGAGCAGCGCAGGGCTATTCAGGCATCGTCTACAGAACTGGCAAAGTGGACCCAAAAAGCAGATGAGAACGTGCGCAAGCAGCGAGAACAGGCTGATGCTCTGAAGGATTTAACTGAAGCGGCCAGGAAGTTCAGGGATGAGGCGACGCTGACAACCGAAACCAGAGGAATGAGTGATCGCCAGCGCAGCCGGTTCGATGAAACGCAGCAGATTGACCGTGTTTTTGCGAAAACTGACGGTGGTACCGAAGCCATAACACAGCGTGCGGCGGCTCTCGATGCGCTGGACAAAAAATATAAAGCAATCGCTGCTTCTGAAGCTGACTGGACTGCTGGCGCTGAGAAAGGATTTAAAAACTGGTTTGACACCGCTACTGATTATTCCTCGCAGACAGCAGACCTAGTTAACAATTCAATGACAGGTCTTATCGGTAATATTTCTGATGCTTTATCGGGCAATAAAGTTGACTGGGAGGATTGGTCCAGATCGGTACTGGCTTCTATGCAAAAAATTATCCTTAACGCAATGTTGGTCAATTCGTTGAAGTCTGCAGGTGGTGGTGGTCTGTTTGGTTCTCTCGGTGGCCTTTTTGGTGGGGGGGATGCAACCTCCGCAGGAAGTACACCATCAGGCGCATATTCCGGCGCGGCCAGCGGACTGAAATTTGCCAAAGGCGGCGTCTTTGAATCCCCAAATCTTAGCCATTTCAGCAATTCGATCATATCCAGCCCGACGATGTTCAAATTTGCCAAAGGCGATGGATTAATGGGGGAAGCTGGCCCAGAGGCTGTTATGCCTCTAACCAGGACACCAAATGGCACTCTTGGCGTAAGGATGGTCGGCACTACAACTGCTGGTGGTGAAATCCATATCACCCAGCATATCAATGTTTCTGGTAACGGTGACGCCGCGCTTAAACAGGCTATGCAGGAGGCTGCTGCAAAAGGGGCCGCGGATGGTGCGAAAAAGGCGCGCCAGGACATGCTGAGTGATTTTCAGACCAACGGACAGGCCAGGAGGATGCTTGGCGTTTAACTAAGGAGTGACTATGGCTGTGCTTGAATGGCCTGCAGATGTATGTCCGGCGTCGCTGACGTGGCGTCCGGAAAGTAATACCAAAACCTTTCGCTCCCCGTTTAATGGTGCATTACAGACAGTTCGTTTCCCCGGCACCCGCTGGATCTGTTCCCTGACATTTAGCAACCTTACAGACGATAAATCCAGACGCATCGATGCGCTGGTGGCCTCGCTAGATGGTGAGTATGGCAGGGTGAAAATTCACGACTGGGGCCGGGTGGGTAGAACGCCTACCGGAAATCCGGTGGTGCAGGACGCAAACCAGACTGGAACGCAGCTCAGCAGTAAAGGCTGGACGCCAGGCAAGCTCGTGCTGCGCACCGGGGATTACCTTACTGTGAACGATGAGCTGAAGATGGTAACAGCTGACGTGACCAGTACATCAACTGGTACCGCAATCATCCCTATTGCGCCAATGCTACGTTCCTCACCGCCGGTTAACGGAAAAATTGAGGTGGCTAACCCCTACGGTATTTTTAAGCTGAAAGATAACCAGCAGGGCGCGGGTAACCGCGTTCCTGGCGTGTTTACCAGCTACACACTGGAGTTTGAGGAGGCATTTTAATGCAGTATTCCCCTTTTTCAGATTCGATGATCACCTGGCTCTCGCGCGACAGGGTTACTGCGGTGCTGGCGGCCAATGTCCAGTTTGAGTCCGGGACCGCTTACGTCCATTCCGGCACCGGCACGCTGGTGCTCGGTGGATATGTCTATTACGGCATGGGAACGCTGGGGGCCATCGATGATGTGAATGAAACTAACACGACCAGCCCGACACAGCTCAGGATGACACTTTCCGGGCTGGATATGTCCCTTTTCGCTAAAACGCTCAACGAACGCTGTGTGGGCAAACCTGCAGAACTCTATCTGGTGGCGATGGATGATAACGGGGTTGTGCAGGTTGCAGACCTGATTTTTAAGGGGCGTATTTCCGGTACCGGGGCGACATCGGGCGAAACCAACGCCCTGCAGTACACCGTCAGTAATATTTTTGAAGACTGGCAGCGACCGTTCCCGGACCGCTATACCGACGAATCCCACCAGGCAGCCCAGCCGGGTGACCGTATATTTCGCTACGTCGCTCAAATGGCAGAGCGTTCAATTTACTGGGGCAGCAAAAAAGATGCGCCAGGGTTTACCTATTCGTGAGGAAGCATGAAGCATCCAGACTGGCATAACAGATTAATCGCCGTAATAAGGGCCGCTGAAAAGCGGCCTTTTTTATGGGGCGAACATGACTGCTGCCTGTTTGCAGCTGACTGTGCCGAAGCGATGACCGGCGATAATTTTGCCAACGGCTGGCGCGGTACGTATGACAGCGAAACGGGCGCGAAAAAGGCGCTGCTGCGTGGTGGCGGCTCTCTTGAGAACGTGCTGGCGAAGTACCTCGACGAGGTACCTGTGAAGATGGCCCAGCGCGGGGATATTGCTGTTGTTGAAAACAGCGGTACCCGCTGTGCCGGGGTGATTTATGGCGGCGCTGTGTGGGTGCCGGGGGAAGCAGGCTTAGTCTGCCTCAGGATTAAACCACTGAGTACATGGAGGTTTCGCTGATGCCTGCTGCAATTCCGATTATCGCTACCGTTGCCGCTGGCGCAGTTGCAGCTAATGGTGCTTATGCCATCGCGATGGCAATCACCATCGCAGCGCAGGTTGCAACACAAATGCTGACAAAAAAGCCTTCACTCGGTGCCTATCGTGATACATCAGAGAGGAAGCAGGTGCTGCGCGCCGCTGCCAGCCCCAAAACGGTGATTTACGGAAGAACGGTATCAGCCGGTACGCTGTTTTTTTCGGAAGAACAGCCAGGTAACCAGACCGATGGGGAATGGCTTCACCTTGCCATCACTCTGGCTGGACATCCGCTTTCCGGCGTAGGGACCATTTACCTCGGTGATGATGATATTGGCTCATACCCTGATAACGCGACCTGGGAAGTGCATAACGACCGTCAGACCGCCGATCCCTTTATGCTGAAAAACTGCCCATCATGGAAAACTGACATGATTGGCAAGGGAATTTCGTGGCTTCGTGTGTCCCTGAAGTTCAACGCTGAAAAATTTCCGTCCGGCATTCCGAATATCAAAGTGGAGAAGACAGGGCGCAAGGTCTATGACCCGCGCACCGGCCGCACGGAATACAGCAATAACCTGGCACTTTGCGTACTGGATTACTACCGCAATTATTTGAAAGTTCCTGACGCTGATCTGAACTGGGATCAGTTTCAGGAAGCCGCCAATATCTGCGACGAAACGGTAACGAACGGCGACGGTACGTCTGAAAAACGTTACACCCTCAACGGGGAATTTGATCTCAGTGAAAACAAGGCCAGCATTCTTGAAGCGATGCTGGCGGCGGGTGCCGCTGAGCCAACATACATCGCTGGTAAGCACGGAATTCTGGTTGGCGCGTATTACGGTCCGGCGACGGAAGTGATCACTGAAAGCCAGCTGGCTGGTGACATCGAAATCATGCCGGAAGTGTCCCAGTCTGAGCGCGTTAACACCATTAACGGAACGTTTATCGACCCGAAACAGACCTATGCTGAGGCTGATTTTCCGGCTGTTTCTGTCAGTGAGTGGGTTGCAGAAGATGGCGTTGAAATATCGCAGGATATGAAACTTCGGTTTGTGACCAGTGAGTTTCAGGCCCAGCGCCTGGCGGATATTAAGCTGAAGCGCACCCGAATTTCGCGCACGATGAATCTCACGCTGAACCTGAGTGGCTACCGCTACCGTCCAGGTATGTACGTGAAGGTAAACTTTCCGTCGCTCGGTATCATTAATGTCGAAATGCGCGTTACTGACTGGAAATTCGGCGTACAGAACGGCGTGCAGATCACTCTGAAGCAGGAGACTGCTGATGTCTGGGGGGATGCGATTGGAAAACCTATTGAGCGCCCACCGTTTACGCAACTGCCACCGGGAGGTGTGGCGCAGCCGCAGAACCTGAAATACACCGTCGAGGAAATTGGGCAGGTGGTGCAGGGCGTGCTGTCCTGGCAGAACATTGGTCAGTTTGTTTATAACAAGGTGGTGATCCGTAAGGCTGGCCAGATGGTGTTATCTGCTCAGGTACCGGGTTCATTCACCCGCCTGACAGGACTTGCCCAGGCTACCTACACGGCTCATGTCACCGCGGTAAATCAGATGGGCGCGGAGTCGCCGGAGGCATATCTTGAATTCAGCATTCAGGCACCGCCTCCGCCGTCCAGAGTTGATATTGAACAGAGCTATTTTGCCATTACGCTCTACCCGCGCCTCGCTGCAGTGACGAACGTATCAACCCAGTTTGACTTCTGGACGTCAGGAGAGATCAGGCTGCCGAGTACCAGTACGCCAACGGTTGAAGGTGGGGCCACGCGCGCCGGTGTCGGTACCACCTGGAGCAGCCACGGTCTGAAGAACGGTCACACCTATTACTGGTATGTTCGCACAATAAACGCTTTCGGTACGTCTGCGTTTGTCGAAGTGGCCGCGCTGTGCCAGACAGATACATCAGATCTGATAGATGTCATTGACGAAGCTGTCAGAAATTCCGATGCCATGAAAAACGTCGAGAAGGGCGTTGATACCAACCTTGAAGGCATTCTGCAGAACGCGCTGGCAAACAAAGGCACTGTGGATCGCCAGTTCCAGCAACTGGGTGAAGTTAACGCTGAAATCCTGACAGTCAGAACAACAATCGCCACAGTTGACCAGGCGCTTGCGCAGCTGACGACCAGCGTTAAGTCTCAGTTTGATGGTGTTAATTCTCAAATACTTCAGCAGCAGACGGCCATCAGCAATAACACGCAGGCAATCGCATCACTTGATACGTATGTGCAGTCGCAGGTTGGCGATCTGACAGCAGCGGTAAATCAGAAGATGAACGCGGAGGTGACAAGCAACGGTTCTGCGAAGGCGTCCTATACGCTCAACCTAGGTATTATCCGTAACGGCGTTAAGTACAACACTGGACTCGGTATGTCCATTGAACCATCAGGCAGCAGCTATAAATCGACGATGGTTGTCGCCGCCGATCAGTTCGGCATCTATTCGGGAAGCGATCCCGGTAACTATCAGGCCGCCTTCTTTGTTTATAACGGTCAGGTCTTTATCCGTGACGCGATGATCCAGGATGGCAGTATCACGAACGCGAAGATCGGCAGTTACATCCGATCGACAAATTTTGCCGCCGGTGTGCGTGGCTGGAACATCGACAAAAACGGCGATTGTGAATTCCACGGAAAGCTTTATGCCGACAGCGGTAACTTTGCCTTCAACGGGACCAATAACACGGTCGTTATTAATGACAACGGTATTACCGTCAATATTCCTGGCGGTGGTCGCATCGTCCTTGGTTCATGGTGATTTATGCCCTCAGGACTTTTAATCGATCTCAACGATGGCGGTAAAAGAATGGAGATTACCGCCGGATTGCGCTGCCCCTCTTATGGCGGTGCGATTTCAGGAGGTATCGGGAAAGTAAATACCGCGACGGTCGAAGGTTACGTTTCTGGTTCGAATGTCATTTTCATTCCAACCCAGACGGTAATCAGCGATGAGGGGATATTCAAACTGGACAGCGTGAGCATATCCGGTGCGAACGTCACGCAAAACTGGAGCGGGAACTCTAACCCCGGCTTTCCCAATCCGCAACGCGTAGCGTTTTCCGGCACACTATGGCAGATACTGCCGGTCAGCCAGAATTCGAACGTTGGCCTACTTGTCCAGAACAGCACTGACTTTACAGCGATTACAACAGCGTCGAGGGTCGGGTACTGCATTTATAAAGCCAGGGTGACCGTCGGTACGTCAGGCTGGGTGACTCCCACTATAGCCGGGTTTGATCGCAGCAAATACCTGGTCTGCTGTAAGTGGGACAGTCCTTACACACTCGACTATGACGGCAACCGACTTCTGTTTCTGAATGATGGCTCAAACACGGAAGATCAACCAATGACCGGTACCGTGGATGTCGTCATTTTCGCAGGGGGAGTCACGCCCGTGCCTGCGAACCCGGGACACAATATCTTTAACGCAGCAGGCGAGTGCACGTTCTCAACGGCGAGAAGGCCTTTCGTTTATCTCGGCATTAATTTTTTACCTTCAACCACAGCGCAGACTGTTCCCGGAGGCGGCTACGTTCCTGTTGGCCGCTTTGGTCTCAGGGTGCCCAGCTTCGGAGGAGGTCGGATTTATCACTACCATTACGGGCTGGTTATGCAGAACGGCACACTGAGGGCAGGGAGGGGGCTGTATGTCGGCTGGTCTGACAGGCAGCTCGCGAACGCCGGGGTAACCCCTATCTCTCTCCCCGTAATCCCCGACATGTACGTTTGACCCCCTTTCAATCTTAAAACCAACCTCGCTACGGCGGGGATTTTTATTGCCTCAAGGAGCATCTATGTCCGCAGGTACTTTGTCTCTGACAAATAACTCAGCAGCAGTCACCGGCAGTGGTACCACCTTTACCACAGAACTGGGCGCAGGCGATTTTATTGTTGTGACCGTCGGCGGTATTCCATACACGCTCGCCATCAAAACCCTGAACAGTAATACCTCCCTGACGCTGGTCAGCAACTATATCGGACCCACTCAGGCTGGAGCAGCATGGTATGCCGTACCACGCGTGGCAATGAACATGGTCACCGCTGCGCTGGTGGCACAAAGCGCAGAAGCCCTGCGTGGTCTGAACTATGACAAACAGAACTGGCAAAGCATTTTCAGCGGTACAGGAAACGTCACGGTGACCCTGCCAGACGGCAGCAGCTTTACCGGCCCTGCCTGGAACAGCTTCACCCAGGCACTGAATGGCAAGGCTGACAAGGTAAACGGGGCAGTACCAGTTAACCAGGGCGGGACTGGGGCAGCAACGGCAGAAGGCGCTCGCACAAACCTTGGGTTAAATACTCTTGATGGCATGACTGGAGGGGTTGTTACTGGTTCTGTTGCTTTAAAATCACCAACAACTGAAAACAAAACTGAAATTTATCCGGGTTCAATAGAATTATCTTCATCCACCCCATTTATCGATTTTCATTACAACAACACCACTGCTGACTATACCACCAGAATTTCTGAAGATGCGGCGGGTGAATTGACAATAAAATCGAATGGAAATGCCAGATTTGGGGGAAACGGAGGATATCGTGCAAGAGCCGGTTTAACAGGCGCTAACGGAGGAAATTACTGGAACTTTAACTGGGTCTCAGGCCAGCTAAGGGCCTATGTAGATACGTCTGATTTAGGGGCTATTTCTTTTTCTTCTTCGGATCGAGAACTGAAAGAAAACATCAAATATTGTGATGAAAATGATATCCATGAGGCATTTAATGAAGTGATGCGCTGGCAGCCAGCCTCATTTGAATTCAGACCGCGAGGGGTCATCAACGATCAGAATACCCACCTTGGTTTCATTGCCAATGATTTACATAGTGTTTCTCCACAGTGTGTTGCAGGAGAGGGGTTACCTGAAGGTGCAGACATCGAATCTGATATCAGTTCTGCATACAGTCTTGAATATGCTGCGTTGATTGCAAAATTAACGATGGCAATTCAGTACCAGCAGCGTCGGATAGAAGAGCTTGAAATCAAGGTGGGCGACGCCCAAAGTTAACCACAGAGCAATGGGCTCAAGCTGGCAGGTTGATCGCAAACGGAGTGGATAGGAAGCAGGTGACGATTATTTCTGATGAAACCGTTTGCACTTTTTATAAAAAATTTCCTGCATCTAAGCCAAAGTCGATTTAATTGTGAGCATACGCGGTCATGCTGGGAAAATTTACAAAAAACATAATGTGAAGCGAGATAGAAACTTACAAACCAAACGGTGAAGCTTTGCACAGGCGTTGGAACTGCCGTGTCTTGCGCGCAAACCCGAATGAAACTACTGTATATAAAAACAGTATTCGAGGTGCGTGTAATGGAATTCTTCAGTCCTACAGAACTGAGAGAAATTATCTCTATCCCACTTTTCAGCGACTTAGTTCAGTGTGGCTTCCCAAGCCCAGCAGCTGACTATGTTGAGCAGCGCATTGATCTCAATGAGCTTTTAGTTGCACATCCCAGCTCGACGTATTTCGTCAAAGCCGCAGGGGATTCTATGATCGAAGCCGGGATCAACGACGGCGATCTGCTGGTGGTGGACAGCTCCAGGACTGCTGAGCACGGTGACATTGTCATCGCTGCAGTAGAAGGGGAGTTCACAGTCAAACGTCTGCAGCTCCGCCCGACCGTTCAGCTTAATCCGATGAACAGCGCTTATTCGCCGATTATCGTCGGCAGTGAAGACACGCTGGACGTTTTTGGCGTCGTGACTTTCATCGTTAAATCGGCGAGCTGAACATGTTCGCGCTCTGTGATGTGAATTCGTTCTACGCATCATGCGAGACGGTGTTTCGGCCTGATTTGAGGGGGCGCCCGGTTGTCGTTCTCTCGAATAATGATGGCTGCGTGATTGCGCGCAGCGCCGAGGCCAAAGCCGCCGGAATTACCATGGGTGAGCCTTTCTTCAAGCAAAAGGAGCTTTTCCGGCGCGCTGGCGTTGTTTGCTTCAGCAGCAACTATGAGCTGTATGCTGATATGTCGAACCGGGTAATGACGACACTTGAGGAAATGAGCCCTCGTGTCGAAATTTACAGCATCGACGAAGCATTTTGCGACCTGACAGGTGTTCGCAACTGCCGGGATTTGACGGATTTCGGTAAAGAGATCCGCGCTACGGTTCTGAAGCGTACGCATCTGACTGTCGGGGTTGGCATCGCGCAGACAAAAACACTCGCAAAGCTGGCCAACCACGCCGCAAAGAAATGGCAGCGGCAGACGGGTGGGGTAGTTGACCTCTCAAATGTTGATCGCCAGCGCAGGTTGCTTTCTGTGGTACCTGTAGAGGACGTCTGGGGTGTTGGTCGCCGAATCAGTAAAAAGCTAAACGCGATGGGTATTAAAACGGCCTTAGACCTTTCAGAGCAGAGTACGTGGATAATCCGGAAGCACTTTAACGTGGTACTCGAGCGCACTGTCCGGGAGCTGCGCGGCGAACCCTGTCTTGATCTGGAAGAGTTTGCCCCAGCAAAACAGGAAATCGTCTGTAGCCGGTCATTCGGCGAACGCGTTACCGACTATGAGCAGATGCGCCAGGCTATTTGCTCTTATGCCGCCCGCGGAGCTGAAAAGCTACGCGGTGAGCACCAGTATTGCCGCTTTATCTCAGCGTTCGTGAAGACTTCTCCCTTTGCGCTTAACGAACCATATTACGGTAATAGCGCCTCAATGAAGTTGCTCACGCCAACGCAGGATAGTCGCGACATTATCAACGCCGCGGTAAAGTGCCTGGACAAAATCTGGCAGAATGGGCATCGGTACCAGAAAGCCGGAATAATGCTGGGTGACTTCTTCAGCCAGGGTGTGGCTCAACTTAACCTGTTCGACGAGAACGCTCCGCGGGCCGGAAGTGAAAGGTTGATGGAGGTGCTTGATCACCTGAACGCGAAAGACGGAAAAGGAACGCTCTACTTTGCCGGGCAGGGCATTCAGCAGCAGTGGCAGATGAAGCGTGAAATGCTGTCTCCGCGTTATACAACAAGGATCTCGGATCTGCTGCGGGTAAAGTGATTCGCACGATATTTCATAAGGGCTATATGACATGAGCTACGTTGTACTGGTAAGATATAAAAGTTCAATAAGGAAATAGCCAAAATGTTAAACATAGTATTATTTTTAGTAGCATTATTACTTGTCATCGTGATTGTAAAGCTCCTTAAGCCAGGGAAAAGAGTTGCGAAGATTTTTGCAAGCTTGATTATAGCAATATTGGTTTTATGTGGAGTAGGTTATAGTATCTTGAAATATAATGAGAGCCAAGACAAGGCAGCTTATATCGAGAAGTTGAAAGTCTATTCTTCGAAAATTGATGAATATGCAAAAACACATAGTTACACTGTTGGTGATATACTTGCAGATAAATCTGGTAAATTTGACGAAGAAACAAAAAACTATTTTAAATCTCAAGTAAAAACGATTGAGCCTACTAAGAAGCTAACTATGATTGCTGATGTTGTAGCATTCGCCAATAACTATCGTAGTGCAAATGGAATTAGCACCGGGCAAACATATAGTGATTATTATTCAAGGGGGAAAACCACATTGCATCTTAATGAACCTTTGAAAGGTCAGGTAGATGTGGTGATTGTTTTCTATAATTATTTTATAGATTCCTGGGATGCTGTTAAGCTTGTTGAAAATGGTATGTACGAAGGGTGGTTATTTAAAATTTATAATTTAGATGGTACCGAGACATATAGTTTGAAAAAAGGATGGTCTCCTTCAACTAGTCATGATTATGAGATGTTTGGAGATGCAAAGGGTCGTTGATTATTTTTATCAGTAAAATCTTTTTCTTATGATTTTAAAATTGGGTTTATAAGTTCTGGTGTTTGATTCTTAACATTCCCCACGGCGCGCGACACGGCGTGCCAGATAAACTTGTCGGCCGGTACGGCACCGTCGGTCGCTATCTCTTCAGCTTCTTTCCCGCCGATATCCTGGCGCATCCACTCGCGCGCCGCTTCAGGTGACAGAACCAGCGGTCGGCGGTCGTGAATGTCGACCAGACCTTTATCAGCTGCAGACGTCACGATGAGAAAACCCTCAGCTTCATCGCCGCGCTCGAATGGCGTGCTGCCAATCGCTGCCATGAATATTGGCTGGCCATCGGCACGGTGAATAAAGTAGGGCTGTTTCTTGTCGCCTTCTTTCTTCCATTCGAACCAGCCATCAGCAAAACAGATAGCTCGGCCATGCTGCCACAAAGATTTAAACATTCTGCTGGTGGCCGCCGTCTCAACGCGTGCGTTTATCAGTGGCTGCTTATCCCACCACCCGGGCGCGTATGACCACAGGACCGGATCAAGATGCAACTGCTCGTCGCGCTCGCTCAGCAGCAGAACTTTGGTACCTGGCGAGACGTTGTACCGACCAATAGGTGCAGGGTCGTATGCGATGTCGCGATCGGCTTCATCGGCCAGGTATGCCAGATATTCTTCACGGGTTTGAGCTTGTGCAAAACGTCCACACATAGAAATCTCCAGCCAGATGTCAGACTGAAAGTATAGGGTAGGGAGAAAAAGAGGTGCGCACCGAAAGTCTATGATTTTGAAACATAGGCATGTTGATGGAAATCAGCGAGGCGGTAAAGCGGGGCGTTTCGAAACTGGAAGGAGCTACGCAAAGTTAAAGTGTTAGGCTATTTACGTTCCGAAGCGGTTATCGTTCATTAATTGAGCGAAGTGCGAATGTTTAGAGTGGGTGAAGGGGCATTTTTGAGAGAGATTCTTCCCCAAAACGATACGCAACCTACTGAATAGCATAAGGTTCTATTAGGAGTGAAAATGGTGCAAATCAATGACTTGATAACAAGTTAACTTATTGTTTAAAAAGAAGAAAAACGATATTTGGATAGTATGCTTCGCCCATATCTTCGGCGGCGGCTACGCGGCGGGATATTATGCCTACCTGTGGACGCAGATGCTGGCGGACGATGGCTATCAGTGGTTTGTCGAGCAGGGTGGTTTGACTCGCGAAAATGGACAGAGATTCCGCGATGCCATTTTGTCGCGCGGGAATAGTAGTGATTTAGCTGAACTTTACCGCCAGTGGCGTGGGCACGATCCGAGGATTGAACCGATGCTGGAGAATCGTGGATTGAGTGCTTAAGGGCTTTTTTAGTATGGGAACAGAACCGGGCGCGATGCCCGGTTTTTTTTGACCGATTTTTCTTCCCCAAAATCATTAACGCCGCATAAAGTGCCTGGATAAAATCTGGAAGGATGGCCATCGTTACCAGAACGCCGGAATAATGTTGGGTGACTTCTTCAGCCAGGGGGGGACCCCGCTCAACCTTTTCGATGAGAACGCGCCGTATGCTGGCAGCGAAAAGTTGATTGAGGTGCTCGATCACCTGAATGCGAAAGACGGGAAAGGCACGCTTTACTTTGCAGGGCAGGGCATATAGCAGTATTGGCAGATGAAACATGAAATGCTGTCGCCGAGATATACGACCAGATATTCAGATCTGCTAAGGGTCCGGTGATTTTCCCAATCTCCAGGGCCGTTATGTGCCAGGAACGGAAGTTGAACAACCATCTGAGCGATCAAAATATAACAATACTTTGATGGTGCAGCGGGTATCACTACCTTAAAACATGATATGTAAGAGGGATTGATTGCTGCCTGGAACCCAGACGGGATTTATCGTTGATGGAGCCAACTTGAGATATCCATTATGAAGAGACCAATAGCGCACAAAAATGACCGCCTGCCAGCGCCGAGAACAAATCACTTTACCCCTGAAGTGAGGCAGCGTGTTATCAATGGACTTGTTGCGACAGCTAAAGCTGACTTCGTATCCTTAGTTCACTGGCTGAAAACAGGTAAACAGAATGGTGAACCTATTCCGTTAGATAAATGCGAAAGTCTTCGAACCGCTATTCTTAATCTTGGAACCCTTAAAGCTGGTGTACAAACAGACTGGAAGCATGCGATCCAGTTGATGGAAAAAGAAATCAAAAAAAGCCACCAACTGAATGCCTCGGTTCCTGCGCCCTCACAGCTTGTTACTGGTGTTCTGAGAAATCTTAATGATATCAGCGAGAAGATCGCTGCAGGTAAAGCTGTTCCCGAGATGCTTGGCAGGCTCGAAAATATGCAGCAAATGATTGCCAACCTCAAGGGTAATGAGGGTCTGGTTAAAAGTATCAGCATTCTAAACCGAAGCGCACAGGATGCCTTGCGTGGTTATAGCAAGAAGCAGCCAAAATTAAAAATTAGGAAGCCTGAAAAAGCAAATCCTCTCCTTCGTGACGATCAATCCTTCCGGACCGAGTGTGCTCCTCTGATCGGTGAAAGCGATATTTTCATAATCGCTAGTTGCCTTATTTCAATGTCAGCTCGGTTGGGGCAGTCCCCTGTAAGCCTGGCTAAAAGAGCAGCCGCTTTAAAAGGTGTCATCAAAACTGAGCTTTTGCCCGAACTGCTGGAGTTACTCCAGCAGGATGTAGAGTTGAACGCCTTAGTACCGCTCCCCAGAGACAAAGATGACAATTCCCGCAGTGATGGTGGTAAGCTTGTTGGATTGACAGGGGTCGTTGAGGGAGGCTCTTCTATCGGTGTTGAAGCGCAGCGCATTATTACCACAGAACTTAAAAAGCTCGCGTATATCTCCGGAGTTCAGCGCGTTTATCTGGATACTGCTCGTTTAGGACTGGCTTTGGAAAACGATACGTTTAAGGTTATCGAGGAGGTAAAACGTATTGCTGCGAAGTATAATTGGAGCCCATTATCGGTTGCTGTGTATGCGACTTACAAAACCCCAGGTATAAGACCGGATCTCGCCGGAGATGTTATTACTTTACTAGCACAGGATGAGGTTCTTTCTGCGGCCGTCAGACGGTAACTTTATTTATATTAGCTCAGATTTGACCCGACATAGGTGTGGCGTAGGGCCGGACTCAATCTGACAGTCCGCTCTGTACTAAAAGTGGACTAGGAAAAGCCTAGCAATAAAGAGTTATGTTTAATAAGTACCAACTGAAATTTAATGGGTGATATATGAATTTAGATGAAGAATTTTACGAATTACAAGGACTCTTTGCTCAGAAGGATCTACTGACTGAGAAAAGGCGCTCTAGTGGCGGCGGATTCATGGAAATTCTCTTGGTGAAGAGACAGAACATGAAGATAAAAATATATCAAGAAAAAGGACATCAACTTCCCCATATTCATATTGACTATGGAAAACAAGCGCATGCTGCCAGTTATGCCATACAATCAGGAGATCGCATAGAGGGAGATTTACCTAAGAAATATGATAGCGATGTTTCTAGTTGGTTGGGGAGAAATCGTGATAAAATTTTAGAAATTTGGAATGCACTACAAGCTGGCGCACCTTATGAACCACTAATCGCAGAATTGACTGGCGGAGCGTGACTAACTAAATAATTCCCCCCTAAAAAATTCGATGTAGGAAAATATATATAAGTAAGAATCATGAGTGTCCTCTCCTCGCTCACGGCTGACCTTAAGCCCACTCCGCCTCGTGCCAAAAGCGGCAGCAGCTAATAGTAGATTGCGTGGATCAACGGAAAGCAAATAAAATAGCCGCTATTGTCACATGATGCAAATACCCCGCAAGAGTGGGGTATGAACGAAACTACAATTTTTTAATCAGGTTCTCAATATTGGCTGGTTCAAAGTAATGCGGATTAACTTCACCATTTATGAGGAAACCATCTTTAAGTAGGTCTTCAAGCTTACTCTCTATCTCTTTGTTGAAGATACCTGGATATATTCTCTTGTATGCCTGAAAGGTACCTTTCATCTTCCTGCAAGCATTCTCCGCGATTTCGAATGAGATCTCGTTCCCTGCATTGAAGACCGGTATGAAGATCTCAAGAATATCATTCTTTAGCTTCTGTTTAAGTTTCTTTTTTTCAACGATATTTGAGTAACAGATACCTAAAAAGAAGGTGAAGATACCAGGAATCCAATTGTTAACGAAAACTTCAAAAATCCCTTTAATAGACAAAGTGTCCACTATCTTACTCCTGAATTAAGATTGCGTTTCATAAAGTACAAACCCCGTGTAAGTCGGGTATTAGACTGCAGGTCGAATGTGCTATTTATTAAACAGCGTTCATGTGAAAATGCTTCACCTTTGGTGGCAAATTGCATGCGAATCCGTTTGCCGTTTGCCCTAAATAGATCCTGAACCTCATATTCAATCCATCCCTGCGGGATTGGGTGTTCGGCTGGCCACTCCTCAGAGCCAAAACATGAAGTGGCGGCCTGTGATAACGGCCAGACGGCAAAATGCTTAACACCCTTCAGCCTGTTTTCCGATAGCAGATAATCGCCGTTACCCTCCATTGGCTTAAGCGGCAGACCGAGTACCTGTACATAAAACCCGGAACTGACTTCAGCATTCTGCGAGATGGGCCCAAACCCAGCGACAAACAAAACGTCAATTCCCGGTAAATGCTGCGACATACCTGCTTCCTTAATTATCTGAAATTGAACCCTGAATTTATCCTACAACTCACTGAATCACCACGCCCAATTTTGGCATCTTAGTCACCTTTCAGCGGCAACAATCACGATCGCTTCTCGCTCTCAGCAGAACTTCCGCTCAGTGAGTTCGTCCGCTCCCCGAGCGGCTGTCGTTCCAGTTTATTCTTTTTGAAAGGTTTCCAGCCAACCTCCCTTTTTTAGATACCCATAAAAATTAAGCTATTGGCCGGTGTTGCCGATATTAGTTTCTTATGATTAAACAACGGGAAGTATGAATGAATAGTTTGTTATCGAGATCACTTTCAATTGTGTTTACAACTTTGCTACTGACGGCCTGCTCAGGCGTTCGCGACAATTCTGCAAAGTCGTACACATACCACGCTGAACATAGCATCGCCTGGAATATCAGCAATGCATCGGGTATGGATCCTTTTAGCGATGCCCTGGTCAGCCACTCTCAAAGCGAAATGTTCAGCCGCACGGATTACGATTTTACTTTTCCGATAGTGGAAAATGATAAATTAAATGAAGCGTCATTGCCTTTAACCTCGTTACTACAGTATCGGCCAACGGGTATGGGCGTGGAAGAGTGGCAAACCGATGGAATTCTGGCGTGGATCCCTACTGAACTGGCCACTACCCCCGGGGCGGCATCACTGGTGCTCTCAGATAAAATTGAATCTTCTGTGCTAGCGACCTTAAAAGAATCTAAACGCAAACATGGCGATGTCCGTAAGGGAGAGGGATATAATAACTGGTTAGGAAAATACGTGTTTCAGACCAATGAATCCCGCTATCTGGTCGTTAAATTTGCAGATAAAGATGCGGGATGTGAGCTTCCAAAAAATGGATATTATGATCCTGCAAGCCAGAATAGTCCGACCTGCGGCTTTTACACCAGCTTCCACGACGCAGAAAAAATTGTTCGCACTCCTGACTTCATAGGTGCGAATGCGACCGGGAAAAGTTATCTCGTAAGGCACGATGGGTTAAATGGAAGTCACCTCAGCCCGGTATTTATAAACAGCGCCGGACAATCGGATGCAAAAAATCAGCGTATGAATTATGCCTTCATGCAACAAGTTAGTCGCCATCTTCCAGCGTGGGTAATTATCTACCTCTCACCCAAAGAAGATAAGGGTTTACCTGCCGTTGTATTACAGCAAGGGAAAGTGCATTTTTTCTTTCGCGAAAAATAAAGCTGATCGCATCAGCGGTTGATCTTAATGTCCGCTTCGTGCCAGAAGCGGACATTTCTCGCTGTTAGGTGCAGGAAAAATCGTGTTTTTAGGCTTAGGAAAAGGCATATGGGTATGCCGAATCTGAAAGCCTAAATCCTGATAGTTTTTCTCCAGTTGCCGCCACTAAAATAATTACAATTCCTGAGCCGTTGGTCTGAAAATAATTTCACTTACACCAACATCTTCTGGTTCATTAATTGCGAAGGCTACCATGCGTGCAAAGGTTTCTGCTGGCACGCCAACATTTTCAACGTAATCCTGGTTTGCAGCCTTAACATCTTTATCCGTTATATGCTCCAAAAGTTCTGTTTTAACAGCACCGGGGGAGACTAACGTGACGCGAATGTTATGTGCCGCCATTTCCTGGCGCAAACCATCGGTTAATGCACGAACAGCAAATTTTGTCGCCGAATAGACAGCAGAACTCTGGAAGACAAGGTGTGCAGCAACAGATGCGGTGTTAATGATATGACCTGTTTTTTGTGATTTCATATAAGGCAACACCGCAGCAATCCCGTGTAGAACCCCGCGCAGATTGACATCAATCATCTGATTCCATTCATCGACATTTCCCTGTTCAAGGCGGGAAAGTGGCATCAGGCCGGCATTATTGATAAGAACATCTACACGACCGAATGTGTTGACCGCAGTCTCAATGAGGTTGTTTACGTCATCAAGTTTCGTCACATCGGTTGCGACGGCGATGGCTTCTTTATTCTGCTTTTGGAGCTCACTCGCAATGGCCTCTATGCGGTCTATTCTCCGCGCAGCCATCACAACCTTTGCTCCTTTTTCAGCAAGATAACGTGCAGCCGCTTCACCCATACCGCTTGATGCGCCCGTGATTACAATTACTTTGCCTATGATGTTATCTGTCATTTTTACTCTTCCTGAAT
Source organism: Enterobacter sp. J49 (assembly GCF_002148625.1). Taxonomy (NCBI): domain Bacteria; kingdom Pseudomonadati; phylum Pseudomonadota; class Gammaproteobacteria; order Enterobacterales; family Enterobacteriaceae; genus Enterobacter; species Enterobacter sp. J49. The sequence continues at coordinate 497,002 of NZ_MWPY01000033.1, forward strand.
AGGAGATGGGCTGTTGTCACCACTATCAGACTGAGATCAGGTTCAATCTCTTCAGACTTCAGTGACACATTCCTGAACAGGGATAATCTTAGCAGCAGAGCATTAATTCGATAATGCGTATAAATTTATATTGATTATGAGTACAGCTCATTAATTGGAGATACGTTACGGGTAGTTCGTGTGAGCAGTAGGATCTGCAGCCGTTATTCCCGCGTCGATATTGCCTGGTTGAGAGCCGGTTGCGCCCCCCCTGGTTTAGCCTCCGCACGGGTTAGACTCCCTTCGTGGGTGACGGTAATGAAATAAAGGAGGTCATTCAGATTACGTTTCATCGGTGAAATACTCACAAAACATAACTATAGCTTATAAGCCCATTAAGCATTCATTAGCTAGTCAGCATACTTCTTTCGTGTAGAATTTCCAGTAAAAGAGGAGTCAGGAGATAAGCATACGGATCTGAATCCATTTGATAAATTGACTTCTTTTTAAAACCTTATCTAAAATAATCATTGATGCTGCACCTGAAAGGTGCAGCACATTTGCGGGAGAGAATCTGGATGAAAAAAATATTATTCCTGTTATTTGTTATCATCACGAGCTTTTTATTCCCGGTTCGTGCCAGTAATTCTTTGCAACCAGACAAGGAAGAAGCCGTGACCATTAAAATGACTATCAATCAGCAAACTTTTTACGTTGAACTTAAGAATAATCCAGCCGCAAAGGCATTTATTGAACAGCTTCCCCTGACTCTAACGATGGAGGAACTTAACGGGAACGAGAAATTTGCTGATCTGCCCCGTCCCTTACCGACCCGCCAGGTCAAACCTGGAACCATTAATCAGGGCGATCTCATGTTATATGGCCATCGTACCCTGGTACTTTTTTATGAGACCTTTCAGACAAACTACGGATACACACCCGTTGGTAGAATAATAGCGCCAGAAAATCTTGGTAAACTAGCAGATGAAAAAGAAGTAATAGCAACGTTTACAGCAGATAAAAAAGGTTGACCTGTATTATCAAACACTGAATCTGGATTACCTTTAGACGCAAATGCTGGCAGACGATGGCTATCAGTGGTTTGTTGAGCAGGGCGGCTTAACCCGCGAGAACGGGCAGACATTCCGCAAGGCGATTTTGTCGCGCGGGAGCAGTAGTGATTGAGCTGAACTTTACCGCCAGTGGCGTGGGCACGATCCGAGATTGAACCGATGCTGGAGAATCGTGGATTGAGTGCGTAGCGCTTATTCAGGTCAGAAACCAAACCGGGCGTGATGCCCGGTTTTTGTTTGATTATGTCTTACCCACAACTTTAATTATTTATGCCGTGTAAAAGGTATAAAAATTTCTGATGCCGTATGAAACATTTTAATAATTGCCGAATATGATGTAATTCGTAATGACCATTAATGTGGGATGAGATATAACATGTTTTGAAAAATTAACATTCTCATAACGTCATTAAGGTTAAGCAAATGAAGCAGGTTGGTATTGTTGGTTGGCGAGGAATGGTGGGCTCTGTTTTGTTACAAAGAATGGTCGAAGAGAACGACTTCGACAATATTTCCGCGCATTTTTACAGTACTTCCAGTGCAGGTGCCGCTGGTCCCGTCATTGGTGGCGTCAACCACACACTCAAAGATGCTAATTCTATTAGCGCTCTGGCCGAAATGGATATCATCATAACCTGTCAGGGCGGGGATTATACCAAAGCAATTTATCCGGCGTTGATTAGCCATGGCTGGCAAGGTTACTGGATTGATGCGGCCTCAGCGCTCCGGATGGATGAAAAAGCCTGCATTATTCTCGACCCAGTCAACCGCACAAATATCGATCGTGCCATCAAAGAGGGAATTAAACTTTTTGTTGGGGGCAACTGTTCCATTACGCTGAGTCTTATGGGACTGTCAGGGTTAATTAAAGCTGACCTGATAGAATGGATGAGTGTGATGACCTATCAGTCTGCATCCGGAGCGGGTGCTAAATATGTCCGGGAATTAATTGCTCAAAGCGCTTATATCAGTAAACATTTATCTTCTGATGAGCTGGAATCCTCAGGTTCAGTGCTTCCTTTAGTCAATAAAGTGAGTGAATTAATTACCAGTGCTAACATGCCCATCCAGAATTTCGGCGCGCCTTTAATGGGCAGTATTATTCCATGGATTGACAGCGATTTAGGGGATGGTAATAGCAGAGAAGAATGGAAGGGTGAGGCAGAAACGAACAAAATTCTTGGTCTCTCTCCGGGTACGATTGCAGTAAATGGCTTGTGTATTCGGGTCGGTGTGATCCGTTGCCATAGTGCTGCAATAACCCTGAAGCTCAAGCGTGAAGTCAGCGAAGAAGAATTTGCAGAGCTTGTGACGCATTCCCATCCATGGGTTAACTATGTGCCCAATAATAAGGATGACAGTGTCAGTAAATTGACTCCCGCTAACATTAGCGGTTCGCTGCAGGTGGGTATTGGCCGTTACAAGAAAATGTCGCTTAACAATGACCCTATATACTCGGTTTTGACGGTCGGCGATCAGCTGTTGTGGGGCGCTGCGGAACCCTTGCGACGGATGTTGAATATTCTGCTTGGTAAAGTCTAATCACGCTCACACGGTCATGGCGCGCTGCGCGTAAGGCGTGGGTTTAACGAGAAGCTGGAGACTGAACTCCAGCCTCTAGGAATGGGTTTCAATCTGAGGCCGTTTCGCCTGGGGCTTCCTTTAATGATTCGATACTTATCTCTGAGTCATTAGTTTCGAGTAGCTGGGTTAATAAAATCAGGTTATTGAATTCGTTCAGTAACATTTCAGCGTCGGATTTGAGCGGCGTATCTGCTGCTTCAAGCGCCGCGTTGATCGCTTTTCTGACATTCTCGAGCATTTCGTTCATACCGCCATTTTTACCAATGGTCAGTAACAACGCGCCTATCAACAAAGACTGTGCTTCTACTTTGGCCGCCAGCTCTTTAGCTTCAGCGTCCATTTTGGAAATTTTTGCGATAACACTGAGTATCAAGTTTTTCATAATGCCCCCTTATTTTCTTTGCGAGATTAACTCCTTAATAAATTTTGAGCGAGGTTTATTTTATGGCGACAGCAATTGTCTTTGTTGATGAAGCAGGGCACGGTGCCAGCAGTGATCAACACCGTGCGCTTCCTGTTAACGGAAGAAGTCTGCCAGGGCCTCACTCAGGGCCTGAGGTTGTTCATCCGGAATGAAATGACCGCAATGAGCAAGCGTAATGCCACTCACCGTCTCTGCAAACTGGCGAAGCGGGGCAGCCATATCGGCAATCGAACCCTGATCGGCACTGACGGCCAGCAGCGGCACCCGAAGTTTTTGCGTTTCAGCCAGCGTTCGGTTCTGAACAGCGGAGACCGCCGCTTCTCTGTAAGGGGCCAGCCCGGCACGCAGCGCCCCGTTTTGCTGCATCAGGCGGACATACCGGGCGATATCCGCATCGCTAAAGGCCATCGGACTGGCGGTTTTTCGCCGCAGGAACCATTCGAGGTAAATCTCTTCACGCCCGCTAATTAAGGCTTCCGGCAGGTCGGGGAGAAGATGAAACGCGAAGTGCCAGGTTTTCCAGGCTTTTTCTGGCGTCGCGGGCAGGGCGTCCGGCAAAGTAATACCCGGGATACCGGCATCAAGCAGAGCCAGCTTGATTACCTGCTGTTCATAACGCAGGGCATACGGCCAGGCAACCCATGCACCTACATCGTGGGCGGCCAGGTAATGTCTTGTGATCCCAAGTGCCTGCACCAGCCCAAAAACCGAACTGGCCAGCGTGAGGGTATCGTAGCCAGACTGTGGCTTATCGGAGTCGCCCTGGCCCGGGAGGTCGAGTGCGATGATATCGTAACGATCGGCTAAAAGAGCCATCACCTTATGCCAGGCAAACCCGCTTTGCGGGAAGCCTGCAAGCAGCACGATTGTTTCACCTTGCGTCTGTCCGCCTCTGACATAGTGCAGACGAACCCCATCGACCGTTGAGTAATAGTGCGCAAAACCGGGCAAGCCCGCGACAGGCTGCGACCACGGAAGGGGGATTGAATTCTCAGACATGACTACCTCCAGCTATTTAGGAAATGATCATTTCCTTTATGGGTAAATTTTTTAGGCGAGTAGCGCCATCACCGTCTCTACCAGCCGTTCGCGTGCCGGTAATTCTCCGGCTTTGCCCGCCACACGCATGCCCAGGACCAGGCACAGCAGAACGCCGCTCAATGCCTGCGCGTCGTGTCGCGAATTAACTGAACCGTCCTGCATACCCTGTTCGATCAGCTGGAGGATCGCGTGCTGATTTCGCGCAAGCGCGCTCTGCACCAGCCCGGCAATTTCGCCGTCAAACTGACTGAGTTCAAGGGTGCTGCCGACCACCAGGCAGCCGCGGCGCCCTTCGACAGCGCTGGCCGATTCAAGATAAAAGTTCAGCAGCTCGGCTATTTTGGCCCGGCCATCAGGATGTCGCGCCAGACGCTCGCGCAACGATTGATTGCGCAGGGAGGTATAACGTGCGAATACCTGCAGGAACAGGCCACGTTTATCGTGAAAGGCTTTATAAATACTGCCCGCAGTGAGCTGCATCGCGTCGCTCAGGTCACTAATCGACGCGCTGTGGTAACCCTTTTCTCTGAATACCGGCATCGCCAGATCCAGGGCCGCATCAAGATCAAACTGCCGCGGACGTCCGCGCTCGCGTGCGTTCTGTAGCTTCTCAGGCATTGTGCTCATCATTTAGGAAACAATCGATTCCTAAATACTCCCATAAATGGGCGTATCTGGAAAGCGTGAAGTTCTATAAAAAGAGTTTGCCGCGGCAGAAGAGTGGAGTGGTCATTTTAGCTTCAACACGCTCCGGTATACTGCATCGTGATTTTAACAGGGCGTCGAACGTACAGGCCGTCGCTAACAGAGCCAGCCAATATGCAAAAGGCAGGAAGTATGTCTCTTCGTTCACTGCGGGCGTTGTGCCTGACAAGTTTTTTCATTGCTGATGTTCGCGATGGCCTCGGGCCCTTTCTCGGCATCTTCCTGACGGAACGTCACTGGACCCCGGATGATATCGGCATCCTGATGACCGCCGGGGGGCTGGCGGGATTACTGGCAACGCTGCCGGCGGGATTTATTACGGATACCTCCCGCAATAAGCGTTCGGTTCTGGCACTGCTTTGTATCGCCATTACGCTGAGTACGCTGCTGCTCTGGTTTAGTCAGCAGAGCGGCGTCGTCGCCGTCTCGCAAATTATCACCGGTATCTGCGCGGCGTTTGTGGGGCCACTGATTGCGGGTATTACGCTGGGTCTGACGGGCCCGAACGGGTTTAGCGCGCAGATGGGGAAGAACGAGGCGTTCAACCACGCCGGCAATTTCCTGACGGCGGTGATTGCGGGCGGCATTGCCTGGTTCTGGGGCGTCGGGGGCATTTTCCTGCTGATGACCTGTACGACGCTTCTGACGTTGTGCGCGCTGCTTGCCATTCGTCATACAGACATCGACAACGATGCGGCGCGAGGGTTGACCTCTTCAGCCCGTCAACCGGTCCCCGGCGTCGCGGTGCTGATTAAAAACCGGGCGCTGTTGATAACCGGGCTGACGCTGCTGCTGTTCCATCTGGCCAATGCCGCACTGCTGCCGATGCTGAGCATGAGGGTTGCTGCGGCACCGGCAACCATCAATCCCGGATTATTTGCGGCGGCCACCGTCATCATTTCTCAGGCGGTGATGATCCCCGTCGCCATTGGGGTGGCAGGCCGAATTGAGCGCTACGGTTACTGGCGTTTCATCATGCTGGCCCTGCTGATCATGCCCGTTCGGGCGGCGCTGGCAGCCTCCACAGACGCCCCGTTGATGATGATCCCGGTACAAATTCTTGATGGTCTGGCCGCGGGGATCCTGGGCGTTGTCGTGCCGTCGTTTATCGTGGTGCTGTTGCGCGGGAGTGGGCACGTGAATGCCGGGCAGAGCGTGGTCATGCTGATGCAGGGTGTCGGGGCAGCAATGAGCCCGGCGTTAACCGGCACGATTGCCGGTCATTACTCTTTTGCGACGGCCTTTAGCGTGCTCAGCGCCATTGCGCTGCTGGCTGTCCTGCTCTGGTGGCGCTTTGCTCACCGGTGCTGGAAACCAGACCGGGCGTAGCTGGCCGGGCAGGGCAGAGCCGCACCCGGCACACGGGTTTACACGATAGCGTTAGGGCACTCTTCACCCTTTTCCAGCTGCTGCAAGTTCCCCAGCGTGGTTTCTGAAATGCTGATCAGCGCTTCGGCAGTCAGAAACGCCTGGTGTCCGGTGAACAGGACGTTATGGCAGGCAGACAGACGGCGGAATACGTCGTCCTGGATCACGTCATTAGATTTGTCTTCAAAGAACAGATCGCGCTCATTCTCATACACGTCCATCCCCAGCGCGCCAATCTTCTGGGTCTTCAGCGCTTCAATAGCGGCCTGGGAATCAATCAACCCGCCGCGGCTGGTGTTGATGATCATCACGCCATCTTTCATCTGGTCAAACGCCGCCTGGTTGAGCAGGTGGTAGTTTTCCGGCGTCAGCGGACAGTGCAGGGAGATAACGTCAGACTGTGAAAACAGCGTCGGCAGGTCGACATATTCCACGCCCAGATCCAGCGCGGCAGCGCTTGGGTAAGGATCAAACGCCAGCAGACGCATACCAAACCCTTTCAGAATGCGCAGGGCGGCGACGCCAATCTTACCGGTACCGATTACGCCCGCGGTTTTACCGTACATGGTAAAGCCGGTCAGTCCTTCCAGAGAGAAGTTGGCGTCACGGGTACGCTGATAAGCACGGTGAATACGACGGTTCAGCGACATCATCATACCGATGGCATGTTCTGCGACCGCTTCCGGAGAATATGCCGGGACGCGGACCACCTTCAGCCCCAGCTCTTTTGCGGCATCAAGATCCACGTTGTTGAAGCCAGCGCAGCGCAGGGCGATATATTTCACGCCCTGTTTTTTCAACTCTTCCAGCACCGGACGGCTGCCATCATCATTCACAAAAATGCAAACGCCTTCACAGCCGTGCGCCGTTTTGGCGGTTTTTTCGGACAGCAGAAAGTCGAAAAATTCAAGCTCAAACCCGTAAGCCTCGTTAACATGTTGCAGATACTTTTTGTCGTACTGCTTTGTGCTATATACCGCGAGTTTCATAAGACTTTCTCCAGTGATTTTGCATTCACGTTAGCATGATTGAAATTATCTTACAATTTCTGAAATATTATTGAATTCAATAAGTTCTATCAATTATTTTAGAGCATCTATCCTTAAATTTGGCATTCTCTTCAACTGACTGGCTAAACATGCGACAATGATCGGCACTGTCGGCTTAATTCTTTCGCTAAATCAGGATATTAACTGCCCATGAGGGGTACATACAAAGCCGCAATCGCGCTCTTACTGCTGTTCATTCTGGTGCCGCTGACGCTGCTGATGACCCTTGCCCAGTGGGTACCAACCATTGCCGGGATCTGGCTTCCTGTCGGGACACGCATCGCCTTTGAACAAAGTCCCAGACTCACGCGTCATGCCCTGATCATCCCCGATCTTCGCTATCTTGTGGATGACTGCGAAATTGCCCGAGTCGATAACGCGACCCTGTCGCACCCCAGCCGCTGGAAACTGGATATCGGCGCGCTCGAACTGAACTCCGTTTGCCTCAATAAAATTCCCCAGTCCGCACCGTCTACGGTCGCGCCCAAAACGCTGGCGCAGTGGCAGGCGGTGTTACCGAATACCTGGCTTACTGTCCATCGTTTGACGCTCTCGCCCTGGCAGCAGTGGCAGGGAGAACTTCAGGCGTCGCTGACGCCTGCGCGTCAGGAGATTACCTACAAAGGTGAGCAGGTCAGCATTAAAGGGATGCTCCGCGGTCAGACCCTCTCTGTCACCCAGTTCGATGTACATCTTCCCGTCCAGCCACAGCCGATAAAACTGGTGGGACAATTCACCCTGCCGCTGGTGCCGGACGGCGTGCCGGTTAAAGGCCATGCGGTTGCGACCTTTAACGTGCCACAGTTAACCTCGCTGGTCGATGCCGATCTCGACTGGGAAGCCAATCAGGGGCAACTGGTGGTCATGGCGCGGGATAACCCCGATCCGCTGCTCGATCTGCCGTGGCAAATAACCGCGGAACAGCTGAATATCAGTGACGGACGCTGGAACTGGAACCTTTCCGGCATGCCGCTGAGCGGGCGGGTTGGCCTTCGTGTCGATAACTGGCAGGCGGGGCTTGAGAAAGCGACCCTGACCGGGCGTCTGAATGTGCTCACTCAAGGGGATGCGGGGAAGGGCAACGCGGTGCTGAATATCGGACCGGGCAGGCTCAGTATGGAACAAAGCGACATGCCGCTTCATCTGAGCGGCGAGGCGAAACATAACGACCTGGTGCTCTATGCCAGACTGCCGGCAAAACTGACCGGAAGCCTGTATGAACCGCAGCTCTCCTTTGAGCCGGGCGCGCTGCTGCGCTCACGTGGTCGCATTATCGATTCACTGGATATTGATGAAATTCGCTGGCCGCTGGCGGGCGTTAAGCTGACCCAAAAGGGGGTCGATGGACGCCTGCAGGCCATTTTGCGGGCGCACGAGAACGAGATGGGTGATTTTGAACTGCATCTGGATGGCCAGGCCAGTGACTTTTTACCCGACAACGGCTTGTGGCAGTGGCGCTACTGGGGCAAAGGGGGCTTCACCCCAATGAATGCGCGCTGGGATGTTGCCGGAAAAGGCGAATGGCGCGACAAACTTATTGAGCTGACCGCGCTTTCAACCGGTTTTGACCAGCTCAAGTACGGTGCCATGGAGGTCAGTAAACCCCGTCTGGTGCTGGATAACCCGGTGCGCTGGTACCGCGATCCTGACAAGCCGACGTTCAGCGGAGCGCTGTCGCTGAATGCCGGGCAAACCCGTTTCAGCGGCGGCAGCGTATTGCCGCCGTCGGTGCTGACCTTCAGCGTAGACGGAACAGACCCGACACTGTTCCAGTTCAAGGGCGATCTGCATGCTGATGCTATCGGACCGGTACAGGTTAACGGACGCTGGGACGGGGAACGCCTTCGCGGGCAGGCCTGGTGGCCGAAACAATCGCTCACCGTGTTCCAGCCGTTGATCCCGCCAGACTGGAAAATGACGCTGCGTGACGGCGAACTGTATGCGCAGGTGGCCTTCTCGGCCGCCGCGGGTCAGGGCTTTGAGGCGGGCGGTCACGGCGTACTGAAAGCCGGTAGCGCATGGATGCCAGACAACCAGATCAACGGCGTCGACTTTGTCCTGCCGTTCCGGTTTAGTGAGGGCACCTGGTCGCTGGGAACGCGCGGCCCAGTAACCTTGCGGATTGGCGAGGTGGTAAACCTGGTGACCGCGCGGAATATTACGGCGGATCTGCAGGGTGACTACCCCTGGAGTGAGGCGAACCCGCTTCTGCTCACCAATGTGAAGGTGGAAACCCTCGGCGGAAAAATCACCATGCAGCAGTTGAGGATGCCGCAACACGATCCGGCGCTGTTGCGGGTAGACAATATCTCCTCCAGCGAGCTGATCAGCGCTGTTAATCCGAAGCAGTTTGCGATGTCTGGCCCGGTGAGCGGGGCGCTGCCGTTCTGGCTGGACAATGAAAAATGGATCATCAAAGATGGCTGGCTGACCAACCCCGGCCCGATGACGCTGCGTATCGATAAAGACACGGCGGACGCCATCGTAAAAGATAATATGGTGGCGGGCGCCGCAATTAACTGGCTGCGCTATATGGAAATTTCTCGCTCGTGGACAAGAATCAATTTAGATAATCTGGGTGAATTAACCATGCAGGCGACCCTTAAGGGAACCAGCCGGGTAGAGGGTAAAAGCAGCTACGTTAATCTGAACTATACCCATGAAGAGAATGTCTTTACCCTCTGGCGCAGCCTGCGTTTTGGAGACAACCTGCAAACCTGGTTTGAGCAACACGCGGCAATACCTGGTATCCGCAGTTCGACTGGCAAGGAAAGTGAGGAACAACAATGAAAAAGATGGCTGGTGTGCTCACCGTTGCCGTTGCCGCGCTACTGACCGGCTGTACGCCGCGCATTGAAGTCGCCGCGCCGAAGGAGCCGATTACCATCAATATGAATGTCAAAATCGAACATGAGATCCACATTAAGGTCGATAAAGACGTTGAAACCCTGCTGAAATCACGCAGCGATCTGTTCTGAGGATGCCATGAAACGATTAGCTCTGATGTTACTGGCGCTCGGCATGAACGTGCAGGCGGCAACGCTGACCTTAAATGACGCCCGGACGCAGGGGCGCGTGGGGGAAACCCTGAGCGGTTATCTTGCGCCAATCAAACAGGATGCGGAAACCCTGGCGCTGGTCAATCGCATTAACGCCGCGCGCACGGAAAGCTATCAGAAGCTGGCTGACAGCAACAATCTGCCGGTGGATGAAGTGGCGAAAATGGCAGGGCAAAAGCTGGTTGCCCGCGCCCAGCCGGGCGAGTACGTGAAAGGCATCAACGGGAAATGGCTGAAGAAGTAGTTAGCGAAAGCGCTTACGATATTCGCCAGGCGAGACGCCAAAACGTTGCTTAAAAGCGGTTGAAAAATGGCTGTGGTCGGAAAAGCCCCAGCTGTAGCCAATGCCCGCCAGCTTTTCATCATCGCTGGCGGAGCGCAACACTTGTGCGCACAGGTCGAGACGGCGGTTTTTAATGTACTGGGCGACCACCAGCCCCTTATCAGCAAACATGCGGTAGAGGCTTCGCACCGACATCCCGCTCTGTGCAGCAATCCATTCCGGTCGCAGTGATTCAGACTGAATATGATCGTCAATCAATGACAGCACATTGCGGAACAGGCGTTCTTTACGTGGCTGAGCCACGTCGCGCTGCTGGAACGCGGGGCGAAGCAGACAGATCATCGCTTCCAGCGCCGCTTCACTCTCCCGGTCACTCAGATCGGCATTCCCCATACTTTCCATCAGCAGGTGGTGGCTTAACTGAACGGTGGGCAGCGTGCGCGAAAGGGTGAGCGCGCAGCTTACCTCCTGAAAACGACACTGTTGCTCAATAATCTGGCGCGGAACCAGCAGCGAAATCTGGCGGGATTTTTCATGCCAGGCAATGGAGCACGGGCGGGAAGCATCAAGCAGCGTGATATCGCCGGTCTTCAGCACCGCGCGGCGGTCGTCCTGTTCAATCTCCGCGCTGCCTTCCAGCTGAAATACGGTGTAGAACCAGGCATCGTTACTGTCGTTAATCTCATGGCGGGATCGGAACAGGTTAACGCCACCTGCGGTTACGGTGCTTAACTTCAGGCTACGGGCATAGCTGGTTTCCAGCTCGCCGACGAATTCCCCCTCCAGCGGACGCGCATTAAAACGCCCGCAGACCTGGTTAATTTGTGCCAGCCACTGTTGATACTGTTCCTCTTCGCTTGCACACGCCATCGCTTATCTCGCTGCACCGTCAATGTTTTTGCATTGTTGCATTTGTGTTGCATTTTGTCAGAGCTATGAGGCTGACTATAGGAAAGAACACTCACCGGTAACAGCGTTATAAGACGGAATTATCACGATTTGCGGAGCCTGTCACAGGTGGCAAAGCGAATGTCACAGAGACAAAAGCGAGAATCCAAAACCCCTCTTAGACTGCATTAACACCCTGCGAATAAAAACGAAGGAGTACCCTATGTCTGAATCTCAGGTAGCCGTTCAGCCTGCCGTACAGCATTTTTTAGACCGACATCATGGCCTGTGGATTGAAGGGCGTCAGGCCGCGTCGGACAGTGAAAAGCGGCTCAATGTCTATAACCCGGCAACGGGCGACGTCATCGCCTCCACCGCCGATGCCAGCGTTGATGATGTCGACCGCGCCGTGATGTCCGGCTGGCGTGCGTTTGTTGCCCGTAGCTGGGCCGGAAAATTACCGGCAGAGCGTGAGCGTATCCTGCTGCATTTCGCCGATCTGGTTGAGCAGCACAGCGAAGAGCTGGCCCAGCTTGAGACGCTGGAGCAGGGGAAATCCATTCATATCTCCCGCGCCTTTGAAGTGGGCTGCACCCTGAACTGGATGCGCTATACCGCAGGGCTTACCACGAAAATTGCCGGTAAAACCCTCGACCTCTCCATCCCCTTACCGCAGGGGGCCCGCTATCAGGCGTGGACGCGCAAAGAGCCGGTTGGCGTGGTGGCCGGGATTGTGCCGTGGAACTTCCCGCTGATGATCGGGATGTGGAAAGTCATGCCTGCGCTGGCGGCGGGGTGTTCCATCATCATTAAGCCTTCAGAAACCACGCCGCTCACCATGCTGCGCGTGGCGGAACTGGCAAGTGAAGCGGGCATCCCCGACGGGGTGTTTAACGTGGTCACGGGAAGCGGTGCGGTGTGCGGTGCCGCGCTGACCTCACATCCGCATATTGCCAAAGTGAGCTTTACTGGCTCAACGGCGACAGGCAAGCAAATTGCCCGCGCGGCGGCGGACACGCTCACGGGGGTGACGCTGGAGCTGGGGGGTAAAAACCCGGCTATTGTGCTGAAAGATGCTGACCCGGCCTGGGTAATTGAAGGCCTGATGACCGGCAGCTTCCTGAACCAGGGGCAGGTTTGTGCGGCGAGCTCCCGTATCTATATTGAAGCGCCGCTGTTTGACACGCTGGTTAGCGGGTTTGAGCAGGCGGTGAAATCCCTGAGCGTCGGGCCGGGCATGTCGCCGGAGGCGTTCATCAACCCGCTGGTCTCCCGCGCGCACTGCGATAAAGTGCAGACCTTCCTCGACGAGGCAAAATCGCGCAATGCGGAGTTGATCACCGGTAACCGGGGGCCGGATGGCAACGGTTATTACGTGTCGCCGACGCTGGTGGTGAACCCGGATGCCGCGCTGCGACTCACCCGCGAAGAAGTGTTCGGCCCGGTGGTCAACCTGGTGCGCGTCGCGGATGGCGAAGAAGCGCTGGCGCTGGCCAACGACACCGAATACGGGCTGACGGCCAGCGTCTGGACGCAAAATATCAGCAAGGCGCTGGAATACACCGACCGGCTGCAGGCGGGGACCGTCTGGGTGAACAGCCATACCCTGATCGACGCCAACCTGCCGTTTGGTGGCATGAAGCAGTCCGGCACTGGGCGCGATTTCGGCCCGGACTGGCTGGATGGCTGGTGTGAAACCAAATCGGTATGTGTACGGTATTAAAACAAAGCGTGTCGGGCTGGCGCAACGGCCACCCGACACGGCTATCGTGACCAGCGGTCCCGTCCGGCCGCTTTCGCCCGGTACAGCGCCTCATCGGCGCGGGCGATAATCTCCGTCCCCGCCAGACCCTCTGCCATTCCTGCAATGCCCATGCTTACGGTGACGTGATCGCTGACTTTTGAGGCATCGTGCGCTATCGCTTCCGCGCGCAGGCCGTCCTGAATACGCATGGCAACTTTTTCGGCTGTGTTTTCCGGGCAATCAAAGAGGATCACCACAAACTCTTCACCGCCGTAGCGAGACACGACATCATCAGGTGTTCGCACCGACTGCCGGAGCACCTGCGCCACGCGGGTCAAACATTCGTCACCGGCCTGATGACCATAGGTGTCGTTGTAAAGTTTGAAATAATCTATATCCAGCATAATCAGCGAGAAGGATTTTTTCTGCTCAACGGCATTCTCCAGCACCACTTCCATCTTGCGACGGTTGGCGGTCTGGGTTAACGGATCCTGATGCGCCAGCGCTTCCAGCCGCGAAATCAACAGCTGGTTTTGCTGGTTACGTCGCCAGGCCTCATCAAACCAGCTTATCAGGATGAAACGCCCGCAGAGCAAAATCAGCGTAAAGACGGTCCAGACGGCGGCAAAGTGAAGGTTGACACCATCATTGAGTACCCAGCTTGCGACCGGTAGCGTGACCCAGAGCGGGATCACGAAGGCGAGTAACCCACGGGGGTAAAAGTAGAGCGCCGTCAACCCGGCGAGTAACAGAATCGCGCACAGGGGCCAGACGTGAGGCAGCAACAGATCGGTGATAAACCAGAAACAGGATATCGACCAGATGACGCTACAGAAAAAGAGCACCACGCTGATGCCGGCAATACGTCGCCAGGCCATGATGATTAACGCAGCTGACAGAATAATAATGCCGAACATCGAGGCATCGATAAACTTCAGCAGAGGCAGCGACCGGAGGTAGAGGGGGTCGTCGGGTTTAAGCGAGACGTGGCGCAGCAGGATCATCACGGCGAAGCTGATGTTGACGAATGCCAGCCACGGCAGGTTCATCGCCAGCCCGTGCATAACCATCGCCTGACGCGTCGGCCAGGCAGCCCGCTCTGGCGTCGTTTTTTTTCTTTTTTCCATAAATGCTCTTTACCCTTTCCTGGGAGCAAGTGAAGCAGGAACGGGCGGAAGGACCGGACCGCCCGTCTGTTTTGCACCGTTACGGTGTCACAATATTAAACCAGAAATCGAACTTATCCATATAGCCAAGCATAGCGTCCAGTTTGGCACTGTCGCCGCTGATCTTGATATCGCCACTGTCCTGCGCCTGTTTGAGCGTGACTTCTTTCAGGATAATTTTATTCAGGGTATCACGGTTCAGGGTAAGCGTAGCGTCAGCGTCTTTCGCTTCGGCATTTGCCGTGTGGTTCAGCACGCCGTTTTCCAGTTCAAGTTTGTATTTGCCGCCATCACTGCCCAGATCGATGTTAAACACCGATTTGGCATCGCCGGCTTTTTGGCCATTGATATGAACGGCAAGGTAGTCGAAGAACATCTCTGGCGTCATCGCCCGCACGGTATCCGGGCTGGCGGTGTTCGGGGTCGGGCCTTTCACCACGCCGTTACGCAGCTCTTGCGCGCCGGTCAGGTAGAAGTTGCGCCACGGGCCGGATTCCGCCTGATAACCCAGCTGTTCCAGCGCATCTGCTTCCAGATTACGCGCGGCCTGATTGTTCGGGTCGGCAAACACCACTTTACTCACGACCTGCGCCACCCAGCGATAGTTGCCCTGATCAAAGTCAGTTTTCGCTTTGTTCAGAATGGCCTCCGCGCCGCCCATATACTCAACGAATTTCTTCGCAGCCTCTTCAGGAGGCAGTTCATCCAGCGTGGCGGGATTACCGTCGAACCAGCCCAGATAGAGCACATAGGTGGCTTTAACGTCATGACTGACAGAACCGTAGTAACCGCGGTTAGCCCAGGTATGGGCGAGGGAATCCGGGAGTTTAAAATTAGCGGCGATTTCATCACGCGTCAGGCCTTCATTCGCCATGCGTAACGTCTGGTCGTTGATGTAACGGTAGAGGTCGCGCTGGCTCTTCAGCAGTGTGACGACATTATCATTGCCCCAGGTTGGCCAGTGATGCTGTGCCATGATGATGTCGGCTTTATCGCCCCAGCGCACAATCGCCTGGTTAATATATTTTGACCAGGGCAGCGGTTCACGAATTTTTGCGCCGCGCAGCGAGTAGGTGTTATGCAGCGTATGGGTCACATCCTCTGCGGATTCAATGATTTTTTTCTCTTCGATAAACCAGAGCATCTCTGAAGGCGCTTCAGAGCCGGGGGCCAGCATAAAATCGTAGGTCAGCCCGTCAATGACCTCTTTTTGTCCGTCTTTTTCAATGATGTTGGTCGGCGCGATAAGGGTGACGGTACCGGCGGACGTGGTCGTCCCCAGACCCGCACCCACTTGTCCTTTTGCATCAGGCTTCAGCAGGTTGCCATACATATAACTGGCGCGACGACTCATAACGTTGCCCGCCATGATATTTTCCGCAACCGCCGCCTCCATAAATCCGGAAGGGGCATAAACTTTTACCTTGCCAGCCTTCACGTCTGCTTCATCAACCACACCCCGCACACCGCCATAGTGGTCAACATGACTGTGGGT
Source organism: Enterobacter sp. J49 (assembly GCF_002148625.1). Taxonomy (NCBI): domain Bacteria; kingdom Pseudomonadati; phylum Pseudomonadota; class Gammaproteobacteria; order Enterobacterales; family Enterobacteriaceae; genus Enterobacter; species Enterobacter sp. J49. The sequence continues at coordinate 512,860 of NZ_MWPY01000033.1, forward strand.
ATAAATCACCGCCACGACCGGTTTTTGGCCGCGATTTTTGTAATAAAGATCCATGCCGACTTTGGCGGTTTCTGCCGAGACCAGCGGGTCAACGACGGTAATCCCTTCTTTGCCTTCGATGATGGTCATATTTGACAGATCGAGATTGCGGATCTGATATACCCCTTCGGTAACTTCAAACAGACCGCTGATATTAATCAGCTGGGATTGACGCCATAAACTGGGGTTTACCGAATCCGGCGATTTATCACCTTCTTTAATAAATGAATACTGTTGGGGATCCCAGATGACATTGCCTTGTTCGCCTTTGATAACGTCCTGAGGAAGTGGAGCGATAAATCCTTTATGGGCATTGGTAAAATCAGTGTTATCGGAGAAAGGAAGCTGGTTAAAAAGGGCATTGTTGGCTTGTTGTGTTGCGGCAGACGCGTCCTTTGGTGCTTCCGCCGCATAAGAGGGACTGTTGGACATGATCATTCCAGCCAGCACGAAACTTCTGACAATCAGATTCAATTTCATTTAAAACCTCTCAGAGAAAGTACTACGTCGTTTGTGAAAACTTCGCGTCCTGGCTGAAAATGTTTCAAAAGATGCAATCGGAATGAGTGGAGTAAAATAACTATAATCAGGATGAGATATTCAGCAAATAAACGAATAAAAAACCGGGCATTACGCCCGGTCTGTTTTTATTTCTGCGCGTCTTTTTTCCTGCCGAGTGTCGGCGTTTCGTCGAAGAAGTTCCACGGTTTGAGCAGGGTATGCACCCATTCCGTTGGCATGATTGGCCACTCTTCGGCGCGGGCGACGTGGGTTGTGCCGGTGGTCATCCAGACGACGTCATCCTGATCGTTTAGCGACTCGTTATCTTTGCTGTATTTGCCAAGCCCCGTATCGTGGGTTGAGCGGTTTGGGAATTTGCCCTCCGGGTACATCTCATCCGGATGGTAACGCGTCACCCACAGCTGTTTATCCATAAAGCTCAGGCGGTGATAGATCCACTCGTCCGGGGCGAACTTCGCGCCGGTCGCCACCGGGTGCGTCCCCCCGGCGTAAGGGATTATCTGATACGAAATTGGGTTCCCCATGCGGTTCTCTTTGCTGGTGTTGCTCAGCAGACGAATGGTGCCCGGGTCAAATTTCTGCGCCGCCTGCTGCTCGGTATCAATAGCGTACTGATTGATCTGCATGGTGCTGGTTCGCGGGCCGCCGGCGGGGTTCGGTTTCACCTGTGGATCCATTGCCACCAGCGTGTTGTTGATGCCATCCACATCCATATCGAGACGGAAGTTATAGATGTGCTGGTGGGTGGTCCCGACGATGTTGTGATCAATTAATGTGCCGTATCGGGTATCGTCTTTGGCAGTAGGGTCATGCATCGTTTTCGCCTGTACGCCTTTCACCGCCTCAATCCCCGTTGCACCGGCATCAATCCCGATGGTGCCATTTTCGTGGAATACCCAGTCGAAAATATAGTCGTAGTTGCCAACGGTGCTTACCCAGCGAACCACCAGCTCGCGCCGCTCGGTACTGACGTTAGGCTGACCCATCTCCTGGTGTTTATATTCCGGTCCTGCGTAGCGTTCAAAAATGGCGATGGCGCGGGGGATCTCCATCGGCGCACCGGTATAATCGGCAATGGTTTCATTGAGCATCACGGCGTTGGACGGCACGTCTTTGCCGCGCACCAGCGGAGAGGTCAGGGTGCCCATGCCGTAGTCGCCGGAATCCAGATAGGCTTTGAAGTACCAGCCCACGTCAGGGTCACCGTAAGGGACGATCATCCCGCCCAGGGAGCCCTGATACATAATCTGGCGTTTTTTGCCGTTGTCATTGTAGGTGACGGTAGAAATCATTGGGCCCACGCGGGAATCCAGACTCAGATGGAAATCCCAGTTCTGCCAGTGAATCATATCGCCGGTGATGGTGTAGTTTTTGCCCTCCGGCTCAATGATGTCGAGCGGCTTTTTCGGCGTGTTAATGCGGTCACGTCCATCATACGGACGCGGCGTCATCGGCACCGGCACAACGGCACCTTCTTCAATCTTCTGGATCTTCTTCTGCTCAAGGTCGACCACTGCCACCAGGTTCTCAATCGGGTGCGCCCAGTAGTTGCCGTCGCCCACGTCCAGATAGCTCACCACTTTCAGCAGCCGGTCTTCCTGTTTCAGGCCATCTTTGCCATCGAAATAGCCGACGGTCAGTGGCGTGGTGATCACTTTCTTCGTATCGGTAATGCCGCGCTTTTTCAGAACCTCGGCAAACTCAGCACTCTCGTTGATGATCTGCTGAACGGTCGCAAAATCATCCAGCAGCACCATGCCGTGGGCATCTTTAACGGCGTCCCAGCGCAGGATCTTTTTAGCCTTCAGGTCCACCAGACTTTCAATAACGTGTTTACCGTCCAGCATGGTGATGTTCGCCTGGCGGGGAGAGTCCACCGCCGTGCCGTTGAGCACAAAGTCCCACACTTTGGCTTTCTCGGGTTCGGCCAGGGCTATCTGGGTGAAGCGGGTGTTCGGTTTAAAATCCGCAGAGCCTTTCACAATCTCCACGGCTTGCTTAATTTCGTCAGCCGTTAGCGCGTTTAACGGGTGAGGGCGTTTTTCAACCTGGAAGGTCTGGTCGAGACCCGACTGGAAAACGTCGTTGATGAAGGTCTCGGAGATGAACGCTTTTTTGCCTTTCATGACCACCGGCACCTGCAACGTGAGGGTTTTGCCGTTCACAATAGCGGTTTTCGCGCCGGGCTTGACCTTCACATATGCCCCGTCCTTCGCAAGGGTAAACATCTGTGCGTAATCATCCCACTGCACATCGGCGCCAAACGCCTGCAGCGTTTTGTCCATCGGAACCATATGCGCCTCACTGCCGTGTGCGAAAACAGGTGATTGCCAGGCGCAACACAGCGCAACGGCCATAGCCAGTGCCGTTCTACGGGCAGAAAAAGAAGAATTGCTTCCCATCGTAGACCTCATCTTGTTGTGTTTATTGTGTTGTGACAGCCTTATCCTGACAGGCGCCCGAGAAAAGCGTTTGCCTGCATCTGCCAGGTTATTTGTTAGTCTTGCCAGGTTAAAAAAAGACCGGGGCAATATCACACCCCGGTCAATGTGCGAGAGAGGAACGTGTCAGAAGTCGCCGTGCTGGCGCGCCACCAGCGTCAGGATGGAGTAGAGCGCGACCGCCTGCTGGTGCTGGTTAAAGATCTCAACGGCCCATTCGACCACGCCGGTCGGCTTCTCATCGGCGGTCCGTTGTTTCTTCAGCGTTTTACGTTTACAGGTGAGGCGCACCTGAATGGTATCGCCCGGCTTAACCGGTTCGATAAAGCGCAGGTTTTCCATGCCGTAGTTGGCAATCACCGGCCCAACGCCGGCATCAACAAACAGACCCGCCGCGGCAGAGATCAGGAAGTAACCGTGCACCACCCGTTCGCCAAAGATGGATTCTGCCGCGCCGATTTTGTCCATATGGGCGTAGAAGTGATCGCCGCTCAGGCAGGCAAAGTTAACGATATCGGCTTCCGTCAGGGTGCGGCGCGGGGTCAGCAGACTGTCGCCCGGCTGCAGTTCTTCAAAGTATTTCCGGAACGGATGAACGCGATCTTCCTGAACCGCAGCACCCCGTACCCACTGTTTGCCGATGGCGGCAAGCATGGTCGGGCTGCCCTGAATGGCGGTGCGCTGCAGATAGTGCTTCACCGCACGCAGTCCTCCCAGCTCTTCACCGCCACCTGCGCGGCCAGGACCGCCGTGCACCAGCTGCGGCAGCGGAGAGCCGTGTCCGGTGGACTCCCTGGCGGATTCGGCGTTAAGGATCTGAATTCGTCCGTGCGCCCGCGCCGCGCCGGCAATAAACTGGCGGGCGATAGCCGGGTCGGCGGTGACCAGCGTACCGGCCAGACTCCCGCCACCCGCCCGTGCCAGCTGCATCGCGTGGTCTGAATTGCGGGAGGGCATCAGCGTGGCGACCGGGCCGAAGGCTTCGGTGCAATGCACGGCGGGGGTTTCATCTGGCTGTGGGCAGAAAAGCAGCGTCGGCGGAAAGAATGCCCCCGCAGCCTGCAGATCGGCTTTTCCGCCGAGTCTGACCTGGCAACCCGCCGCAATCAACAGATCGACTTTCTCCTGCACGTCCGCGCGTTGCTCGCCGTTCACCAGCGCACCCATCTTCACCCCGTCCTCTGCCGGGTCGCCGACGACCACGTTTTGCAGCCGCGCGATCAGCGCCTGGCTGACGGCATCCATCCGATCCTGAGGCACAATTATGCGGCGGATGGCGGTACATTTTTGCCCTGCCTTGGCGGTCATTTCGCGTACCACTTCGCGAATAAACAGTGCGAATTCTGGCTGTTCCGGCGTCACATCCTCCCCCAGAACGCAGCAGTTGAGGGAGTCGGCTTCCATGGTAAATGGAATGGAATTCGCCACGATATTCGGGTGAATGCGCAGGCTCTGGCCGGTGCTGGCGGAGCCGGTAAAGGTCACCACATCCTGGCTGTCGAGATGATTCAGCAGATCGCCCGCGCCGCCGCAGACAAGACTGATAGCGCCGTCCGGCACCAGACCGCTCTCCACAATCGCTTTCACCATCGCCTGCGCGACCTGCGCGGTGGCGGTGGCGGGTTTGATAATGGCAGGCATCCCCGCAAGCCAGGTAGGCGCCAGTTTTTCCAGCATTCCCCAGCACGGGAAATTAAAGGCGTTGATATGGACCGCCACGCCCGATTTTGACGTCAGTACGTGACGCGCAGCAAAGCCGCCTTCCTTCGACAACGGGATCAGCTCATCTTCCGGCCAGAGTGTGTCATCAGGCAGCTCGCGGCTCCCCAGGCTGGCATAGGTGAACAGCGTCCCGATCCCACCCTCAATATCCACCCAGCTGTCCGCTCGGGTCGCCCCGGTCTGGGCAGACAGGGCATAGAACATCTCTTTCTCACTAAGCAGATGTTTCGCCACCGCCTTCAGCATGGCGGCCCGGTCGATAAAGGTCATGGCGCGCAGGGCTTCGCCGCCACGCGCGATCGCATAGCGACGTGCATCCGCCATGTCCAGCCCTTCGCTGGTCACGGACCACAGCGCTTCGCCACTGATAGCGTGATGGATAGTACGTTCGCGGCCCCGGCCAGACTGCCAGGCACCGGACAAGAAGCTGGCTAACTGCTGCATCGCTTATCTCCAAGTGTTACGTGATTTCACTATCAATAGTTTAATTATGAATCATAAAAAGCAAGCTGAGTTTTAATGAATTGTTAACATTGTGATCCAGCATAATGAAGCAGATGGCCGTAAGCCCCGTCGTGCAGGCCTTGTGCAAAAAGCCTTGCGAGCACCATCACAAAATGGGGAAACATTTCTTGGGGTTATATTTAACCTTTGTGTAACTTTTAAGAAATGAAGTGATTCAGTATTTCACTTTAAGTGGTAAATAATCGAATCATAAAGGTGATGACGTGACGCAAGAACAACGCTTTGAGCAGCGCATAGCGCAGGAGACGGCGATTGAGCCTCAGGACTGGATGCCTGATGCCTATCGTAAGACGTTGATCCGCCAGATTGGTCAGCACGCGCACTCCGAAATTGTCGGCATGCTGCCGGAAGGAAACTGGATCACCCGCGCGCCGACGCTGCGCCGCAAAGCGATCCTGCTGGCGAAAGTGCAGGACGAAGCCGGGCACGGTTTGTACCTCTACAGCGCGGCCGAGACGCTGGGCTGCGCGCGGGAAGACATCTACCAGAAGATGCTCGACGGCAAGATGAAATACTCATCCATCTTCAACTACCCGACCCTGAGCTGGGCGGATATCGGGGTGATCGGCTGGCTGGTGGACGGTGCGGCGATCGTCAACCAGGTGGCGCTGTGCCGTACCTCATATGGCCCCTATGCCCGCGCGATGGTGAAAATCTGTAAAGAAGAGAGTTTCCACCAGCGTCAGGGCTTTGAAGCCTGTATGGCGCTTGCGCAGGGGAGTGACGCCCAACGCCAGATGCTGCAGGACGCCATTAACCGCTTCTGGTGGCCCGCTCTGATGATGTTCGGCCCAAACGATGACAACTCGCCGAACAGCGCCCGCAGCCTCGCATGGAAAATCAAACGCTTCGGCAATGATGAACTTCGCCAGCGCTTTGTCGACAACACGGTTCCGCAGGTAGAAATGCTGGGCATGACGGTCCCGGATCCTGACCTGCGTTTTGACGAAGAGAGCGGTCACTACCGCTTTGGCGAGATCGACTGGCACGAGTTTGATGAGGTCATTAACGGGCGCGGTATCTGTAACCACGAACGTCTGGCTGCCAAACGTAAAGCCTGGGAAGACGGGGCGTGGGTGCGTGAAGCCGCACTGGCGCACGCGGAAAAACAACACGCCCGCAAAGTGGCTTAAGAGGAAACACGATGAGCAATGTCTACTGGCCGCTGTACGAAGTGTTCGTACGCAGCAAACAAGGGTTGTCCCACCGTCATGTGGGAAGTCTTCATGCCGCCGACGATCGCATGGCGCTGGAAAATGCGCGTGATGCCTATACCCGTCGCAGTGAAGGCTGCTCTATCTGGGTGGTGAAGGCGAGCGAGATTGTCGCCTCTCAGCCGGAAGAGAGCGGCGAGTTCTTCGACCCGGCGGAAAGTAAGGTTTACCGCCATCCTACGTTTTACACCATCCCTGATGGCATCGAGCACATGTGAGGTCAGGGATGAAAACATTATCCGCATATGCCCTGCGTCTGGGCGACAACGGTCTGGTGCTCTCCCAGCGTCTGGGCGCCTGGTGTGGTCACGCGCCGGAGCTGGAAATCGATCTCGCGCTCGCCAACATCGGCCTCGACTTGCTGGGGCAGGCGCGCAATTTCCTGACCTATGCCGCAGAGCTGGAAGGTCAGGGCGATGAAGACACCCTGGCGTTTGGGCGTGATGAGCGCCAGTTTCACAACGTGTTGCTGGTGGAACAGCCTAACGGCAGTTTCGCCGACACGCTCGCGCGCCAGTACTTTATGGATGCCTGGAACGTAGCGCTGTATGAACGCCTGACCCACAGCAGCGACAGCCAGCTTGCCGCCATCGCCGCGAAAGCCATTAAAGAGGCGCGCTACCACCTGCGCTTCAGTCGTGGCTGGCTGGTGCGTCTGGGCGACGGAACGGAAATATCTTCACAGCGTATGCAGCAGGCGGTCGACACCCTGTGGCGGTTTACGGCCGAGCTGTTTGAAGCCGATGACGTCGAGCTGGCGTTGATTGCCTCCGGCGTCGCGGTTGATCCGCGCGAGCTTCGTCAGCCGTGGGAGCAGGAAGTGTTTTCCGGTTTGCAGGAGGCCACCCTGAGCGTGCCGTCGGAAGTGGCGTATCGCACGGGGGGCAAGCGCGGGCTGCATACCGAACATCTCGGCCCAATGCTGGCAGAAATGCAGTATCTCCAGCGTGCCCATCCGGGTCAGCAGTGGTAAGTACGGAGGTGAAGATGCAGCGTTTTGCCGGGATTGAACCCGCGGAGATCCCTCAAATCTGGTCACTGTTAAGCCAGATCCCGGACCCGGAAGTGCCGGTGTTAACCATCACCGATTTAGGCATGGTGCGTAGCGTATCGCCGCAGGGCGAAGGCTGGGTTATTGGCTTTACGCCAACCTATTCAGGCTGCCCGGCGACGGAACATTTGCTTGGCGCGATTCGCGAGGCGATGACCGCACACGGCTTTACGCCAGTGCATATTGTGCTTCAGCTCGAACCGGCCTGGACAACCGACTGGATGACGGCGGATGCGCGTAAACGCCTGCGCGCATATGGCATCAGCCCACCGGTGGGCCACAGCTGCCACGCGCATGCCCCGGCCGAGGTGAGTTGCCCACGCTGTGCCAGCACACATACCTCGCTTATCAGTGAATTTGGTTCGACGGCCTGCAAAGCGCTTTATCGCTGCAACGACTGCCGTGAGCCTTTCGACTATTTCAAATGTATTTGAGGTTGCCATGACAACGTTTCATTCATTAACAGTGGCAAAAGTGGAACCCGAAACTCGCGACGCGGTGACCATCACTTTCGCGGTACCGCAGGCGTTGCAGGACGCCTATCGCTTTCGTCCCGGACAACACCTGACCCTGAAAGCGAAGCTGGGTGAGGATGAGCTGCGTCGCTGCTACTCTATCTGCCGCAGTACCGCGCCGGGTGAGATCAGCGTAGCGGTGAAAGCCATCGAGGGCGGACGTTTTTCCCGCTATGCCCGGGATGAGATCAAACAGGGCATGGTGCTGGAGGTCATGGTGCCGCAGGGCCAGTTTGGTTACCAGCCGCGCGCCGACCGGGAAGGGCACTATCTGGCCATTGCCGCGGGTTCAGGCATTACCCCAATGCTGGCCATCTTATCCGCCACGCTCGCCACCGAGCCGAACAGTCATTTCACCCTGATCTACGGCAACCGCAGCAGCCAGAGCATGATGTTTCGCGAGGCGCTTGCCGATCTGAAAGACAAATACCCGCAGCGTCTGCAGCTGGTCGCCATCTTCAGCCAGGAGGTGCTCGACAGCGATCTGCTGCATGGACGTATCGACGGTGAGAAGCTGCAGGCGCTGGCAAAAACCCTGATCAACTTCCGCCAGTACGACGAAGCCTTTATTTGTGGCCCGTCCGCCATGATGGACGACGCGGAAGCGGCGCTGAAAGCGCTGGGGATGCCAGAGAAATCGATTCACCTTGAGCGTTTTAATACGCCAGGCTCGACCGGCAAACGCACGGTCAGCGTGCAGGCTGAAGGGCAAAAAGTCACCGTGCGTCAGGACGGTCGCGACCGGGAAATTACCCTCACGGCAAACGATGAAAGCATTCTTGATGCCGCCCTGCGTCAGGGCGCCGACCTGCCGTATGCCTGCAAGGGCGGCGTATGCGCGACCTGCAAATGCAAAGTGCTGCGTGGCAAAGTTGATATGGCGACGAACTACAGCCTTGAGCCGGACGAACTGGCGGTCGGGTATGTGCTGAGCTGTCAGTCGCTGCCGTTAACCGCTGACGTGATAGTCGATTTTGACTCCAGGGGGATGGCATGAGCGAACTGATGGTCACCCGTCATGGTCGTGTCCTGCAGCTGACGCTCAACCGTCCGGCGGCACGCAACGCGCTGAATAACGCCCTGTTAGAGCAGATTGCTGACGCGCTCGACGCCGCTGCGGCCGATCGCGATCTCTCCGTTTGCGTGATTTACGGCAACGCACGCTGCTTTGCCGCCGGCGCAGATCTCAACGAAATGGCGGAGAAAGACCTGCCTGCCACCCTGAACGATATCCGTCCCCAGCTGTGGGCCCGGATCAACGCCTTCAATAAACCCCTGATTGCCGCCGTCAACGGCTTCGCGCTGGGTGCGGGCTGCGAGCTTGCGCTGCTGTGCGACGTGGTGATTGCCGGGGATAACGCCCGTTTTGGTCTGCCGGAAATTACGCTCGGCATCATGCCCGGGGCGGGCGGTACGCAGCGCCTGATTCGTAGCGTGGGCAAATCGCTGGCCAGCAAAATGGTGCTGACCGGGGAGAGCATTACCGCGCAGCAGGCGCAGCGCGCCGGGCTGGTCAGCGATGTGTTCCCGGCTTCATTGACGCTGGAATATGCCCTGAAACAGGCGGCGCTGATGGCACGACACTCACCGCTGGCGCTCCAGGCGGCGAAGCAGGCGCTGCGCCAGTCTCAGGAGGTTTCCCTGCAGGCCGGACTGGTCCAGGAGCGACAGCTGTTTACGCTGCTTTCAGCGACCGAAGACCGGCGAGAAGGCATCGACGCATTCTTACAGAAACGTACCCCCGACTTTAAAGGACGCTAATCGTGGAATTTATTCTCAGTCATGTAGAACAAGGCGTGATGACCCTGACGCTGAACCGCCCGGAGCGTCTGAACAGCTTTAACGACGTGATGCATCAGCAACTCGCTGAGTGCCTTAAACAGGCCGAGCGCGATGACACCATCCGCTGTCTGCTTATTACCGGGGCGGGGCGCGGCTTCTGCGCGGGTCAGGATCTTAATGACCGCAACGTCGACCCTAACGGTCCGGCGCCGGATCTGGGAATGTCCGTGGAGACGTTCTACAACCCGCTGGTTCGCCGTCTTGCGACGTTGCCGAAACCGGTGATTTGCGCGGTCAACGGCGTGGCCGCCGGGGCCGGGGCCACGCTGGCGCTGGGGTGTGACATGGTCATTGCCGCCCGTTCTGCCACCTTTGTGATGGCTTTCAGCAAGCTCGGATTAGTGCCGGACTGCGGGGGAACATGGTTCCTGCCGCGCGTCGCCGGGCGCGCCCGCGCAATGGGACTGGCGCTGCTCGGAGACAAACTCAGCGCCGAACAGGCACACGCCTGGGGGATGATCTGGCAGGTGGTGGATGACGAACACCTCTCCGCCACGGCCCAGCAGATGGCGCTGCACTTTGCTTCTCAGCCCACCTTTGGTCTGGGGCTGATTAAGCAGGCGATTAACGCGGCAGAGACCAACACCCTCGACGCCCAGCTTGACCTGGAGCGCGATTATCAACGTCTGGCCGGTCGCAGCGACGACTACCGGGAAGGGGTCAGCGCCTTCCTTGCCAAACGCGCACCGACATTCACGGGGAAATAAGATGGCGATCACGGTTCGTACTGTCGCCGTCATTGGAAGCGGCACGATGGGTGCGGGAATTGCGGAAGTTGCGGCGAGTCATGGGCATCAGGTTCTGATGTATGACATTGCTTCAGACGCGATTTCACGCGCGATTGACGGGATCCGCCAGCGTCTCGCCTCCCGGGTGACTCGCGGAAAACTTTCCGCCGATGCTGGCAGCCAGATACTTGCCAGGCTGCTGCCGGTAACGGATATCGAAGCGCTTGCCGCGGCAGATCTGGTGATTGAAGCCGCGTCTGAGCGTATCGACGTCAAAAAAGCGCTGTTTGCGCAACTGGCTCAGATTTGCCCGCCGCAGACCTTGCTGACCAGCAATACCTCCTCCATTTCTGTTACGGCGATTGCGGCGGATGTTCACCATCCGGAGCGCGTCGCGGGGCTGCATTTCTTTAATCCTGCACCGGTAATGAAGCTGGTCGAGGTGGTGAGCGGGCTGGCGACATCGCCCGAAGTGGCCGATGCGCTGTGCGAGCTGGCGCTGAACTGGGGGAAACAGCCCGTCCGCTGCCAGTCAACGCCAGGGTTCATCGTCAACCGCGTTGCGCGTCCGTTCTATTCTGAAGCCTGGCGCGCCCTGGAAGAGCAGGTCGCCTCGCCAGAAGTGATTGATGCCGCCCTGCGCGACGGCGGCGGTTTCCCGATGGGACCGCTGGAGCTGACCGACATGATTGGTCAGGACGTCAACTTTGCGGTGACCTGTTCCGTGTTCAATGCCTTCTGGCAGGAACGTCGTTTCCTGCCGTCGCTGGTGCAGCAGGAACTGGTGCTGGCGGGGCGACTGGGCAAAAAAAGCGGGAAGGGCGTTTACGACTGGCACAGTGAGAAACCGTCTGTGCCGTGGCTTGACGCAGTAAACGACAGCTTTACACCCCTGCGCGTGCAGCGAAGAGGTGACGGTGTCACGGAAATAGATGAGCTCCTGTTGATTGAAACCCAGGGGGAGACCGCTCAGGCGCTGGCCCGGCGTTTTCACTGTCCGGTCGTGGTGATTGACCGCATTGAACGCGACGTGGCGGTGATCGCAGCCGCATCGGATAACCCGCATACCGCCACGCAAAAAGCCGTCTGGTACCTGCAGCAGCAGGGACACCGGGTACTGCACATTGCCGATTACCCCGGCCTGCTGGTCTGGCGGACGGTGGCGATGATCGCCAACGAAGCGCTGGATGCGCTGCAAAAAGGGGTGGCCAGCGAGAAGGATATCGACACCGCCATGCGCCTCGGCGTGAATTACCCGAACGGGCCCATTGCCTGGGGGGAGCGTCTGGGCTGGCAACGGCTGTTAACGCTGCTTGAAAATTTGCAACGCCATTACGGCGAAGAACGCTATCGCCCTTGTTCACTGCTGCGCCAGCGTGCGCTTCTGGAGAGTAGCTATGAGTCATAACGCCTGGCATAACGCCCGCACCATGTATGAACAGGACGCCTGCGCCCAGGCGCTGGGGATCGACATCATCGACATGGACGATGGCTACGCGGTAGTGACGATGACCATCACCCCACAGATGCTCAACGGCCACAAAACCTGCCACGGAGGACAGCTGTTTTCACTGGCCGATACCGCTTTTGCCTACGCCTGCAACAGCCAGGGGCTGGCGGCAGTGGCGTCAGGCTGTTCAATCGATTTTCTGCGCCCGGGGTTTGCCGGCGACACGCTGACCGCCACCGCGCGGGTTAAGCATCAGGGCAAACTGACCGGCGTGTATGACATTGAAATTCAGAACCAACAACAGAAAACCGTTGCCCTGTTTCGCGGAAAATCTCACCGCATCGGCGGCAGTGTGACAGGAGAAGCCTGATGCGTGACGCTTTTATTTGTGATGGCGTTCGAACCCCGGTGGGGCGCTATGGCGGGGCGCTGGCCAGCGTCCGCGCCGACGATCTCGGCGCGGTGCCACTGCGTGCGCTGCTGGCCCGTTATCCGCAGCTCGACCTCGAGCGGATTGATGATGTGATCTTCGGCTGCGCCAACCAGGCGGGGGAAGATAACCGCAACGTGGCGCGTATGTCGCTGCTGCTGGCCGGACTGCCTCAGACGGTCTCGGGCACCACGCTGAACCGCCTGTGCGGTTCGGGTCTGGACGCGATTGGCTTTGCCGCACGGGCGATCAGGGCGGGTGATGGCGACATGCTGCTTGCAGGCGGCGTCGAGTCAATGTCCCGGGCGCCGTTTGTGATGGGTAAAGCCACGGCGGCGTTCCAGCGTCAGGCGGAGATTTTCGACACCACCCTCGGCTGGCGATTTGTGAATCCGATCATGCATCAGCAATTCGGAACTGACAGCATGCCGGAAACGGCAGAGAATGTAGCTGAATTGTTAAATATCAGCCGGGCCGATCAGGATGCTTTCGCGCTGCGCAGCCAGCAGCGTACTGCTCAGGCACAGCAGAACGGCATTCTGGCGCAGGAGATTGTACCGGTGCAGGTGCCCGGCAAAAAAGGAACGGTTACGGAAGTTTCGGTAGATGAGCATCCCCGTGCTGATACCACGCTTGAACAACTTGCCGCGCTGAAAACACCGTTTCGCAAGAACGGTGTCGTGACGGCGGGTAACGCCTCCGGAGTAAACGATGGCGCTGCGGCGTTGATTATCGCCAGCGAGTCGATGGCGCACGCGCAAGGGCTTGTCCCGCGCACGCGGATCGTGGCGATGGCTACCGCTGGCGTGGAGCCACGTCTGATGGGCTTAGGACCGGTGCCAGCCACCCGCAAAGTGCTGGAACGTGCCGGGCTCAGCATCAACGATATGGACGTGATTGAGCTTAACGAAGCTTTCGCTTCTCAGGCGCTGGGCGTGTTACGTCAGCTGGGATTGCCGGATGACGCTGAACACGTCAACCCGAACGGAGGGGCCATTGCGTTGGGCCACCCGCTGGGCATGAGCGGTGCCAGACTGGCGCTGGCCGCGAGCAATGAATTGCATCGACGCAACGGGCGCTATGCGCTGTGTACGATGTGCATCGGTGTGGGTCAGGGCATTGCCATGATCCTTGAGCGTGTTTGAGCGAATAACAGTGTGAGTACCCTACAATGACAAATACAACAAAGCTTGATCCGATCGAAACGGCCTCCATTGACGAATTACAGGCGCTGCAAACCGAGCGTCTGAAATGGACGCTGCATCACGCCTATAACAACGTTCCGATGTACAAACGCAAGTTTGACGCCGCGGGCGTTCACCCTGACGATTTTAAAACACTGGAAGACATCCGTAAGTTCCCGTGCACCACCAAGCAGGACCTGCGTGATAACTATCCGTTCGATACCTTTGCCGTGCCGATGGAGCAGGTGGTGCGTATTCATGCCTCTTCCGGCACCACCGGAAAGCCGACTGTCGTCGGTTATACCCAACATGACATCGACAACTGGGCCAACCTGGTGGCCCGTTCTCTGCGCGCCGCGGGCGGCAGTGCGAAAGACAAAATTCACGTGGCCTATGGGTATGGCCTGTTTACCGGAGGGCTGGGCGCGCACTATGGCGCAGAGCGTTTAGGGGCGACCGTTATCCCGATGTCCGGCGGCCAGACGGAGAAACAGGCGCAGCTGATCCGCGATTTCCAGCCGGACATGATCATGGTGACGCCATCCTACTGCCTCAATCTGATCGAAGAGCTGGAACGTCAGATGGGAGGCGATGCCAGCGCCTGCTCCCTGCGTGTGGGGGTATTTGGCGCAGAGCCGTGGACGCAGGCCATGCGCCGCGAAATCGAGAAACGTCTGGGGATCACCGCGCTGGATATCTATGGGCTTTCCGAGGTCATGGGGCCAGGCGTGGCGATGGAGTGTATCGAAACCGCCGACGGTCCGACCATCTGGGAAGACCATTTCTATCCGGAGATCGTCAACCCGAACGACGGCACGCCGCTTAATGATGGCGAGCAGGGCGAACTGCTGTTCACCACGCTGACCAAGGAGGCGCTGCCGGTGATTCGTTATCGCACCCGCGACCTGACGCGCCTGCTTCCTGGGACCGCCCGCACCATGCGTCGTATGGACAGGATCAGCGGTCGCAGTGACGATATGCTTATCATCCGCGGCGTCAACGTCTTCCCGTCCCAGCTGGAAGAGGAGATCGTGAAGTTCGAACACCTCTCCCCGCACTACCAGCTGGAGGTCAACCGCCGCGGTCATCTTGATTCACTTTCCGTGAAGGTGGAGCTCAAAGAGAGCAGTCTGACCCTGACCCACGAGCAGCGCTGCCAGGTGTGCCATCAGCTGCGCCATCGGATTAAATCGATGGTCGGGATCTCCACCGACGTGATGATTGTCAACTGCGGCAGTATCCCGCGCTCAGAGGGCAAAGCCTGTCGGGTGTTTGATTTGCGTAAAGTTGCGGCTAACGGTTGAGTTTCCCTCACTCCTCACCCCTCATCCTAACCTTCTCCCCAGAGGGGGGAAGGGACGTTGTCTCCCTCTCCCTTTGGGAGAGGGCCGGGGTGAGGGGAATATGCTATGATTCATCCAGACCAAAAATAACAACAGAATGAATCACATGAATAAACTCGATGCCTTTATCCAGCACGCGGTTAGCTCGGTTCCCGTTAGCGGAACGTCGCTTATCTCCTCATTATACGGTGACGCGCTTTCACATCGCGGCGGCGAGATTTGGCTTGGCAGCCTCGCCGCCTTACTGGAAGGGATGGGGTTTGGCGAGCGCTTTGTGCGCACTGCGCTGTTTCGTCTTAACAAAGAGGGCTGGCTGGATGTGTCGCGCATCGGACGACGCAGCTTTTACCGGCTGAGCGACAAAGGGCTGCGTTTGACCCGCCGCGCGGAGAGTAAAATCTACCGTGCTGAACTCCCCGCGTGGGACGGCAAGTGGCTGTTGCTGCTCTCGGAAGGCCTGGATAAAACCACCCTTGCTGACGTCAAAAAGCAGCTGATCTGGCAGGGTTTTGGCACCCTGGCTCCCAGCCTGATGGCCTCCCCGTCGCAGCATCTGGCGGATGTGCAGTCGCTTTTACACGACGCAGGCGTGGCGGAAAACGTCATCTTCTTCGAGGCCCATTCGCCGCTGGCGCTGTCCCGCGCGGCGCTGCGTGCCCGGGTGGAGGAGTGCTGGCAGTTGACCGAACAGAACGCGATGTACGAGACGTTTATCCACTCGTTCCGTCCTCTTCTGCCGCTGCTGAAAGAGGCCGCGCCGGACGAATTAACGCCGGAACGCTGCTTCCAGATCCAGCTGTTGCTGATCCATTTTTACCGTCGCGTGGTGCTGAAAGACCCGCTGTTGCCGGAGGAGTTATTGCCTGCACACTGGGCCGGACAAAGTGCGCGACAGCTGTGCATTAATATTTATCAGCGTGTGGCACCGGGGGCGCTGGCGTTTGTCAGCGAGAAAGGTGAAACCTCCGTCGGCGAACTGCCTGTGCCCGGCACGCTCTACTATCAACGCTTTGGTGGTCTTACTATCGTATAAGGAGTGGAGATGCCCGTTTATCAAATTGACGGTCTGACGCCGGTGGTGCCTGATGAGAGCTACGTTCACCCGACGGCGGTGCTCATCGGCGACGTGATCCTGGGCAAAGGCGTGTATGTTGGCCCGAATGCCAGCCTGCGCGGCGATTTTGGCCGGATTGTGGTGAAAGACGGCGCGAACATTCAGGATAACTGCGTCATGCACGGTTTCCCGGAGCAGGACACGGTGGTGGAAGAGGACGGACATATCGGCCACAGCGCGATTCTGCACGGCTGTATTATCCGCCGTAACGCTCTGGTAGGGATGAACGCAGTGGTCATGGACGGCGCGGTGATTGGCGAAAACAGCATTGTCGGCGCGGCGGCCTTTGTGAAAGCGAAAGCGGAGATGCCCGCCAACCATTTGATCATTGGCAGTCCGGCAAAAGCGATACGTGTGCTGAGCGAGCAGGAAATTGCCTGGAAGAAGCAGGGCACGCGTGAGTATCAGGTGCTGGTGGATCGCTGCAAGCTGACCCTGCATCAGGTCGAACCCCTGCGCGAAGTGGAGCCCGGTCGAAAACGTCTGGAGTTTGACGAGGATCTGCGACCAAAATCTGCGTCATGAAGGGGCGCGCACCTGCTGATGTCAAAGCAGCGCATCGAAAAAGGCCCCGTCAGGGGCCTGTGCATGTTTACGCTGGCCTGATGCGTTGCGCGAAATCAGAACCGGTATTGCAGACCGGCGGTAACGGTATAGTTTTTGTTGGAAATGCCCGCCGCATCACCGCCAATTGACCCGGATTCGCCCGTGTTAGTATCAATAATCTGCGTGCCGCCTTTGCCCTCTTTGTAACGGCTATACGCGAACTCGGCAAAGACTTTGGCGTGTGGCGTGACGTAATATCCTGCATCCACTGACGCACCATAATAGCGAGAGTCTGAGGTTTTCTCGCGGAAGGTCAGGTCGCGCATATAGTGCTCGTCGTTATCATGAGCGCGCACCCAGTCACTGAATTTAAACAGGCCATTAAATTCGAAATTATTAATACGATACTGCCCCACAAGCCCAATATAAGGCATTGAGAAGCGCTGGCTATAACCAATGCCGCGTTCACCCGCCGGGAAATTCCCCGTGTTGGTACCGTTATCATAATTATAAGAGCCACCGGTCGCCGTCCAGCTAAAACGGGTTTCCTGATAACCGGCAGTCACGCCCGCTTTATAACTTTCGCCCTGCAATATCCAGCCTTTTACATTGAGATCGTATTCATTGGCATAATTGACGTTAGTTGCCGGATGCGTCGAATGATCTGTCCAGCTGGATTGTCTTTCGTTCATCCAGTCATAGTCATCCATATGACCCGACCCGGATGCCAGCGAGGTCCAGCCGCGTGCGTTCAGGGTCAGGAAAGGGTACGCATCCCAGGAAATATCGCCTTTCAGGATGGCGACATTTTTAATTTTCCAGTCCAGTTGGCTGATTTTTCTGCCTGTGACGTCGTCATACACCATTTCATGGGATTTCCCGCTGAGCATCCCGCCCGAGGCTGAAACGGTGACGCTGTCAGGTGAGAAATTCGGCGTAAATTGCGTTTCCCCTGCGTATACTGCGCCTGAAAAGGCGGCCATCATCGTCAGTAAAAGCGTATTTCTTGTCATTTTTATGTCCCTAATTAAAATTTAATAAATACCTTGCAATTAAATTTTAAAAGCCACGCAAATAACAATCAACTGCCAGTTTTAGTCATTATTCGCATTTGCGTTGTATATTCCTTTCACAAGAAACACCCCTGGGCGAGATAATATTGCCGTCCGGCCTCCGACAATTAGCGTGAATATCTTTAGCAGGATATTAATCAAAGTACGGTTTTAAAATGACTTCCGTCCAGTGCATAAAAGCTCTGACACGCTGCGATAAATTACGCCGATGGGCGACCACAAAAGCGGCATTAAGCGGTTCAGGAGGCAAATGGGGAAGCACTTCAACCAGCGCGCCGCGCTGGATATGGGGCGCCAGCGCGGAATACCCGCCCTGAATTAAGCCCAGACCCGCCAGCCCGGCTTCATGATAGGCCGGTACGCTGTTGACCCGCGCGGCGCCGGGTAACATGACGGACCGGTAGCCATCACCGTCCGGGTATTGCCAGCCATCAGGCCGGGCACCAAAATTTCGCATGTAATGCACCATTCGGTGTCCCTGACGAAGCAGGTCGTCAATCGTCTGGGGCACCCCGACGCGCTCCAGATAGCGTGGGCTGGCGGCGTTAATCATCCGTAACTGACCCAGCGGTCGGGCAATGAGGGTCTCATCAACAATGGGCCCAAAACGAATGACGCAGTCAAAGCCTTCCTGAACCAGATCGACTCGCCGGTCTGTGCTTGAAAGTTCTATTTCAAGTTCAGGATGCGCGTCCAGCAGTTGTGGCAGGGCGGGAATCACTACGCTTTGGGCCAACACTGCTGGCATATCGACGCGTAAACGTCCCCGCAGTGACATGCCGCTAGGCGCAAACATGGACTGCAGATCTTCTGCATCTGACAACAAATCCCGGGCGCGGGAATAAAAAGCCCGACCGTCTTCGGTCAGCTGTACCGCACGGGTAGTCCGGTGCAACAGCGTCGTCCCGAGGTCATGCTCAAGCTCACGTACGACCGTTGAAACGCGGCCTTTCTTAATGCCCAGGCTCTCCGCCGCCTGAGTAAAGCTCTGCATTTCTGCGACGCGCGCAAAAATAGTCAGTGCATGCAGGTTTTTCATTGTTCACCTTCCGGGTAACAGTGCGTTATTTTTTGGGTGATTTATTCCCTTATTGATGACTAATAGAGTGTCTTCATACCGCGTAACGCTGTCAAACAGGTTGATGCGTTTTACACCACCGGCAACAGTTCTCAGGAAGGATAAAGAAGATGAATAAAGGTTATTTAATCGCCCACGTGACCGTCACAGATCCTGCTGCCTATGCAGAATATGCGAACGCTGCCGGGGAAGCGCTGCAGGGGTTTAACCCACGGGTCATCGTCTGGTCCGGGGAATATGAGAACCTGGAAGGGGAAGCGCATGAACGCCATGTCGTTTTAGAGTTTGATTCGTATGCTGAGGCCAAACGTTTTTATAACAGTCCCGGGTACGTGGCCGCCAGAAAGCTGCGCGCGGGGGCGGCAACCGGGACATTTGTTGTGGTTGAAGGGGCTTAATCCTGCGCCAGCGGCAGGAAGGCGTCAGCAAATATGTCCGGCTCATACCCGGCTGAGGTAAAGAGATGATGACGTGATTCATCAATGGCCTCGCGAAGGCGGGTGATGTCGACCCCCAGCACGTTGCCGTCTTGCTTCACGATTCGTCCGGCAATCATGACGGTATGGATGTTGCTGCGCTCTGCCGCATGGACCACCGTGCCAAATGCATTGCCGGACGGATAGAGGTTGAGATCGCCGGCGTTAATAAGCACCAGGTCGGCCTGTTTACCCGGCGTCAGGCTGCCGATGCTCTCCTGTAACCCTGCACAGGCCGCACCATCGACGGTGGCTGCTTTCAGGAGCTGTTGGGTATGAAGCGTATTTACGGTGTGCGCTGAACCACAGCAGCGCTGCTGATGCATGCCCATGACGCGCTGGAGGTAAAAAGCCACGCGCATTTCCATAAACATGTCGCCGCTGTACGACGTTTCATTGTCTACGCTGAGGCCGGGGCTGATGCCGTGGCGCAGCGCGGACTGAAGGGCAAACATGCCGTCTTCAATCCCATAGTGCGCATCGGAACGGGGGCAGACGTTCACGCGTACGCCCGCGTCCCGCAGAATTTTCCATCCGTCGTCCGGCAGTGCGGTGCAGTGATTAAAAATATTGTCCGGTCCCAGAAGCCCCTGCTGATGCAGCGCCTCAAGCTGCGACGCCATTTCACCCCCAAAGAATTCGGTCACGATTGGCAACCCCAGCCTGCGGGCCTCCAGCCATCTCTCCGGTTCCAGCTGGGCCATGACCGCCAGCGAAACAAGACTTTCAGGGTTATTCTGGAAATACTTTTCTTGCAGGCGCTGCCAGTTACCGGGCCAGTGCGCGCGATCCCATTCTCCGGACACCGGTGCACCGGAAGCGTGTACGGCGCGGATCCCCGCATCCAGCAGGGCCTCAACGGCCGCGTCCGAATGCGCAGCGGTGCGGCTGTTATGGGAATTATCAATCACCGTGGTGATACCGGCATCAATACACCCCAGGGCGGTGAGCAGGTTGCCGATATAAATATCGGCAGGGCGATAATACCTGGCGAATGAGAAGTGCGTGGCGTTGCAGTAATCTTCAAGCGTTTTGGCGTCGGGGTTAATGCGGCGCAGTTGTCCCTCCCAGGCATGGCGATGGGTATCTACCAGGCCCGGCATGGCAATCATATGTGTGGCATCTATTAAGCGGGCGCCTTCTGCTGCCAGATTTTCACCAATGGCGACGATCTTTGCGCCTTCGATAAGGATATCGCCGCGCTCAAAATTACCCACCCTGTCATCCATGCTGAGCAGGGTTGCGCCCTTAATCAACGTGGCGGGTGGGGTTATGCTCTGATTGTTAATCATATTTCTCAGGTAATCGCTCATCTTCTTGTCCTTTGTCTCTTCATGGGTGAGAAATTACGCCACCCGATTACGGCGAAAAAGATGCTTAACGTGTTTTCATTATTCATAATCTACGAAGAATAATGTGAGCGACGGTCGGGGGAGAAAAAATGGATCGTATTCAGGCAATGCAGATCTTCATGCGGGTAGCGCAGGCCGGAAGCTTTGTCCGCGCAGCCGAAACGCTTTCTCTGCCTTCGTCAACGGTCACCAGCAGCATAAAAAATCTGGAGAATTACCTCCAGGTGCGCCTGCTTAACAGAACGACAAGGCGGGTGAGCCTCACCGCTGAAGGTGTGCAGTATCTGGCGCAATGCCAGGAAATACTGGCGTTAATCGATCATGCGGAAACGAGCCTGACGGCGTCAGTCCGGCGCCCGCAGGGACGCTTGCGGGTGGATATGCCGGGCGGGATCGCGGATTTCATCGTGATGCCTCACCTGAAAGATTTTTCCCGGCTTTATCCGGATATCTACCTGATGTTGGGCGTCAACGATCGGCAGGTTGATCTGGTGCAGGAGGGGGTGGACTGTGTGATCCGAACGGGGGATCTGAATAGCTCGACTCTTGTTGCCCGTCCTCTGGGCCGGTTTCGCTGGGTGACCTGTGCCTCACCGGACTATCTCAGGAAGTTCGGTACTCCCCGCTCGCCAGACGACTTATCACAGCATCGGGCGATACACTATTTTTCCGATCAGACCCGACGGGCGGATGCGTTACGCTTTGTCCGCGGGACAGAGACGGTCTCCATCCCTGTCCGCGGCGAAGCGGCCGTAAATGCCACCGGGCTTTATATCAACATGTGCCTTGAAGGTTTCGGGCTGGCGCAGCTGGCTGAGAGTATTGTCTCAGCGCATCTGCGGGAGGGAAGGCTGGTTGAGGTTCTGGCTGACTGGCAACCGCCTTCGGTGCCCGTAACGTTGCTTTATCCCCATCAGCGTTTTCTCTCTCCCGCAGTGCGTGCCTTTGCAGACTGGATTGCCGGGCTTATCCCGGACGCCAGCCCGGCACCGTCAGGCGGCGGGCTTGATCCGAAACCAGATCGCATACATCGCAGGCAGGAAGACGAGGGTAATAATGGTTCCCCCTAGCGTTCCGCCAATCAGCGTGTAGGCCAGCGTTCCCCAGAACACGGAGTGTGTCAGGGGAATGAACGCCAGCACGGCGGCCATGGCCGTCAGTAAGACCGGCCTCGCGCGCTGTACGGTCGCCTCAACCACGGCGTGGAACGGATCGAGACCGTCCTTCTGGTTGTGATCGATTTGACCAATGAGTATCAGCGTGTTTCGCATCAGGATCCCCGAAAGCGCGATCAGGCCGACGAGGGCATTGATGCCAAACGGCTGATTGAAAAGCAGCAGCGTAGGAACCACACCAATAAGCCCCAGCGGTGCGGTCAGGAATACCATGACCATGGCCGAGAGTGAACGCACCTGCAGAATGATTATCAGCAGCGTCAGGGCAATCATGATGGGGAACAGCGGGGCCATGGCCTGGGTGGCTTTGCCGGATTCCTCAATCGATCCCGCCATTTCGATGCGATAGCCAGGTGGAAGCGAATCAACAAGGGGTTGCAGCTGTTTCATGATGGCGGTTGACACATCCGGGGGCTGAAGGTTTTCGGCAATGTCTCCCCGCACGGTAATCGTGGGCGTACGATCGCGACGGCGCAACAGCGGATCTTCCATTCGGATCTCAATCTCCCCGATTTGTGACAGCGGAACGCGTTGCCCGGCGTTACCCACCAGGGTAAAGCCCTCTATCTTCGCTGGATCGAGGCGGATATCACCCGCGGCGCGGCCCGTAACCTGTACCGAGCGAATATCTTCCCGCACGGAGGTGATGGGAACGCCCGACAGCAGGAACTGAAGCTGCTGGGCAACGGCGTTCGACGTTAAACCGGTAGCCTGCAGGCGGTTCTGATCGAGGGTGAAATGCAGGGTCGGTACGCGTGAACCCCAGTCGGTATTGACGGTTCTCATCATCGGACTGGCCTGCAGCACACCTTTGACGTTATCTGCAATGTCACGCAGTTTATTGACATCCGGTCCCATTACACGCCAGGCGACCGGGAAGGGAGAATAAGGCCCGAACACCAGCTGCGTGACTCGCACGCGTGCCTCCGGAGCCAGCCCGCGGGCTACCGCTTCGCGAAGGCGGAACTTCAGCGCCTCGCGTGACTTCTCGCTGTCCGTCATGACGACAACCTTCGCGAAAGAGGGATCGGGCAACTCAGGGGCCATCGCCAGATAAAAACGCGGCGAACCTTGGCCAATGTAGGCGGTGACGATGCTGGCTTCAGGCTGTTTGCGCAGCCACGCTTCGATTTTCGCGGTGGCGGCGCTGGTTTGCTCAATCGATGTGCCATACGGCATCTGCACTTCCACCAGCACCTCGGGGCGGTCGGACGTCGGGAAAAACTGTTTTTTAACCAGCCCCATCCCCAGTACTGCGAGGGTGAAGATGGCCACGACGGACGCGGCGACGATCCATTTTCGGGCGATCACGCGGCTCAGGGTATGACGAAAACGGTTATAGCGCGGGGTGTCATAGATGGCGGCATGACCGCCTTCGACTTTTGCGATGTCCGGCAGGATTTTGACGCCCAGATAAGGGGTGAATACCACCGCCACAAACCACGAAGCTATCAGGGCGAGGCCGACTACCCAGAACATATTGCTGGTGTACTCCCCGGCGGTTGACTGCGCAAAACCATTCGGCATAAACCCGATGGCTGTCACCAGGGTTCCGGCCAGCATTGGCGCGGCGGTATGGCTCCAGGCGTAGGCGGAGGCTTTGATTCTGTCGTAGCCTTCCTCCATTTTTACCACCATCATTTCGATGGCGATAATGGCATCATCAACCAGTAAGCCGAGGGCGAGAATAAGGGAGCCCAGGGTAACGCGGTCGAAGTTTATACCGGAGGCTTCCATCACGACAAAAACGACCGCCAGCGTCAGCGGCACTGCCGCCGCGACAACGATGCCCACGCGCCACCCCATACTGACAAAACACACCACCATCACCACCAGCAGGGCGACGAAGAACTTGATCATGAACTCATCGACCGACGAGCGGATATTCACCGACTGATCGGTGACTTTCGTTAAGGTCATCCCCAGAGGCATATTCGCATTGATGTTTGCCGTTTCAGCATCCAGCGCTTTACCCAGCGCCAGGCCGTTCCAGCCTTCACGCATGACAATACCGAGCAGCAGGGTGGGTTCTTGCTGGTTACGGATCTGCAGGGTCGGTGGATCTTCATACCCCCGTTCAACCGTTGCCACGTCGGACAGCCGGAGCGTTTTGCCCTGCGCGATAAGGGGCGTATCGCGGATCTTCTGCAATTTATCGAAAGCGCCGTCGAGGCGGATAAAGATTTGCGCCCCGCGCGTTTCAATCGAGCCCGCCGCGGTTAATGCGTTCTGGCTGTTGAGCGTAGTGAAAATATCCTGCGGGGAGAGCCCCAGTGTTGCCAGACGGTCATGCGAGAAGGAGATGTAAATCCGCTCGGCCTGTTCCCCGATGATGTTCACTTTCTTTACACCTGGAACGTGCAAAAGCTGCTGGCGCAGGGCTTCGGCGTCACGCACTAACAGACGCTGTGGTTCGCCTTTCGCTTTCAGTGCAAAAAGGGCAAAGGTGACATCGGAAAACTCGTCATTGATCATCGGCCCCATGACGCCTGCCGGAAGGTTTTTGGTTTCATCCCCCAGTTTCTTTCGCGCCTGGTAAAACTCTTCCTGAACCTGAGAAGGCGGGGTTTTGTCCTGCAATGACAGCGTGATAAACGCCATACCGGGGCGGGTATACGTTTCCGTGCGGTCATACCATTTGAGTTCCTGCAGACGTTTTTCCAGCGGCTCGGCGACCTGATCCTGAATTTCCTGCGCGGTTGCACCGGGCCAGACGGTGATAACCGTCATTTGCTTAACCGTGAAGGGGGGATCTTCCGCGCGGCCAAGGCCAAAAAACGAGAAAATACCGGCAAGGGTAACCAGAATAATCAAGAACAGCGTGACCGAGCGCTCGCGTACCGCAAGCGCTGACAGGTTGAAACGACCTCCACTCATGGTGTCATCCCCGCCTGAGTGGCATCGCGCTGTTCCGCCAGCCGGACAGCTTCGCCTTCGTGCAGAAGATGGACGCCTAACGCAACAATCTTCTCTCCGGGCTGCACGCCGCCGGTCACTCTGGCGATATCATCCCCTACGCTAAGCACCCTGACAGGCTGCCAGGCGACTTTTGTCGGCTGAGCGGAAATACGCCAGACGCCAGGCCCTTTCCCCGCATCGTAGAGAGACGCCAGGGGAACCTGCATCACGCGGCTGTCGCCTTTGCCGTGTTCGATGCTCAGCGTCACGGTCGCCCCCAGCGGCGCGTTCGCCAGCGCGCCATCCAGCACGTATCGGGCCTCAAAGGTACGGGTGGTCGCATCGGCTGAATCAGACAGCAGGCGCAGCTTCGCGCTAACGGGCTGCTTTTCGTTACCGTAGAGCGTTGCCAGGGCTGTACTTCCCACGGCAGGGCGCAGGGTTTCCGGCAACTGGACCAGCGCCTCGCGCTGCCCCGCGCGGGCCAGACGGATCACCGCCTGCCCGGCGCTGACCACCTGTCCAGGCTCGGCAAGCGTCTCCATCACCACGCCGTCTGAATCGGCAAGTAGCACGGCATAACCGGTGGCGTTTTGCGCCACGCCTGCCTGTGCCCGGGCAGCGCTGAGCTCCGCTCTGGCGCTGTCGGCTGCGGCTTTAATCTGGTCGTATTCCGACGCCGACACTGCACCGGATGCCACAAGGCCGCGATAACGCGCCTCATCGCTGGACGCTTTACGTGCGCGCGCCTGGGCAGCATCCACCGCTCGCTGCTGGGCCTGCGCCTGTAATTTCAGATCAACAGGATCCAGACGCATTAAAGGCTGGCCCTGCTTAACGGTCTGACCCGTATCGACAAGACGTTCGAGAATTTTGCCCTGCACCCTGAAGCCTAAATCACTTTGCGTTCTTGCCACCACCACGCCGGTAAAGGCGCGTGACGTCTCGTTCGCAGGGATCACGGACGCAGACCTGACAAGCGGTGGCTGCGTGCGCGGATCGTCACTGGCGTGGTTATCGCCGCATGCCACCAGGGCAAACGGCAGGAGGCATACGGCAAGGCGGGCTGAATGAAGCCTGAGCATGGGAACCCTTATTACATTAACAGGACAGTATCCGCATTCTCATTCTAGTGACCAATAAAGTCAATGGTCACTAATCAGGGGGCCAGGCTTCGCAAAATCAGAGAGGAGAGGACAACCGCCGCGGTCGGGGCGGCTTCGAGGTTGTACTGCAGCTGAACAGGGTTAATGAAAGGGCACATCACCATATAGATCGCCAGTGTAGCTTCGTCCAGAGGGGTTTTTCTCTCGAACTCACCGGCTTTTCTGCCCTCGACAACAATGCTCTCAATCAGTTTCAGCAGACGTTCGGAATACCTTTCGGTTGAAGGCCACTTGTCCCGCGCGGCAACGGCGGCGATGTCGTAAAGTTTACGCTCATGGAAAAACAGTTCACTTCCCGCCTCGGTGAGCGCCCTGAACAGACGACGCAGCTTTTCGCTGGCGGATGGCGCATCAGCGATGGCTGCATTGACCGCCGCCATGATCATATCAAGACGGTTCGCGCAGATGACCTCGCCGATTGCCTGCTTGGAATCAAAAAATTTATAGATATAGGCTTTTGAAAAACCGATGGCTTTGGCAAGTTCAGCGACGGTGGTTTTTTCATAGCCGTAATGGCCGAAATGCTCATACGCCGCTTCGACGATTTGCTCTCGGACCGTGTGATCGAGTGGACCACGTGTGGATGGGGTGTTCATGTCTTTAGTCATTATTTCAGCTTAGCGTGACAGGCTCCGATTGACAACGTGTGACCATTTGGTAATTAGGTCACATGGTTGAGTGGGCAGATGGCACATGCACAGTCGTCTGTGGAACCCGAGGGATAATACTCGTTAGCCCTGAGCCGTTAAGACTGCATCATCAACCAGGTCGGCTAAGTGTATCACTGTTTTTCGCGGGATATTGTCAGTCTTTGCGAGAGGTTGCGCGCGTTTCAGTGCAATTGCGCGGCACTGAAACGTCACGCTTTGGCCTGAACGGGATTATGCGTCTGAGCGCGTCCCCTGACCGGCAGGCTTAGGTCGTAATACTTTTTCAGCAATGATCGCCAGACGTCGGCGGGTGACAAACCGGTGTAACTGGCCCAGCAGCCAGTTGCCGCAGCCGGGGATCAGCGTATTGCGTTGCGTATCCACGGCCCGTAACGCCAGCGCGACCACGTTCTGCGCTGGCATTCTTTTGCCCACTGACGCTTCCTCGGCGTTCACCACCTCAAAAAAGGCGGTATCCGTTGCGCCGGGGCAAAGCGCCAGCACGCGGATGCCGTGAGCGCGGTATTCTCCCCACAGCGCGTTCGAAAAGGAGAGTAAAAATGCCTTTGTTGCCCCATAAATTGCCATATACGGATCCGGTTGCATGGCAGCGGTTGAGGCCACGTTAATCATCACGCCTGAACCTTTACGCAGCATCGCGGGCAGCAGGGCGTGCGCGAGCGCCACGGGAGCGACGCAGTTGACGTTGATCTCTTCACGCTGGCGCGCCAGAGATAGCTTTTCAAATCGCCCGTAGGTGGCAAACCCCGCGCTATTAATCAAAATATCGGGATAAAGCCGTAACGCTTCCAGCCGTTCCACAATGTGGGTAATGGCCTCAGGCAGCGTTAAGTCCTGCACGATAACGGTGAGTGATACGCTGTGCGTTTTCTGAAGCTCAGCCGCAAGCGCCTGCAGCGTTGCCTCGGAGCGGGCAACCAGGATCAACCCCACGCCACGGGCCGCGAGCTGGCGGGCGAACTCCCGTCCGATGCCCGAGGATGCACCGGTAACCAGTGCTGTTTTTCCTGTATAATCAAAAGAATTCATAACATAAATCCCGTTTTCCCTGTCTGTGCGGCACAGGATAAACCGTGTACTCAGGTACACGGTCAAGCGTGATTTTTACAAGGTGAGAACGACGCGATGAGGATCGGCGAGCTGTGTGCCAGAACTGGGTTATCGAAAGAGACGGTGCGTTATTATGAAAGGGCGGGCTTGCTGGAAAAAATTCCGCAGCCAAACGGCAGTAATAACTACAAAGTCTACTCGGCTGTGGATTTACAACGGCTGAAGCTGATCGGGCATGCCAAAATGCTGGGGTTTACCCTGGCTGAAATCGCCGATGTTCTGGCGGTCTGGGTTGATGACCGCTTTACCGCGGAGGAAAAACAGGCCGCTTTGCGGCGCAAACTGGCGCAACTGGCGGAGAAAGAAGCGGTGCTGAATGAACTTCGGACCCGCTTGACCGATGCCCTTCATAAAGTCGGTCAGCCGTGTGTTGATGTATTTTAAACGGCTGACGCGGGCCGTTTAACGCAACCGGCGGCTTCACGACGTCATCAGCTCACCGCGTTCAGTCTTTTTAAGCCAGTCGATAAAAAACTGGCTAAATGCGGTGACCTGAAGCGGCTGGAGTTTCCGTTGCGGGTAGACAAACTGTAGCCCGACATCTTTGCGATCAAACCGGCTAAAGCCGGTGAAGCTCCCGGCAAGCAACACTTTCAGCCTACCTTTCTCGACATCGTCCTTCACGTCCCACCACGATTTGCCCGCAATGCCAGCCCCGTCGAGGGCCCACTGACGAAGCAGCGCCCCGTCATCACAGACCATGGCAGGCTCTACGCGAACGACGCGCTCTTTCCCCTCAACCTCAAACCGCCATTCATTCATCACCACCCCTTGCGACTCCAGCGCCAGACAGCGGTGGTCCGTCAGCGCGTCACAGGAGGCAGGGATACCCTGGTCGTTAAGATACGCTGCTGACGCGACCAGCACCCGGTGATTGGGACGGATATTTCTGACCACCAGGCTGCTGTCTGGCAGGTTGCCGAAGCGAATGCTCATATCCAGCCGGTTAGCGACCAGATCCTCTACGTGTTCTCTTAAGTAAATGAAAAATTTGATTTCCGGATGCAGGCGGGAAAATGCCATGACGGCGGGGCTGAGATACTGCCTGCCAAAGTCAGAGGGGGCGGAAAGACGAATGTTGCCGCTGAGCACGCCCTCTTTTTGTGCCAGTAACGACTCGGCATGATGCATCTCTTCCAGCACGCGCAGTGCCGCATGGTAAAACTCTTCGCCCGCCCGGGTGAGGGATATAGCCCGCGTGGAACGGTGAAACAGGCGCGTCTGGTAGCGTTCTTCAATCGCCTTGAGGCGGGCGGTCATGGTGGCCGGGGAAAGTGACAGGCGGCGGCCAGCGGCGGAAAGCCCGCCAGCCTCGGCCACTTCAACCAGCAGCGCCATATCTTCGAGTTTACCCATTATTCATATTTACCGAAAAGTGCATCTGATTTTAGTGTAATTATCAAAATCAGATGCCGCCTGTAAAGTGATTTCATCGTAACCACAAGGGACGTCCAGATGAACCAGACCTCACTTTTTGAACGCTACAGGTTAGAGGATCTCAACCTGAAAAATCGCATCGTCATGGCACCCATGACCCGTGCCCGCGCTCATCAGCCGGGAAATATTCCCTCGACGCTGATGGCTGAATATTACCGACAGCGGGCCAGTGCGGGCTTAATCATCACCGAAGCCACGCAGATTTCGCCTCAGGGCCAGGGCTATTCATGGACTCCGGGGATCCATACGCCAGAGCAGGTTGCGGGATGGCAACTCACTACCGGTGCGGTCCATCAGGCGGGAGGGGTGATTTTTTCCCAGCTCTGGCACGTGGGGCGGATGTCTCATGCCCGTTTTCACGAAGACGGACTGCCCGTCGCGCCCTCCGCGCTGGCACCCGATGCGAAAGTATGGGTGGTGAATGAACATGGCGAAGGTCAAATGGTTGACTGCCCGACGCCACGCGTGCTGTCGCGAAAAGAGATCGTGCGCGTCGTCGATCAGTACCGACAGGCGGCGCTTAATGCCGTTCAGGCCGGGTTTGATGGCGTGGAGGTGCACGGCGGAAACGGCTATCTGATTGATCAGTTCCTGAGATCCACGTCAAACATCCGTACGGATGAGTATGGCGGCAGTCTCGTGAACCGGATCCGCTTCGCGCAGGAGGTGCTCGATGCCATTGCAGAGGCCATTGGCGCTGAGCGCACCGGTATCCGGCTTTCGCCGTTTATTACACAGCGGGGAATGAACGATCCGCAGGTCATCGAAGCCATTCTCGCCCTCGCGGCCTGGTGCCAGCAACGAGGCATTGCGTTTATTCACCTGGCGGAAGCCGACTGGGATGATGCGCCACAGGTTCCGGAGAGTTTCCGCAAAAAACTGCGCGAAACATTCCGTGGCACCCTGATCGTGGCAGGAAATTATACCCCCGAAAAGGCGGAAAAAATCCTCGCAGCAGGGTATGCCGATTTGATTGCGTTTGGACGCCCGTTTATTGCCAACCCCGATTTACCACAGCGGCTGGCGCATCACTGGCCGCTGAATGACGTCAGCGATCCCGCCACGCTCTTTGGTGGTACAGCGGTGGGGTATACCGATTACCCCACCTACAACCTGTGTGAGGAAAAATGATGACCCGTAAAACGTTAATTATTGGCGGCGCGTCCGGTATTGGTTTTGCTGTAGCCCGTGCCCTGGCAGCACGCGGCGACGCCATTATTCTCGCGGGACGCAATAAAGAGAAACTGAACGCTGCCCGCGCGCGGCTGAGTCCATCTCCCGCCTCTGTTGAGACCCTCGTCCTCGATATTAGCAATGAAGCAGAGGTGATCGCGTTAAGCGAAACGCTGGGTGAGGTCGACAATATTATTGTCACGGCCGGCTCTCAGGCACCGGGAGGGCCGCTTTCCAGCCTCGACTCTGGCGCGGCGAAACTGGCTTTTGATACCAAATTTTGGGGCAGCATGCATGTCGCCAGGTATTTGAGCGGGAATATTTCGCTCCGCGGTACGCTGACGCTGACCAGCGGATTTGTTGCACGCCGCGTGGTAGCCGGTGCCATAGTCAAAACCACCATGAACGCCGCCATCGAGGCGGCAACAAAAGTGCTGGCAAAAGAACTTTCACCGCGTCGCGTAAACGTCATCAGCCCGGGTCTGACCGATACCGAAGCCCACGCCGGGATGGATGCGGCTGCGCGGGAAAAAATGCTGACTGTTGCAGCACAAACGTTGCCCGCTAAAGCGTGGGGACGAGCGGAAGACGTTGCTCAGGGCTATCTCTTTGCCATCGATAATGCCTTTGTTACGGGCTCGGTGATTGATATTGAGGGCGGGGCATTACTTAACTGACCCCGTGTTGATCCGAATTGATTCCGGCAGTGAACATGCTGGCGGAAAACGTAATCTCAGGTTGTAAGCGTTTATGCAATATTCAACATATGCACGTCCAGCTGTGCTGGCGTTAATTCTGGCTGGCGTATCCGGTGTGGCTTATTCGGCCCAGAGCGACCGGGTGAAACCGAATCTTCTTATCGTGGATAACACGCTGTCGCAAACGCAATTAACGGCGAGCGAACATGCGGCCGTTACGTATGCCACGTTCTGGGATACCGGCAAAGAGTCTCTGGCGCGGGAAGCGCTGGCGGTTAATTTTGTGGATAAAACCCCACCGGAAGGCCGTAAACAGGGGCCGGAGGGCGCCATTATGGCCTCAAGGGTATTTCGTACCGCGGTGCCGGATTTACGCTGCGAGGTGGAACAAATGATCGTTACGGGTAATCGTGTCGTCTCCCATTTGCATTTCCACGGCCATTTCAGCGGGACATTTGGCAAAATAAAAGGGCAGGGTCAGAACGTTGATTTTATCGCGACGGATATCTATGAGATCGGCAACGGTAAAATAGTTTCCAACTGGCATATTGAAGATAACCTGACGCTGATGAAACAGTTGGGTGTGATTTAAATAATAGTCTGCCTCTTTTTCGTGGTGTAAAAGATAAGCCCGCCCGGGTAACCGAAAGGTTACCCGGAGCGTATAACCCCCCGTAATGGCGAAGCATGATCCTGACGAAACCTACAGCCCCAGGTCGCTCAGTGAAGGGTGGTCATCAGGACGTCTGCCCAGCGGCCAGTGAAACAGGCGCTCAGACGCTTTTATCGGCATATCGTTGATGCAGGCGAAGCGGCGCTTCATCAGACCATCCGGCTCGAATTCCCAGTTTTCATTACCGTAAGAGCGATACCAGTTGCCTGAATCATCATGCCATTCATAGGCATAGCGCACGGCGATACGGTTTTCCGTAAATGCCCACAGCTCTTTGATCAGACGATAATCCAGCTCTTTTTTCCATTTGCGCTCCAGGAATGCCTGCGCTTCCTGACGGTTAGTGGCAAACTCCGCGCGGTTTCGCCACTGGGTATCCAGCGAATAGGCAAGTGCGATTTTGGCCGGGTCGCGACTGTTCCAGCCATCTTCTGCCAGTCTGACTTTTTCGATGGCACTTTCACGCGTAAAAGGCGGTAAAGGGGGGCGTGTGTTCATTTCGGCTACCTCTGGTTGGTATTATGTAGACAGGTCTGTCTACTGGTGTTAATCTAGGCCTGAAAAATAACGCTGTCAACCTGTCAATTGAGGCCGTCGATCTGTGAACAGAGTCAACTTGAATAACGATAAAACATTCAGTGTGAGGGAAAAAATCTTGCTTACCGCGCACGATCTGTTTTATTCCA
Source organism: Enterobacter sp. J49 (assembly GCF_002148625.1). NCBI lineage: Bacteria > Pseudomonadati > Pseudomonadota > Gammaproteobacteria > Enterobacterales > Enterobacteriaceae > Enterobacter > Enterobacter sp. J49. The sequence goes on from NZ_MWPY01000033.1 coordinate 545,192, forward strand.
GCGGATTTAAAGCAACGGGCGTGGATACCATTATCAAGCAGGCTAAAGTCACTAAAGTGACGTTTTATCGCCATTTTCCTGGGAAAAGTTTACTTATTGTTGCCTATCTCCACTATCGACACGAAATATGGATTGACTGGTTTGAAAGCACGCTGCGTCGACATCTTGCTGCGGGTAAAACCCCGGCCAGTGCATTATCTGACACGCTGTATGAATGGTTTATTTCACCGTTATTCCATGGGTGCGCCTTTATTAATGCCAGCGCAGAAGCAAAATCTGAAGAAAATGAAGGCGAAATAAAAGATATTTGCCGCAATCATAAAACCGAAACAAAGGCAAAAATAGCGTCCCTGACCGGCATAACTGATGAGAAAACCGTTAATGAAATCATGATGCTGATCGACGGTGCGATTATTCATGCGCAAATGGGGATCGCAGCGGATGAGGTCATAAGCTCATTGAAAAAGGGAGTAGAACGGCTGACAGAAAACGCCGCCTGACCCGGGGCACGATCGGCCGTCGACGAAATACGCTTAGCATGGAAGGGCTGGCGCTGAGCCTGGCAGTAAATGCCAGGCTCCTGCCTTTAGTCATCATCTTCTGCCCGTTCCGCCATCGCCAGCGAGCTGGCACTGGCCGGATCAAACAGGGAAATACTCTCGATCTGGTTCAGCATGATCACCTTTCTGAAGTCCATTGCGCTTCCGGGTTCTGAATCCAGAGTAATGTCGTGGCGGGCATACCATTTGCTGTAATTATTTTCGATGCAGATCCGCATTGTCTTCTCATCGCGATAGCCGCTTAGCATGGGGATCAGCACGATATTGGCGGTTTTTTCATACTCGAGCGTTGCGGTGTGGATCATGCCGACATAAATCCGTCTCGAACGCAGCGTCACCTGCGCCAGCTCCCCTTGCTCCATACACTGATACAGCAGTTGTTCGATACCGCTCGACTGCGCGAGACGTTTGTAGAGCTTCTTCCTGCCTTCTCCGTCCAGCCTGGCGCTGCCTGCCCAGTTAGAACGATAAAGACAAAACAGGATGGCGAAGGCCAGCATGACGACAACCGGTGCCTGAATACCTAAAAAGCTCCAGTTCATAAAATCTATTTGCCAGTCGGCATAGGTTTGCGCGGTGAAGTGGAAGGTGTTGTCGGCGGCAGAAAGTGCATAGAGCAACAGCCAGAGCAGCCCCGTGGCGATCACCCCTTGCAGAACGAAGATACAGCCATACAGGGCAACGAGAAAATAGACATCCCAGCCGAAAGATCGCTTGATTTTAAAACGGGTCGACAGGTCACGGCTGGTGTACCAGTACCCACAGACCATCAGCACCATAAAGATAGCCGTTCCCATATCAGGCCCTCTTCAGCGCGTTAACATGACGCAGGAAATCCTGTCGCACCTCGTTGCTCTTGTAGTTCACCGAGGCGTTCCCGTCCTGGTCGATGATGATGCGATCGCCATCCTCCACGGCTTCGATAATTTCCTGCTGGCTCATCACCTGGAGCAATGATTCCGGACTGGAGAAAAGTGACAGAAAGAAACGTTTCATCGCGGGGTTTCCTCATCCTTATGATTAAAAAGGATAAGTCTGGAAGAAGAAGGGGAAATTCGCCTTAAGGTAAAACTGAAAAGCAAAACGGGAAACAGGTGCGTCAGAAAATGTTCTGAAAAAAACATCGGCAACACAGGTGTAACTTTTTGAAAAATAATATAAATAAAAAATAGTTTTACACAAACTTGGACAAATAACGTTAATTGTGTAAGTTTTAATTATGCGATTACGCCACGTTGTTTACCGCCAGGATGTGACCCATGAGCACTTTGCCCTCTGTCGTGAGTCGGTTTGTTGAGTACTACACCGCACTGGATAGCCAGCCGCCCTCAGCGCTGGTCGGGCTTTACCATTCGGATGCCACGCTTATCGATCCGTTCGGCGAGCATGACGGGATTTTCGCGCTCCAGCGCTATTTCACCCATTTGCTGGCCAATGTTGAAAATTGCCGTTTTACCATTGATCCTCCGCTGTTCGGTGACCGTCGTTTCGTTGTCACGTGGATTATGCACTGGTCGCATCCGCGCATTGCCGGAGGCGAGCCGCTCGACCTGCCGGGATGTTCGGTGGTGGAGACCGAACATGGGTTGATTACTCGCCAGCGTGACTATTACGACGCCGGAGAGATGATCTACGAACACCTTCCGCTGCTCGGTTGGGCAGTGCGCGGCGTGAAGCGGAGGGTGAACGCATGAGCACGGTTCTGATTACCGGAGCAAGTTCGGGCATCGGCGCCGGGCTGGCGAAATCCTTCGCTGCTGACGGCCACACGGTTATCGCCTGCGGGCGCGATCCGGCGCGTCTGGACGCCCTGCATCAGCACAGCCCCACTATCACGGTTCGCCTGTTCGATATGACAGACAGGGACGCCTGTCGCCAGGCGCTGACGGGCTGCTATGCCGACCTGGTTATTCTCTGCGCCGGTACCTGCGAATACCTTGAGCAGGGCGTGGTGGATGCAGCGCTGGTAGAGCGGGTGATGACCACCAATTTCCTCGGGCCGGTGAACTGTCTCGCCGCGTTACAGCCGCAGCTGGTTTCAGGCAACCGCGTGGTGCTGGTCAGCTCCATGGCGCACTGGCTGACGTTCCCGCGCGCAGAGGCTTACGGCGCGTCCAAAGCGGCGCTGAGCTGGTTTGCCGACAGTCTGCGGCTCGACTGGGAGCCGAAAGGGATCGCCGTGACGGTGGTATTTCCGGGCTTCGTTGATACGCCGCTGACGCGAAAAAATGACTTTGCCATGCCGGGCAGGGTGAGCGTTGAGGAGGCCGTGCAGGCCATTCGGACCGGGCTGGCCAAAGGGAAAATGCAAATTGCGTTTCCGGTGGGGTTTGGCCTTATCTTGCGGTTGCTCTCAGGGCTTCCCGCGTTTCTTCAGCGCACACTGCTGCGCAGGATGGTGCGTTCATGAAGATTGCCATTATCGGCAGCGGCATCGCCGGGTTGACCTGTGCCTGGCGTCTTGCCGGTCATCATGAGGTGACGCTGTTCGAAGCGGGGGCCACTCCCGGCGGGCATACCGCGACGGTTGACGTGCCGACGCCACAGGGCACTTTCGCCATCGATACCGGTTTTATCGTCTACAACGACCGTACCTACCCACGATTTATGGGCCTGCTGAGCGAGCTGGGTATCAGTGGGCAAAAGACGCAGATGAGCTTTTCGGTGCATAACCCGCAAACCGGGCTGGAGTACAACGGACACACCCTGACCTCGTTATTTGCCCAGCGTCGAAACCTGGTGAACCCGTCGTTCTGGCGGCTGCTCGGGGAGATTGTCCGCTTTAATCGCCTGGCGAAACAGGCGCTGGAGAGCGAGCCAGATCCGCACGCGACGCTGCAGACGTTTCTGGACAGGTACCGCTTTACGCCGTTTTTCGCGCGTCACTACATTCTGCCAATGGGGGCGGCCATCTGGTCATCGTCGTTGCAGGAGATGAAACGTTTTCCGTTGCCGCTCTTTTTGCGTTTCTTTGACAATCACGGCCTGCTGGATGTGACGCATCGTCCGCAGTGGTACGTCGTGCCCGGAGGTTCGCGGGAATACATCCGCGCCATGCTGGATAAACTCGGTGACCGCCTGACGCTGCACCTCAACGCCCCGGTGCAGCGGGTGATTCGTCAGCAGAATGGGGTAACGATCCAGCTCGACAACGCGAGCCACAGCGTTGATCAGGTGATTTTTGCCTGTCACTCCGGGCAGGCGCTGGCGATGCTTGACGCGCCGAGCGCGGCTGAGCAGGACGTGCTGGGCGATATCGGCTGGCAGCGTAATGAGGTGGTGCTTCACAGCGATCCGCGCTGGCTACCGGTACGTCAGCGTGCCTGGGCGAGCTGGAACTACCGTCTGAGCCAGCAGGATCAGGCCAGCGCCTGCGTCACCTACAACATGAATATTTTGCAGGGGTTGCCTGCGGGTAGCCCGCTGTTCTGCGTCACCCTTAATCCGGACATCCCCGTGGATGAACGCTTTGTTCTGAAACGCTTTGTCTATGAACACCCGCTGTTTAACCCCAAAAGCTGGCGTGCACAGGCGCGTCGCGGTGAGATTAACGGCCACCAGCGTAGCTGGTTCTGCGGCGCTTACTGGTACAACGGCTTTCATGAAGATGGCGTGCGCAGTGCGCTGGACGTGGTGAATGCGATAGCCGCCGGGGAGGGGAACTGAAATGAACAGCTGCCTCTATCACGGTGTATTACGCCATCGTCGCTTCCGTCCGAAAGCGCACCAGTTCCGCTACAGCGTCTTTATGGCCTGGCTCGATCTCGATGAGCTGGAGACGTTGCCCGCGGTCGGGGTCCGTCGCAATCGCGTTGCCGCCGCTTCGTTCCATGATGCGGATTATCCGCTGGGCACGCCACTTAAAGAGAACGTCCTCACCAGGCTTGAAAGCCTGACCGGAGAACGGCCGCAGGGGCGGGTTATGCTCCTGACGCAGCTGCGCTACTTCGGATTCCATTTTAATCCGGTCAACTTTTACTACTGCTATGACCGGGCGGAGACGCTGCGCTGGGTGCTGGCGGAAGTTCGCAATACCCCGTGGAATGAGCGTCATTACTACGCGGTGAATGGGCAGGATGCGCGTCCCACAGAAAAAGCGTTTCATGTTTCCCCTTTTAACCCGATGGACATGGTCTACCACTGGCGCTTTAACCCGCCTGACGACTCGTTGCATATGCACATTGAAAACCATCAGGAAGCGAAGGTGTTTGACGCCACGCTGGCGCTACGCCGGGAGCCGCTTACCCGGGCGGCACTGCGGTCGCTGCTGCTGCGCATTCCACTGATGACCCTCAAAACCGTTTTCGCTATTTACTGGCAGGCGCTGCGGCTGTGGCTCAAGCGCGTGCCGCTGTATAACCATCCCGTCAGCAGGAGTGAACGCTCATGACCGATCCCGTCTTTGCGCTTGAACCCGATATCCCGCGCAACGTCCGCATCGCGCGCTGGCTGCTGTTTCGTCTGTTAAGCGGTATCCGCGGCGGCGCGCTGACCCTGCGTGAGGGTGCTCAGACGTTCCATTTCGGCGAGACATCCGCTGCGCTGCATGCGGACGTTCAGATCCTGAGCCCGGGCGTGTACTGGCGTGTCTTAACGGGGGGCAGCCTCGCCGCCGCTGAGGCCTGGATGGATGGCGAATGGGAAACCACACAGCTCACACCATTGCTTGAGATCCTGGCGCTTAACGGGCAGGTGCTTGGCCGGCTGGAAAAGGGATTTCGTCTGTTCAGCAGGCCGCTTGAACGGCTTCGTCACTGGACGCGGCGAAACTCACGCGCCCAGGCCCGCGAAAATATTGCCGCGCATTACGATCTGGGTAATACCTTCTATGCCCATTTTCTGGACAACGAGTTGCTTTACTCCAGTGCACTGTTCACCGCAGATGAGCAGGATCTCACGGCGGCTCAACAGGCCAAAATGGCTCGCCTGTGCGATCAACTGGCGCTGAACGCCAATGATCACCTGCTGGAAATTGGCACCGGCTGGGGTGCGATGGCGGAATATGCCGCCCGTCATTATGGCTGTCGGGTGACCACCACGACGCTGTCGCAGGAGCAGTATCTCTGGGCGAAAGAACGGATTGTCCGCGCCGGGTTGCAGGATCGCGTTGAGGTACTGCTGTGCGATTACCGCGACCTCACCGGAGAGTACGACAAGCTGGTCTCGATAGAGATGATTGAGGCCGTGGGGCAGCGCTATCTGCCAACCTTCTTCCGCACCTGTCAGGCCAGGCTGCGACCGGGAGGTCGTATGGCAATACAGGCCATCACCATTCAGGACCAGCGCTATCGCGACTACAGCAAAAGCGTCGACTTTATCCAGCGCTACATTTTTCCCGGCGGTTTTTTACCAAGCATCACCGCCATGAATGAGCTTATGACACGCCACACCGATTTCGTGATGCGCAATCTCTTTGATATGGGGCCCGACTATGCCCGCACGCTGGCTCTCTGGCGCCAGCGCTTCGTGCATGCATGGCAGGAGATTGAAAAGCTTGGGTTCGATGAGCGGTTTCGTCGGATGTGGCTGTACTACCTCGGCTACTGTGAAGCCGGGTTTAACGCCCGCACCATCAGCGTGGTGCAACTGACCGCCGAGCGCGTATGAAACATTATTTGCAGGTCTTTCTGCTGGCTATCGCGTTCGATTTTTATTGGGCGCTGGTGGTGCTCTTTCGCGAGCAGGGCCTGATTATCTGGATCGTGCTGGCGGTTGTGGCCTGCCTGCTGTTGCCGTCCGCGTACCGACTTTACGCCATTGCGCTGGCCGCGGCAGGGAGCCTGCTGGATGCGCTCTGGGCGTTGACGGGCCTGCTTGCGTTTACGGGTGAGTCACTGATGCCGCTGTGGATGGTGGCACTGTGGCTGATGTTCGCCACCGTCTGGACTCAGCTGACGCGCACAACAACATTACCCGGCTGGCTGCTGACCCTGCTGGCAACCGTGGGCGGGCCTGTCGCCTATCTGATTGGCGAACGGCTTGGTGCCATTACTTTTCTGGAGCCGACCTTTATTGTCATCAGCTGGATGGCACCGGGCTGGCTGGTATTGATGCTGTTTTTCCATCTGCTGGTGGGGAGACAAAAATGAGAGCTGCGGCACTGCTTCTCTGGCTGATAATCCTGTCCCCCGTGGCTCAGGCTGCCGACTGGCTGACCTGGCGCAAGGTCGGTGACGCCACGCTGACCTGGGGGCCGTTCACCGTCTATACCTCACAGCTTCGCACGCCGGAGGGGCGTTACAGCGGGGAGAACGGGGATCGGGCGCTGATCATCACTTACGCGCGTGAAATCGACCGTGACGACCTGGTTGAGGCAACGCGCGATCAGTGGCAGGCGCAGGGGATCCTCGAGCAGGAGCCCCAAAGCGAAGCCTGGCTGCGTATGCTCCAGTCGCTCTGGCCCGATGTCGGGCCGGGCAGCCAGCTGGCGTTTGTGGTCACCGACAGGCAGGGGCAGTTCTGGTACCGCGCTTCGGCGACGCAGAAAGACTTTATTCCACTGGGACCACGTCAGTCCGCCGCGTTCAGCACGCGCTTTCTGGTAATCTGGCTCAGTCCCCGCACGCAATATCCCGCGCTGCGTCAGCAGCTGACAGGAGGGCAACAATGAAACGTATTCTGGTCATCGCGCTGGCAGTAACGATGCTGCTGGCCGGCTGCAGTACAGAGGTGACGGAATACCGTCAGCAGCAGCCGAAGCTGGATATCTTCCGCTATTTTCAGGGGAAAACCGAAGCGTGGGGCATGGTGCAGGATCGCAGCGGTAAACAGTTGCGCCGGTTTCACGTTGAGATTGCCGGGGACGTTATCGGCGATACGCTGACGCTCAATGAACATTTCGTCTATGACGACGGCGAAAAGCAGCAGCGGGTATGGCATATCCGACGGATGGGGGGCGATCGCTACGAAGGCACGGCAGGGGATATCGAAGGGGTGGCAACCGGGCAGGCGGCGGGAAACGCCTTCAACTGGCATTACAGCATGCAGGTGAAAGCCAATGGCAGCACCTGGCTGCTGCACTTTGACGACTGGATGTACCTGCAGGATGAAACCCATCTGTTCAATAAAACAGATCTGAAGAAACTGGGCGTCACCGTCGCCACGGTGACGCTGTTCTTTACCCGCAAGGCGTAACGTTACTCGCTCCCGGGCGCCGGTTCGGCGGGGGTTTTGCTGCTGAGGTAGATGAAGATCAGCGCAATGGCCAGGCAGACGATGGCCCCGAGACGGCTCAGCGAAAACGGAATGACCGCGTTACCCAGCCAGCCAAAGCTGTCAATCAACATGCTCATGGTGAGCTGGCCGAAGATCACCGCGACCGTGGCAACGGCGGTACCGATACGTTGTACCGCCAGTACCATTATCACAATGTAGGGCACGCCGAACAGGGCACCGAGCAGCTGCCATTTGGGCACATCCATCAGGGTAATGGCCTGTTTGGGTTCAAAGAAGAAGATCAGCAGGGCGGTGACCAGCGCACCAACGGAAAACGTCAGAAACGCGCTTTTAAAGACGCCCACGCTGCTTCCCAGCTGTCCGTTGATGGCGGCCTGGACGCTCAGCGTCGCGCCGCCACACACTGCCAACATAATCATAATCAGTGTCATTTTGTTACCCCTGTGCAACCAGAACCAGCGCGGCAATGATGAAAAGCAGCGCGATGATGCGTTTACCGTTAATCTTTCTGGGCGTGGTGCCCAGCAACCCATAGTGGTCAATGATAAGACTCTTAAAGACCTGACCTGCCAGAATGCCAATCATCGTCAGGGCAATGCCGATGGCTGGCGTGGCGAGGGTCAAAATGACGACGTAAACGGGCCCGAGTACGCCGCCGAGCAGTTGCCATGCGGGCTGTGCGAAAAACGACGGGCTGTTACGCGGGCTGAAAAACAGCATCAGCAGAAACGTCAGTGCGGCACCTGTACCGAAAATACTGAACGTGGCCCATAAATCGCCGACTTCCCCACCCAGTGGCCCCAGCAAGCCAGCCTCTACGGAGAGGCCCATGCCGCCGAGAATAACCAGTAAAATTAACAACCATTGCATATTCATTATCTCTACGTTCTGAAGGCGAAACAGACTAGCCCTGAACATCGATGAGAAAAATGCCATAATGCAGGAAACACCTTTGCAGGAAATGCACTAATGGTTGATGCCGGAAATATGAATATCCGCTCGCTGCGGGTTTTTATTGCGGTTTACGAAGCGCAAAACTTTTCTGTGGTCGCCCGGCGGGAGGGGATGTCTGCCTCGCAGGTTTCACGCGTTATCCATCAGCTTGAGGACGCGCTCGGCCAGCAGCTTTTCTATCGTAATACCCGGGCGGTGATCCCAACGGAAAGCGGCCACCTTTTTATCCGCTACGCCAGAGCGATGGTGGAAAGCCTGGAGGAGGCGCGTCGGGAGCTGGATGAGCGTTCGACGGAGCCTTCCGGCACGCTGCGCATTAATGGCCCGGTGTACTTTGGGCAGCGGCACGTTGCCCCGGGTCTGCCTGCACTGGCGGCGCGGTATCCCCGGCTGAATATAGAGCTGACGCTGACCGATGACTTTATCGACCCGCACAAAGATGCCGCCGACGTTATCTTTCGCATCGGCATGCTGACGGACTCAACCTTTCACGCGCGGGTTTTTGGCCAGCAGCGTTACCATCTGGCCGCGTCGCCGGACTATTTGCGAAAACACGGTGTGCCAGACGGGCCGGATGACCTCAGTCGCCACCGGTGCCTGGTCTACCGCGGGTCGTCAGGTCCCAATCGCTGGCTGGTGCGAGGTCAGGGGGAAGCCTGGGTGCATTACCCCGTGGTGCCGCTGATGACCTCCAATAATGCGGAGTCGCTGCTCATTGCCGCGCTGGGCGGGATGGGGATCGTGCTGTTTCCGGACTGGCTGATTGGCGACAGACTGCAGAAGGGGGAACTGGTCGCACTCCTCGCGGAACGGGAGTGCGCCATAAATACCGAGCCGCTGAACATTGCGGCAATCTATCCTCACGCCCGTCATCCGCCCCTGAACGTCAGGGCGGTGATTGATCATTACGTGGCGCTTTTCGGCACCCCGCCTTACTGGCAGACGTAGCGATTACGCGCCGAGTTCTTTACGGATAATGTCGGCGCCGGCGCTCAGGGCGTTGAGCTTTCCGTTGGCAACCTGACGTGAGAGCGGGGCCATCCCGCAGTTTGTCGATGGCCACAGCTTGTCGGCATCGACAAACTGCAGCGCTTTACGCAGCGTATCGGCCACTTCCTCTGGCGTCTCAATGGTATTGGTCGCCACGTCAATGGCACCCACCATCACCTTTTTGCCGCGGATCAGTTCCAGCAGGTCCATCGGTACGCGGGAGTTGTGGCACTCCAGCGAGATGATGTCGATATTGGACGTCTGCAGCTTAGGAAAGGCTTCTTCATACTGCCGCCATTCTGAACCGAGCGTTTTTTTCCAGTCGGTATTGGCTTTGATGCCATACCCGTAGCAGATATGGACCGCGGTCTGGCAGCGCAAACCTTCGATGGCACGTTCCAGCGCGGCAATACCCCAGTCGTTCACCTCATCAAAAAACACGTTAAAGGCCGGTTCATCAAACTGGATGATATCAACACCTGCCGCTTCTAACTCCCTCGCTTCCTGGTTGAGAATTTTGGCAAATTCCCAGGCCAGCTTTTCGCGGCTTTTATAGTGAGCGTCATAGAGGGTGTCGATCATGGTCATCGGGCCGGGCAGAGCCCACTTGATCGGTTTATCCGTGAGCTGGCGTAAATACTTTGCATCATCAACGAACACCGGTTTTTGACGCGCGACGGCATCCACCACGGTCGGCACGCTCGCGTCATAGCGGTTACGAATTCGCACGGTCTGGCGGTTCTCAAAATCAACGCCGCTGAGGTGTTCAATAAAGGTGGTGACGAAGTGCTGACGAGTCTGTTCGCCGTCGCTGACAATATCAATGCCCGCACGGATCTGCTCATCCAGAGATAAACGCAGCGCATCCTGTTTACCGGCAAGTAATTCCTGATCCTGCAATTTCCATGGCGACCAGAGCGTTTCGGGTTGCGCAAGCCAGGTTGGCTTAGGCAAACTGCCAGCCGTTGAAGTCGGGAGCAATGTTTTCATAGTAGAAGACCTTTATTATCGATTAATTAAAGCGTGTTGTGACCTGACCACTGCTCAAGAAGAGGTTTATAGGGCTTGATGAAATACGCTTCCGTAAATTTGCCCTGTTCAATTGCCAGCCGGCTGCGTTCTTCGCGGTCATAAACAATTTTTGTTAATGAATGATCCTCATGATTAAGATCGGGCTGGTAGCATTCTCCGGCGGTCGAGTTTGCATTGTAAATTTCAGGGCGATAAATTTTCTGGAAAGTCTCCATGGTGCTGATGGTGCTAATCAACTCCAGGTTGGTGTAATCCCGTAATAAATCGCCGGTGAAATAAAACGCAAACGGCGCTGCGCTATTCTCAGGCATAAAGTAACGAACCTGCAGACCCATTTTCCCGAAGTACTGCTCGGTTAAGGATGTACCGTCCGGACGATACTCAATGCCCAGCACCGGGTGCTGGTTGCCCGTGCGGCGGTAGGTGTCTTTGCTGGAGACGCTCAGGCAGATCACCGGTGCCTTTTTGAAGTTCTCTTTGTATTCAGGTGAGTTAACGAAATGCCGGAAAATAGTGCCGTGCAGCTCACCAAAATTATCCGGGATCGCGAAGCGGGACTGATTTTTATTGTGCTCCGGCAGCAAGACGCTGAAATCATAATCGCGGACATAGGACGAGAAATTATTTCCAACGATACCGTCGATGCGCTCATGGGTCTTTTTATCAACGATCGTTGTCTGCAATATTTCGATAGCCGGGAAGGGCTTCTCAGCGCCGATATGCAAATCCACAGAAATAATGTCCAGTTCGAGCGCATAGCGATCGGCTTTTGGGTTGTCCCAGCGCGCTAACGCGTTAAAACGGTTATTCATCATCACCAGCGTATTACGCAGGTTTTGCTGGCGTTTTTCGCCACGGGCCAGGTTGGCGAAGTTGGTGGTGGTACGCGTATTTTCTGAAGGGTTATAATTTTCATCAAAGCAACTACGCTTAAGGCTAAATGTAAAAGCATTACTCATCGTCGTTATACATCCTAAGTTCTTGTTGCTAAGAAGTTACCAATGCATAATTTATGCCTGAGCCCGTGACGGAGGGGAAGTGACTTAATTTCACTGCAACATGAGCTATCTTCATGAACAGCGCCTTTCCAGGTATAATCCCCAAAATTTCAACACGGTTTAGAAACGATCATGACAAAACTCACCCTACAAGAGCAGATGCTGAAAGCAGGCTTAGTCAGCAGTAAAAAGATGGCTAAAGTTCAGCGCACGGCCAAGAAATCGCGCGTTCAGGCCCGTGAAGCAAGGGAAGCAGTAGAAGAGAATAAAAAAGCGCAGCTCGAGCGTGACAAGCAGCTGAGCGAGCAGCAGAAGCAGGCGACGCTGGCGAAAGAGTTTAAAGCGCAGGTCAAGCAGCTGATCGAAATGAACCGCATCACCGTGACCAGAGGCACCATCGCCTTTAACTTTACCGACGGCAATCTCATCAAAAAAATCGAGGTCGACAAGCAGACGCAGGCCCAGCTGATCAATGGCCGCCTGGCGATTGCGCGTCTGGTGATTAATGCCAATGGCGACTGCGACTATGCGATTATCCCGGCAGTGGTGGCCGATAAAATCGCCCAGCGCGATGCCGAGAGTATCGTGTTAAACAGCGCCCTGAGTCAGGAAGAGCAGGATGAAGACGATCCGTACGCAGATTTCAAAATTCCTGACGATTTGATGTGGTAAGCAGCGCTTAAAACGGTGCGGCGTGACGGGCGTTAATTGCTTCTGCGCTCACCGGATGCACAAAATCCAGCTCGCTGGCGTGCAGCATCAGCCGCGGTATCTGTTCGGTGCCCGGCAGGGCAAGACCACCATACAGATCGCAGCCTAAAATAGGGTAGCCCAACTGCTGGCAGTGAATACGCAGCTGGTGGGTTCGCCCGGTCTCCGGGGTCAGTCTGACCCGCGTCAACGGCAGTGCCGCATCATAAAACCGGTCCATCACCTGATAGCGTGAGCGTGCGGGTTTGCCGGTAATTGCACAAATCGACATCAGCGGGAACAGCGCCGGATCTTTAGCAATCGGGGCATCAATCACGCCCTCGTCGTGTTCCACATGCCCGCAAAGCAGCGCGCTGTATACCTTTCGCACGGTGCGCTGGCTGAACTGGTGACAGAGAGCGGCGTTAATCGCTTTATTGCGCGCAATCACCATCAGCCCGGATGTACCGAAATCCAGACGATGCACCAGCGTGCAGCCGGGAAACGTCTGTACCAGTCGATAATGCACTGAATCGCGATTTTGCGGATTTTTGCCTGAAAGGCTGAGCAGACCGGAAGGCTTATTAATCAGGACCAGATGTTCGTCCTGCCAGAGGATCTCGATCTCGTCGTGACACGGTGGGGCAATAAAAGAATCTATAATCGCAGACATCAGACGGCCCGACAGAAGAGTGGGTGCGGATGATAGCGAATTTTTAGCGGCGGGGACAGAAAGAAACCCTCCCACCAGGCGGTGAGAGGGGGATGATTAAGCGGCTACGAGGCTGTCGATAGCGGCTTTCGCGTCAGTCTGCGCTTTGGTCGCAACTTCCGGGCCGTAGGCAATACCTTCAGCAAACACGAAATTCACGTCGGTAATACCGATGAAGCCCAGGAACAGAGTCAGGTACGGTGCAACCAGGTCAGTTGGGGTGTCTTTGTGAATACCGCCACGGCTGGTCAGTACAATCGCACGCTTACCTTTCACCAGACCTTCAGGGCCGTTTTCAGTGTAACGGAAGGTTACGCCGGCACGGGCAACCAGGTCGAAGTAGTTCTTCAGCTGAGTAGGGATGTTGAAGTTGTACATTGGCGCGTTGATCACGATAACGTCGTGCGCCTGCAGTTCAGCAATCAGCTCGTCAGAGAGGGCCAGGGCTTCCTGCTGACGTGGCGTCAGGGGAGCGTCGCCTGGACGCAGCGCGCCGACCAGTTCGCCATCCAGCACAGGAATCGGGTTTGCAGCCAGGTCACGCACGGTGATTTCATCAGCAGAATGCTGTTCACGCCACTGTTCAACGAAGTAGTCAGAAAGCTGACCAGACTGTGAGTACCCTGCCAGAATACTGGATTTCAATACTAATACTTTGCTCATGGGTGATTCCTGTTTTTGCATTTGATTGAAGGGGGTTGCCCCGTTGCTTGTTGACACTCTATTCACAATCCTGTCGCAGGGATAGCGCAATATATCGAAGTCTATGTTCGAATTTTTTGAATAAGGCACTCAAAGCGCCAATGTGATACTCTATAGCAATCATTAAAAAGAGATTTTACCCGGCAGTGCACTGCCCGTTAACGCTATGACAGAACAACAAAAATTAACCTTCCCGATGCTCCTGCAACAGCTTGATTCACTGATGCTGCGTGATAAACAGCGGTTTGCCCGCCGTCTGCACGGGGTGAAGAAGGTTAAAAATCCTGATGCACAACAGGCCATTTATCAGGAGATGGCCAAAGAGATTGAACAGGCGGCAGGGAAAGTCGTGCTGCGCGAAGCCGCACGTCCGGAGATTACCTACCCGGAAAACCTGCCGGTCAGTCAGAAAAAACAGGACATTCTTGACGCCGTGCGCGACCACCAGGTGGTGATTGTCGCAGGGGAAACCGGTTCAGGGAAAACCACTCAGCTGCCGAAAATTTGTATGGAGCTGGGGCGTGGGGTGAAAGGGCTGATTGGTCACACCCAGCCGCGTCGTCTGGCGGCGCGTACCGTGGCGAACCGTATTGCCGAAGAGCTGCAAACGCAGCCCGGCGGCTGCATTGGGTATAAGGTGCGATTCAGCGACCACGTTAGCGATAACACCATGGTCAAACTGATGACTGACGGTATTCTGCTGGCGGAAATCCAGCAGGATCGTCTGCTGATGCAGTACGACACGATCATTATCGATGAAGCGCACGAACGCAGCCTGAATATCGACTTCCTGCTCGGGTATCTGAAAGAATTGTTACCGCGTCGCCCGGACCTGAAAATTATCATCACTTCCGCCACCATCGATCCGGAGCGTTTCTCAAAGCATTTCAACAATGCGCCGATTATCGAGGTCTCTGGCCGAACGTATCCGGTGGAGGTGCGCTATCGCCCGATAGTGGAAGACGCGGACGATACCGAGCGCGACCAGCTGCAGGCCATCTTTGATGCCGTCGACGAGCTGGGAAATGAAAGCGCGGGTGACATTCTGATTTTCCTGAGCGGCGAACGGGAAATCCGCGATACCGCTGACGCCCTCAGCAAGCGCGATCTTCGCCATACCGAAATTCTGCCGCTGTATGCGCGCCTGTCAAACAGCGAACAAAACCGCGTGTTTCAGCCGCACAGCGGACGTCGTATTGTGCTCGCCACCAACGTGGCGGAAACCTCGCTTACCGTGCCGGGCATCAAATATGTAATTGACCCGGGTACGGCGCGTATCAGCCGCTACAGCTACCGCACCAAAGTGCAGCGCCTGCCAATTGAGCCGGTTTCTCAGGCTTCCGCTAATCAGCGTAAAGGCCGCTGTGGCCGTGTGTCGGAAGGGATCTGTATTCGCCTCTATTCCGAGGACGATTTCCTGTCGCGACCGGAGTTTACTGACCCGGAAATTCTGCGCACCAACCTGGCGTCGGTCATCCTGCAGATGACTGCGCTAGGGCTTGGCGACATCGCCGCGTTCCCGTTTGTCGAAGCGCCGGACAAGCGCAATATTCAGGACGGCGTGCGCCTGCTGGAAGAGCTGGGTGCCATCACCACCGACGAGCAGGCTAGCGCCTACAAACTGACGCCGCTGGGCCGTCAGCTCAGCCAGCTGCCGGTTGACCCGCGGCTGGCGCGCATGGTGCTGGAAGCACAGAAACACGGCTGTGTGCGTGAAGCAATGATCATTACCTCCGCGCTCTCGATTCAGGATCCGCGCGAGCGTCCGATGGACAAGCAGCAGGCGTCTGATGAAAAACACCGTCGGTTCCACGATAAAGAGTCCGACTTCCTCGCCTTTGTGAACCTGTGGAACTACCTCGGCGAGCAGCAGAAAGCGCTGTCGTCGAACCAGTTCCGCCGCCAGTGCCGCGTCGATTTCCTCAATTATCTGCGCGTGCGCGAGTGGCAGGATATCTACACGCAGCTGCGTCAGGTGGTGAAAGAGCTGGGCATTCCGGTTAACAGTGAACCGGCGGAGTACCGCGAAATTCACATTGCGTTGCTGACCGGTCTGCTCTCCCATATCGGGATGAAGGATGCCGACAAGCAGGAGTATACCGGGGCGCGTAACGCCCGTTTCTCCATCTTCCCGGGGTCCGGTTTATTCAAGAAACCGCCTAAATGGACCATGGTGGCCGAACTGATGGAAACCAGCCGCCTGTGGGGCCGCATTGCGGCGCGCATTGATCCTGAATGGGTTGAACCTGTTGCCCAGCATCTGCTGAAACGCTCATACAGTGAACCGCACTGGGAGCGCGCGCAGGGCGCGGTGATGGCGACCGAAAAAGTGACCGTTTACGGTCTGCCGGTGGTTGGCGCGCGCAAGGTTAACTACAGCCAGATAGATCCCGCGTTGTGTCGCGAGTTGTTTATTCGTCACGCGCTGGTGGAGGGCGACTGGCAGACGCGTCATGCGTTCTTCCGTGAAAACCTCAAACTGCGTGCCGAAGTGGAAGAGCTTGAGCATAAATCCCGTCGCCGCGACATTCTGGTCGACGACGAGGCGCTGTTTGAGTTTTACGACCAGCGTATTAGCCACGATGTGATTTCTGCCCGCCACTTCGACAGCTGGTGGAAGAAGGCCAGCAAAGAGACCCCGGACCTGCTCAACTTTGAAAAGAGCATGTTGATCAAAGAGGGGGCGGAGTCGGTCAGCAAACTCGATTACCCGAACTTCTGGCATCAGGGCTCTCTCAAGCTGCGTCTGACCTATCAGTTTGAGCCGGGCGCGGATGCGGATGGCGTCACCGTACACATTCCGCTGCCGCTGTTAAACCAGGTCGAAGAGAGCGGATTCGAGTGGCAAATTCCAGGGCTGCGTCGCGAGCTGGTGATTGCGCTGATCAAATCGCTGCCAAAACCGGTGCGTCGTAACTTTGTGCCTGCGCCAAACTATGCCGAAGCGTTTTTAGGCCGCGTAACGCCGCTGGAGTTGCCGCTGCTGGATTCGCTGGAGCGTGAGCTCAGGCGCATGACGGGCGTAACCGTCGACCGCGACGACTGGCACTGGGATCAGGTGCCCGATCACCTGAAAATCAGCTTCCGCGTGGTGGACGACAAAAACAAAAAGCTGCAGGAAGGCCGATCGCTGACCGAACTGAAAGAGGCGCTGAAAGGTAAAGTCCAGGAGACGCTTTCTGCGGTGGCTGATGACGGTATCGAGCAGAGCGGATTGCACATCTGGAGCTTTGGCGCGCTTCCGGAAAGCTATGAGCAAAAACGCGGCAACTACAGGGTGAAGGCCTGGCCTGCACTGGTGGATGAGCGTGACAGCGTGGCCATCAAACTCTTTGATAATCCACAGGAACAACAGCAGATGATGTGGCGTGGTCTGCGTCGTTTGCTGCTGCTTAATATTCCGTCACCGATTAAATATCTGCACGAGAAGTTACCGAACAAAGCCAAGCTTGGCCTCTACTTTAACCCGTACGGTAAAGTGCTGGATCTGATTGACGACTGCATCTCCTGTGGTGTGGACAAGCTTATCCACGAGGCGGGCGGTCCGGTCTGGTCAGAAGCGGAGTTTGCGGTACTGCATGAGAAAGTCAGGGCAGAACTGAACGACACCGTGGTCGACATTGCGAAACAGGTCGAGCAGATCCTCACCACCGTGTTCAATATCAACAAACGCCTGAAAGGGCGCGTGGATATGACCATGGCGCTGGGGCTGTCGGACGTGAAAGCGCAGATGGCCGGGTTAGTGTACCGTGGATTCGTTACCGGCAACGGCTTCAAACGCCTTGGCGATACGTTGCGTTATCTGCAGGCGATCGAAAAACGTCTGGAGAAAATGGCTATCGATCCGCATCGTGACCGCGCGCAGATGCTGAAAGTGGAAAGCGTGCAGAAGGCATGGCAGCAGTGGCTCAACAAATTGCCGCCAGCGCGCCGTGACGATGAAGACGTGAAGGCGATCCGCTGGATGATCGAAGAGCTGCGCGTCAGCTTCTTTGCCCAGCAGCTCGGTACGCCGTATCCCATTTCGGATAAACGTATTTTGCAGGCAATGGAGCAGATTTCGGCGTAACGTCGGGTGTTCGCCCTCTCTCTGTGAGAGAGGGCATCTGCGTTTAGCGATTCACCACGGCCAGGGTAAAGCCATCCCATCCTTTACTGCCCACCGTTTGTAGCGCGGTCGCCGTCAGGCGCGGGTTATCCCCGATCATCTCAATAAATCGTCTGACGCCCTGTACGCGGGCATCGTCACTTTGCGCGTTAATCACTTCGCCGTCACGAACCACATTATCCCCGACGATCAGCGTTCCCGGGCGTGAGTAGAACAGTGCCCACTCCAGATACCCCGGATTGTTTGGCTTATCGGCATCGATAAAGATCAGGTCGAACGGTGGAACATCACCGACGTGTTCAAGAGAGCGCAGCGCAGGGCCTTCAATGAGCTCAATCCGATCGCTGAGCCCCGCCAGCTGGATATTCTGACGTGCAACGCGGGCATGGATGGGGTCCGCTTCGAGGGTGATCAACTTCCCGTCAGGTGGCAGTGCACGTGCCATCCAGATAGTGCTGTAGGCGCCCAGCGTGCCGATTTCAAGGATCCGCCGTGCCTGCGTCATGCGGACAAAAAGCGCCAGCAACTGCCCTTGATTTGGCGCGACATCGTGTTCGGGTAAACCGGCACGCTGGTTGTTTTCCAGCACCCGCTGGAGGATATCATCCTCGGGAATGAGTGAAGAGATCATGTAATTATCAACTGCAGACCACTGTTGTTGCATAGATTGACTCCTGAGTGGCAAACACCGGGTTGCGCTGCGCTCCGGTTTTCGCCCCCTCCATGCCGGAGAGGGCCTGTGGGGTATCAGGTCACGCGTTGCTCCAGCCTCCGCCCAGTGCTCTGTACAAATCAACCTGCGCCAGCAGCAGGTTATTTTTGACCTGCACGACGCTGGTTTGTACCGAGAACAGCGTGCGCTGGGCATCCAGCACATCCAGGTACGACGAATAGCCGTTGCGATAGCGGTTTTGCGCTATGCGCAGCGTCTCTTGCGCCACATCTTGTTGGGCAAGCAGCTCCGTCAGTTGTTCCTGATAGCGCGTGATGGCATCAAGACTGTTATTGACCTCGGCAAAGGCGTTACGGACGGTTTTTTCATAACTGTAAAGCGCCTGGTTGCGCTGGGACTGCGAAATATCCACCTGTGCGTTCAGCGCCTGGCGGTTGAGCAGCGGAGCAAGAATGCTGCCGCCGACGCTCCAGAGCTGCAGCGGGTTGTCGAGTAAGCCGGAAAGCGTGCGATCCTGTATCGATCCGGTTGCGGTCAGGTTGATCGACGGCAGCAGGCTGGCGCGTGAGGCAGCCAGCGAGGCATCAGCCGCAACCAGTTGCTTTTCAGCCTGCACAATATCCGGACGGCGATTAAGCAGCGAGGAGGGCAGTTGCGAGGGCAATGTCAGGGGCGTCAGGGCCGCAAAGCTTTCACTGCGCGCGACCTCGCCCGGGTTGTTCCCCAGCAGCAGGCTCAGGGCGTTCTCCTGCTGTGCAATCTGATGCTGCAGCAGGGGAACCTGCGCCCGCGTGGAGCGCAGTTCGGAGTCGGACTGCATCAGCTCCAGGCGTGAACTGTAGCCCGTTTCAAACTGGCGTTTAGCGAGAGTGAATGCCTCTTCCCGGGACTTCAGCGTGGAGCGGGTGACGCGAAGCTGTTCATCGAGGGACAGCAGGGTGATATAGCCGGAGGCAACCGAGGACGCCACGGTAAGATCTGCTGCCGCCGCCGCGGCTTTCTGCGCGTCCAGCGAGGCTTCAGCCGCATTCGCGGTGCTGCGGTTTACGCCCCAGATATCGACATCATAGCTGGCGGTGAGGCTGCCTTTATACAGGCTGCTGTAGATCGGCAGACCGGTGGCCGCAGATTGTGTCCGCGCGCGGGTGCCCGTGACGCCAGCATCCAGCGACGGAAACAGGCTGCCGTCGGCCGCGTAGACCCGCGCCTGATACTCGTTAATCCGTTCGCGGGCAATCAGCACGTCGCTGTTGTTCTTAAGCGCCAGGTCCACATAGCGGTTCAGATTATTGTCGTGGAAATTACGCCACCAGAGCTGTTCTGCAGGGGTTGCCGGGCCTGCTGTTGCTCGCCATTGCGTGGGGATGTGCAGCGACGGCTGCGCCGGTTTCACGTCGACCGACTGGCAACCGGCCAGCACGGTCATCATCATCAGAACGGCTATCGGGCGAAGGGTCATTGCTTCGCCTCCCGCGTATCAATGGTCACCTGCACCGACATGCCCGGACGCAGAAGCTGATAGGCTTCCTGGTCACCCAATACTTCAATTCGCACCGGAATACGCTGGGCAATTTTGACAAAGTTACCCGTGGCGTTATCCGGCGTGATGGCGCTGAACTCAACGCCGGTTGCCGGAGAGATGCTCTCCACGCGGCCCTGATAGGCCTTATCATTTAACGCATCGACGGTGAATTTCACCGGCTGACCCACCCGAAGCTCCGCCAGCTGCGTCTCTTTAATATTGGCGATCACCCAGTGCTGAGGCGGCACGAGGGTGGTGAGGTGGGTTCCGGCGGTAACGTAAGCGCCCAGACGAACGGCGATCTGACCAAGCTGGCCGTCGCGTGGCGCCACAATGCGCGTGTTTTGCAGGTCAATTTGCGCCAGCTCCAGCGCCGCTTTGGCGTTTTCTACATCCGCCTCCAGCGCGCCGCGATTGACGATCACCGTTTGCAGATCCTGGCGCGACATTTCCAGCGTGGCTTTCGCCTGGTCAATGTCGGCGCTGCCCTGGGCTGCGCTTGCCAGCGCGGCGTCGCGCTCACGGATAGACAGTGAACCATCCGCCGTCAGGTCCTTTACGCGTTTCAAATCCGCCTGGGATTTCAGACTCTGGGCGCGGGCATTTTTCAGAGCCGCTTCGTTTTTGGCGATCACCGCTTCGGCGCTTTTGCGCTGTTGCAGGTTGTTGTTCAGGGCGGCAATCTTCATCGCCAGCTGTGCCTCGGCCTGATGCACCCGCTGGCGGTAGATACGGTCATCAATCTGCAGCAGCAGCTCGCCCTTTTTAACCCGGTCGAAATCCTGCACCTTCACCTCAGTGATATAGCCGTTAACCTGCGGGCTGATAAAGGTCGTCTGTCCGCGCACGTAGGCATTATCAGTAAACTGCGAGTGGCGGGTGAACGGGGGTAGCTGCCAGGCGTAGAGGATCACCAGTACGCCGACAATACCGATTGCCGCCGCGGTGAAAACCGAAACGATACGGACATTTTTACGGGTGTTGGCCTGCTCTTTAGCGGCATCCTGCTGACTCATAACATCTCCAGAGAAATCATCTTCATATTCATTACTTGTTGCCTGTTGCCTTCTTCAGGGCCATACGGGCAGTCAGGCGCAGGCGCAGCAAGCGCCATAAAATCCAGACCAGGGTGGCGGCGGCAATGCTCGCCGTCAGTAAATAAGTATCGTTATAAGCCAGAATATTTGCCTCAAGCGTTGAAACCGTTTGCAGCTGGGTGATGGCCTGGGTGCCCAGCAGCGAGCTGTCGCCAATCAGGCTCCGGTACAGCCCGGTGTAAGCCTGAATACGGTCATTCACCAGCGGGTTCAGGGTTGTGAGCTGATCGGCCAGCATGCTGGAGTGGTATTTCTCGCGCCAGGTCTGGAAGGTCCCCAGGATGGCAGAGCCGAGCAGGCCGCCGAGGTTCTGGCTCATGCCAAACATCACCGAGAAGCTCACCAGGTTACGTGGATCGGCGATTACCCCGCCAATGGCGGCCAGCATGGCGGGCGCGAGGAAGAATGCGCTGCCGAAGCCCAGCAGGAACTGGCTGAGCATCAGCTGGTCCGGGCGGGTCAGGTTGTTCGACTGGCTGTCCAGCAGGGAGGCAACAATCATGAGCGCCAGCGAGGTAATGATCGGCCACGCCAGTTTTGTGGGCTTGATGGTCAAACAGCTGGTCACAATCCCGCAGACAATACCGGCAAAAATAGACCACGCCAGGTGGGTCATCTGCTCATTCTGCAGGCCGACATACTGCAGCCAGCCGATAACGCCGGTGTTTTGCTCCGCCAGCACGATGCGGATCAGCAGCATAATGAGCCCGAGACGCACGATGCTGCCGCTCGACAGCCAGCGGGTATTCAGCAACGGGTTAGAACGGTTATGTTCAAACACGATCGCAGACACGATTAATACCAGCGCTAATGCCAGCGACCAGCCGATCCACGGCGCTTCAAACCACCAGTAAAGACGGCCTAAGGAGAGCACCGCGCAGAGCAGCGCCATCCCCGGGGCCAGTAAAAAGAAGGTGATGAAGTCTTTTTTCTCGAAGACCTTGCGCCGGTCGCCAGGAGGCAGTTTCAACGCTATCACGCAGGCCAGTGAAATGAGCGCCAGCCCGAGCTCAAAGAAGTAAAGCCCGCGCCACTCGTCAAGCTGCAGTAGCTCGGTCGAAAAGAGGCGGGCGAGGGGGATGGCGAGCGATGACCCGGTAATCCCGATGGTCAGCGCCTTCAGACGGTGTTTCGCGGGCCAGGCCTGTATCTGGTAGTAAATACCGAGGGAGCTGAGCGCGGCGGCCACCATCCCGTGTGCGGCACGCACCATCAGCGCGGAGCTGAGATCGTTTACAAACAGGTGGAAAAAGGTGACCAGCACATACAGCACCAGAAAACCTTCCGTGAAGGCGCGCAAACCATACTGCTGGCGGAATTTCACCAGCAGCAGGTTGATGGAGATGTTGGTCATCACATACACCGCCGGGAGCCAGGCGATTTCTGTCGACCAGGCCCCGAAGGTTCCCTGCAGATTTTGCAGATTGGCGGTAACCACCGCATTACCCAGCGCCCCCGTCAGGCACACCAGCAGACCGACAACCCCGTAGGCAATCCGTTTTGGCGTGCTGTGTTCTGGCGTGGAGGGCGAACCCAACAGGGCGGGTTTCTCATGAGGCTGCCACTCGCGAGGAGCATAAGGGTCGCGTTCGGGCAGGCGCATAACGTCTTTTACCTTAGAAAAAATTGAATAATGAGTGGGCTAACGATTCTACGTTTGCCGCAAATGATAATTCAAGTGAATATGATTTTCGCAGGTTAATCAAATGTTGAAGAACAGGTTAAGGAAAAAGAGCGGCCCGGAAGGCCGTTGTTTTGTCGATCTGAAGTCGTTAATCTGAACCTGAGCAACTGAGGACATCACCATGGTTCAGACGCATTTTCCCCTTCTGCCGGAGTCAACCCTGGCGGCAATCAACACGGTCGGCCAGTGGCTGGCACAGGATGATTTGGGCGATACCCGCGACGTGGCGGCTGTTGACAGGGTTATTCTGGCCGGAAACGCGGTGATGCCGACCATCGACGCTGCCTGCCGTATTGCCGCTGAACACGACGTTCCGTTACTGATTAGCGGAGGGATTGGCCATTCGACCGCGTTTTTGTATGCGGCCATCGCTCAGCATCCGCGTTATCACACTGTCCCGGTAACGGGGCGAGCGGAAGCAAGCATTCTGGCCGATATTGCCCGCCAGTTCTGGCAGATCCCTGATGCGCACGTGTGGGTTGACGATCAATCAACCAACTGCGGAGAAAACGCGCGTTTTAGCTGGAACATGCTCAAACAGCATCAACAGACGTCCGGGCGCGTGCTGGTCGTGCAGGATCCGACCATGCAACGCCGCACGATGGCAACCTTTGCTCGCGTGTGCCGTGACGAGTCTGCTTCGCCGCAGTGGGTCAGCCACCCGGGCTATACACCGGTGCTGAAAAATGGCGAAAACGGGCTGGTGTTCAGCGGGGAGAGTGCTGGTCTCTGGCCGGTAGAGCGTTATCTCTCGCTCATTTTAGGCGAGCTTCCGCGACTCTGTGATGACATGAACGGCTATGGCCCGGCCGGGCGTGATTTTATTGCACACGTTGAATTCCCCGACGAGGTGACTGCAGCGTGGGCACGGTTAAAGCAGGATCCTGTGCTTACGGATGCCCTGAACCACCGGTCGCTTCTCTGAGCAGAGGCCGTTTGCGGTATTCCCCTCTCCGCGGAGAGGGGACAGGCATTACAGCGAGGCGAATTTGTCCAGCGTGCGCACCAGCTGGGTGACGAAACCGTATTCGTTGTCATACCAGGCGACGGTTTTCACCAGTTGCAGATCGCCAGCCTCTGATACCTCGGTCTGTGTGGCGTCAAAGACAGAACCAAAGTGAGAGCCAATCACATCAGACGAAACAATCTCTTCATCGGTATAACCAAAAGATTTATTCCCCTGTGTCGCTTTTTTCAGCGCGGCGTTGATCTCCTCAACGGTGACCTTTTTACCCAGAATCGAGACCAACTCGGTTACTGAACCGGTTTTCACCGGTACGCGCTGGGCGTGGCCTTTCAGCTTGCCGCTGAGGGCCGGAATCACCAGACCGATGGCTTTGGCCGCCCCGGTGGTGTGCGGAATGATATTCTCCGCCGCGGCGCGTGAGGCGCGAAGATCTTTCCCGCGCGGGCCATCCACCAGCGCCTGCGTGCCGGTATAGGCGTGAATGGTTGTCATGGTGCCCACTTTTATTTCAAACGCATCGTGCAGGGCTTTTGCCAGTGGGGCGAGGCAGTTGGTGGTACAGGAAGCAACGGAGATAATCGTATCACTGGCGTCAATAGTATCGTCATTCACGTTATACACGATGGTTTTCATCTCACCGGCAGGGGCAGAGATCAGCACTTTTTTGGCACCGGCCTCAAGGTGGGCCTGTGATTTTTCTGCCGACGTGTAGAAGCCGGTGCATTCCACGACGATATCGACGCCCGCGGCTTTCCACGGGATATGTTTTGCCTCTTTTTCGGCGTACACGGCGATAGTTTTTCCGTCAACAATCAGGGCGTCTTCGGTGAAATCTACGCTCCACGGGAAGCCACCGTAGTTGGAATCATGCCTGAGCAGATAAGCCAGTACTTTGGGAGAGGTGAGATCGTTGATGGCGACGACGGTGTTGCTGTCCTGGGTTTCAAGAAGGCGACGCAGGACAAGGCGTCCTATGCGTCCAAATCCGTTAATGCCAATTTTACTCATGGTGTACTCCTGTGAACGCGTCTTTGCGACAGTTTGAACTCATCCAGGCTTAGACCATCACGGACAGGGCGGCAATTGAAGAAGCTTCATGCGAGGGGAAGTATTTGAAAAACCATACAGAAAAATTAATGAATTTTTAAGGAAAGGGGATTATGTTGGCGCGATATCGGTTATTTATCAGGAAATCTCATGCGTACTAAATATACAAGCCTGCAAATTGCTATCCACTGGCTGGTGTTTTTGTTAATCATCGTCGCCTACTGCGCGATGGAATTCAAAGGCTTCTTCCCACGCACCGCCCGGCCGGTAATCAACATGATCCACGTTTCGTGCGGCATCTCTGTGCTGGTGTTGATGGTGACGCGTTTAGTGGTTCGCCTTAAATTCCGCGCACCGCCGATTGAACCAAAGCCAAAACCGATGGTGACCGGGCTGTCCCATCTTGGTCATCTGGTGGTGTATCTG
The DNA here is from genome assembly GCF_002148625.1 of Enterobacter sp. J49. Lineage (NCBI taxonomy): Bacteria > Pseudomonadati > Pseudomonadota > Gammaproteobacteria > Enterobacterales > Enterobacteriaceae > Enterobacter > Enterobacter sp. J49. The sequence goes on from NZ_MWPY01000033.1 coordinate 570,530, forward strand.
CTGTTCATCGCGTTGCCGCTGATTGGTATTGTCATGATGTATAACCGCGGTACTGACTGGTTAGCCTTTGGTCTGGTGATGCCGCACGCGGCAGAATCGAATTTTGATCTGGTCGACGTTCTGAAAGAGTGGCACGAGACGCTGGCCAATGTGGGGTACGTTGTGATTGGTCTGCACGCGATGGCGGCGCTGATGCATCACTATTTCTGGAAAGACAACACCCTCCTGCGCATGATGCCAAAAAAACGCCAGTAATCCATAACCGCGAGCCCTGCAGCAGTCTGCAGGGCTTTTTTTTTGCGTTTTATTGCAGTTGAGCGCGTTCTTCCGGGGTTAACTCCAGCGCCTGAGTGGTGCCCGTCTCTGAGGATTTCACGGCCGCTTCCAGTACCGCCATCACCGCCAGCGCCTCGATCGGATGAACCGGATTGGTGATTTTTCCGAGTAGCGCATCACGCACGTTGATGTAGTACTGACGCTGATCGCCTTTCGGCGTGGTAACGGTCTGCGGCTCACCGTTTGCACCAAAGAACACCATGCTGTCACTGTCCTCGCCCCAGGCCTCACTGCCGGGGATCACGCCCGCCAGCAGCTGCGCTTCCTGTTGGTCGATTCGGGCTTTCACCACGCTGCCTTTATCGCCGTGAACGGTAAAACGTGCCGTTCCGCCAGCCACCAGCATGCTGCAGTGCAGAATCACTTTATGTTGCGGATAATCTAAGACCACGTGTGCCCAGTCGTTAATTTCCGCGCCGTCACGCAGCGTGGCGATATTGCCCTGTACCGACAGTGGCAGTCCAAAAAGCTGCAGCGTCTGGTCAATCAGGTGCGGCCCCAGATCAAACCACAGACCACTACCGGGCACGTTTTGCTCTCTCCAGCGCACGCGCACTTCCGGGCGGAAACGGTCAATGTGCGACTCAAGGTGTTTGACCTTGCCAAGGGTTCCTTGCTCAATAATCTGCTTAATGCCGAGGAAGTCGCTGTCCCAGCGGCGGTTATGGAAGACGGAGAGCAGCCGTTGCTTCTCTTGCGCCAGGGCAATCAGGTCGCGGGCTTCCTGCATGTCGAGCGTGAACGGTTTATCCACGACCACATGTTTGCCTGAATTCAGGGCAAGCGTTGCCAGCGGCGCGTGGGTGGCGTTAGGGGAGGCAATCACCACCAGATCGACATCGGGATGCTGAATTGCCTCTTCCGGGGTTGCCACCACCTGAACATCAGGAAGATCGCGTTTAACCTTCTCTTCATCACGAGACGAAACCACCGCCAGCTTAAGGCCGTCCACGGACTGGATCAGCGGGGCATGGAAGGTCTTGCCTACAAATCCATACCCGATCAGCGCAATGTTGATTGTCTTCTCTTTACTCATGACCTTCTCCACGTTATTTCGCGCAAACCGTAATGTGCATTGCGCCAGGGTCCCCAAGCTCAGGCCAGGGACGATCTAAAAAGAGGTGTTGGATGTTGGATAATCCGCTGACCAGATACGGTTCACAGCGGTTTAGTTTCAGATGGTCGGCGACAATCCAGCGCTCATGACTGGCCGCGAGCATCGCCCGTTTGACCTCGGCATCGGCCTCTTTTCCGGCGCTCAGACCGAGTTCAGCATGGATAGCACAGGCTCCCAGAATGGCGATATCCGCGCGGTAGCGTGACAGCAGGGAGAGGGTGGCGCTGCCGGCAAACAGTCGCTGCTTGTGATCCCATTTTCCGCCGAGCAGGATCAGTTCGATATCGTCACGGTCGCTGAAGTGCCACGCGATATCCAGCGAGGTGGTGATGATTGTCAGCGGTCCCTTCAGGAACGAGGCGACAGCCATTACCGTGCTCCCCGCATCCAGAAACAGCGTCGAACCTGGCGGAACAGCCTGCGCCACCTGTTGACCAAGACGTTGTTTGGTTTCCGGCAGCAGGGTATTGCGCCCCTGACGATTCATGGCCGACAGATTCAGGGCAATTGCCCCGCCGTGGTTCTTTTGCGCCAGCCCCTGTTTCTCGAGATCGGTCAGATCCCGGCGGATGGTGTCCGCTGAGACCTGCAGTTTGTCCGCCAGTTCCGTAATGCTGGCCTGCCCGTGCTCACTAATGATATCAAGCACATATTTTTGTCTGGCCGTTTTGTGCATGGGTAAATCCCGCAAAATGTCGCAATAAGTTGCATATTACAGCATTTTACCGCAGAGGGAAGGGTGTTGATCGACAGTAAGTATCAATGTCCGGTATTGTTCACATTGGTTATTATTAAAATGTTATTAATACGGTGTGAGTGATTCATTCCAAATGTTAACAGCAATGTTACTGTTGTGTTTTATTAAACATACTGGCGGATATAACCATTGTGATACCAATATGCAACCATTAATGCTTTAATGAAATTAATAAATAGCAATTAATTCTGTGTATTTTTATATTAATAGATATTAATGTTGTATATGGCATTATGGTTACTTAAATTGACATTTCTTTGAAAATCTTTGTGTCTGACGCATGCTGAAATTAACGCAAAAATGTGCATCCGGCGATTCTAAAATTTTACTTAAATAACAAAGACTTTATTTGTTTCATTTGAAAGCCCCTTTTTAAGGTTTTGTCCAGAAACCCCATCTTTTTTCTTATCTGTAACACCACATTAACATTGTGGGTGTAGTTGCCTATAGCGCATTTTGTTATGCTGCAAACCAGTTAAAGAAATAAGTAAATTCTTATTGTCATAAGAATATGGTCAGCTCTCATCTCCAATGGATATGGGGTTGGGGAGCGTTTGTCCAATATTTATTCGGACCCAGGTAAGATATTTGTCGAATTATTTATACCCCTTTAGGGGTAAATATTTAAGCGTCATTCAGAGTCAGGGAGATAAAAATGACTATCATGCGAAATAATATGTTGCTGAGATTTCCAGTCGCCCTGGCATTAATTTCGCTAGCCTTTAATACGGCCTCTGCGAATAGCCGCCAGGTGGGGATTGCTCCGATTGCCGCGACAACATTAAAAGAGAGTATTCTTTTTGCCATCGATCGCGATCCGTCGATTAGCCAGCAGGCCGCGCAACTGGGAATAGGTCAGGCACAAATAGATGAAGCACGCAGCGGCTGGATGCCACAAATATCGTTAAACGGTAGCACCGGCCATAGCCAGACCACCGATTCCAGCGGCTCGCTGCGCAATTCTGCGGCCTGGGGATTGAGTCTGACGCAGCTGGTATACGATTTTGGCAAGACCAACAACAGCATCGACCAGTCCACGGCGCAGCGCGATAGCTATCGTTACCAGTTGATGAGCACCTTGTCTGCGGTGGCGGAAAAAACGGCGCTCAGCTACGTAGAAGTCAAACGCTATTCCGACCTGTTACAGGCCGCCAAAGAGAACGTTCAGGCGCTCAAAAACGTTGAACAACTGGCCAAACTCCGCGCCGACGCAGGCGTCAGCTCAACCTCTGACGAGCTTCAGACACGCACGCGCATTGCCGGTATGCAGGCCACGGTCGAGCAGTATAACGCGGCGTTAAACAGCGCCCGCGCACGGCTTGCGGTGTTGACTGGCATGGAGGCCGAGCGCTATTCACCTGTACCGGCGAAGCTTGCCGTTGAGCAAGACTCGCTTAATCGCATTGATTACTCGGCCATTCCCACGGTCATGGCCGCACAGAATATGGAGCGTTCAGCTCAGTATGGCGTGGCAACGGCAAAGTCTCAGCACTGGCCGACGTTAAGCCTGAAAGGAGGCCGCACCCGCTACGAGTCCGACAACCGTTCTTACTGGGATGACCAGATTCAGCTCAATATTGACGCACCGCTATACCAGGGGGGTGCCGTTTCAGCCCGCGTTCGCCAGGCCGAAGGGGCAAGGGCCATGGCATCATCTCAGGTTGACCAGGCGCGGTTCGATGTCCTGCAAAAAGCCTCTGTTGCGCAGGCTGACTGGACCGGCGCGCAGGGGAGAATGCAGGCGGGGAAGCTGCAGCTGGAAAGCGCGTTACGCGCCCGGGATGTTTACAGAAATGAATATACCCTGAGCAAGCGGAGCATTAACGATTTGCTCAGCGTTGAACAGGATGTCTGGCAAGCCACCTCAGCCAAAATAATGGCTGAATATGATGGCTGGAGTTCGGCGATTAATTACGCATCTGCCGTTGATAATTTGATGCCGCTGATCGGCATAGAGAAAAACGCTGCCGCAAAATTACCTGATTTGAGTTAAAAAACACGCGTCTTTTTTGTGCGAAATAAGTAAGAAAATAATGGGTGCTTTTTCCCAGGGATAGCTACATCCATTTGGTGGACATATCCACAGGAATCCGGACACCTGCAAGGAGAGGAAAATGAGTAACGTAAAAATTGTTGATGTCATCATTCGCAAAACGGCCGAGAAAACGAAATTAACCGGAGAGGGTAATTTGTCGGTTTCTATTTCTTCGCCAAGTGTGATTGAAATTCAGGGTTCTGCTCAGGATGTTGTGCGTTATGTTCGCCAGGGTAAAGACCTGCTTATTTATATGAAAGACGGCAGCGTTATTCGCTGCAATAACTATTTTGTTGAAGATCCGCAGACCCATAATCAATCAGAACTGGTCTTCAACGATCAGCAGGAACTGACGCATATTTCTTTTGCCGATGCCGGGGAAGCGTCTGGCGTTGCTGTTACCGAGTTAACCGCGCAGGCTACGCCGGTTGCCAGCATTGAGCCTTTCCTTGAGCAGGGAAGCGTTCTCAATGACGCGCCATGGGGATGGATTGCAGGCGCTGCGTTGGGCGGCGGTGCCATTGGCGCACTGCTGGCGCACGGGGGTGACGGCGAAACCAAAACCAAAGTCATCGACAACACCAAAGATGTTGAAAGCGCGACGCCGACCTTTTTGCTGACGGACAACGCGGGTGATAAGCAGGGTGTGCTGAGTGGCAAAGCGATCACGGACGACAACACCCCAACCTTTAGCGGTACCGGGCAGCCGGGCGCGACCATTCAGGTTAAAGACAGCAGCGGAAGCACCATTGCCAGCACTATGGTCGGGAAAGAGGGTACCTGGACCGTAAAACTCCCGACTCAGGCTGACGGCGAACATACCTGGTCTGTCGTGCAAATCGACGGGAGCAAAACGACGCAGGCGGGCAGCATTACCGTCACAATCTCTACCGCTGACGCCAGCATCACGCTGGGGACAACGGCCGGTGACAACGTGATCAATGCCAGCGAACACTCCGCTGGCTTTACGCTTTCCGGCACCAGCAAAAATCTGGCGCAGGGAACCGGGCTTACCGTCACGCTGAACGGCAAAACCTACACGGCGGAAGTGGGGGCCGGCGGCGCATGGAGTGTGAACGTGCCTGCCGCGGATGCACAGGCGCTGGGTGACGGCACCTGGACGGTGAACGTCAGCGGTAAAGACGCCGCGGGCAATACCGTGAGCGGCAGCCAGACGATAGGTGTGGATACCAACGCGCCAGCGCTTTCTGTTGATACGATTGCGCAGGACAACATCATCAACGCGGCTGAGCACAACCAGACGCTGACGCTCACCGGTAAAACCGATGCGGAAGCCGGCCAGATTGTGACGGTAACGCTCAACGGGAAAAATCATACCGCCACGGTGGGGAGCAATGGCACGTGGTCCGTTACGCTGCCCGCCAGCGAGGTGCAATCGCTGGCGAATGGCGACCATACGCTAACGGTGAACGTCAGCGATAAAGCGGGGAACGGATCTTCCACGACCGTCGATTTCACCGTGGACACCACCGCCCCGGTCGTGACGATTAACACCGTTGCTGAAGACAATATCCTCAATACCAGCGAGCAGGGCCAGGCGCAGATTATTTCCGGTACGGCGAGCGGTGCCGCAGCAGGGGATGTCGTGAGCGTAACCGTTGGCGGTCAGACCTTCACCGGTGTGGTGCAGGCGGACGGCAGCTGGAGCGTGGGTGTGCCTGCGTCCGTGCTGGGCTTACTGGGAGAAGGCAACCACAACATTACGGTTTCCGTTACCGATGCCGCGGGCAATACCGGCAGCGCCACACACGGCATTACGCTGAGCGGTAACCCACCGGAATTTACCGTTCATGCCATCAGCCAGGATAACGTTCTCAATGCTCAGGAGGCTATGCAGCCGCTGAGCCTGACCGGCACCAGCACGCTGCCAGACGGCAGCGCCATCACCGTGACGCTGAACAACGTCAATTATCAAACCGTTGTCGAGAACGGGAGCTGGTCAGTTCAGGTACCGGTTTCCGACGTCCTGCAACTGGCGAACACGCTGTACACCATCAGCGTCAGCGGTACCGACAGCGTGGGCAACAGCGGCTCAGCGGAGGCCACACTGCTGGTTGATACCGTGTTGCCACAGGTGGTCATCAATACCTTTGCCGGCGACAACCGGGTGAATAACGCCGAAGTGGCCGCCGATCAAACGATCAGCGGTCGTGTCACGGGTGCAGCGGCAGGGGATACGGTCTCTGTTTCCGTTGGCGGCAAGCATTACAGCGCCACCGTGGGTAGCGATCTGACCTGGAACCTCACTATCCCGTCTGCGGATCTCAGGGCATTCGGCGACGGCGACCTGACCATTACCGCGTCAGTCACCAACAGCCACGGCAATACGGGCAGCGGCGAGCGCGATATCAATATCAACGCGGCGCTGCCGGGTCTGCGCGTTAACACCCTTTCCGGTGATGACGTGATCAATGCCATTGAGCAGCATCAGGATCTTACCGTGACCGGCTCCAGCAGCCATCTGGCCGCAGGCACGCAGATCACCGTCACCATCAATAACGTCGACTATGTCACCGTGGTCAACGCCACCGGTGGCTGGCAGATTGGTGTCCCGGCGAGCGACCTCCAGTCCTGGACGCCGGGCCATATCGCGGTGCACGTCAGTGCAGAAGATGCGTGGGGCAATGCCGTTACCGCTGAACATCCGATCGAACTCGACCTGAACGCCGTGGCGGTTACTGTTGATGTCATCTCCGGTGATGACCGGCTGAACGCGGCGGAAAAAGGCAGCGATCTCACGCTCTCTGGCCAGACGCAGGGCGTGGAAGCCGGGCAGACTGTGGTGGTGAAATTCGCCGAACGGACCTATACCGCGCAGGTGCAGCAGGACGGCTCCTGGAGCCTGACCGTACCGGCCAGCGCCATGGAAACGTTGATTGACGGCCGCGCGCAGGTGAGCGTCAGCGTGACGAACGTTAACGGCAACAGCGCCGATGCGTCGCGCGTGGTGACGGTCGATACGCTGCCTCCGGACATCACGATCAATAATCTGACCGATGACAACATCATCAGTGCTGCCGAAGCGCAGCAGGATATCGTGTTAAGCGGTAGCAGCACGGCGGAAGCGGGCCAGACGGTCACCGTCGCGCTGGACGGTAAAACCTACCAGACCACCGTTCAACATGACGGTAGCTGGCAACTGACAGTACCTGCCGCGGACGTCGGCGCACTGGCCGATGGCACCGTCACGGTAACGGCAACCGTGAGCGATGTGGCAGGTAACAGCAGCAGCACGGATCGCGTCGGGCTGGTGGATGCCACCGTACCGCAGGTGACCATTAACGATTTTGTCACCGATACCAATACCATAAACCAGCTTGCCCATACCCAGGCGCAGGTCCTCAGCGGCTCCGTGACCGGAGCGGCAGCGGGTGATTGGGTCACGGTGACCATCAATAACGTGGATTACACCACTGTGGTGGATGCGGCGGGCAACTGGAGCCTCGGCCTGCCTGCGTCTGTGGTACAGGGCCTGGCGGACGGAACCTGGACGATTACGGTCTCTGTGACCGATCAATCTGGCAACACCGGCAGCAGTACGCTGGAGGTGGTGGTTAATACCGTGACGCCGCAGATAGGTATTCACACTCTGGCGGCGGACGACGTGATTAACGCCACGGAAAAAGGCGAAAACCTGCTGCTTTCCGGAACCAGCAACCAGCCAGAAGGCACCCCGATCACCGTGGCCCTGAATGGCATTCACTACACCGCCATTACGGATGCCAGCGGTAACTGGCGTGTTACCGTACCGGCCTCCGCAGTAAGCGCGCTGGGCGAGGCGCACTACACGGTGACGGCGAGCGTCACGGACAGTGTGGGTAACAGCGCGTCGGCCACGCACGATGTGCTGGTAGACAGCTCGCTGCCGGTGGTCACGCTCAACACGCTGGCGGGCGATAACATCATCAACGCGGCGGAACTGGCGGCAGGCCAGACCCTGACGGGGAAAGTCGCCAACGCGGCGGCAGGCGACATTGTCACCCTTACCCTGGGCGGCCAGACGTATACCGTTGCGGTGCAGGACGATCTTACCTGGAGCCTGCCGTTAACCCAGAGCCAGTTAACCGCGCTCGGTAACGGAGAGTTGACGGTTACGGCCAGCGTGACGAATGCGCACGGAAACACCGGTTCTGCCGCGCTGGACTTCACCATCGACGCCCAGTTGCCTGGTCTGCGTATTGATACCGTGGCGGGCGACGATGTTATCAATATCATCGAGCATGGGCAGAACCTGATTGTTTCCGGTACCAGCACCGATCTGGCGGCGGGCAGCAGCGTTACCGTGACCATTAACAACATTGAGTACGTCGCCACGGTCCTGGCCGACGGAACCTGGAAAGCGGCTGTGCCTGCGGCGGATGTCAGCCAGTGGGCGGACGGTCCTCTCGACATTACAGCCCGCGCACAGGATGCTTCCGCCAACCCGGTGAATATCGGGACCGTCGTGGATGTCGATCTCGCCCCGGTCGCGATAAGCGTTAACAGCGTGACCCCTGATAACGTGCTGAATGCGGCAGAGAAGGGACACGATCTGGCGCTCTCCGGCACCACGTCTGGGGTCGAAGCCGGTCAGACGGTGACGGTCACCTTTGGTGGCAAAAGCTACACCACCACCGTGGATGCGAATGGCAACTGGGCTTACACCGTTCCGGCTGCGGATGTAAGCGGCCTGAAAGAGGGCGATGCCCGCGTTCAGGTGAGCGTGAGCAACGTGAATGGCAACCCGGCCTCTTCGTCACACGAATTCAGCGTCGATACCACTGCGCCGACGGTCACCATCAATACGGTCAGTCACGACAACATGCTCAATGCGGCAGAGGCGGCACAGGATCTCACCCTGAGCGGCACCTCGACTGCCGAAGCGGGGCAGACGGTCACGGTGACCTTTAATGGCAATCAATACACCGCACAGGTACAGGCTGACGGCAGCTGGACGCTTGACGTGCCGGCAGCCGATCTGGCCGGTATCACCGACGGCACTGCCGTCGTTACGGCGGCCGTGTCGGATAAAGCCGGTAACCCGGCCAGCACGGATGCGTCTGTGCTGGTGGACACTACCGTGCCGCAGATCACCTTCAACACCGTTGCCGGTGATGACATTCTGAATATTGCTGAACACGGTCAGGCGCTGATCGTTTCTGGCACAGTCACCGGGGCACAGGCAGGCGACGTGATCACCGTGACGCTGAACGGTAAAAATTACAGCGCAATGCTGGACGCGTCCGGCAACTGGAGTATGGGTATTCCGGCGGCTGACGCGGGCGCGCTGGGCAATGGCGACCATACGATGTCTGCGACCCTCACCGACAAAGCGGGCAACAGCACCACGCAGACGCATGAGATTGCGGTTTCCCTGACCGCTCCGGTTATCGCTATCAATACCGTTGCGGGCGATGATGTGATCAATGCCATCGAGAAAGGCGAAGATCTGCAACTTTCCGGCACCAGCAACCAGCCGGACGGCACCACGATCGTCGTGACCCTGAATGGCATTAACTACACGGCCACGACTGACGCCAGCGGCAACTGGAGCGTGACGGTACCGGCAGCAAACGTCTCGGCGCTGGGCGAAGCGAACTACACGGTCACCGCGAGCGTGACCGATACAGCAGGCAACAGCGCGAGCACCAGCCATCAGGCACTTGTCGACAGTGCGCTACCGGTGGTGACCATTAACGCTGTCGCCATTGATGATGTCATCAATGCGGCGGAAGTGACTGCGGGACAGACCCTGAGCGGAAAAGTCAGCGGTGCCGCAAGTGGTGACACTGTCACGATTTCAATGGGGGGCAACACCTGGACCGCCACCGTTGAGGATGATCTGAGCTGGTCGGTCAATGTGCCGCCTGAAGTCTTAAAGGCCATTGGCAACGGCGATTTGACCGTGACGGCAAGCGTCACTAACGGTCACGGCAATACCGGCTCCGGCAGCCGCGACATCACCATTGATGCCAACCTGCCGGGTCTGCGGGTCGATACCGTGGCGGGCGACGATGTGATTAACAGCATCGAGCATGGTCAAAACCTGATTATTAGCGGCTCCAGTGATGGGCTGAAAACCGGCTCCGCGTTGACGGTGACCGTCAATGGTAAAACCTATGCCGCGACGGTTCTGGCCGACGGAACCTGGGCGGCAGCGATCCCGGCCGCCGACGTCAGCGCGCTGAACGCAGGCAAGGTGACGGTAACCGTTGAGGGTCAGAGCACCGCAGGAAACCCGGTGACGATCGCGCATGACGTCACGGTCGATCTGGCCGCGGTGGCGATCAGCGTCAATGCGATTGCCACCGACGACGTGATCAACGCGGCGGAAAAAGGCACGGACCTGGTCCTGTCGGGTACCACCACCAACGTCGAAGCCAACCAGACCGTGTATATCACCTTCGGCGGCAAGTCTTACACCGCGACCGTGGATGCCAGCGGTAACTGGACCGCTACCGTGCCTTCTGCTGATTTAGGCAGCCTGAAGGAGGGCGATGCCAGCGTGCAGGTTAGCGTTACCAACGTGAACGGCAACAGCGCGTCAGCGGGCCGTGAATACAGCGTGGATACGACCGCGCCGACGGTCTCTATCGACATTGTCAGCGACAACAACATCATTAATGCGTCTGAAGCGCAGCAGGATTTGGTGGTTAACGGCATCACAAACGCGGAAGCGGGACAGACCGTGACCGTGACGCTGAACGGCAAGGATTACACCACCACCGTGCAGGCGGATGGCAGCTGGAGCCTGAGCGTACCGTCAACCGACCTGAGCGGCATTACCGACGGAAACTACACCATCACCGCGGCGGTATCCGACAAAGCGGGTAACCCGGCCTCGGTGGATCGTGACGTGCTGGTGGATATCACGGTGCCACAGTTGACCATTCACACCGTTTCGGATGACGACGTCATCAACAGCGTTGAGCACGCGCAGGCGTTGATTGTCACCGGGTCTGTCACCGGCGCGGCAGCGGGTGATGTGGTCACCGTCGCCATCAATAATAAATCTTACACCGCCACGCTGGATGCCGCGGGCAACTGGAGCGTGGGAGTGCCTGCGGCCGACGTCAATGCTCTGGCCGCCGGGGATCACAGCATCACCGCGACCCTGACCGATAAAGCGGGCAACAGCAACAGTGCGACGCACGACGTGGCCGTCAACCTTACCGCTCCGGTGCTGACCATTGACACCGTTTCAGACGACGATGTCATCAATAGCACCGAGAAAACGCAGGATCTCACCCTCACCGGCACCGCGTCAGGTCTGGCGGCGGGCGCGCTCGTCACCGTGATGCTGAACGGCAAAGCCTACAGCGCGACGGTTGATGATAACGGGCTGTGGACGGCTACCGTTCCGGCGGATCAGGTCGGCGCACTGGGTGAAGCGATCTACACCCTCACCGCGTCTGCTACCGATGCTGTTGGCAACAGTACCAGCGTGACTCACACCGTGAACGTGGAGTCTGTCCTGCCGGGTGTCACCATCAACACCGTGGCTGGCGACGATATTATCAATACCGCGGAGCTGGCGACCGGCCAGACTCTCAGCGGTACCGTGGTGAACGCCGAGGCGGGCAACACCGTCACCGTGACCCTCGGCGGTAACACCCTGACCGCAACGGTGCAGGATGACCTGACCTGGTCCGTCAACGTCCCGCAGTCCGTGTTAACCGCACTGGGTAACGGCGAACTGACCGTCACCGCCAGCGTGACTAACGGCGTGGGCAACAGCGGCACCGGCGAGCGCGATATCACCATCGATGCCAGCCTGCCGGGCCTGCGCGTGGATACCGTAGCGGGTGACGATGTGATCAACAGCATCGAGCATGGTCAGAACCTGATCGTGACCGGCACCAGCGAAGGACTGGCGGCAGGGACCGCACTGACCGTAACGGTAAATAATAAAACCTATCCGGCCACCGTGCTGGCTGACGGCACCTGGAGTGCGGCTCTTCCGGCGGCCGATGTTGGCGCGCTGGCGGCAGGCACGGTAGCTGTCACCGTTGAGGGGCAGAACAGCGCCGGTACGCCGGTGTCTATTAGCCACAATGTGACGGTGGACCTTGCGGCGGTCGCCATCGGGATTGACGCCATTGCCACGGATGATGTGATTAACGCGGCTGAGAAGGGTGCGGACCTGGTGCTCTCTGGCACCACCTCCAACGTGGAGGAGAATCAGACCGTCAGCATCCTCTTCGGCGGTAAAACCTATACGGCGTCGGTGGATGCCGACGGCAAATGGACGGCGACGGTGCCGTCTGCTGACCTGACCGGTCTGAAAGAGGGCGATGCCAGCGTGCAGGTGAGCGTCACCAACGTCAACGGCAACAGCGCGTCTGCGGGCCGCGAGTACAGCGTGGACACCACCGCGCCGTCCGTAACGATTAACACCCTGGCGGCTGACGACATCCTGAATGCGACCGAAGCGAAAGCTGACCTGACGGTGTCCGGTACCAGCACCGCCGAAGCGGGCCAGACGGTCACTGTAAGCCTGAACGGGAAGGACTACACCACTACCGTGGGGGCAGACGGCAACTGGACGCTGGACGTTCCGGCAGCCGACCTGGCGGCGCTTACGGACGGCAGCGTGACCGTGACGGCCGCCGTCAGTGACAAGGCGTGTAACCCGGCCTCGGTGGCTCACAACCTGGCTGTTGACGTGACGGTACCGGTCGTGACCATCAACACCGTGGCGGGCGACGACGTGATTAACGTGGCTGAGCATGCGCAGGCGCAGATCGTCAGCGGCTCCGCCACCGGCGCGGCGCCGGGCGATAAAGTCACCGTGACCCTTGGCAGCCAGACCTCCACCACCGTGCTGGACGCCGCGGGTAACTGGAGCGTAGGCGTTCCGGCGAACGTGATTTCAGGCCTCAGCGACGGCACCGTGACGGTCAGCGTCAGCGTCACCGATGCCGCGGGCAATACCGGATCTGGCACCCATAACGTGACCGTCGATACCGGGCTGCCTTCCGTGGGCTTCGATACCCTGAGTGGCGACAATGTGCTGAACGCGGTGGAGAAAGGTCAGGATCTGAGCGTCAGCGGTACCAGCGCCAACCTTGCGGAAGGCACCCTGGTCACCGTGACCCTGAACGGTAAACAGTACACGGCAACAACCGCGGCGGACGGCGGCTGGAGCCTGACGATACCGGCAGCGGATCTGGCCGCGCTGGGTGAGGCGAACTACACCCTGAGCGCAACCGCGACGAACACCGTGGGGAACAGCGTCAGCAATACGGCGAACCTGCAGGTCGACACCGCGCTGCCAACCGTCATCATCAACACCGTGGCCGGTGACAACGTGATCAATGCGGCGGAAGTGGCTGCCGGTCAAACCCTGAGCGGTACCGTTGCCCACGCCGAAGCGGGCAATACCGTCACCGTTACGATGGGCGGTAACAGCTGGACGGCGACGGTGCAGGATGACCTGACCTGGTCCGTCAACGTGCCTTCAGAGGTGCTGACGGCGCTGGGTAACGGCGGACTGAGCGTGACGGCCACCGTCACCAACGGACACGGCAATACCGGTTCCGGCGAACGCGATATCACCATTGACGCCAGCCTGCCGGGCCTGCGTGTCGATACCGTGGCAGGCGACGATGTGATTAACAGCATCGAGCATGGCCAGAACCTGATTGTCAGCGGCTCCAGCGATGGGCTGGCAGCGGGCACGGCACTGACCGTCACCGTGAACGGCAAAACCTATGCGGCGTCCGTACTGGCGGACGGGACCTGGAACACAGCCGTGCCGGCCGCAGACGTCAGCGCGTGGCCGGAAGGCACCGTGAAAATTACCGTTACCGGCGATAGCCCGACGGGCAACCCGATGACCATCAGCCACGACGTGACGGTGGATCTGGCGACCGTGGCGATCAGCATTAACGCCATCGCTACCGATGACGTGATTAACGCGGCGGAAAAAGGGACCGATCTGGTGCTGTCAGGTGCGACCACCAACGTGGAAGCCGGACAGACCGTCTCCCTCGCCATGGGCGGTAAAATCTATACCACCACTGTCGATGCCAGCGGTAACTGGACGGCGACGGTACCGTCTGCTGACCTGGCCGGTCTGAAAGAGGGCGATGCCAGCGTGCAGGTGAGCGTCACCAACGTCAACGGCAACAGCGCGTCTGCGGGCCGCGAGTACAGCGTGGACACCACCGCGCCGTCCGTAACGATTAACACCCTGGCGGCTGACGACATCCTGAATGCGACCGAAGCGAAAGCTGACCTGACGGTGTCCGGTACCAGCACCGCCGAAGCGGGCCAGACGGTCACCGTGAGCCTGAACGGGAAGAACTACACCACCACCGTGGGCGCAGACGGCAACTGGACGCTGGACGTTCCGGCAGCCGACCTGGCGGCGCTTACGGACGGCAGCGTGACCGTGACGGCCGCCGTCAGTGACAAGGCGGGTAACCCGGCCTCGGTGGATCATAACCTGGCTGTTGACGTGACGGTGCCGGTCGTGACCATCAACACCGTGGCGGGCGACGACGTGATTAACGTGGCTGAGCATGCGCAGGCGCAGATCGTCAGCGGCTCCGCCACCGGCGCGGCGGCGGGCGATAAAGTCACCGTGACCCTTGGCAGCCAGACCTACACCACCGTGCTGGACGCCGCGGGCAACTGGAGCGTCGGCGTTCCGGCGAACGTGATTTCCGGCCGCAGCCGGATGGCACCGTGACGGTCAGCGTCAGCGTCACCGATGCCGCAGGCAATACCGGATCCGGCACCCATAACGTGACCGTCGATACCGGGCTGCCTTCCGTGGGCTTCGATACCCTCAGCGGCGACAACGTGCTGAACGCGGTGGAGACAGGTCAGGATCTGAGCGTCAGCGGTAACAGCGCCAACCTTGCGGAAGGTACCCTGGTCACCGTGACCCTGAACGGTAAACAGTACACGGCAACAACCGCGGCGGACGGCGGCTGGAGCCTGACGATACCGGCAGCGGATCTGGCCGCGCTGGGTGAGGCGAACTACACCCTGAGCGCAACCGCGACGAACACCGTGGGAAACAGCGTCAGCAATACGGCGAACCTGCAGGTCGACACCGCGCTGCCGACCGTCATCATCAACACCGTGGCCGGTGACAACGTCATCAATGCGGCGGAAGTGGCAGCAGGCCAGACGATCGGCGGGAAAGTGGTGAACGCCGAAGCGGGTAATACCGTGACGGTCTCTGTCGGTGGCAATACCTACACCACAACGGTACAGAGCGATCTGAGCTGGTCCGTTGATGTCCCGCAGTCCGTGCTGACCGCGCTGGGTAATGGCGACCTGACCATCACCGCAACGGTTACCAACGGACACGGCAATACCGGTTCCGGCGAGCGTGATATCTCCATCGATGCCAGCCTGCCGGGCCTGCGAGTCGATACCGTGGCAGGCGACGATGTGATCAACAGCATTGAGCATGGTCAGAACCTGATTGTCAGCGGCTCCAGCGATGGGCTGGCAGCGGGGACCATGCTTACGGTAACGGTGAACGGCAAAACCTATGCGGCGTCCGTACTGGCGGACGGGACCTGGAACGCGGCTATTCCGGCGACGGATGTAAGCGCGCTGCCGGCAGGAACGGTAACCGTTACCGTTGCAGGCCAAAGCACCACGGGCAACCTGGTGACCATCAGCCATGACGTCACTGTTGATCTGGCGGCCGTCGCCATCAGCATTGATACCATTGCCGTTGACGATGTGATTAACGCGGCGGAGAAAGGGGCAGATCTGCTGCTTTCCGGCACCACCAGCAACGTGGAAGCCAACCAGACCGTCAGCATCACCTTTGGCGGCAAGCACTACACGGCCACCGTTGATGCCAGCGGTAACTGGACGGCGACGGTACCGTCTGCTGACCTGGCCGGTCTGAAAGACGGCGATGCCAGCGTACAGGTGAGCGTCACCAACGTGAACGGCAACAGCGCCTCAGCAGGGCGCGAATACAGCGTCGATGCGACCGCGCCTGGCGTGACGATTGATACGGTTGCCGGCGACAACGTGATCAACGCCAGCGAAGCGTCTGCAGGTGTGGCCATCACCGGCACCACCACGGCAGAAGCGGGTCAGACGGTCACCGTAACGCTCGGTGATAGGCAGTACACCGCGCAGGTTCAGGCAGGCGGTACGTGGAGTGTGAATGTGCCCGGGGCCGACCTGACTGCGATGGCCGACAACGGCTACACCGTACAGGTTAGCGTGAGCGATGCGGCCGGTAACCCAGGCAGTGCGGATAAAGCCATTACCCTTGACACCACACCACCGGTGATCAGCTTTAACGCGGTCGCCGTTGATGATGTGATCAACAGCGTGGAGCATGCGCAGGCGCAGATCGTCAGCGGTAGTGCAACCGGTGCAAACGTCGGCGACAGGCTGGTGATTACCGTCGGGTCTCATCAGTACACGACAACGGTGGATGCGAGCGGCAACTGGAGTGTGGGCGTACCGGCCAGCGTAATTTCCTCGCTGGCTGACGGCACTGCGACCCTCAGCGCAACCATTACCGACAGTGCGGGCAACAGCAGCACGAAGACCCATGATGTGGTGGTCAACACGGCCTCGGTGGCGCTGACCGTGAATACCATTGCCGGCGACGACGTGATCAACGCGGCAGAAGCTGGAACCTCGCTGGTGATTAACGGCTCGAGCGCACAGTTTGCCAGCGGGACGCAGGTCACGGTAACCCTGAACGGTAAAAGCTACACCGCCACCATTCAGAGCGACGGCTCCTGGACGACTACCGTGCCGGCTGCTGATGTGGGCGCACTGACCGATGGCGGACATTATCCTGTCTCCGTTGCTGCCCAGGACAGCGCGGGCAACAGCGCGTCGGCAACGCACAGCATCAGCGTGGATACCACCGCGCCGGTGATCGGCGTGAATACGCTCTCTGGCGACGACGTGTTAAATGCAGCAGAAGCACAGCAGCCGCTGACCGTGCACGGTTCTACCAGCGCGGAAGCCGGGCAGACCGTTACCGTAACGCTGGGGGGTAAAACCTACAGCGCAACGGTGGCGAACGATGGTACGTGGACGCTGGATGTGCCAGCCGCCGACCTGGCGGCCCTGAATGAAGGGGCGCTGACGCTGACCGCTTCAGTCAACGATAAAGCGGGTAACAGCGGACAGACCACTCACACCCTGACGGTGGATACCGTGGCGCCAACCGTAACGATCGGCACTGTGGCGGATGACGATATTGTCAATAACGCTGAGCAGCTGGCAGGCCAGACCATCAGCGGCACCACCACGGCGGAAGAGGGCCAGACGGTGACGGTTTCCTTCAACGATCACAACTATCAGGCGACCGTGGGGGCGGACGGCTCGTGGTCGGTCTTTGTGCCGGGACATGACTTCCTCGGCCTGAGCGACGGGAATTACACCCTAACGGCGACGGTGAACGACAAGGCCGGTAACCCGGGCAGCGCGACGCACGACGTGACGCTGAACGGTGATGTCCCGACCATAACTATCCACACCTTTGCGCAGGACGATATCGTCAGCGCCGCTGAACATGGTACCCCTCTGGTGGTCAGTGGTACCACCGACGCGCCTGCGGGCCAGACGGTGACCATCACCCTGAACGGCAAAACCTACACCACAACCGTGCAGGCTGACGGTAGCTGGAACTACACCGTAGGCAGTGCAGACGTGACCGCGCTGGCAGACGGAGGATCGTATGTGATCCATGCCCAGGTGAGTAACACCATCGGTAACACTGCCAGCGACGATCACACCGTGACCGTGGATCTGACCGCGCCGTCAATGGGGATCAGTATCGACGCCCTGCAAAACGATACCGGGCTGAGCGCGAGTGATTTCATCACCAACGACAGCCAGATTATTGTTAACGGTTCATTGACCGCGCAGCTCGGCAATAACGAGAAAGCGCAGATCAGCGTGGACGGCGGGGCGAGCTGGATTGACCTGGCCGTCACGGGCACCACCTGGCGCTACACCGATGGCCGCACCCTGACGGACGGTACGTATCAGTACCAGGTCCGCGTGATTGATAACGCGGGTAACGTAGGGGCAACGGACAGCCAGAACGTGGTGGTGGATCTCACCGCGCCTGCGGCGACGACCATTACGGTCGATTCCGTCAGTCAGGATACCGGTTTGTCTGGCAGCGACTTTATCACCAGCGATAACCAGATCAGCCTGAAAGGGACGCTCGGTGCGGCGCTGGGGAGTGGCGATCACGCGCAGATCAGCCTCGACGGCGGCGTAACCTGGACGGATGTCAGCGTCAGCGGACTGAGCTGGACCTGGGTTGATACCCGCACGCTGGCGGACGGCGATTATAACTATCAGCTTCGCGTGATTGACGATGCGGGCAATATCAGCGCCACCACCAGCCAGGTGGTCACCATTGATACCGTGGCACCCGATGCCAGTAAAACCATCGCCATTGACAGCATCAGCGATGACACTGGCCTGAGCAGCAGCGACTTTATCACCCATGATACCTCGCTGACGCTGCATGGCTCGCTCGGGGCGACGCTGGCTGACGGCGAATATGCGCAAATCAGCATCGACGGTGGCGTGACCTGGCAGAACGTGATTGTCACCGGCAACAGCTGGTACTACGTGGACGGCCGTACGTTGGGTAATGCCACTTATGACTATTATGTGCGCGTGGTGGATGCCGCAGGTAACGTGGGATCCAGTGCCCATCAGCAGGTGACTGTCGATACGGTCGCCCCGGATGCGGCGATTACGGTGACCGTGGATAACATCACCGTGGATACCGGCTTTGACAACAACGACTTCCTGACCAGTTCAACGTCATACACCCTGAACGGGACGCTGGGGGCGCAACCCGGTGCGGGTGAGTATGTTCAGGTCAGTATGGATGGCGGCACCACCTGGGTTAACGCGACGGTGAATGGCACACAGTGGAGCTATAACGACACGCGTACCCTGGCCGACGGTAGCTACAACTATCAGGTGCGGGTGGTCGATCTGGCCGGAAACGTCGGGGCTACCACGTCGCAGACGGTCACGGTTGATACCCATGCGCCTCAGTACGGCATCACCATTGACAGCATCAGTGAAGATACCGGGCAGTCCGGCACTGATTTCATCACCATGGACACTACGCTTACGCTCAACGGCTCGCTTGGCAGCGCGCTGGCCAATGATGAACGCGTGCAGATTAGCCTGGACGGCGGGAATACCTGGACAGATGCAACGGTAACCAACCAGCGCTGGAGCTACACCGATACCCGCGATCTGGCTGACGGTGATTACACCTATCAGGTGCGGATTATCGACCAGGCGGGCAACGTGGGCTCAACCTCATCGCAGGTGGTGACGGTGGATACCACGCCGCCAACCACCGTGGGAACCGTGGTGAGCTATACCGATGGCGAAGGTGAGCGTCTGGGCTCCTTTGGCAGCGCGATGGCGACGGATGACAGCTCGCCGCTGATCAACGGAACGCTGAACCGCGCGCCGGATGACGGTGAGATTGTGCAGCTTTATCGTGACGGGATCCTGCTGGGCAAGGTCACGATGAACGGTAGCGCAAGCTGGTCCTTCCAGGATAACGGCCTGAGCGATGGCAATCATACGTATATCCTGCGGGTAACCGATAAAGCCGGTAACTATACGGAATCGGACGGGTTTGTACTGAACGTCGATACCAGTATCCCGACCACCACGGCGGCAATTACCGCGCAGACAACATCGGATACCACGCCGATTGTCAGCGGAACGGTCTCCGCGGATCTGGTGAACGGCGAGTACCTGGTGGTGAATGTGAACGGTAAAACCTACACCTCGCAGACGGGCGGCGCGGTGGTGGTCGATCCGGATCACAACACCTGGTATCTGCAGATCCCGGACAGCGATGCACTGAGCGTTGCCAGCTATAACGTAACGGCACAGGTGAAGAGCAGCGCGGGTAACGGCAATACCACCGGGACGGCGAGCGGCAGCCTGGTGATTGACACCACCACGGTGAATACCAGCTGGGCCACCACGGCGGGTAACAGCGAAAACTCGACCATGACCGTCGGCATGAACAGCAGCGGCCTGTGGAATATCATTGCTAACGGACAGTCCTATTCCAGCAGTGATGATTCAACCTACGCGGCGAACGCGCTAACCAATACGCGTGGCTTCCCTGCCGTAAGCCAGACCGCCGCCGATTTCGACCGTAACGGCACGCAGGACATCTTTGCGACTGAAACCACCTACGGCGGGTCTACACAGGTGATGTGGACCTACGATGGCAGCACTTACAACGCCAGCCAACTGGGTATGGGAACCACTATCTGGTACGGCGGTGTCATTGCCTACGATAAAACCGGTGACGGGTATCTGGACCTTGCGTATGGCGATGCCGGTGCGGACTCCATTACCTACCTTATTAACAACAAGGGGGTACTCACGCCGGATGGGAACTATGGCGGCGCCGGGTTCTGGGGACAATTCACCACCATGCGTGAAATCTCCGGCGTCGACCTGAATAACGACGGCACCGTGGATGTGGTTCAGCACACCAACCGCAGCGGCGCGTACTCGCTTACCGTGATTAACAACAACGGTAACGGGACGTTATCCCTCGGTCAGAACCTGACTAACGTGTTTGTGGCAAACGTGGCGAATACCACCACAGCGGCGTCGATGACGTGGGCGGATTTCAACGGCGATGGCTACATGGATCTGTACCTGGGCAGCAGCTACAACAACAACGGCGGGGGGATCTACTACAACGACGGTACCGGGAAACTGTCCACCACCAAGAGCGCGGTTGAGGCGTCTAACGCGTCAGCAGGGTATCTGTCGGTGGCGGTGGACTGGAACGCTGACGGCCAGATGGACGTCATCAAGCTCAGTACCTACAGCGGATCGCAGACCGCAACCCTGTTTACCAACAACGGTTACGGTTCAAGCTGGACATCAAGTCAGCTGGCTTCCGGACTGGCGAACGTCACCGGTGTGGCCGCCGTGGATTACAACTGGGACGGCGCGCAGGATCTGCTGGTGTCGCAGCAGAACGGCAAAGTGGTGCTGGTGCAAAACAGCAAGACCGTTGCCGACGGCACGGCGATGCATCTGCACATTGTCGACAGTGAGGGTATCAACGCCTACTACGGTAATACGGTCAATCTGTATAACGCGGCGGGCGTACTGGTGGCCTCGCAGATCATCAACGCCCAGTCCGGTATCGGTTCGAACGATACCTCTGCACTGGTGAGTTTCTACGGTCTGGATCCGAATGAAACTTACTCGGCCGAGATCCTGAAAATCACCAATGGCGTGTCGGATAACGTCACCTGGAGCGGTCTGGAAGCCGGCAACGGCAAAGAGGGCTACGTCCTCACTGCCGAAGCAGCAACCGGAGGGCACAGCGGGACACTTACCGGTACTGGGTATAATGATACCTTTATCGCCGAGGACGGCACGTATACCTATAACGGTTCCGGCGGCTGGACGACCCACTCGGATCACGACACCTGGAGCAACACCGGGGGTATGGACGTGGTGGACTACCGCAATGCGACGTCCGGCGTGACCGTCGACCTGCGTCTTTCTACCGCGCAGGACACCGGGTTTGGTACCTCACGCCTGCTGAACATTGAGGGCATTAACGGCTCGGACTTTGACGATGTCATTACCGGCAACAGTGGTAACAACCAGTTCGAAGGCCGTGGCGGTAACGACACGTTCAATATTGGCAGCGGCGGTCACGATACGCTGCTCTACACGTTGATCAACGCCTCCAATGCCACAGGCGGTAACGGCAGTGATGTGGTGAACGGCTTTACGGTAGGCACCTGGGAAGGCACGGCGGATACGGACCGTATTGACCTGCGCGACCTGCTTTCAGGCAGCGGCTACACCGGTACGGGCTCAGCGAGCTATGTGAACGGGGTCGCCACGCTGGACGGCAGTGCGGGGAATATCACCGATTACATCCGCGTGGTGCAAAACGGCAGCAATACCGAAATCCAGGTTGACCTGGACGGTAGCGGCGGCCAGTTCTCACCCACAACGCTGGTCACGCTGAACGGCGTGCAGACCGATCTGGCTACGCTGCTGGCAAATCATCAACTGTTAATTGCGTAAAACTATGCCGCGAGGAGCGATCCTCGCGGCCTTTTGCGTGGCTACAACGAAGAGCGATAAAAGATTTCACAACATTATGAAGACACATCCACAGTACGAACCCTGGTTGCAGGGCATGCTCATCATCGCGAAGCACTATCGGCTGGACTTCTCGGCAGAGCATGTTCGGGTCACGATTAACCATGAAAGCCAGTCTCCACGCCAGCTGGTGCTGGAAGAGATGGCACGCCAGCTTGGGTTAGGGATGCGTATGGTGGCGGCCGACGCGGTCTCCCTCGACCCGTGGCGTTTACCTCTGCTTGCGGAATTTACCGGCGGGCAAATCGCGGTCATTAACCGCATGGACAGCGAGGGCAACGTGAGCCTGCAGTTCAGCGGTGACGGCGGCCTGGAGACGACGCTGACGCGTGAGGCGCTGTGCTCACGGTTGACAGGGCTGCTGGTACTGCGCCCGCTCGAGTCCACGCCGGATGCCCGGGTGGATGATTACATCAAACCGTATGAGAAAAACTGGTTCTGGCAGCTGGCCCTGAAGGACTGGCGACGCTACAGCGATATTATGCTGGTGGCGCTGGTCGCTAACGTCCTGGCCCTTTCCGGCATGGTCTTTTCCATGCAGGTGTATGACAGGGTAGTGCCCTCGCAATCGGAAGCCACGCTGTGGGTCCTGTTTGGCGGCGTAATGATCGCCATTGTTTTCGAATTCATTATGCGCATGCTGCGCGTGCACATTTCGGATGTGGTGGGTAAACGCGCCGACCTGCGTATTTCTGAACGCGTTTTTGCACACGCGCTGCGGATTAAAAACGGGGCCCGCTCTAAGTCAACCGGGTCGTTTATTGCCCAGATCCGCGAGCTGGAGTCGGTTCGTGAACTGATCACGTCCACCACCATTGCGGCCATCTCCGATCTGCCGTTCTTCCTGCTGTTTGTGTTCATTTTGTGGATGATTGGCGGACCGCTGGTACTGGTTGTCCTGCTTGCCGTGCCGCTGCTGCTTATCCCGGGCCTGCTGGTCCAGCGCCCGCTGGGCAAACTGTCCAGCGAAGGGATGCGCGAGTCCGCCATTCGTAACGCCACGCTGGTGGAAGCGGTTCAGGGCATTGAAGACATCAAGCTGATGCGCGCTGAACAGCGCTTCCAGAATCAGTGGAATAACACCAATGATGTTGCCGCTAACGTCGGCATGAAGCAGCGCTGGCTGACCGGGCTGTTGCTGACCTGGACGCAGGAGGTGCAGTCGATTGTGTATGCCGTGGTGCTGCTGGTGGGGTGTTATCTGGTTATCAGCGGGGACATGACCACCGGTGCGCTGGTGGGGACCTCTATTCTCGCGTCCCGGACCATCGCGCCGCTGTCGCAAATTTCAGGCGTGCTCTCCCGCTGGCAGTCGGCGAAAGTGGCGCGTAAAGGACTCGACGATCTGATGCAGCGCCCGATTGACGATCCTCAGCAGGGCAAGAAGGTGCACAAAGCCCATCTGCGGGGGGATTATGCGCTGGAAGAGGTGGGGTTCTGGTACGACGATGAAGAAAAACTCACCGTTCTGAACATCAGCAAACTGCAGATTCGCGCCGGTGAGCGGGTGGCGGTGCTCGGACGCAATGGCTCCGGCAAAAGCACGCTGCTGCAGCTGCTGGCAGGGATGCAGGAGCCTCAGCAGGGCAGCATTCTGCTGGATGATATCGCGTTGAACCATCTGGACCCGGCTGACGTGCGCCGTGACATGCAGCTGCTGAGCCAGCAGGCGCGGCTGTTCTTTGGCTCCGTGCGGGACAACATTCTGATGGGCAACCCGCTGGCCACCGACGATGAGATCCATCAGGCGCTGGTGAACAGTGGTGCGCTGGAGTTTGTCCGCAAACAGAAAATGGGGCTCAACTACATTATCAACGAAGGCGGCGCGGGCCTGTCCGGCGGGCAGCGTCAGGCGTTATTACTGGCTCGCGCCCTGATCACCTCTCCGAACATTTTGTTGCTGGATGAACCTACCGCCTGGCTTGACGAGATGAGTGAGAAGCAGTTTATCCAGCACCTTAAACCGTGGTTGGGCAAGCGCCGGACGCTGGTGGTCGCGACCCATCGTCTGCCTATTCTGGAACTGGTTGACCGTATCATCGTGCTGGAAAACGGTAAGGTGATCATGGATGGCCCGCGCGACGCCATTCTTCGCCAGCACGGTATGGCGCCGCAAAAAGCCTCACAGCGTACCGTGACCATGAAACCGACACCAGTAGCAGAGGAGGGCGTAGCATGACTGATTTCTCTCGCGTCAACAGCCGCCTGAAGGAGCCACGCTTGCCGCGGTCAACCTGGGTCGCCTGGTCGCTGTTCGCCCTGCTGGCGGTATTTATCACCTGGGCAAGCCTGTTCAGCCTTGATGAGGTCACCACCGGTAGCGGCAAGGTGATCCCCTCTTCGCACGAGCAGGTGATCCAGTCCCTTGAGGGGGGCATTATTCACAGTTTGCTGGTGCGTGAAGGCGACATCGTTGAGCGTGGTCAGCAGCTGGCACAGCTTGACCGGACGAAAACCGAATCAAGCGTGCTGGAGAGTGAATCGCGCCTGAATGCCGCGCTGGCAACCGCCTCGCGTCTGAAGGCCGAAGTGAACGACACGGCACTGGCTTTTCCGGCAGAGTTGGATGATGACGTTGAACTGGTCAAACAGGAAACGGCGCTGTATCAGTCTCGTCGCGAAAGTCTTGAGAAAGGGCTGGCAGGGTTACGGCAGGGGGCCGAACTGGTGCAGCGTGAGCTGTCGCTGACCCGTCCGCTGGTGACGCAGGGGGCAGCCAGTAAGGTGGAGGTGTTACGTCTTGAGCGTCAAAAAAATGAGCTTGAGAACAAAATCACCGAGATGAAAAACCAGTATTACGTTCGCGCCCGTGAAGAGCTGGCGAAAGCGAATGCGGAGATTGAAGCGCAACGTTCGGTGATGAAAGGGCGTGAAGATTCGCTGACGAGACTGACCTTCAATGCGCCGGTGCGCGGGATCGTTAAGGATATCGACGTGACAACCGTGGGAGGGGTGATTCCGCCAAACGGCAAACTGATGAGCCTGGTTCCGCTTGATGACCAGATGGTGATTGAAGCGAAAATCTCGCCGCGCGATGTCGCCTTTATTCATCCGGGACAAAAAGCGCTGGTGAAAGTGACCGCCTATGACTACTCCATTTACGGTGGGCTGGAGGGCGAGGTGACCATGATTTCGCCGGATACGCTTCAGGATGAGGTGAAAAGGGATGTGTATTACTATCGGGTCTATATCCGCACTGACAGTAACCATCTGACCAATAGACAAGGCAAAGCCTTCCCGGTGTTTCCGGGGATGATTGCGACCGTTGATATTAAAACAGGCAGTAAAACGATTCTGGATTATCTGTTGAAACCGCTTAATAAGGCGAAAGAGGCACTGCGGGAACGGTAAGCAAAGGGCGTTCGGGAAACCGAACGCCAGAAACATTATACCGTCGACGTTACGTTAACAACGTGGCGTCGTTCTTTAGGAACGACGTTGATATAGTGAGTCACATAGGCGAAGTATAATCCGGCATAGTTTTCGACCAGTTCTATAAACGCCGGGTAAATCGACATCTGGCCATCACCCTGATCTTTAAGATAACCCGCCTCTTGCGCCGATTTAATAATACGGTTGACGTGGATCCGTGAAACAAAAAATTCTTTAGCCAGTAAGTTGGCTGAATAAGGTATTACTGCACCATGTGCGGTTTTATTTTTTATGGCCTGCAGGTAAAGATATAACATTATCATCCGCCCTCCGTCTTTATCAATAAACAATCCCACTTCAGGCAAAACCTTCCTGAACGTTAATCCCCTGAAAAGGTATTCCGCTGCGCGACGGAAAAAGTTATTTCGCAGGATGTCGTTATCCAGCAGATTAACGTTGATATTAAACTTTGGGAAAAGAATACTTACCGGCAAAAATGCGCCGGACATGTAGCGTTTAAGTTCATTAAGTCCCTTTTCAGTCGGTGCGATTCTCGTTTTGCGTCTGTCTTCACTGCAGCGCCAGGTCTTGATGCGCCCGGTGGTTCTGAGCAAGGTGATGATCGCAATCACACTGTTGGGGCTGGCAATTTTATAACGGGAGCATAATTCTTTAATTTCTGATACTGACTCAGCCTGATTTCCAAAGATAAAACAACACATGGAAAGAATAATGTTGAACCGTGATTCCTGAAGCATCGTTTTGTAGAACAAAGGTTGTTTTTTGTAGATGGCGTCATTAATGGTGTAGTGCTCTGTTATTGCCTCACTGAATCGCGGATTGTTTTTAATGACATCCCTTCGATGTAGCAAGGCCCTGGATGAGATATGATTATCCATAGCGTTTGTCTCTTATATGAATGAGCCGATAGATGAAGTATCCAGTCTTCTTTCGGATTTTTCATTATACCTTGAGATTGACATATTTACCGTTATTATTTGATGCGAATTTTATATTTATACTGCATATGGATACAGGCGGTGATTAACACAAAGATGTTCTCGTTAGTCACGTTGATAACGGTTTCTTAACCTGATGGTGTACTGTAAAATTATTATCAACAACAGGGTTTTTTATATTTTGTTACATTCACAAATGGGATATGTGTTTTTGTGCCCAGGAGCAGGTTATGACCCAAAATATTTCTTTCAGAAATGCTGCTTTTTATGAGCAAAAATTTGTCATCTCAACCTGCCATTTCACATTTCAGGGGTACAGTCTGTTACTCAAACAGTACGGTATAGACGCTTCGCACGTTCGTTTTGAGGGGGATGAACCTTCCCGGCAGGATCTGGAAAATATCCTTAGCAGTCAAAACGCTCAAATCTCGGTGTTTCTCGGAAAAGGTGTGGTCTCTCTGCTGGAGAGCCTGAAGCGACTCGCTTGCGTGCTAAATAAACTTCCTGTTATTCGAAAGGTAACCCTGTACGGGGAAATGCCGGATGGCTGGCTGTATCGAACGCTGGGGAATCTGTTAAATAATACTTTCCAGCTTTCATTGATTCGTATAGCCAGCGTGTCTGATGTGATGACCTGTTTTCGTATGCATAATGACGTATTTAAGGATAACTCACGTTCATTGCGTGACCAAAACTGGGGGGTGTCTTATCAGGAAAACGTAAAAGGTTTAACCGAAAGAGAGGTAAGCGTTTTATTAAATTTTTATCGCGGAATGTCAGTAAAAGAACAGTGTGAAAAAATGGGGCTGTCTAATAAAACGGTTTATACCCATCGTAAGGAAGGGGTGAAAAAATTACACCAGATCCGACGCTGGCTGAAAGATCCGCATGCCTTAAGAATGGAAGGAAGCACGGAACGGTTAACGCAAAAAGAAAGCCTCTCTGCCAAAGAGACGGCGGTTTATAATGCATTGCTAAAAAGAGAGATATTCCCTGCGTATCAGATTATAACCGATCGTTATAAGAAGGGTGTGGGGTTTGAGATACTCATTCGCTGGAATAATAATGGTAAAATTATCAAGCCAGTTAATTTTCTTACTGATATTTCAAGCCAGGAGATATGGCTAAAAATTACTGCGCTAGTGATACATGCTGCGGTGTCAGGCATTAATAAATATAACGGTAAATATTATTTTTCCGTCAATATCCCCCCGCGACTTGCCTCGGGTAATGCACTTCCGGACATGGCCAAAAAGGCTGTGGCGATGCTGCTCAATCCACAGTGGGCCGACAAACTGGTCTTTGAATTTGCGGAAGATATTGATGTGACCAAGGATAGGACGATCCCAGAAACCATGCGGCGTTTACGCAATACCGGGTGCCGGCTGTTTCTCGATGACTGCTTTTCCAACCATCAAACCATGTTCCCGGTAAGGCAGGTGCATTTTGATGGATTAAAGCTTGACCGGGATATCGTCGAGCATTTTGTGGCGAATGACAACGATTATAATCTTATTAAAGCGATACAGATATACAGCGATATGACCGGCACGGATTGTATTGCTGAAGGGGTGGATAGCGAAGAGAAGTTTGAGAAGTTAGTCGCCCTTGGGGTTAAAAGTTTTCAGGGCTATTATCTTTCGCGGGCGGTAAAAGAAGACGAATTAGATCGCATGGTCAGATTGTTTAGCTAAAGCGCAAAAATAAAGCCCCGAAGGGCCTTTATTTATTTTCGACCCAGTAACAGGCCGAGAACAATACCTACCGCCCCCGCAGCAATTAAACCCGTCAGGGGATTGTTTCTCACCGCTTCAGTGACATCGGAAACGGCGTCGCTGGCCTGTGCGGCATATTTCTTGGCAGCACCTTTAACCTGATGCTTAGGGGAGTCAACGAAATCGCCAAACTGCTGCTGGGCTGAGCCTGCCAGTTCATCGAGTTTATTTTTCGCTTTGTCTTCTGCAAACTGTGTATTTTTATCAGTATTGAAATCAGTCATTTTTGCCTCCTTGTGTTGATAGTATAAGGATAGCCTCTCTTTTGCGTTTTAAGGGACGCAGGGCGGAATTTGGCACAAAATCCTCCTGTTTTCGGATATATCTCTATGCCACAAACCCTTTATTTCTCATTCTCATCCTGACCGTAATACAGTTTCCCAATCCGGATAAGCGGGCGGCCCTGAGATTTGCGGTGCAGGTTACTGTCCCTGAGCGAATACACGCACCCGCAATATTCCTGCTGGTAAAACTGTTCTCGCTTGCTTATCTCAATCATGCGTGAGGAACCGCCCTGTTTGCGCCAGTTGTAGTCCCAGTAGACCATCCCCGGATAGCGCGCTGCCGCACGCTGGCCGCAGTCATTTATCTGCTGCATATTCTTCCAGCGGGAGATCCCTAATGAACTACTGATGACGCGAAAACCATTTTCTGCCGCATACAACGCCGTGCGTTCGAAACGCATATCGAAGCACATGGTGCAGCGGATGCCGCGCTCGGGTTCCCATTCCATGCCCTTAGCGCGTTCAAACCAGTTATCGGTGTCGTAATCGACATCGACAAACGGCACGCCGTGTTTTTCCGCAAAGCGAATATTCTCCTCCTTACGGATGAGGTATTCCTTTTGTGGATGAATATTTGGGTTATAGAAAAATATGGTGTAATCAATTCCCGACGCCTGGATGGCCTCCATCACTTCTCCCGAGCAGGGGGCGCAGCAGGAGTGCAGCAGCAGTTTGTCGGCACCGTCTGGCAGGGTAAGTTGAGGGCGGATAAAGGGGGTTGTACTCATCGTATCAACTCTATGTGAGTGAAATTTATTGAATTGTAGTCCCGTAATCGAAGAAAGTGAACGTTCAGGGCAAACCCCGGCGAACATAAACATCCACGTTTCTTATCTATGGCTCCGATCACGTCACCTCGTATTCCCCTGATCCTGCGACGACTCGCAGCAATCATGCATTGACCGAAGGAATAAATTCGACATAATTTATTTCTGTGGTGAATCCTCTCTCAAGAGAGGGCGTTTCGGACTACTGCTGTCCGCAGGTATGCTCGCGTCTTTGCTTATCTGGGAAGAGTCACTGGAATGCACCCGACACCACGATTCTTTCTTTAATTTTTTATCCCATTGGAAGGGTATAGAGTGCACAAGTTTAATTCCTCTCTTCTTGCGATTTTTTTGCTGACAGGTTGTAGTTCCGATCTGGTTCTCAGCCCACCTCAAAAACCTGAATACAAGGCTATGCCAGAGATAACCCAGTCTGTGACGCCATCCCAACAGCGTGCGATCATGGCTGGCGAGAGGCCTGATTGGTCAGAAAGGACGCCAGTCGGCACCATGAAACGATATTGATAAATACCTAACGACCAGGGCTGCCATTCGGTGGCCTTTTTTATTGTGATGAATGAGCGGGATGTGATGGCCGCAGCCAAAACGCAGAAGGCATGGTGAAAACGACCCTGCGCCTGGCGTTGATAATCACCAGACGTGTGGAATGCAACTGAATCAAGTTAATGTTCTATATGCTTATTTTATCAATGCACCAATTCCTGATAAGATTGTTCCTAATTTTTACTGATGGAATAGGGACATGAAAAAAATTGTTGGCGTGATATTACTTTCCTGCTTACTTGCCGGTTGCGATAAACCTAAAATTGACTCATCAACTGATGATGCAATGAAATCGTCTATAGCTAAAGTCAGAGAGTCACTTCCGGAGAATAAGCGGGAGGAGTTTGATAGCGCTCTGCAAGTTGTGGCATTCAGTAACATCAACATGGCTGATCTCATGCATGCTTCATCAGACAATGACAAAGAAGACCTCAGCAAAAAGATGCGTGAACCCCTGTCGGGAAAGACTGCTGAGGAAGTCATTTCTTATGCTCAGAAAGTAACAGCAGAGCGAGAGCTTAAGCAGAAAGAACAGGCAATTCAGGAAATTAAAACGCTAGAAAAGAAAAAAGCTGACTCAGATATGGCTAAAGAGGAGCTGAAGAAAATCCAGGTTTTATCAGCCAGATTTACCAGGGAGCCTGAGGCAGACGGTGAGCCACAACCCGTAATTAGACTGGTTGTAAAAAACAAGAGTGAAAACGTTATTTCCAGAGCCTACCTGCATGGAGTGATAGCAAGCAGCGGACACTCAGATCCCTGGTTGGAAAGTAAGTTCTTTTACGATATTCCTGACGGGCTTAAACCGAATGAAGAAGCTACATGGGCTCTGGCTCCGCCTAAAAATTCTGAATGGGGTCAACTTTATGCCCCAAGCGACGCTGTTTTCACTGTGACAGTCATGAGAGTAGACGGTACTGATAAGCGGGCGTTGTTTGATGCAACAATGTTTACAGAGGAAGACGGTAACAAGCTTGATGAACTGAAGAAAAAATACCCGTGATTTTTAGCTAAAAAAATGACCCGCTTAGGCGGGTTTTTTTACGTCCGGAGGAAACGTGGCGACAGATATATTAACCTGGTGAACCCAGATACGGGCAGAAAGGGAAGTTTAGCCATACAATTTTTGGTCATGGTTATGAGCAAATCGCAGGAGATGAATTAACCCTGAGCAGCAATTCTGGCTGATGACCCTCTCAGCTAACTTCACGATAACCACGTAAAAGCTAATGTTTACATAAACCTGTTTTAAAATATACAATACCCCCCTATAGTATCAGGAGGGCGTATGCCGCATTCACCCGCAGATAAAAAACGTATTCTGACGCGCGTCCGCCGCATTCGAGGGCAGGTTGATGCTCTTGAGCGTGCACTGGAATCGGGCGACCCCTGTCTGGCCATCCTGCAGCAAATTGCCGCCGTGCGCGGTGCTGCGAATGGGCTGATGGGCGAAATGGTTGAAATTCACCTCAAAGATGAGCTGGTGACCGGGGAGACAACGCCGGACCAGCGGGCCGTTCGCATGGCAGAAGTCGGCCATTTGCTGCGCTCTTATCTAAAATAAACCCACAGACCTCACAATAAGGGAAGAGACATTATGAAATCTCGCGCTGCTGTCGCATTTGGCCCCGGCCAGCCGCTCAAAATCGTTGAAATCGACGTGGCTCCGCCGAAGAAAGGCGAAGTCCTGATCAAAATTACCCATACCGGCGTGTGCCATACCGATGCGTTTACCCTTTCGGGTGACGATCCTGAAGGCGTGTTCCCGGCGGTACTCGGCCACGAAGGCGGCGGGATTGTGGTGGAAGTCGGCGAGGGTGTGACCAGCCTGAAGCCGGGTGACCATGTGATCCCGCTGTACACGGCAGAATGTGGTGAGTGTAAGTTCTGTAAATCCGGCAAAACTAACCTCTGCCAGGCGGTTCGCGCTACTCAGGGTAAAGGTCTGATGCCAGACGGTACCACTCGCTTCTCCTATAACGGTGAGCCGATCTATCACTACATGGGCACCAGTACCTTCAGCGAATACACCGTGTGCGCGGAAATTTCGCTGGCGAAAGTGAACCCACAGGCGCCGCTGGATAAAGTTTGCCTGCTGGGCTGCGGCGTAACCACCGGGATTGGCGCGGTGCATAACACCGCAAAAGTGAAAGAGGGCGACACCGTTGCGGTGTTCGGTCTCGGCGGTATCGGTCTGGCGGTTATCCAGGGGGCGGTGCAGGCGAAGGCGGGTCGTATTATCGCTGTCGATACTAACCCGGAGAAATTCACACTGGCAGGCGAAATGGGTGCCACTGATTTCGTGAACCCGAAAGACTACGATAAGCCGGTTCAGGATGTGATCGTTGAGATGACCGATGGCGGCGTTGACTTCAGCTTCGAATGTATCGGTAACGTTAACGTGATGCGTTCCGCGCTTGAATGCTGCCACAAAGGCTGGGGTGAGAGCATCATCATTGGCGTTGCCGGTGCGGGCCAGGAGATCAAAACCCGTCCATTCCAGCTGGTGACCGGCCGTGTGTGGCGTGGTTCAGCGTTTGGCGGCGTGAAAGGGCGCACCCAGCTTCCGGGCATGGTGGAAGATGCAATGGTCGGGAAAATTCAGCTCGACCCGTTCATTACCCATCGCCTGCCGCTGGAGCAAATCAACGATGCGTTCGATTTGATGCACGAAGGTAAGTCCATCCGTACCGTGATTCACTTCGGCGACAAGTAACTCTTCTGCCAGCGGTTTTTTTGCCGCTGGCGTTTCCTGCATAATCTTCTCTAAAGTGTGACCTGCCTTGCGCTTTTAGCCGTAAGCTAATCTCCAGCCGTGCCGATGACTATTTTACAGGCGTGTTTTTACGCATCTTACCTACAAGAGAGTCGACGGTCATGGACAACACAACAACGATGCAGGCGCAGCGCACGCTGAGCTTTTTGCATCATATCAGGCTGGTTCCGCTGTTTTCCTCCATTCTCGGTGGCATTATTTTGCTGTTCGCCTTGAGCTCAGGTCTGGCGGGCTATTTCCTGCTGCAGGCAGACGCCGATCAGCAGGATGTCACATCAGAAATTCAGGTGCGTATGGGGCTGTCGAACAGTTCTAACCATCTTCGCACCGCGCGTATCAATATGATCCACGCTGGCGCGGCCAGCCGTATCGCCGAGATGGATGCAATGAAGCAGAACATCAGCGAGGCGGAAAAACGTATTAAGCAGTCTCAGGATGGCTTTAATGCGTACATGAACCGCCCCGTTCGTACGGCGGAGGATGAAGCGCTGGATGCCGAACTGAAAACACGCTTTGACGCCTATATCGCGGGCCTTCAGCCGATGGTTAAATTTGCCAAAAACGGCATGTTTGAAGCGATCATTAACCATGAAAACGAATCCGCGCGCCCGCTGGATGACGCCTATAACGCCGTCCTGCTGAAGGCGATTAAGATCCGTACCGACCGGGCCAATGCCCTGACGGCGCAGGCGCACAGCCGCACGCAGCTGGGCCTGATGTTTATGGTCGGGGCGTTTGCCCTGGCGCTGGTGTTGACCGCGCTGACCTTTATCGTGCTGCGCCGCACGGTCATCAATCCGCTTCAGCGTGCTGCCACGCGAATCGAGAACATTGCGAAAGGCGACCTGACGATGCCGGATGATGTCGCCGGGCGCAGCGAAATTGGCCGGCTGACGCGCGACCTGCAAACCATGCAGCACTCGCTGGAGACCACGGTTGGCACCGTACGCCAGGGGGCGGAAGAGATCTATCGCGGAACCAGTGAAATCTCGGCTGGCAACACCGATCTCTCATCCCGTACCGAACAGCAGGCGGCCGCCATTGAGCAGACTGCCGCAAGTATGGAACAGCTGACCGCGACGGTGAAACAAAATGCCGATAACGCGCACCATGCCAGCAAGCTGGCGGAAGATGCCTCCGGTAAAGCCAGCCGTGGCGGCCAGATGGTCTCCGGCGTGGTGAAAACGATGAGCAATATCTCCACCA
Source organism: Enterobacter sp. J49 (assembly GCF_002148625.1). Taxonomy (NCBI): domain Bacteria; kingdom Pseudomonadati; phylum Pseudomonadota; class Gammaproteobacteria; order Enterobacterales; family Enterobacteriaceae; genus Enterobacter; species Enterobacter sp. J49. Next base: position 604,643 of record NZ_MWPY01000033.1, read on the forward strand.
GTTCGAAGAAGATCTCTGAGATTACTGCCGTAATTAACAGCATTGCGTTCCAGACCAATATCCTGGCGCTCAATGCGGCAGTAGAAGCAGCGCGTGCGGGTGAACAAGGACGCGGCTTTGCGGTGGTGGCGAGCGAAGTGCGTACCCTGGCGAGCCGAAGTGCAAATGCCGCGAAAGAGATTGAAAGCCTGATCAACGAGTCGGTTTCCCTGATCGATCAGGGTTCCGGTGAAGTGGTCGCCGCAGGCAACACCATGAACGACATCGTCGATGCGGTGAAACGCGTCACCGATATTATGCTGGAAATTGCCGCCGCCTCCGACGAACAGAGCCGCGGTATCGAGCAGGTCAGCCAGGCGATTTCGGAGATGGACAAAGTGACGCAGCAGAACGCCTCGCTGGTGGAAGAAGCCTCTGCGGCTGCGGCCTCCCTGGAAGAACAGGGCGCGCGTCTGACCGAGGCAGTCGGGGCATTTCGTCTGAGTGGCGCAAAGCCTGGCCGTTCAGTCTCGTCTGCGCCAGCGGTGAAAAACGCACCTTTACGTCCTGCGCCTGCAGTGTCGGGTGATAACTGGGAAACGTTCTGAGTCGTCCGGGGTAAACGGGTGAAAAAAAAGGGACCGTCAGGTCCCTTTTTTATGGCGTTACTGCTTATCCGGCAGCGCGTAGGCAATCACGTAATCACCGCGATCCGGCGACTGACGGGCACCCCCCGCGTTGATGATGATGTACTGTTTACCGGTTTTCGGTGAAACATAAGTCATCGGTCCGGACTGACTACCGACCGGCAGACGGTCTTTCCAGATCTCTTTCCCGGTGGCGGTATCAAATGCGCGCAGGTAGAAATCCTGAGTGCCGGCAAAGAACAGCAAACCGGACTGGGTAGCGAGTGACGCGCCCAGAGTCGGCATACCGATTGGGATCGGCATATGCATGCGAATGCCAAGCGGGCCAGTATCTTCCACCGTACCGACCGGAACCTGCCACACCAGCTTGCCTGATTTCAGGTCAACGGCTGACATGGTGCCAAACGGTGGCTTCTGACACGGAATGCCCAACGGCGACAGGAAGCGTTCACGCATAGCCCCGAACGGCGTACCGTCCATAGGCACAATACCCATCTCGATGCCGCTGGCGTTTTTCGCCACGTTGGCACGCGGTACCATGTAGTTTGCCAGTCCCAGGCGCATATCGTTAACGAACATCAGGCTGTTGTTCGGGTCGATTGAGACGCTGCCCCAGTTCATCCCGCCGAGGGAGCCCGGGAACTGCAGGGAACGGTCGAGACCCGGTGGGGTGAAGACGCCCTGGTGACGCATCTCTTTAAACTGAATGCGGCACAGCAGCAGGTCGACTGGTGTCGCCCCCCACATATCCGATTCGGTCAGCGTCTGGTTGCCAATCATCGGCATGCCAACAGAGTACGGTTGGGTCGGGGAGTAACGTTCACCTTCAACGTTACCGGCCGGTACCGGGCGCTCTTCCACTTTCGCCACGGGCTTGCCGGTTTCGCGGTTGAGCATAAAGATCATGCCCTGCTTGCTGGTCTGCACCAGCACCGGCGTGGTGCCACCTTTACCGTCGGGTAAATCGTACAGCAGCGGCTGGGAAGGGAGATCAAAGTCCCACAGGTCGTGGTGGGTGGTCTGGAAATGCCAGCGCACCTGACCGGTGGCGGCGTCCACCGCCACGATGGAGGAGCTGTACTTGTCATCCAGCGCCGTACGCTCACCCGCCCAGAAATCTGGCGTGGCGTTGCCGGTTGGCAGATAGATCAGGTTCAGTTTTGCATCGTAAGACATGGCAGACCAGACGTTCGGCGTGCCGCGTGTATAGGTCTGTCCTTCCGGTGGAAGGCCGGTCAGTTGCGGATTACCCGGATCCCATGCCCATGCCAGCTTACCGGTATGAACGTCATATGCACGCACGACGCCCGGCGGTTCGCCAGTGGAGAAGTTATCCGCGATACGACCGCCGACCACCACCACATTCCCCGCGACCAGTGGCGTGGAGGTCTGCTGATAGTAACCCGGTTTGATTTCCCCCATCCCGATGCTCAGGTCAACGGTGCCACGATCGCCAAAGTCTTCACAGACCTTGCCGTTATCTGCATTGATGGCTATCAGTCGCGCATCGGTGGTCGGCAGGAACAGACGACGAGGGCATGCCGCAGGCTGTGCATCTGCCTGTGACGTTGTCACGCTGCTGTGATCTTCAAAATAGCCCAGACCGCGGCAACGCTGCCAGTTCGGTGCCGAGGCTTTCGCGTCGTAACGCCATTTTTCTTTACCGGAGTCGACGTCCAGCGCCAGGACTTTACTGTACGGCGTACAGACATACAGCGTGTCGCCAATTTGCAATGGTGTGTTCTGATCTTCCGCACCGGAGCCGTTGCTCTGAGGAATATCCCCCGTGTGGGCAACCCAGGCCACCTTCAGATCGTTCACGTTTTGTTTGTTAATTTGATCGAGGGCGGCGAAGCGGTCACCGTGGGTGGTATTGCCCCAGTGCGCCCAGTTTTTCTGCTCCTGACCCGGTGCGACCAGTTTTACCGGTACCGGCTCATTCGCCGCCACCAGCGTTTGCGGCTTGAACATCCAGCCGAGGCTCACCAGCATCACGACCGCCAGAACGGCCGCGACGCCAAACGCCGGTGCTTTGTTCGGGGCGTTGTGGTTTGCTGCGCGCATAAACGGCCAGACGATGGCACAGAGGAAGGCCAGCACGGCAAACGTAAAGAGGCGCGAGAAGAGCGGCCAGAAATCCCATCCGGCATCGCTGACGGCCCAGAACAGCGAGGCGATAAACGCGATGCCATAGAGGACGATCCCGCTGGCGCGGTTGATGAAAATCAGGACGGCGGCAATCACCATCGCCACGCCCATGATCAGGAAGTACCCACTTCCGCCTACGGTAACAAGCTTTAAACCTAAGCCGCCAACAGCCAGACCGATGAGCGTCATCAGTCCGGCAAGGAGCCACTGCAGGATACGGGGTATCCCACGTGGCGCGCTGCCAAATGCCATTTCTGTCTCCTTTAAATCCCCCGCGTTGCGGAACGGTGCCGAATATGTACCAATTGGGTAATAATCGCGGAGGGGGATGAGGTTTTATACGGTTTATCCGCATCATGTGCGGTTGAATTCCTGTTTAACAAATAGCATGCGAACCATTTGGTGAATTCGCGGCTATGATAAAACTGTTAAATTGTTTTACGCAATTGTTAATGGATGATTTCGCATTTTTTGACCACAGAAACAAAAAACCCGTCGACAGGACGGGTTAGTGGTTGAGGTTGTAAAGGCGTCTCAGGCAGGCATGGATTTGCGGATGGCGCTGAGCAGCGTCTGCGCACCCGGGGAGAGCGGGGTATCCACGCGGGTTAATATACCGATAGGTTCGCCCGCACCTGGCGACGTCACCGGCAGTGCGGTAAGCGTGCCCTGGCGGAGATCATCTTTCACCGCGCCGGAGGGAACGAACCAGACGTAGTCATAATCCACCGTAAGCTGGCGCGAAAGCGAGGCCGACAGCGTTTCGATGCAACCTGAAGGCAGTGAGCAGCCCTGCATCTGCAGCAGTGTCTCGGCGTTCTGACGCGGAACGGTGCCTTTTGGGGATACTACCACCGGCCACTCCATTACGCGGCTTAACGTCACCGTATCCTGCAGCAGGGGGTGACCGGGACGCACGACCAGCTTCAGGGATTCCAGGAATAACAGCTCGTAGTTAAGCCCGCCCATAAGCTCGGGGTCGGACATGCGCCCGATACCGAGATCCAGTTCGCCGGATTTTAGCCCGGCGAGCAGCATGGTGTTATTCATGGTGGCAACCTGAATAGTGGTATGCCGCTGATGTTTGTGGAACTGCCCAATGACCGGAGGCAGAATGCCGAGTGCCGCCGTTGGCAGGGCACCCACGCGCACAATCTCCGTGGCGTGCTCCTCTTTGCGGTTGAGCGACTGTCCGGCAGTATTCAGCGCATCGAGAACCTTGACGGCGTGCGTTAGGAATTGTTCACCTACGAGGGTGAGTTGTGCCCCCAGCCGACCGCGGTCAAAGAGACGGGTTCCGGTGAGTTGTTCCAGCTCGTTCAGCGTTTTGGAGAGCGCAGGCTGGCTTAGGTTGAGAGTTTCAGCCGCTCGCCCCAGCGTTCCCTGTTGAGCGACGGCCACAAATGTATGCAAATGGCGCAAGCGTATGCGCTGACTGAACAGACCATTTTTTTCCATAGGCGATGTTAAAAACAGAGCGATGCGGGTGACAAGCTAAGTTGTTTAATTTTGATAACTTGATAGCAAAATATTTTTAACATTTGATCTGTTTGAGTTACAACATGTTTTTTGGCAGGGGGGAGAGGAAGAACGTCCTTGTTCTTTTCGTGCACATTGAGAGCGTTACGTCAGTGTATAGCCGGGTTAAATCACGCCATCACCGCCGTCAGAGCACCATACCTGACCGGAGGTAAATGAACATTCATCCGAGGCCAGCGTGACATAGAGCGGTGCGATTTCAACAGGTTGACCCGGACGCCCCAGCGGGGTATCGCCACCAAACTCTTTCACTTTTTCCATCGGCTGGCCGCCACTGGATTGCAGCACCGTCCAGTAAGGACCCGGGGCAACCGCGTTGACGCGTATTCCTTTTGGACCAAGCTGTTTCGCTAAGGATTTGGTGAACACCGCCAGACAGGCTTTTGTCTGGGCATAATCCAGCAGCACAGGGCTGGGCTTAACCGCCTGGACCGAGGAAGTATTAATGATAGAGGCCGACGGTTTCAGATGGCGCAGCGCCGCTTTTGTTATCCAGAAAGGCGCATAGACATTGGTTTTGAAGGTTGCGTCAAAATCTTCCGTGGTGAGCTCTTCAAGGGATTCCCGGTATTGCTGACGACCGGCGTTATTCACCAGAATGTCCAGTCCCCCCAGTTTGGCCACCGCCTCTTCTACCAGATTCTGGCAGAACGTCTCATCACGTATGTCACCCGGCAGCGTGACGGCAATGCGTCCTTCCGCTTTGATAAGCTCAATGACGTCAACCGCGTCTTTCTCTTCTTCAGGCAGATAGTTAATTGCGACGTCAGCCCCTTCACGGGCGTAAGCGATCGCGACTGCGCGACCAATACCGGAGTCGCCTCCGGTGATCAATGCTTTCTTGCCGGCAAGGCGGCCATGCCCTTTATAGCTCGTTTCCCCGTGGTCGGGTACGGGTTGCATTTCTGATGCCAGTCCCGGCGGCGTTTGCGGTTGCTCCGGGAAAGGGGGTTGCGGGTAAGCGTTCTGACGTTGTGTAGTATCACTCATAGCTGACTCCTTAAGCCAAGGGGTGAGATTTGATGGATAGTTGCAGCGTTAACGCTTCGCTGAATTATTTCTGCAAATGATCGACGCGCACGACAGGCGGCGATGATTTCTTATCAAGCGATCCGTTGATACTGATCATCTGATCGGGTTTTACTGTTCTGCCGTCGAATACTGCCTGGGGAATAATAACGTCTATTTTTCCGGTTTTATCCTGGAATACAAACTTATCGCCGCTACCGTCAATAAGGTTCCCGCGTAATGAAATAGTCGCACCATCATGCATTTCTTTTGCATGATCGATGGTCATAATTCGTGCGTCATCGGTACCACGATAACCGCTATCCAGTGCGTGCGGCGGTGGCGGTGCTTCACCTTTTTGTAACCCGCCGTTATTATCTGCCCATGCGGCCGGTACCAGAAATATCAAAAAAGCGGAAATAAGCGATAATTTCATCTGATATCCTTCATTTTGTGTGTCTTGACTTATTAAGTATTGTTGCTATTCCTTTATGTGGCAAATGTGATAAGTCTTAAAAACATTCGCTTTTGAAATCAAAAATATCGGTTAATAAGCGAAACGGTGATAGCCGCCATGAAGCGTCAAAGTGATAAGCTACCTAGGATAGATGAGAATTACCGATTGCTGACGTTTGAATATGGATTTCGTCAGGTGGGTTTTATTGTCCTGCTGGCCATTATCGTTGCGGCGATAGCGGGCTTCTTTTCAAGCGGAGTGGTGAGTGATACGCAAAGAACAAACTCGGCAAAGTCGCTGACCATCAACTACGAGCGCTTTGGCCGACGCCAGACGGAGTCGAAGATCCACCTTTCATTCCCGGTCAGAACAGAAGGGAAATACACCCTGAGTGTGACCAGCGAGAGCAACGATGTTTACGAGCCAGGAAGCGTTTGGCCGCAACCGGACAGCATGTTCAGTCGCGGGAATACGCTCTTTTTTGTTTATAACAACCTGAAAATGTCCGACAACTTCTCTGTCTTACTTTTCACGACCCCTGCACGCGCAGGTAAATGGAACAATGTCGTTCGCATAAACAACGAGCCGGAAATCCCTTTCTGGCAATTTATTTACCCGTAGGAGGCTGATATGGATATGGTCTTTCGTGCGCTGGCTATTTACCTGTTCCTCGTCGTGGTATTTAAAGTTGCCGGACGGCGCGCTTTGCTGCAGATGACCAGCTTTGATCTGATTCTCCTGTTAATTATCAGTGAGGCGACGCAACAGGCGCTGCTCGGGGAAGATTTTTCGGTCACCGGCGCAATGATTACCATTACCACGCTGGTGGTAGTGGATATTATCTTTGGGATAATGAAAAAATATTTCTCACCGGTAGAAAATATTCTTGATGGCACTCCGGTGATATTGGTTGAGAACGGCGTGCCGTTGGCAGATAAACTCAAAAAAGTCGACGTTTCCTGTGATGATATTCTGGTATCGGCACGCCAGAATAATGGTGTTACGCAGTTGAGTGAAATTAAATATGCCATTCTTGAGCGCAATGGCCATATTTCAATCATTCCTTTTGAGAAGTAAGAGGCCACGAAATGAGCAACCTTCACCATGATAACAATTATACCGTCGCCGAACTGACCAAAAAAGTGGCGAGCAAATTGACAGACTTAGGGCTTCGCTTAACCACGGCAGAATCCTGCACCGGCGGAAAACTCTCCGTCGCCCTTTGTGCTGAAGAGAACACGGCCGAATTTTATGATGTCGGCCTGGTCGTGTTCAGTGACGGCGCAAAAGAGCGCATTCTGGGCGTGCGTCCTGAGACCCTTGAACGGTATACGGCCGTGAGTGAACAGACGGTGACCGAAATGGCCGCCCGGATCCTGGAGATTGCCCAGGCGGATGTCAGTATTGCCATCAGCGGTTATGCCGGGCCAGAAGGGGGCGACGATGGCACGGCGGCAGGGACCGTTTGCTTCGCCTGGAACCTTCGCGGACACACGGAAACCCGTACCGTCCTGTTTTCCGGCGACTGTCAGGATGTGGTTGAGAAGGCGGTGCAGTATTCATTGTCTGAATTAGTGACCAGATTATCAGGCTGGGATAACGAGTAAATTTACGCGGAGGTTCTATGGCTGTGATTGTCATTACCGGCGGTACGGCGGGTGTGGGAAAGGCAACGGCACTGCACTTCGCAAAGGCAGGCTACGATGTGGGCATTATTGCCCGCGATGAGACAAGCCTGCACTCGACCCAGGAGGAGTTAACGCGATTTGGCGTCAAAGCCTGTGCGGTACAGGCGGATGTCGCCGACAGCCAGGCGGTGGTGGACGCGGCAAACGAGATTGAATATCGCCTCGGTGCGATTGATGTGTGGGTTAACAATGCGATGGGTGCGGTGCTGGCACCGTTTCGTACCCTGACGCCAGATGAATTTCGCCGCGTCACTGACGTGACCTATCTTGGCTTCGTAAACGGAACCCGCGCCGCGCTGGAATTGATGGTGCCACGCGATCGCGGCGTGATTATTCAGGTCGGGTCCGCGCTGGCCTACCGCTCGATCCCGTTGCAATCGGCCTACTGCGGCGCCAAAGCGGCGATTCGGGGATTCACCGATGCGGTGCGCACGGAACTGATGCATGAGAACAGCCGGGTGCAGCTTTCAATGGTGCAGATGCCGGGGCTGAATACACCGCAGTTTGACTGGGCAAGAAACAAATTCGCCTGGGCTATGCGTCCGGTTCCGCCAGTGTTTGAGCCTGAAGTTGCCGCGAGCGCGATTTTTAAGGTCGCGCAAAAACCGGTGCGCGAACTGTGGGTGGGCAGCAGTACCATTCAGTCGATCGTCGGACAATTCCTCTTCCCAGGTTTCCTGGACCGGCTAATGGTGAAGAAGGCCTGGGAAGGTCAGATGACTGACGATCTGAATGACCGGGATCGCCAGGATTATCTCGACCAGCCGGTCAATGACCTGCACAAAATCCATGGGCGTTTTACCCCGGAAGCGAAAAACCGCGCCACGGCGATCACGTCAGGTGTGCCCGGGAAAGTCCTGTTAGGCTCCCTCGCGGTGGCGGGCGTTGTGCTGACGCGGCTGATGACCCGGCGTAAAAGGTAATCAGCGCAGCGCGCTACGGTTAGTCCAGAACCAGCGATAGCCGTAGCCGCTGAGGGTAAGCTGGACGGTTTTGCCACAGATCCGCGCGTCGTCATAGCGTTTATCCGCCAGGCAGGCGGTCCAGGTGGCGTGACGGATCCCGCGGGCGGTAAACTGGACCGGCTTGTCGCTAAAGTTAACGAAGGTTAGGATACTGCGCGCTTCGGCCTCGTAATAAATGCCCAGCACCGCGTCATCATCAATATTGATGAGACGAAACGGTGCGACAGCAATCTCCGGAAATTCAGAGCGCGTATTGGCCATGTCGATGATCCGGTGCAGCAGGGAATTGCGGTGCAGCAGGGAATCGGCCACGTTGATTTTCTGATAACGCCAGGGACCGCGATCGATGATTGGGGCGATAAACCGCTCAGGATCCGCTGCTGAAAAGCCACCGCCTTCTGACCCCGCCCACTGCATTGGCGTACGCACGGCATAGCGCTCTTCCAGCGTCAGATCATCACCCATGCCAATCTCATCGCCGTAGCGCATGACCGGCACGCCCGGGAGTGAGAAGAGCACCGCGTGGCAGAACGCCAGCCGTTTTTGATCGCCCTTTAACATCGGTGCCAGACGGCGTCGTATCCCGCGCTGGTAGACGTTCATCTCTTCGTCGGGGGCGAAGGTGTCGACCACAATCTGTTTCTCTTTTTTACCGATCCCTTCCAGATCCAACTCATCGTGGTTGCGCAGCCAGTTGGCAAAGCAGCACGAGTCAGGCGGGACAATCATCTTCTTTATGGCATTGCGCAGCGGTCGGGCGCTTTTCCTGGCAAGGCTGACGTAGAAATACTTATTGAGCCAGAAATTCAGCACCAGATTCAGACGGTTATTTTCGCCGAAATAGTCTTTATACGCCTCCACGTCGACGTCCACCTCACCGAGCAGGATCGCTTCCGGATTACGTGCTTCAATAAGGCGGCGCATATGCTCCAGGATCCATAACCCCTTTTTCTCGTCACCGCCGCCTGCCTGCGCGGTCAGGTGCGTTGCGGCATCGAGGCGAAATCCCGACACCCCGAGCTTGAGCCAGAAGAGGATAATATTTTCGATCTCGTTGAGCAGCGCGGGGCAGGTCAGATTCAGGTCGGGCTCGTGGTGATAGAACATATGTCGGTAGTATTGCCCGGCCTCGTCATCCCATGTCCAGACGCTCTCTTCCACGCCGGGAAACATCGGAGAGGTATCGTCCTCGTTATTATCCGACCAGATATAGTAGTCACGAAAAGGTGAAGTTGGGTTGCGGCGAGCCTGCTGAAACCAGGGATGGGCGTCCGAGGTGTGCTGAATCAACAGCTCAATAATGACCTGCATACCCAGTTCCCGGGCCTGTTCAATAAAGGCGATAATGTCGGCCAGCTTTCCGAAGCGAGGATCAACCTGCAGATGGTCGCTGACGTCGTAGCCTTCATCCAGAAACGGGGTGAGGTAGAAAGGGGTGATCCAGATAACCGTCGCCCCCATGCGGCGAATGTAGCGCAACTTTGCGCCAATCCCGGCGATGTCCCCGCAGCCATCGCCGTTTAAATCATAAAAGAGTGCAGTATCAATCTGATAAATAATGGCTCGGGTATGCCAGTCTGCCATAGTTCACCTCAGTGATAACCTTCCGTATCGGAAACTTTGCCCCGGAAAACGTAGTAGCTCCAGGCGGTGTACACCAGAATCACCGGAATAATCAGTAACGTTCCGACCAGCATAAATAGCTGGCTGGCCGGTGGTGCCGCAGCCTCCCACAGGGTAATGCGCGGCGGAATAATGTTAGGCCACAGGCTAATTCCCAGACCGCTAAATCCGAGGAAGATCAGCCCAAGGGTCAGCAGGAAGGGACGCGAGTGGCTGGCCGGGTTGCGTGTTAGTCGCCAGATCCACAGGCTAAACACGCCTACCAGCAGGGGAACCGGCAGGAACCAGATGAAGTTGGGGAAGGTAAACCAGCGGTCGGCAACGTACTGCCAGCCGAGCGGCGTCCAGATACTCACCACCGCGATCACCACCACCAGCGCCAGCAGCACGTGCCGGGTCAGTTCACGCATGCGGTTTTGCAACGCACCTTCACTTTTCATGATAAGCCACGTGGTACCGAGCAGGGTGTAGGCCACAACCAGCCCGATGCCGCAGAAAAGATTGAAGGGCGTTAACCAGTCAAGGGCGGAGCCGACAAAACGCCGGCCCTCAACGTCAAAGCCGTTAATCACTGCTCCCACCACCACCCCCTGGCTGAAGGTGGCAAGCAAAGAGCCGCCGGCGAAGGCGTAGTCCCAGAATTTGCGGTGCGAAGGCGTTGCCTTAAAGCGGAACTCAAAGGCCACGCCGCGAAAGATAAGGCCAATTAACATGGCGGTAAGAGGGATGGTCAGCGCATCGATAATCACCGCATAGGCCAGCGGAAACGCGCCGAACAACCCCGCACCGCCGAGCACCAGCCAGGTCTCGTTGCCGTCCCACACCGGCGCCACGCTGTTGACCATTACGTCACGCTCTCTGGCATCGCCCACGAAGTTAAAAAGCAGCCCGATGCCCAAATCAAAGCCATCCATGATGATATACATCAGCGTGGCGAACACGATGATGGCAAACCAGATAACTGAGATATCGACGCCCATCAGTTTCTCTCCTGTTCCGGAACAGACTCAGCGGCAGACAGCGGACGGGCAGGGGTGCCCGAGGTATTTGACGTCAAGGTATCAACGGGCTGCGGACCTTTCTTGATAAGCCGAATCAGGTAGACGTAGCCCACGCCAAACACCGACGAATAGACCACAAAGAAGGCCAGCAGGCTGATGCTCATCTGCAGCGTGCTGTGCAGCGAGACCGCGTCGATCGTGCGCAGATAGCCATACACCACCCACGGCTGACGACCCACTTCGGTGGTGACCCAGCCGGCCAGCAGCGCCAGTAGGCCCGCTGGTCCCATGCAGAGCGCGAACCAGTGGAAGGGCCGCGACTGGTAGAGTCGATGGCGATAGCGTAGCCAGACGCTGACCAGACCCAGCGTGATCATCAGCAGACCCATGCCGACCATAATGCGGAATGACCAGAAAACAATCGGTGAGTTCGGGCGATCTTCTTTCGGGAAATCTTTCAGTGCCGGGACCTGTTTATCCAGGCTGTGGGTTAGAATCAGACTGCCAAGGGCAGGAATTTCCAGCGCGTAGCGGGTGCGCTCCTGCTCCATATCCGGCAGGCCAAACAGCAGCAGCGGTGTCGCTTCGCCTGGTGGGTTCTCCCAGTGACCTTCGATGGCGGCAATTTTGGCCGGCTGATGTTCGAGGGTATTCAGGCCATGCATATCACCGACGATGGCCTGAATGGGCGCGACCAGCAGGGCCATCCACATCGCCATGGAAAACATGGTGCGTATCGCGGGCGTGTCGTTGCCGCGCAGCAGATGCCATGCGCCCGACGCCCCCACAAACAGCGCGCTGCTCAGGAACGCGGCGATAGCCATGTGAATGAGACGGTAAGGGAAGGAGGGGTTAAAAATGATGGCCACCCAGTCCTCCGGAATGACCTGACCGTTCTGAATACTGAACCCCTGGGGCGTGTGCATCCAGCTGTTGGAGGCGAGGATCCAGAAGGTGGACATCAGCGTACCCAGCGCGACCATACAGGTCGAGAAGAAGTGCAGGCCCGGGCCGACCTTGTTCCAGCCGAACAGCATCACGCCAAGAAAACCGGCTTCGAGGAAGAAGGCGGTTAAGACTTCATAGGTCAGGAGGGGGCCGGTGATACTGCCGGCAAACTGTGAGAATCCGCTCCAGTTTGTGCCGAACTGATAGGCCATGACCAGACCGGAAACGACCCCCATACCGAAGTTAACGGCAAATATCTTTAGCCAGAAATGGTACAGTGAGCGCCACACCTCATTTTTGGTGCGAAGCCACATCCCTTCGAGCACCACCAGATAGCTGGCAAGACCGATGGTGATCGCCGGGAAGAGAATATGGAACGAGACGGTAAAAGCGAACTGGATTCTGGCGAGGTGAAATGCGTCGAGTTCGAACATGGTCCGTACCTCTGGAACTGTTGCGCACGAGGATTGCCAGGCAGTCCGGGGCTGCCTGGCAAAATCGGTTACGGTTTTTTCTTCCCGGCACCCAGTTCGGCGCCGGTCAGCGGGTCGGAATGTGGATCGGACTTCGTGCGGGCCGACATCGCTTTGACCAGCGTGGCCTGTTCGGTCGTCAGCGTTACGCTTGCACTCCCGTCTCCGCCGTCAACGGCAGGTTGGGGGGATTCAACGTAGTCGAAATGTTTATCGCTGTTCCAGCTTCCGCGAACCTCTCCACCTTCAGACATATTGTAGTACTTGTTGGTGTATTCCTCGATTGGGGGCAGTTTTCCCGGAGGGAAATTATTACGAATGGACTGAAGCGCCTTCTCAAAGGAGAGCTGATGCGCCGCCTCACGCGTCATCAGAAACGCCAGCGCATCCTTCACGCCCGGATCGTCCGTGACGTTAATCAGCCGTTCATAGATGATCTTCGCTCGGGCCTCGGCAGCCACATTTGAGCGCAGATCGGCGGTCGGCTCGCCAATGGTGTCGACATAAGCCGCCGTCCACGGCACCCCGGCGGAGTTGGTCAACGGAGTACCGCCACCGTAAAGCAGGGAGGTAATATGGCTGTCGTTACCGTTTTCGGTCATGGACCGATACAGCTCGGCTTCATTTTCCACGCCCTCCGCCAGTGCGCCTTTAGCCCCTTTATTAAGCATACCCACCAGGGTACCGATAATTTCAAGGTGGCTTAACTCTTCGGTCGCGATATCCATCAGCATATCTTTACGACCCGGGTCGTCATCACTCAACCCCTGAGTAAAGTAACGGCAGGCGGCGGCCCGCCCGCCCTGAGGACCGCCGAATTGTTCCAGTAATAAATTGGCAAGGCCGGGATTCGGTTCGGCAACCCGAACCGTATATTGTAATTGTTTGACGTGTCGAAACATGTCTTCTCTCCTGAGGTTATTTTTTTGCTTCGACACCGGATGCGTCTGAACGCAGCAGGAACTGTTCGGTGGTCTGTGGAATGTGGCGAATCAGCCAGTCGGCCATCTCGCGCTCTTCCGCCAGGATACTTTCGATGGCGGGCACGGAAGCCATGTCGCCCGCTTTTTTGGCCGCGGCCAGCAGGGAGGTGTAGCAGGCTATTTCAAACTGTTCGAAAACATAGCCGCTGATAGACCCTTTGACGATCTCATCAGAGGGGAACATCCCGCCAATGGATTGTCCGAGCGCCGCCATTTTACTCATCGAATCTTTTAAAACCGAACGAGAAATATCATTACGGTCGAGGATCTCTTCCAGTAAGGTAATTTGTCGCTTTGTTTCACTAATATGCTGCTCAATTCTGGCGCGAACATCGGGATAATTATCGATACGGCTGGCCATGGATTCCAGCATAGATTCGGCTTGCTTTTCCATCGCATGGGCATCGCGTAGCCAGTCATGGTAGTGTTCTACGTGATTCATTATAATGTCCTCATTATGGTGTCGCTTATTTGGTCTCACTCTAAGCAGCCTGATCGGCACGCGCAGCACTGTAGCCAGATAAATGGCCGACAATATTGGCGTAGATACTGATGATAATGACCCATAGCACGCTGCTCTTCCACCATAAAACGGAAGGGATAGCGAGTATGAACCATATTATTGCTGCCGTTAAATGGCACCGTTTAATAGTCCTGGGACTGATGCTCATTTTATTTAACCTTTGCTATAGCGTCATTTTTGCGCTTTTTGGTTAATATTGCCTACGGCCAGGTCGGTAAGTTTAAGATCGGTTTCTTTCTCTTCTTCCAGCGTTTCGGCCAGAAGTTTAACGGCTTTTTTATAGCCCAGTTGTTCTGCTAATGTGGCGAGGGTACCGTAACTGGCAATTTCGTAATGCTCCACTTTTTGTGCTGCGGCAATTAATGCGGCGTCACGCACCTCATTTTTCTCGGTGCTCTCGATGACCTCATTGGCCTCTTCAATCAGGCCTTCCATTGCTACGCACTTCATACGCTTGAGCTTAAGGCCAGATTCTTGCTCGATAATCTGGTCGATACGCTCAATCTGTCCCTGCGTCTCTTCAAGGTGTGCACTAAAGGCTGCGCTCAGTTTTTCACTGGAGGCAGCACGAGCCAGTTTGCCGAGCGCGCGGGTCAGCTGCTTCTCAGCGCTGTAGGTATCGGACAGGAGGTGAATAAACACATCTTCGACACTTTTCATATTCATCATTACGCTCCGGTAAAATAAATAAAGAAGGGGTACTGCGAGCCTGGAGGCCCGCAGCATGCTCTCTGTTTTAAATAAAAGAGATTTACATCAGATCAGGAGTTTTTACGGCCACCACCGTGGCTGTTTTCTCCTCCTTTCTTACCTGCTTCAGATGCGCGTTGCGGATCGTTTTTAAAATTACCGCCGCTGTGCTGGCCACCTTTACGTCCAGCTTCTGATGCTTTTTCACGGTCTTGTGCGAAATTACCGGAACCACCACGATGCTCTGCCATATTAAACCTCATATATTGGTTATGTCAGTTAAGATACGAAAATATTCCGTATCACTCGTCGTTCGAATAATAACTTTAGTCGGTGTTTCATATTCGTCAAATATGTTTTGTAAACCATCGCTTCGTTGCTGAGATATTTCTGATGGTTAACGCTTCGTTTAATATGAATATATCCTGGATGGCTTGCGGTTAACTGTCTGTCTTCATGGGGTTAATCCGCGAGCCGCAGGGGATAACTGTTTTTCTTGCATTGTTTATGCCTGAAGCGCGTGCGGCAGTCTAAAAATTACAGATTAATCTTAAGGAGAAATATTGAAAATCCGCTTGTTGCGTTAACGAAATAAGATATATGCCACTAATATTTGTTTTTAATGAGATATTACCTCTTAAGATAATGCTATTTATTACCTCTTAATGGTTAAGCGATGAGGTTATTAATAATACAGTTTGATCAGAAAACGCTTTATTTAGAGAAGGTGAATCTACATTTAGAGAAGGTGAATCTGCCAGGTCATATGGGTGTCAGGGCAGGCCAGCACACGCTTTAACCACTCCTGTCTTAAGATCACAAATCGGAAATTCTTCCCCCCAGAGGGAACGGGTTTCTCTACACTCCAGGTAATATTCACTGGAGGCATGACATCATGGCGAACACCATCACGGCTGATGATATTCGGGAACACTTTTCGCAGGCTATGTCGGCGATGTACCAGCAGGAAGTTCCGCAGTACGGCACCTTGCTCGACCTGGTTGCGGACGTAAACCTGGCGGTTCTGGAAAATAACCCACTATTACATGAACAACTGGCGAACGCGGATGAACTGGCGCGCCTGAATGTGGAGCGTCACGGGGCGATCCGCGTGGGCACCGCGCAAGAGCTTTCGACCTTGCGTCGTATGTTTGCCATTATGGGGATGTACCCGGTCAGCTATTACGACCTCTCTCAGGCGGGGGTGCCCGTCCACTCCACGGCGTTCCGCCCGGTCGATGATGCGGCGCTGTGCCGAAATCCGTTTCGTATCTTTACCTCGCTGCTGCGCCTCGAATTGATTGACAACGTCGTCCTGCGTGAGCGTGCCGCGGAGATCCTGTCACACCGCAATATCTTTACCCCGCGTTGTCTGGAGCTTATCGCGCAGCATGAGGCAGAAGGGCACTTTACGGATGCGCAGGCGCAGGCGTTTGTACAGGAGGCGTTAGAAACCTTCCGCTGGCATCGTCATGCGACGGTCGACCAGGAGACCTATCTGGCATTGCATAACGAGCACAGACTGATTGCGGATGTGGTCTGTTTCCCGGGGTGCCATATCAACCACCTCACGCCACGTACGCTGGATATTGACCGGGTGCAGGAGCTGATGCCGAAGTACGGGATTGAACCCAAAATTCTGATTGAAGGACCACCACGCCGCGAGGTTCCCGTATTACTGCGCCAGACCAGCTTTAAAGCGCTGGAAGAGCCGGTGCTGTTTGCCGGGGAGCATACAGGAACGCATACTGCGCGCTTTGGCGAAATTGAACAGCGCGGCGTGGCGCTGACGCCAAAAGGTCGTGCGCTTTATGACAGCCTGCTTGCAGAAGCCGGTACCGGTAAAGATAACATGACGCACCAGCTCCATTTGCGCGAGATCTTCAGCGCCTTCCCGGACAGCGAATTGTTGATGCGCCGTCAGGAACTCGCCTATTTCCGCTATCGCCTGACGCCATCCGGGGAAGCGCATCGACATGCGTTTCGTCCGGGAGACGATCCACAGCCGTTAATTGAGCGCGGGTGGGTTGTCGCTCAGCCGATCACCTATGAAGATTTCCTCCCGGTCAGTGCCGCAGGGATTTTCCAGTCGAATCTGGGCAATGAAACCCAGGCGCGTAGCCACGGTAACGCCAGTCGCGACGCGTTCGAAGCGGCGCTGGGTTGCCCGGTGTACGATGAGTTCATGCTCTATCAGGAAGCTGAAATCCGTAGCAAACAGCGTTGCGGTTTGCTCTGAAATCGTTACTCTTCTGGGGTGTGATGGAAACAGAAGGTTGTTATGCAAAATCCCTCCGCCCCTGTGATTGAAACGCGCCAGGGCGCACTGTCTGGTTTAACGGATGAAAACGTACATCTCTGGTGTGGTATTCCCTATGCGGCACCTCCCGTTGGCAACTGGCGCTGGCGTTCGCCACGGCCGCCTGAACGCTGGGAGGGGCTGCGTCTGGCCACCGCTTTTTCGCCCTCAAGCTGGCAGAACAGTGAGTATTGCCAGGCGTTAGGGGGCGGCGATCCCGGCCGGTTCTCAGAAGATTGTCTGTATCTTAACGTCTGGTCACCCGTCGAGCGCCCGGCGCCGCTTCCCGTCATGGTCTGGCTACACGGCGGGGGGTTTACCATTGGCGCGGGTGGCCTGCCGCCCTATAACGGTAAGGCGCTGGCAACGCGCGGCGTGGTGGTTGTGACGATCAATTACCGTCTTGGTCACCTTGGCTTTTTTGCCCATCCCGCGCTGGAGGGAGAAGAAGACCGGGTGGTGCATAACTTTGCGCTGCTGGATCAGATTGCCGCCCTTGAATGGGTTCGGGAGAATATTGCCGCTTTCGGTGGCGATCCTGACAACGTCACCCTGTTTGGTGAATCCGCCGGCGCGCGCAGCGTGTTGTCGCTGCTGGCGTCTCCGCTGGCGAAGGGACTCTTCCACAAGGCGATTGTGCAAAGCGGATACACCCTGCCGGATACGCCGCGGGAACAGGCCC
This sequence comes from Enterobacter sp. J49, assembly GCF_002148625.1. Classification (NCBI taxonomy): domain Bacteria; kingdom Pseudomonadati; phylum Pseudomonadota; class Gammaproteobacteria; order Enterobacterales; family Enterobacteriaceae; genus Enterobacter; species Enterobacter sp. J49. The sequence continues at coordinate 622,296 of NZ_MWPY01000033.1, forward strand.
TGCAAAAAGGGGAAGCGCTGGCGGCGCATTTCGGCCTTGAGGAGGCGTCAGCAGAACAGTTACGTGCCATTCCCCCCGAAGCGTTCTGGCCGCTGGCCGCGCCGCTGAACATCGCCCCGGCCCCCATCGTCGGAGACTGTGTTCTGCCGGAATCAATGCTCGATGTGTTCTTTGCCGCGCGTCAGCATCCTGTTCCGGTGATGATTGGGTCGAACAGTGACGAAGCCAGCGTGATGGCGGTATTTGGTATCGATCTCGCCGGTCAGATCCAGAAGCTTCGCCGTGAACGTCGCTTTGGACTGGGGCTGATCAAACTGCTCTATCCGGGTGTGAAAGGGGATGTGGAGCTTGGCAGGCAGGTGTGCCGGGATATGGCTTTTACCACCATGGGATATGTGGTGATGCAGGCCCAGCAGCGCGTGGGCGGCTTGTGCTGGCGTTACTGGTTCGACTATGTGGCGGAAGCAGAACACGCAACCTATATCAACGGTGCCTGGCATGGTAATGAGGTGCCGTACGTGTTTGATACCCTTGGTGAGATTGAGCCTTCCTGCCACTACGTTAATGCGCGAGACCGGCAATTCGCAGCGCAGGTTGCAGATTATTGGGTGAGTTTTGCGCGTGACGCCGGTCACCGGGAAAGTCTTCCTGGCCCGACGCACTGGCCGGCCTGTCGAAAAGGAAGGGACGTGCTGCTACGTATCGGCGTGAATAAACATGCAGGTTTCAGGCTTGAAAACCGCTTTATGCGCGCGCGCATGAGCCTCTTTAAGCGCGTTATGAAACACCATGTGAGCCTCGACTGAGCAGGCAGGCGCGAAACGCCGCCAGCCCATTTTCCTGGCCAGGCGATTCGCGCAGAACCAGTCTGTAGCTCGCACCCGTTTTAATGCTGCTCGCAAAAGGCCGCGCCAGCCTCCCGGCGCGGACATCTTCTTCCACCAGCGTTTCGTCAGCAATGGCCACCCCCAGCCCCTGAATGGCGGCCGTGATGGCAAGGTCCATCGTGTCGAAGTGTTGATTTTTGTGCATAACAACCCCCGGGCCTTCCTGCTTCGCCAGCCACAAGGACCAGTCTGTCTTATCCCGTGTCGGGTGAAGGAAGGTTAACGCACCCAGTTCGCAACCTGCTCGCAGGGGGCTCATTACCGGGGTTAACGCCTCTTCAAACAACAGATCGCCCGCGCTCATATGGGTGCCAAATACAATGGCCGCGTCGTAAGATTCCGTTTTGAAATTGACGTTATGGTCGGTGGTGGTGGTCAATGCGATCTGCAGATCCGGCTGCTCGCGCTCCACCTCCAGCAGACGAGGCACCAGCCAGCGCATGGCGCAGGTGGGTGCTTTGAGTCGGATCACGGTTTGCTGGGTACGGGCCCGATCGGCCAGGGTCAGCAGCGTTTCAAAAGTGGATTGCAATTCCGGAAGCAGGGCGCTGCCCTGTGGGGAGAGGCGCAGGCCGCGCGCATGGCGCTCGAACAGCGGAAAGCCGAACCACGCTTCAAGGGTGGCGATTTTGCGACTTACGGCTCCCTGCGTCAGACAGAGCTCTGTTGCGGCATGGGTCAGATTCAGATGACGCGCGGTGACTAAAAAGGCATCGATGGCATTAAGCGGGAGCGAACGGCGCGACATTAAACACCTCAGGTATGCGTTTTTCTCATGGCTATTATGACAACAATTCGATTGTCCCGACAACTGACTTGTTGTTTGAATAGTTATGCATTCATCATGAGAAAGGAAAGAGGATGACGTTACACACTCCGGTGCACACCCGTTCCAAATTACCCGATGTGGGGACCACGATTTTTACCGTTATCGGCCAGCTCTCCGCCCGGCATAACGCCATCAATCTTTCTCAGGGTGCACCCAATTTTTCCTGCGATCCCAAACTGGTCGCCGGGGTGACCCGGGCGATGGAGGCAGGGCACAACCAGTACGCGGCAATGACCGGCCTGCAGCCGCTTAAAGAGCGTATTGCGGATAAAATTGCCACCCTCTACGGCACGCACTATGACCCGGCCAGCGAAGTGCTGGTCACCGCCAGTGCCAGCGAAGGACTCTATTCGGCGATCAGCGGGCTGGTGCACCCGGGCGACGAAGTGATCTACTTTGAACCGTCGTTTGACAGTTACGCCCCGATTGTTCGCCTGCAGGGGGCCACGCCGGTTGCCATTAAACTGACGGTGCCGGATTTTGCCGTCAACTGGGATGAAGTCCGTGCGGCGATCACCCCACGTACGCGCATGATTATCATCAATACCCCGCATAACCCGAGTGGGCAGGTCTTTTCAGCAGAGGACCTGCAGCAGCTGGTGGCGGTGACCCGCAATACCGATATCATTATTTTGTCTGACGAAGTGTACGAACACGTCGTCTTTGATGGTGAACCGCACCACGGTATGGCGACACATCCGCAGCTGGCGGAGCGGAGCGTCATTATCTCTTCCTTCGGAAAAACCTATCACGTGACCGGCTGGCGCGTGGGTTACTGTGTTGCTCCGGCGGTACTGATGGATGAGATTTGTAAAGTCCATCAATTTCTGATGTTTTCTGCCGATACGCCAATGCAGCATGCGTTTGCAGAGCACATGATTGACCCGCAAACCTGGCTGTCGCTGGCGGCGTTTTATCAGCGCAAACGCGATCTGCTGCAAAGTTTGCTGGAAGCATCACCGTTCAGACTCTTGCCGAGCGCCGGTTCGTTTTTCCTGCTGGCCGACTACAGCCAGTTTAGCGATGAGCGCGACAGTGAACTGGTGAAACGGCTGATCGTTGAGTATGGAGTGGCCACCATTCCGCTGTCGGCGTTTTATGCGGATGGTACGGATAATAAATTGATTCGTCTCTCTTTTGCGAAAGATGAGGCGACGTTACGGGCAGGTGCCCAGGCCCTGTGTCGGGTTAAACCACGCTAAGGAGTTGGAGATGAAATTACGCGCGTTAGTTGTCGGCATGGGATTGCTGTGTACGTTTTCGTCATTCGCTGCCATCGAACTGCGGTACGGGCTGGAGGCGGAATATCCGCCGTTTGAAAGCCGAAATGCTGCTGGCGAACTGGAAGGGTTTGACGTTGAGCTGGGCAATGCCATCTGCAAAGCCGCAGCGCTGAAATGCACCTGGGTTGAAACCTCTTTTGATGCGTTAATACCGGGCCTGGTGGCGAAGAAATTTGATGCCATTAACTCGGCGATGAACATCACCGAACAGCGACGTAAAAGTATTGATTTTACCCAGCCGATTTACCGCATCCCGTCGCAGCTCGTTGGCAAGGCCGGTACCGCGGTAGAGGCAACGCCCGCGGGGCTTAAGGGCAAAACCATCGGTGTCCTGCAGGGCTCCATTCAGGAAACCTACGCGAAAGAGCACTGGGAAAAGCAGGGTGTCACCGTGGTGTCTTATAAAGATCAGAATATGGCCTGGGGCGATCTGCTGAATGGCCGTATCGACGCCTCGCTGGTTATGTCCGCGGCCGGGCAGGCAGGTTTCCTCAGCAAGCCGCAGGGGAAAGGGTTTGGCTTTATCGGCAAACCGGTGTCGGACGACACTATCCTCGGCAGTGGGATCGGCTTTGGGTTGCGTAAAGGGGACGAGGCCACCAAAAAGCAACTTGATGCCGCAATTGATAAAGTGCGTGCCGATGGCACGATCGCTAAACTCGCTGATAAGTACTTCCCAGGTATCGATGTCAGCGTAAAATAACCGCCTCATTTGCCCCGACTGACGATGTCCAGCCGGGGCATTTTTATACACGTCTTTATACCTTTCTTTACACCTTTTTCGGGTCGTTCTGCTCGACAGAAAATATTTCGCACTTTGTACAGATAATCGCCGCCCAACAATTGGATTCTTAACCATTTTTGTTTAGGCTGTGCGTTCTTTCTTGCCGTCATTTCGCCGAGTGCGAAACACATTCACACGACCATAAGGACGTTTTTCCAGGCATGAATCGCAGACGTTTTCTAAAAGGCTCGCTGGCAATGGCAGCCCTGAGCGGCACAACTGGCCTTGCTTCCCTGTTTTCCAAAGCGGCTTACGCTGCTGACTCTGACATTGCTGACGGTCAGAGCCGTCGTTTTGACTTCTCCGTACTGCAATCCATGGCCCATGACCTGGCGAAAACCCCGTGGGGCGGAGCACCGCGACCGTTACCGGACACGCTGGCGACCATGACGCCGCAGGCCTATAACGCCATCCGTTACGATGAAAAACAGTCACTGTGGAATAACATTGAAGGCCGTCAACTGGACGTGCAGTTCTTCCATATGGGCATGGGTTTCCGTCGCCGCGTGCGCATGTTCTCGCTGGATCAGTCAACGTCACAGGCGCGCGAAATCCACTTCCGTCCTGAGCTGTTCAGCTACGGTGAAACCGGTGTTGATACGAAGCAGCTGGAAGGGCAAAGCGATCTTGGGTTTGCCGGTTTCCGTGCCTTCAAGGCACCGGAACTGGCGCGTCGCGATATCGTCTCATTCCTGGGGGCGAGCTATTTCCGTGCGGTTGATGATACCTATCAGTATGGTCTTTCCGCGCGGGGTCTGGCGGTGGATACCTTTACCGACACGCCGGAAGAGTTCCCAGACTTCACCGCGTTCTGGTTTGAAACCGTCAAACCGGGCGACACTACCTTCACCGTCTATACGCTGCTGGACAGCCCAAGCATCACCGGTGCGTATAAGTTCGTGATCCACTGCGAGAAGAGCCAGGTGATCATGGAGGTGGAAAACCATCTCTATGCGCGTAAAGACATTAAACAGCTCGGCATTGCGCCGATGACCAGTATGTTCAGCTGCGGTACAAACGAACGCCGCATGTGCGATACCATCCACCCGCAAATTCATGACTCCGACCGTCTCGCCATGTGGCGCGGTAACGGGGAGTGGATTTGCCGTCCGCTGAACAACCCGCAGAAGCTGCAGTTTAATGCGTTTGTGGACAAAAACCCGAAAGGGTTCGGCTTGCTCCAGCTCGATCGCGATTTCTCGCATTATCAGGACGTCATGGGCTGGTATAACAAACGCCCAGGCCTCTGGGTGGAGCCGCGTAACGACTGGGGTAAAGGTGCGGTTGGCCTGATGGAGATCCCGACAACGGGTGAAACACTGGATAACGTGGTCTGCTTCTGGCAGCCAGAAAAACCGGTGAAAGCGGGCGATGAGCTGGACTTTAAATACCGTCTTTACTGGAGCGCCATGCCGCCGGTCCGTTCCCCACTGGCGAATGTCTTCGCGACCCGCACCGGTATGGGTGGGTTCCCGGAAGGCTGGGCGCCGGGCGAAAACTACCCGAAAGTGTGGGCCCGTCGCTTTGCTATCGACTTCGTCGGGGGCGATCTGAAAGCTGCCGCGCCAAAAGGCATTGAGCCGGTCATTACCCTCTCCAGCGGCGAAGCGAAGCAGGTTGAGATCCTCTACGTTGAGCCGTTTGACGGCTATCGCATTCTGTTCGACTGGTATCCTACCTCGGATTCAACCGAACCGGTGGATATGCGCCTGTTCCTGCGCTGTCAGGGGGATGCGATCAGTGAGACCTGGCTGTATCAGTATTTCCCGCCTGCGCCGGACAAACGTAACTACGTCGACGATCGCATCATGCGTTGACCATTTATTCCCTCTCCCCGCCGGGGAGAGGGTGACGGGAAGGGACGATGACCGCCACTGAATCTGAAATTATCCCGGTGACTGACCATCTCGAGCTTCGCGCCGTCGAAGAGCGCTATACCGCCGATCTGCACAACATGGTCATCAGAAACAAAGCCTGGCTGCAAACCGCTTTTGACTGGGCGCAGCATGTGGGCACCGAAGATGACACCCGTCGTAATGTACTGAGTAATCAGATGCTGCACCAGCGCGGCTACGCCAAAATGTTTCTGATTTTCAAGGATGAGGACCTGGTCGGCGTGCTGTCGTTTAATGCGATTGAACCCGCCAACAAAGCCGGATACATCGGTTACTGGCTGGATGAGGCGCATCAGGGACAGGGCATTCTGTCGCAGGCGCTGCAGGCGTTTATGCGCTATTACGCCGAGCGAGGCGAGATCCGCCGTTTTGTCATTAAGTGTCGGGTGGCGAATAAACCCAGCAACAACGTTGCCCTGCGCAACGGTTTTACGCTGGAGGGGTGCCTGCGGGAAGCAGAGTTCCTGAATGGCCGTTTTGACGATGTGAATCTCTACGGCAAAATTTACCCGCTATAACGCTCCCAACAGAGGCGTACGGGTGATGCGCTGGTCGCCGTTAATCACCTTTTCTCCGCGCAGATGGATGTTCTCACCGGCAAAAGCCTCAATCACCGCATCGTCGGTGATTTCAACCCGATGCTCAATAAGCACATCGCCGCTGATACGTGCCCGTCCCTGGATCACGACCTTATCGTCAAGCAGGATAGGGCCGCCGCGCAGCCAGGCCTGACCGCCAATCAGGACGTGGTGTTTAATGACACAATTTCCTTCCACCACCGCGTTCTCTGCCACCTGAGAGCTGTAGCGGACGGTAGGGATGGCATCGTCGTCAAAACCGGCAATGAGGCGGGCGTTACCGTACACTTTTGCGCAATCACATACCCAGACGTTATTGAGATCGTTGCCTTCGAGGATGGCGCTGTCGAAAACTTCCGCCCGGTGTTCAACGAAGGCATAATTAACCATTGCCTCGCCGTAGATTTGCGCCTGATGCACAATGCGGGACTGGCTCACCGTCGCCTTGTCATAAATTTTCAGGATCTGCTCATGGTCCGGCGTAAGCCCTTTGGCAGCAATCACCACGCTGTTATGAAGCACCCGCGCCTCACCGAAAATATGGCATTCGCCGCGCACGCAGGATTGCTGTATCGTGACGTTGTCACTTATGCGCGCACCGTGACTGACCTCTGCGCCGTCCAGCCAGCAGTTGTCGCCAATCTGCGCGTCATGACTGACGATGCAAGGCAGGGTAAGGCGCGCGTTGCCGGACACCGTCGCACCGGCAAAGACGACGCTGTTTTCATCGTAGATCCAGCAGTCGCCTTCGTGCGCGAGGGCGCTCTCATCTTCAACCCAGCCGCCTTTCGTGCCGCTCACGATGTCGTTAAAATTCGCCGTGGCAATAATCTGTCGTAACGACGTCGTGTGCGTTGTCTCGCCGTTTTTCCATTGCCAGAGGCGGGTGTCCTCGCTGAGCCTGTACTTTTTCATCATGGAGTCTCGGGTAAGCGTCTCCACTAAACGTAGCAAACTTTCGGCGTTTCGTAGTGCTGGCATCCGTCGCGGAAACCCCTTAAAATGGCATTTAAAATACATTTTAAAAATTCAAATTAATGAATAAAAATAACAACGCTCAACAAGTGCTTAACCTGCCCGCGGGTTACTTCGGTATGGTGCTTGGCATCATTGGGATGGGCTTCGCCTGGCGATACGCCAGCACGCTCTGGCCCGTGACGCGCTGGCCTGGTGAGAGCCTGGTGGCCCTTGCGATTGTGATTTGGTTTTTGCTTACGGTGGCGTTTATCGCCCGGGCGATCCGTTTCCCGCGAAGTGTGCTGGCCGAGATGCGCCACCCGGTGATGAGCAGTTTTGTCAGCCTTTTTCCCGCCACAACGATGCTGGTCGCCATCGGTTTTGTGCCCTGGCTGCGTCCGGTGTCACTGGTGTTATTTGGCGTCGGGGTGGTGATACAGCTGGCTTATGCTGCCTGGCAAAGCGCCGGATTATGGCGCGGTAACCATCCGCAAGAGGCCACCACGCCGGGGTTATATCTGCCCACGGTAGCAAACAACTTTATCAGTGCCATGGCGTGCGGCGCGCTGGGGTTTAACGATGCCGGGCTGGTGTTTCTCGGGGCGGGCGTTTTTTCCTGGCTCAGCCTTGAGCCGGTGATTTTGCAACGACTTCGTAGCGCCGGGGAGTTGCCTTCCGCGCTGCGAACCTCGCTGGGTATTCAGCTGGCCCCCGCGCTGGTGGCCTGCAGCGCCTGGTTTAGCGTCAATGGCGGTGAGGCGGATACATTTGCCAAAATGCTGTTCGGCTACGGCCTGTTGCAACTGCTGTTTATGTTACGGCTGATGCCATGGTATTTATCCCAGCCGTTTAACGCCTCGTTCTGGAGCTTCTCGTTTGGCGTGTCGGCCCTGGCCACCACGGGGCTTCATCTTGGGCAGAGCAGTCCGTCGGGCTTTTTCCACGCCATTGCCGTCCCACTGTTTATCTTTACCAATGTCATCATCGGGATGCTGCTGGTACGAACGTTTATCTTGCTGATACAGGGCAAACTTCTGGTGCGCACTGATAAAGCGCTGCTTATGCAATCTGAGGAAAAATAATGGCTGTTGATGAAAATTACTTCACAGAGAAATATGGCTTAACCCGTACGCACTCAGAAGTGCTGTACAGCGCGGGCATTGTGAAACCGGGTAAAACGCTGGATCTGGGCTGTGGTAACGGGCGTAACAGCCTCTATCTGGCAGCCAACGGTTACGACGTGACCGCGTGGGATAAAAATCCCCTGAGTATCGATAATATTGAGCGCATCAAAGCGGAAGAAGGCATCGTAAACCTGCAGACGGCAATCAAAGATCTGAACAACCTGAGCTTTGAGGGCGAATACGATTTTATTCTCTCTACCGTGGTGCTGATGTTCCTGGAAGCGAAAACCATTCCGGGCCTGATCGGCAATATGCAGCGCTGCACCAGACCCGGCGGTTATAACCTGATTGTTGCCGCGATGGACACGGCGGATTACCCGTGCACCGTCGGCTTCTCGTTTGCGTTCAAAAGCGGTGAACTGAGCAACTACTACGAGGGCTGGGCGTTGCTCAAGTACAACGAAGAGGTGGGCGAACTGCACCGCACAGACGAGAACGGTAACCGCATCAAACTGCGTTTTGCCACGCTGCTGGCGCGCAAGCCCGCTTAACGGGCGGCCAGCAGGCAGAGCTGCAGGGCCGTGTTGTATGAGGCCTCGAACGACGACAGCGGCAAAAACTCAAACTTCGAGTGGAAGTTATGCGCGCCGGTGAAGAAGTTTGGCGTGAGCAGGCCTTTTGCCGAGAGCGCTGCGCCGTCAGTACCGCCGCGCATTGGCGTCGGTTTGGGCGTGATCCCAAGGGATTCCATGGCCTCAAACATCAGGTCGATAGCGCGACGATCCTCACCAATCGCATTGCTGATATTGCTGTAGGTATCTTCAATGCGATACTCCACCTTTGCCGTAGGATGCTGCCCGGCAATCAACGCCGCGACATCGGCAATCTGCTGCTTGCGGGCGGCAAACTGTGCTTTATCGAAATCACGGATATTCGCTTTTAAGACGGCCTCGTTTTGCCCCGCCTGAATGCCGTTAAACCAGATATAGCCTTCACGCCCCTCGGTGCATTCCGGGGTTTGCTGGCGGTCAAAATGGCTGATGAAGTCTGTCGCCATCAGCAGTGGGTTAACCAGCACGCCTTTGGCGGACATGGGGTGAGCCGTTACGCCGGTAAAGCGAATTTCTGCCGCCGCGGCGTTGAAGTTCTCGTAAACAATCTCACCCAGCTCACAGCAGTCGATGGTCCAGGCAAAATCAACGTCAAAACGGTTTAGATCCAGCGCCTTCGCGCCACACAGGCCGATCTCCTCATCCGGCACAAACGCGACCACAATGTCGCCATGCTGGTGTTCTGGCGTCAGGTTTTCCAGCAGCGTCATGACCACGGTGACGGCGGCTTTATTATCTGCGCCTAATACGCTGGTCCCGTCGCTGAAAATAATCTCTTCACCCGGGTAAGCCAGAATTTCTGGATGCTCTTTTACGCGTAACCAGATTGATTTCTCTTTATTCAAACAGAGGTCTTCACCCGTAAATTTTAATATTTGTGGATGAATATCCGGTGATAAACCGACATCGACGGTATCAATATGGGTAATAAAACCGATGCGTGGCGCCCCGGCTACATTACCTTTTTTAACCGCAGTAACCGTCGCGTATTCATCAATGACAATATCGTCTAAACCCAGCTGCGCCAGCTCCTGGGCTAGCTCACGCGCCATGTCGTGCTGGCCCGGCGTAGAGGGAAGGGTGTTCACTCTGGGATCGCTCTGGCTGGTGATGGCGAGATAGCGGAAGAAGCGGTGCGTTAATTGTCTGGAGAGTGCCGAGCCCATAGTGATTCCTTCTGTATTTATTTTTCAGGTGTTTGCTACATCACTTTAATGATATTTATGAAATGGCAAAAGAATTAATTAGCCGTCGAATTAAAAAGACAGGAATAAATGATGAAAAGCAAACTCACAATGTTAACGCTGGCACTTGCTGCGCTCACGGTCAGTTCCACCGTCGCGGCAAAAACGCTGGTGTATTGCTCTGAAGGATCGCCGGAAAACTTTAATCCTCAGTTATACACGTCGGGAACCAGCGTGGATGCCAGTGCCGTGCCGGTCTATAACCGGCTGGTCGATTTCAGGGCGGGTACAACGGAACTGGTCCCGAGCCTCGCGGAACGTTGGGAGGTGAGCGAGGACGGCAAGGTTTATACCTTCCATCTGCGTAAAGGGGTGAAATTCCAGAGTAATAAATCGTTCAGGCCGACGCGCGACTTTAACGCCGACGACGTGATTTTCTCGTTTATGCGCCAGAAGGATGTAAACCATCCCTATCACAACGTCTCTAACGGCAGCTATTCCAACTTCGAGAGCCTTGAGTTCGGTAGCCTGATCACGGCCATTGATAAAGTCGATGACCACACCGTGCGCTTTACGCTCGCTCATCCGGAAGCGCCTTTTGTCGCCGATCTGGCGTGGTATTTCGCCTCGATCCTGTCGGCGGAGTATGCCGACGCGATGCTGAAAGCCGGCACGCCGGAAAAGGTGGATATGGACCCGATTGGCACCGGGCCGTTTAAGCTGGCGCAGTACCAGAAAGATTCGCGCATCCTGTTCACTGCGTTTCCGGAGTACTGGCAGGGCAAATCGAAGCTGGATCGGCTGGTGTTTAGCATCACGCCCGATGCCTCGGTGCGTTTTGCCAAAATCGAGAAGAACGAATGTCAGGTGATGCCGTTTCCAAACCCGGCGGATCTGCCGCGCATGAAGGCTAATAAAGACATTAATCTGATGAGTAAAGCCGGGCTGAATACCGGTTTTCTGGCCTTCAATACGCAAAAACCTCCGCTGGATAACGTGAAGGTTCGCCAGGCGCTGGCAATGGCCATCAATAAGCCGGCCATCATTGACGCGGTATTCCATGGCACCGGTACGGCGGCGAAAAACCTGCTGCCACCGGGCGTCTGGAGCGCCGACAGCGAACTGAAGGATTACGACTACGATCCGGAGAAAGCGAAAGCGTTGTTGAAGGAGGCTGGTTTTGCAAACGGCATCAGCATCGATTTATGGGCGATGCCGGTTCAGCGCCCCTACAATCCGAACGCAAAACGGATGGCGGAGATGATTCAGGCCGACTGGGCGAAGGTTGGCGTCCAGACCAAAATCGTCACCTATGAATGGGGCGAGTATCTTAAGCGGGTGAAGGGCGGTGAACATCAGGCCGCGCTGATGGGCTGGACCACCGCAACCGGCGACCCGGATAACTTCTTTGGTCCGTTATTTACCTGTACTTCGGCTAACGGTGGATCTAATTCCGCCAAATGGTGCTACAAACCATTTGATAAAATTATCGCTGAAGCGAAATCGATAACCGATCATGATAAACGCGTGGCGCTGTATAAAGAGGCCCAGCAGATGATGCATGACCAGATGCCGGCAGTAATGATTGCCCATTCGACGATTTTTGAACCGGTGCGCAAGGAAGTCACGGGCTATGAAATCGATCCGTTTGGCAAGCATTTGTTCTGGCAGGTTGATATTAATCAGTAGTTTTTCTCTGCCCGGCGTTCAGTCGGGCAATCTTTTCGCAATTTGTGCTGCTTACATCATTTTTTGTCACAACAAACCCGCCAGACTTTTGCTATAACTTCAAATGCATACTTGCAGATAACATGGAATACCATCATGCGTACTCACACTTTTTTTAAAGTTGCAGTGCTTTCTGGTCTGTTGGCGTTAGCGGGCTGTTCGTCTAAAGTCGCCGCCCCCGAACAATATTCAGGCTTTTTAAAAGATTATTCTGGATTGCAGCAAACAACGTCCGCAACGGGTAAACCGACGCTGCGTTGGGTCGACCCGTCGTATAACGAGGCAAATTACGACAGTATTTTATGGACGCCAATCACCTATTATCCAGCGCCAAAACCAACGACCCAAATTGGTCAAAAAACGCTTGATGAGCTTCTGGCTTATACCAACACCAAAATGAAAGCGGCAATCAGCCAGCGTAAACCTGTTGTTACGACACCAGGTAAACACAGCCTGATCTTCCGCGGTGCGATTACCGGTGTGAGTTCGCAGAAAGAAGGTCTGCAGTTCTATGAAGTAGTGCCCGTCGCGTTAGTGGTTGCAGGTACGCAAATGGCAACGGGGCACCGCACCATGGATACCCATCTCTTCTTCGAAGGTGAGCTGATTGATTCGGCGACGAATAAGCCGGTCATGAAGGTCGTGCGTAAAGGCGAAGGTAAAGAGCTGGCGAACGAAAACACGCCAATGGGCTTTGCAACGTTAAAACAGGTTGTGGATGACATGGCGACGGATGCCACCATGTTTGATGTTAAGAAAACCGCGAAATAATCAAAACGGCCTGCAGCAATGCAGGCCTTTTTTTATGCCATACGCAAACGTCTGAACCAGGTTTCCGGTTTCGTAAACATCACCATATTACCGCCCAGAATCAGCAGTAATCCAATGATGCCGTTGAGATGCCACACGTAACCTTCATAGACCGTGGAGATGGACAGCGCCACCAGCGGGAAGAGCAGCGTACTGTATGCCGCTTTGCCCGGGCCAATGCGTCCCACCAGCGTGAAGTAGGCGCCAAAAGCGATGACCGAACCAAAAATGGCGAGATAAAGCAGCGCACCAATGTAACTCACCGTCCATTCGGGGATAAAACTGTCACCCCTGAACAGGGCAATGCAGCCCATAATGACCGTACCGTAAAACATCGCCCAGGCGTTGGTGGTCATGGTCTCCAGCCCTTTTCGCTGGTGGCGCATGCTGATCATATTGCCCAGCGAGAACCCGTAGGTCCCCAGTGCTGAAAGGCCAATCCCCGTCAGCAGTGAGGCACTCCAGCCACTCGCCAGCAGGTCGTCCCAGAAGAGGGTGATGATCCCGATAAGCCCCAGGGCCGCCGCCGTCCAGAAGCGTGCGGGTGGGCGTTGACCGAAGAAAATAAAGCTGTTGATGGCGTTATACAGTACGGCCATCGAGAAAATCACCGACTCCAGCCCGGTATTGATGTGCGCGGCGGCGGTGTAAAAACACCAGAAGTTGAAGCAAAAAACGCAGCATCCTTGCAGCATGCAAAAGAGATGATCCCGCAAGGCCAGCTTACGAAGCCGACGCAGGGCAATTAAGACGATCATGATCGTGGCGCAGGCCACGGCAAAGCGCCAGAAAATTGACACCGGGGCTGCGACTGGCCCCTGTTGCAGGAAAATGGCAATCCAGGTTGTTCCCCATATCACCACCACCAGTCCATAGAGTAATGCGTTCATTGTTGCTCTCTTCTCACATACTGAAAAGTGCAGTCTGGCGCGAGTGGCATGACATTGCTTTCACCGATTTGCGGTGGACTTGCATATTCTTGCGCTTTTTTGTGGCTGCAGATCTGGCATCGTGGCGCAACACTTCATAGACTGAGAGTCTGATTACTTACCCGTTAATAGCTATGTCTCGCGCTTACGATACCTTTGAAACGCTACGCCAGCAGAACGCCGTGCTGCGGGAAACCGTTGCGCTGAATTCCGGTATTCAACTGGCAGCCTGGTACAACAAGCACGACACGATAACCGTAAAAAGTAATCACCATACCCTCAGCCTGTACGTGGCGGACGGTTATGAGAGCTATCAAAAAACGCCGGGCGGCTGGAAAAACGGCGGCGGCCCGGACCGTTTCTGTCTGATGCCAAAAGAGAGTGAATCGACGTGGGATATTCGCGATGACCTGTCGTTTGTCCATCTCTACTGCACCGATGAGCATCTGCGTGATGTCGGGGAAAAAATCTGGGACAAGCGCCCGCTGTCCCTGACGCTGGATGAAAAGATCTTCGGCAGCGACCCGAAAATTACCGCGCTTTACCGTCAGTTTTTGCTCGGCTGCGACTGGCAGCAAAAAGCTAACCAGCTCACCCTGAGTACCGCGTCTACGCTGTTGATGACCCACCTGTTACAGAATTACTCCAGCGTGCAGTGGAAGCTGCCGGTGGTGACCGGCGGGTTGTCACCGTTTGTGCTGCGTAACGTGCTGGCGTTTATCGAAGAGAACCTTTCCCAGCCGCTGACGCTGGCGGAACTGGCCGAACAGGCCGCGCTGAGCGAGTATCATTTCGCCAGAATGTTCCGTCAGTCCATGGGGCTGGCGCCACATCAGTACGTGATGCAGCGTCGGATGGAGAAAGCCAAAGCGCTGGTGCAGCATACAACCACACCGCTCACGGATATCGCGCTGGCCTGCGGGTTTAACTCCGCCAGCCATTTCAGTAACCGCTTTCGCAGCATGATGGGCATAACGCCCTCGCAGCTACGCGCGGCGAAGGTGTGAAAAGACCGTATAACATACGCCGCCCAGCACCAGCCCCCAGAACGCAGAGCCAATACCCAGGATCGTGACGCCGCTGGCGGTCATGAGAAAGGTGACAATTGCCGCGTCGCGCTCCGTTTCGTTGTTCAGTGCCTGATACAGGCTCCCGCTAATGGTGCCCAGCAGCGCCAGGCCGGCGAGCATCTGGATCCAGCTCAGGGGAAGGGAGGCCATCAGCCCGGAAATGGATCCGCCAAAAATGCCCGCCAGCAGATAAAACCCGCCTGCGGCCATGGCGGCAAGCCAGCGTTTGCTGGCATCCGGGTGCGCATCCGGGCTCTGGCAAATCGCAGCGGTGATCGCGGCGATACAGATGGAAAAGACGCCGAGCGGGGATAACACCAGGGCCAGCCCTCCGGTGACGATCATCAGCGGTGATACGGCCAGCGGATAGCCGGAAGCCTGCATCGTGGCGAAGCCCGGCGCATTCTGGGACGCCATGGTGACCAGGAAGAAGGGCACGCCAATGCTTATCAGACTGGTTAACGTAAAGGTTGGCGCGATAAACGTGGGCATCACCACGGAAAGGGTTAACTCTTTTGTGACAACGTCACCTCCCGCCCAGGCCACCATACTGCCCACCAGCAACGTGGCGACAATGGCGTAGCGAGGGGCCAGCGCTTTGGCGAACAGCCATGCCGCCAGCATGCTGCCGCACAGTAAAAAATGTCCCTCAAGATTGCTGAACGCCTGCAGTCCAAACCTGAGCAGCACCCCGGCGAGCATAGCAGCGGCAAGGGAATGCGGGATAAGCTTCATCAGGCGAGCAAACAACCCGGTTACGCCGCACAGCAGAATGAGCGCGTTGGCAAAGATAAAAATCCCGATGGTCTCGGCAAGCGTTACCCCGTGCAGGCTGGTGGCTAACAGCGCCGCGCCGGGTGTAGACCAGGCGGTAAGCACCGGGGCTTTATACCACCAGGAAAGCGCCAGCGTGCTGACCCCCATACCTATCCCCAGGGCCGTCATCCAGCCGGCGATCTGCTGCGCGTTTGCGCCTGCGGCGGCAGCGGCTTGCCAGATAATGGCGGCGGAACTGGCATATCCCACCAGAACGGCGACAAAACCGGCGAGAACGGCAGGAAAGAGTGAGGATGAAGGGCGCATGAAAACTCCGTTGTGCGTTATAACGTCCGCCCTAAGGTAACACTGTGCGTTATAGCGTACAAGTGGTATGATCGGTCGCATCAGGAGGGAACATGGACATCACACAACATCTTGCTTACACACTGAAAACCGAGCGTCAGGCGCGTGGCTGGAGCCTCGCCAGACTGGCAGAAGAGACCGGCGTTTCAAAGGCCATGCTCGGGCAAATCGAGCGCAATGAATCCAGCCCGACGGTATCCACGTTGTGGAAAATCGCCACGGGGCTGAACATCCCTTTTTCTGCCTTCATCACGCCGGCAGCTGACAGGCAGGCGGTATTCGACCCGGAACAGCAGGCGATGGTGGTGAAACCGTTATTCCCGTGGGATGAGACGCTAAAGTTTGACCACTTTTCGATAACCCTCGCTGCCGGCGCCCTGAGCGAATCCACGCCCCACGAGGCTGGCGTGATTGAACACGTGGTGGTGATCAGCGGCGAACTGGAGATGAACATTGATGGCGAGTGGCAGACCATTACTGCCGATTCGGGGGTGCGTTTTGCCGGGGATAAACCGCACGCCTACCGCAACAGCAGCGACCGGGCGGTGCATTTTCACTCCCTGATCCATTATCCCCGCTGAAGCGACGCAAAACTGTTTCGCTGCCGCATACTTCTGACTACAATAGCCGCCATTTTGACCATAACGGATAACGACGAAGTATGCGCCTGCAATCCCATCATCTCGAACTCTTAAGCCCGGCCCGCGACGCCTCCATCGCCCGTGAAGCGATCCTTCATGGTGCTGATGCCGTCTACATTGGTGGGCCTGGCTTTGGTGCCCGTCATAACGCCAGCAACAGCCTGAGCGATATTGCTGAACTGGTGCCGTTCGCCCATCGCTTTGGGGCGAAAGTGTTCGTGACCCTGAACACTATTCTGCATGATGATGAGCTGGAGCCTGCGCAACGTTTAATTACCGATCTCTACCAGACCGGCGTCGATGCCCTGATTGTGCAGGATATGGGCGTGCTGGAGCTGGATATTCCCCCCATTGAACTGCACGCCAGTACCCAGTGCGATATCCGCACGGTAGAGAAGGCGAAGTTTCTTTCTGATGTGGGTTTTTCCCAGATCGTGCTGGCGCGTGAGCTGAACCTGAACCAGATCCGCGATATTCACCAGGCGACCGACGCAACCATTGAATTCTTTATCCACGGCGCGCTGTGCGTCGCCTATTCTGGTCAGTGCAATATTTCCCACGCCCAGACGGGGCGCAGCGCCAACCGCGGCGACTGCTCTCAGGCATGTCGTCTGCCGTATACCCTGAAAGACGATCAGGGCCGCGTTGTGGCGTTCGAAAAACACCTGCTCTCGATGAAAGATAACGATCAGACTGCCAACCTGGGTGCGCTGATTGACGCCGGTGTGCGCTCCTTCAAGATTGAAGGGCGTTATAAAGACATGAGCTACGTGAAGAACATCACCGCTCACTATCGTCAGATGCTGGATGCCATCATTGAAGATCGCGGTGACCTGGCGCGTGCGTCGGCCGGTCGTACCGAGCATTTCTTTATTCCGTCAACGGACAAAACTTTCCACCGCGGCAGCACTGACTACTTTGTGAATGCCCGTAAAGGGGATATCGGTGCGTTTGATTCACCGAAGTTTATTGGTTTACCGGTGGGTGAAGTGCTGAAAGTGGCAAAAGATCACCTCGACGTGGAAGTGACCGAGCCGCTGGCCAACGGCGATGGACTGAACGTGATGATCAAGCGTGAAGTGGTGGGCTTCCGTGCGAATACGGTGGAAAAAACCGGTGAAAATCGCTATCGCGTATGGCCAAACGAGATGCCTGCGGATCTCTACAAAGCGCGCCCTAACGCGGCACTGAACCGTAATCTTGACCACAACTGGCAGCAGGCGCTACTGAAAACTTCGAGCGAACGTCGTATCGCGGTGGACATTGAACTGGGCGGCTGGGAAGAGCAGCTGATCCTGACCATGACCTGTGAAGACGGTATCAGCGTGACGCACACGCTTGATGGTCTGTTCGAGGTGGCAAACAACGCGGAAAAAGCCCTTAACAACCTGAAGGATGGCGTGGCGAAGCTGGGGCAGACCCTTTACTACGCGCGTCATATCGACGTAAACCTGCCGGATGCCCTGTTTGTTCCGAACAGCCTGCTGAACCAGTTCCGCCGCGAGACGGCAGAAATGCTGGATGCCGCCCGCCTGGCTAACTATCCACGCGGCAGCCGCAAGGCCGAAACCGTTCCTGCGCCGGTTTACCCTGACACGCACTTGTCCTTCCTGGCGAACGTCTATAACCACAAAGCGCGTGAATTCTATCACCGTCACGGCGTACAGCTGATTGACGCAGCCTATGAAGCCCATGAAGAGAAGGGCGATGTGCCGGTGATGATCACCAAGCACTGTCTCCGCTTCGCCTTCAACCTCTGCCCGAAACAGGCGAAAGGGAATATTAAAAGCTGGAAGGCCACACCGATGCAGCTGGTGAATGGCGACGAAGTGCTGACCCTGAAATTTGACTGCCGTCCGTGCGAAATGCATGTGATTGGCAAGATGAAAAATCATATTTTCAAAATGCCGTCGCCGGGTAGCGTTGTGGCCTCCGTGAGCCCGGACGATTTAATGAAAACCCTGCCTAAGCGTAAGGGTAATTAATTACCGAAAGTGCGTGTCCGGTTTGCGCGATTTCTGCCACAGGTGGTGTTCGCGCAAACCTTCCGCAGACTCTTCTGCAACGCTGCGTAATTCATCGCTATCCGCTTCATGGCGGAGCTGATGCTCCACATTCTTTACCCACACATATTCATGGCCTTTATGTCCTGCCATCAGCTGACCTGAAAATAACCCACACACCAGCAATATCAGCGTTAACCCTTTTCTCATCATTATTTCACCGTTGAATGCCATCGCGGGACTATCATGCCAATAATTTCTTCGGGAAATTATTCAAAAATTCAAATTAGCGCAAAGAGAGTGTCAAATTCTGTGCGGCGACAGCTGTGATGAGACTTTTCCTAAAATTAGCATCAAGTTTGTTAACCGCCAATTCTGGTACGTAATTAGCCACTAGCTTTAAGGATAAATCCTATATAATGGTTAAACTCTGGCTAAGGAATGGGTCTTGTTAAATGAAAAAAATGATAGCGCTTGCGCTGCTGG
Organism: Enterobacter sp. J49; assembly: GCF_002148625.1. Taxonomy (NCBI): domain Bacteria; kingdom Pseudomonadati; phylum Pseudomonadota; class Gammaproteobacteria; order Enterobacterales; family Enterobacteriaceae; genus Enterobacter; species Enterobacter sp. J49. The sequence continues at coordinate 641,217 of NZ_MWPY01000033.1, forward strand.
TGGTTGCTGTTGGGGCGGGTGCAGGTATTTACTCTATTAGTAATGACGAACCAGAATATATTCAGTCCGCGAAAGCGCGTGTTGGGTCATATTTAACCAGCGATTACGGACGCGTGGCCTGTAATAGCACCAGAATTGATGACCAGCGCTGGCAATTAGGCTGCACCAATCAGGCAAGAGGTAAAACATTCGAGTTCGCGGTTTATCCGTCTGAAAAAGCACCGTATGGTGTGTCGCGTTCGTTTTATCTGGAAGCCATCAATGATGATGCAAAACAGAGCGCGGAGCAGGGTCTGATGCGTTATTTGCAAATCAATACCAAAGCGGGTTAATCAGGCTGTTTACCTTTCATTGAGACTATGGATGTTAGTTTGTAAGAGATCCGCTGCCCGGCCATGGAGTGTCGGGACGTAGAGACCAAAATACAAATCTATCCATGCAAGCATTTACCGCCATATTATGGCGGTTTTTTTTGTCTGCAATCCGGCCACTAGCGGGCAGGACGCGAATAGTGTTTGCGATACTGGGCCGGTGAAAGGGCGAACTGCTGCCGAAAATGGTGACGCAGGGTCGATGCCTGACCGAATCCGGTCTGCTCCGCGATGCTGTCGATACTTAAACGACTGCTTTCCAGATAATCTTTTGCCCTCAGCAGGCGCTCATTGAGCAGCCAGCGCGCGGGCGTGGTGCCTGTCGCATCCTGAAAGCGGCGCAGAAAGGTGCGTTGACTCATGCCGACCCGACGCGCCAGTGAATCAACGCTGTGCGATACGGCAAGATGGGTGTGCAGAAAATCAAACAGCTGACCGAGACGCTGACTTTCGCGCAGTTGCGCCACCGGGCGGCTTAGCTGCTGCGGCTGTGAGCCATCCCGGTGCGGGGGAATGACCAGACGACGCGCTACGGTGTTGGCGATTTCCATCCCATAATCCCGCCGGACTACGTGCAGGCATAAATCGATACCTGCCGCGCTGCCCGCCGAGGTAAGAATGTCGCCGTCGTCCTGATAAAGTACATCTTCAACCACCTCGATGGCCGGGTAACGGGCCTTAAGCGCCTCAATATAGCGCCAGTGCGTTGTGGCTTTACGCCCATCCAGCAGCCCGGCAGCGGCAAGAACAAACACGCCGGAACAGATCGACAAAAGCTGGCATCCCCGCGCATTGGCCTTACGTAATGCCGCGCAGAGCGCGGGCGGAACCGGTGAATCCAGTCCTCGCCAGCCGGGCACAACGATCAGGTCGGCCGTCTCAAGCAGGGTTAAATCGCCGTCGGTGATGAGGCGAATCCCGCCGGTCGCCCGAAGTTCACCGCTGTCTACGCCCGCCACGGCAAAACGATACCATCCGTCTCCCAGCTCCGGACGCGGCAGACCAAAGATTTCTACTGCGACGCCAAACTCAAAGGTACACAAACCGTCATACGCCAACACAATGACCTGAGGGCGGGAAATCTGTCTTAAGTTTGTCATCTTTTTGCTGTTTTCTGGCATAAGCGAGCGCATTCACGGGCTGAATTTGTGGATAGAGTAGTGTTAACACAAATGCCAAAGATGAGGAAGGATCATGAGTTATGTTACTGAATTTCCGGCTGCTGAACCCCAGGAAGCCGTTACCCATTTTCTGCGCCGCCTGAGCGTCGAGACCGATTGCGCCGATGTGCATCATGCCATCACGAATCACGAGCAGGATTTCGTCCTGCTGCACGTCGTCGGGAGCCCGCAGCAGTTCGCCCGCCGTCACGTTCCCGGTGCACTACATATGCCGTGGCGTCAGATCACCGCCGAACGCATGGCCCAGTGGCCTGACGGCACGCTGTTTGTGGTCTATTGCGCCGGGCCTCACTGCAACGGTGCGGACAGAGCCGCGCTGAAGCTGGCGCGTCTGGGGCTGCCGGTGAAAATTATGCTTGGTGGGATCACCGGCTGGGAAGATGAAAAGTTTGAATTTGCGAGCCAGGAATCGCTCTCCGCACTGTGAAGATGAATTTTTTTCAACACCCGTGAAATTTTCTCGTTTGCCGGCTGGCGGCAGGTATGACATCTTTTTTGGACATTTAGACATCCAGAAGTCTAAAGATTCAATAATGAATTATCACTGCAGGCAATTATTGTCGGCAGATAAAGGAGATTTCCATGCAACGTCACCATGCCCCATACCGCGCCGATGTAGTCGGCAGCTTTTTACGTCCGGATGCCATCAAACAGGCTCGCCTGAAATTCGCCAGCGGCGAAATTGATGCCGGGCAGCTTCGTGCGGTTGAGGATGAGGCGATCCGCCATGTTGTCGAGCAGCAGTGCGCCTGTGGCTTGCATGTGGTGACCGACGGTGAATTTCGTCGTGCCTGGTGGCACTTTGATTTCTTCGACGGTCTGCAGGGTGTTGAGCGTTACGATTCTCAGCAGGGAATTCAATTCAACGGTGTACAGACCAAAGCCCACGGCGTGCGCGTGACCGGCAAGCTGGGCTTTGGCGATCACCCGATGCTGGAGGATTTCCGCTACCTGAAAAGCATTAGCGGCAATGCTCAGCCGAAGATGACCATTCCCAGCCCGAGCGTGCTGCATTTCCGCGGTGGGCGCAAAGACATTGATGCAACGGTCTACCCGGATCTGAAGGACTATTTTGACGATCTGGCGACCACCTGGCGGGACGCGATCCGGGCGTTTTACGACGCGGGCTGCCGTTATCTGCAGCTGGATGACACTGTCTGGGCCTATCTCTGTTCGGACGATCAACGTCGTCAGATCCGCGAGCGTGGTGACGATGCCGACGAGCTGGCGCGTATATATGCCCGCGTTCTGAATAAGGCACTCGAGGGCAAGCCTGACGATCTCACCATCGGGCTGCATGTCTGTCGCGGCAACTTCCGTTCAACCTGGATTTCCGAAGGGGGCTATGAGCCGGTGGCTGAAGTGCTGTTCGGGACGGTCAACGTGGATGCCTTTTTCCTTGAGTACGACAATGACCGTAGCGGTGATTTTGCGCCACTGCGTTTTGTTCGCCCGGGCAAGCAGCAGGTGGTGCTCGGCCTTATCACCACCAAAAACGGCGAGCTGGAGAACCCGGAAGGGGTGAAGGCGCGTCTGGAGGAGGCGGCGAAATACGTGGCTAAAGAGCAGATTTGCCTGAGCCCGCAGTGCGGATTTGCCTCTACCGAAGAGGGCAACAGCCTGAGCGAAACCCAGCAGTGGGACAAAGTCCGTCTGGTGACGCAGATCGCCAGCGAAGTCTGGTAAACCTTCCGCCACAGCGCTGCATTATAAAAGTGCAGCGCTGTACCATTCTGAGTCGTTCTTTTTACATCCTTCATTACTTCTCCTGTCATAGCGCTTTATCCATCCTGGCATCCTTTTTGCTCTCTCTAAGCTGACGTTTTTATTTTCTGCGTCCACGCCGTAACGGACGCCTTTGCACAGCTTTCTTTTTCAGGAGTGAAAATATGCACCGTCGTACCTTATTAAAAGCCTTCGCATTGTCCGCGTCTGTCGTAGCTATGGGGATGAGTTTTGGCGCTCAGGCGGCCGATACCATCAAGGTGGGGATCATGCATTCCCTTTCCGGCACGATGGCGATTTCCGAAACGCCGCTTAAAGATGTTGCGCTGATGACCATCGATGAGATAAACGCCAAAGGAGGCGTGCTGGGTAAGAAGCTGGAACCGGTAGTGGTTGACCCGGCCTCGAACTGGCCGCTGTTTGCCGAAAAAGCGCGCCAGCTGCTGAGCCAGGACAAAGTGGCGGTGGTGTTTGGTTGCTGGACGTCGGTGTCGCGTAAATCGGTGCTGCCGGTGTTTGAGGAGCTGAACGGACTGCTGTTCTACCCGGTGCAGTATGAAGGCGAAGAGATGTCACCTAACGTCTTCTATACCGGTGCCGCGCCAAACCAGCAGGCAATCCCGGCGGTGGAGTACCTGATGAGTGAAGACGGAGGCAGCGCGAAACGCTTCTTCCTGTTAGGCACCGATTACGTTTATCCCCGCACCACGAACAAAATCTTGCGTGCTTTCCTGCATTCGAAAGGGGTGGAAGACAAAGACATTGAAGAGGTATACACCCCGTTTGGTCACAGCGATTACCAGACAATCGTTTCCAGTATCAAAAAATTCTCTGCCGGGGGGAAAACCGCGGTGGTCTCCACCATCAACGGCGACTCCAACGTTCCGTTCTATAAAGAGCTGGCTAACCAGGGCCTGAAAGCTACCGATGTTCCGGTTGTGGCCTTCTCCGTGGGAGAAGAGGAGCTGCGCGGGATCGACACCAAACCGCTGGTGGGCAACCTGGCGGCGTGGAACTACTTTGAGTCCGTTGATAACCCGACCAACCAGGCGTTTGTGGCGGATTACAAAGCGTATGCCAGGGCACACAAATTGCCGAACGCCGACACCGTGGTCACCAACGACCCGATGGAAGCCACCTACGTCGGGATCCACATGTGGGCGCAGGCGGTTGAAAAAGCAGGTACCACCGACGTCGATAAAGTTCGGGCGGCAATGGCCGGTCAGTCCTTCAAGGCACCTTCAGGCTTTACGCTCACCATGGATGCCACCAACCACCATCTGCATAAGCCGGTCATGATTGGCGAAATTGAAGGTAACGGCCAGTTTAATGTGGTCTGGCAGACGGAACAGCCGGTGCGCGCCCAGCCGTGGAGTCCCTTCATTGCCGGTAATGACAAAAAGCCCGATCAGCCGATGAAAACCGCCAGCAACTAAGTTATCACCGCAGGGAGAAAAGTCATGAACGCCATACGCACGATCATCGCTATTGTGTGGCTTACCGGACTGCTGCCAGGGATGGTGCAGGCATCGGATGCCGACCAATTCGTGTCCGCCAGTCGCAGCCAGCAGGCAGAACTGTTGACGCAGTGGGCAACCGCGCCGGAGGCGGCACGGTTGCCGCTGCTCCAGGCGCTACAAAGTGAAAGTCTCTATACCGACAGCCAGAAACATGCGTTTGCACAACGCCAGGGGGCAATGGTTCCCCTGGGTGAAACAAAAGCCGCAGCAGGCCAAACCAAAGCCGTGCGTCTGACCAACCGGCTGCGCAATCTGGTGGCGACGGCAATGGCAACCCATCAACTTGTGAGTGACAGTGTCACGGTAAGGCGTGCGGCAGCTCGTCAACTCCAGCGGGATGCGCAGCCTGAAATGCTCGATTTCCTGCAAAAACGGGTGAGCAGCGAAACGGATGATGTGGCCCGTCAGTCGCTGAAGCTGGCGCTGGCGAACCTCCAGCTGGCAAGTCCGCAGGCTGCGGTACGCCTGAACGCTGTGGCGCTGTTAGGGCAATCAGACGATCCGGACGTTCAGTCCCGGCTGATGCCGTATACGCAGGCAGGATCGGAGCCGGATGCCGGCGTGCGTGCTGCCGCTGCCGAAAGTCTGAAACAGATTGAGCATCGCCTGATGTGGGGCGATCTGCTTGGTCAGGCGTTTATGGGGCTCTCGCTGGGGTCGGTACTGTTGCTCGCCGCGCTGGGGCTGGCAATTACCTACGGCCTGCTGGGGGTGATTAACATGGCTCACGGGGAGATGCTGATGCTGGGCGCGTACGCCACCTGGATGGTTCAGCAGGTGATGGCCGGCTTCGCCCCACAGTGGCTGGCGCTCTACCCGATTGTTGCGCTGCCGGTGGCGTTTCTTGTGACCGCCAGCATCGGGATGGTGCTCGAGCGTACCGTTATTCGTCATTTGTATGGCCGACCGCTGGAAACGCTGCTGGCGACATGGGGTATCAGCCTGATGATTATTCAGCTGGTACGCATGACGTTTGGCGCCCAGAACCTGGAGGTGGCAAACCCGGCATGGCTGTCCGGTGGCGTGCAGGTGTTTGCCAATCTGACGCTGCCGTGGAACCGCATTGTGGTACTGGGTTTTGTGCTGCTGGTGCTGTTCTTCACGTGGCTCATTCTGAACAAAACCCGTCTTGGTCTGAACGTGCGCGCAGTAACGCAAAATCGCAGTATGGCGGCCTGCTGCGGGGTACCGACAGGTCGCGTCGATATGCTCGCCTTTGGGCTTGGCTCGGGGATTGCGGGTCTGGGGGGCGTGGCGTTATCGCAGTTAGGCAACGTTGGGCCAGAACTGGGCCAGGGTTACATCATCGACTCGTTCCTCGTGGTGGTGCTTGGCGGGGTGGGTCAACTGGCAGGTAGCGTGGCCGCGGCGTTTGGGCTGGGGATCTTTAATAAAATTCTCGAACCGCAAATGGGGGCGGTATTGGGCAAGATCCTGATCCTGGTGGCGATTATTCTGTTTATTCAGAAACGTCCGCAGGGGTTATTCGCACTGAAAGGGAGGGTTACTGACTGATGAGCCAGCCGCTTACCTTAACGCTGGCGCGCAAAGCGCCACGCACGACGCAGATAGCCGGTAGCCTGATCGTGGCCTGCCTGCTGGTTTTACCGTTTTTCGCCTTACTGCCCGCGACGCATCCGCTGGCGATCTCGACCTGGATGCTCACGCTCACGGGTAAGATCCTCTGTTATGCCATCGTCGCCGTGGCGCTCGATCTGGTGTGGGGCTATGCCGGAATGCTCTCCCTGGGCCACGGTATCTTCTTCGCGCTGGGCGGCTATGCGATGGGCATGTACCTGATGCGCCAGGCGGCGGGTGACGGGCTGCCCGCGTTTATGTCGTTTCTCTCCTGGAGCGAACTGCCGTGGTTCTGGTGGGGGACGCAGCACTTTGTCTGGGCACTGGTATTAATTGTGATGGTACCGGGGCTGCTGGCGCTGGTGTTTGGCTGGTTTGCCTTTCGCTCAAAAATCAAAGGGGTCTATTTTTCGATCATGACCCAGGCGCTGACTTACGCGGGGATGTTGCTGTTCTTTCGCAATGAAACCGGCTTTGGCGGAAATAACGGTTTTACCGGTTTTACCACGCTGCTTGGGTTTTCCGTTACCGCGACCACCACCCGTATTGCGCTGTTTCTGGCTACCGTGATGCTGCTGCTGATAGCGCTGGGCACAGGCTTCGCGCTGGCGAAAAGTAAGTTCGGTCGCATTCTGACCGCGGTGCGTGACGCCGAAAACCGCCTGACGTTTTGCGGGTACGATCCCCGCGGTTTCAAGCTGCTGGTGTGGACACTTTCAGCCGTACTCTGCGGTCTGGCTGGCGCACTCTATGTGCCGCAGGTGGGCATTATCAACCCGGGTGAAATGTCGCCAACAAACTCAATTGAAGCGGCCATCTGGGTTGCGCTGGGGGGGCGCGGCACGCTGGTCGGCCCGGTGATAGGCGCGGCGCTGGTGAACGGTGCGAAGAGCGTCTTTACCGTTGCCCTGCCGGAATACTGGCAGCTGTTTCTGGGGCTGATTTTCATTGCCGTGACGCTGTTTTTACCGCGCGGTGTCTACGGTCTGTTTCGTAAGGGAGAACACTAATGCAGCCAGCCGAAGGATTATTTACCCGCCAGTTACCCGGGGATCGCTATCGCGACCAGACCGATCCGGTACTGCAACTTGAAGCCATCAACGTGAATTTTGATGGTTTTCAGGCGCTGACGGACCTCTCACTGAACATTGGCGTGGGTGAATTGCGCTGCGTGATTGGCCCCAACGGTGCGGGAAAAACGACATTAATGGACGTGATTACCGGCAAGACGCGGCCTAAAAGCGGCAGAGCGCTGTACGATCAGTCCATCGACCTGACGGCGCTTGAACCCGCCGAGATTGCCCGTCAGGGCATCGGACGTAAGTTCCAGAAGCCCACGGTCTTTGAAGCGCTCACGGTGTGGGAAAACCTTGAGATTGCGATGAAAACTGACAAATCCGTCTGGGCGAGCCTGCGGGCCAGACTCAACGGCGAGCAGCGGGACCGTATTGACGAGATGCTGCTCTTGCTGCGGCTTGGCGGCGAGCGCAATCGCCGCGCCGGGCTGCTTTCGCACGGGCAAAAGCAGTTTCTGGAGATTGGCATGCTGCTGGTGCAGGACCCGCATCTGCTGTTGCTGGATGAACCGGCGGCCGGAATGACCGACGCGGAGACCGACTATACGGCTGAGCTGTTCAGAACCCTTGCGGGCAAACACTCCCTGATGGTCGTCGAGCACGATATGGGCTTTGTCGAAACCATTGCCGATCACGTGACGGTGCTGCACCAGGGACGCGTGCTGGCGGAGGGGTCACTTCGCCAGGTACAGGCGAATGAGCAGGTCATAGAAGTCTATCTGGGACGCTAAGGAGCCGTCATGTTACAGGTGAACGAACTGAATCAGTATTACGGCGGCAGTCATATTCTGCGCGGGGTCAGTTTTGAAGCGGCGACCGGTGATGTGACCTGTCTGCTGGGCCGCAACGGGGTGGGGAAAACCACGCTGCTGAAGTGTCTGATGGGCCTGATCCCGGTAAAAACAGGCGACATTATCTGGCAGGGAAAAAAAATCACCCACAGCAAACCGCACCAGCGCGTGCAGTCGGGTGTGGCCTATGTTCCGCAGGGGCGTGAGATTTTTCCACGCTTAACGGTCGAGGAGAATCTGTTGCTCGGGCTGTCACGTTTCCCCGCCCGCGACGCAAAGCGCGTCCCGGAGGATATCTGGCAGTTGTTCCCGGTGCTTAAAGAGATGAAACATCGTCGTGGAGGCGATCTCTCCGGCGGTCAGCAGCAACAGCTGGCGATTGGTCGCGCCCTGGCAAGCCGGCCACAGCTGTTAATCCTCGATGAACCCACGGAAGGTATTCAGCCGTCGGTAATCAAAGAGATAGGCCTGGTGATCCGCAAGCTGGCGGACAGAGGGGATATGGCAATCCTGCTCGTAGAGCAGTTTTACGATTTCGCCGCTGAACTTGCCGACAGCTATCTGCTGATGTCGCGCGGGACCATCATTCAGCGTGGACGGGGCGATACAATGGAACAAGAGGGCGTTCGCGGACTGGTTGCGATTTGAAATGTTATATTATAACATCCTCATTCTTATAAAACGGAGTGAGGAGTTTGTTTTGGCTGCACATATTGGCAAATTTGCAATGACTCTGGGGGCGCTGCTGGTAAGCGGTCAGCTGTTTGCCCATTCGCATGGACATCAGATGACGGAAGCGGAACAGAAGGCGGCGAACGGCGTCTTTGAGGATAAAGACGTCAAAGACAGAAAGCTGTCTGACTGGGATGGGACATGGCAATCCGTCTATCCGTTTTTGCTCGATGGCGCGCTGGATCCGGTTTTTAAACAGAAAGCGCAGAAGGACAAAAAATCCTTCGACGAGGTTAAAGCCTACTATCGCACAGGGTATGCGACGGACGTTGAGGCTATCGGCATCGAAAACAACGTGATGGAATTCCACAAAGGTAAGGCTATCAGTCGCTGCCAGTATGATTACAGCGGCTATAAGATCCTGACTTATGCATCAGGTAAGAAAGGGGTTCGCTATCTGTTCGAGTGTAAAGATCCGGACAGCAAGGCGCCGAAGTTTGTCCAGTTCAGCGACCATACCATCGCCCCAAAAGCCTCTTCACATTTCCATATCTTTATGGGCAACACCTCCCACGAGGCGCTGCTAAAAGAGATGGATAACTGGCCGACGTACTACCCGAACGAAATGTACAAACAGCAGGTGGTCGACGAGATGCTGCACCATTAATGGCCTGCCCGATGCCGGGTGGGCGCCATGCCGCCCGGCGTTGAGGACTTAAGCCACTTTCGGCATTTCGCACCACGCCTTCACGCTCATCCCACGCAAAATCATCAGCCAGGCAATCACGATGGCAACCATCATGATCGCAAACAATGACCAGTGCGGCAGGTTGGTAAGGATAATACCGGTGATCATCGGGTTTGCCGCCGCCCCAAGCCAGCCCAGCGCCTGGGCAGAGAAGTAACTCGCTTTCATACCCGGCGGGGCAATATTGTCGATCAGCATATATTCGCCCGGTGCATAGATAATCTCACCCAGCGTAAACACTGCTGCCGCAATGCCCCAGTAGACCAGGTTTTCCCCGGAGAGCATAAAACCGCCCAGACCCAGGACGAAGAAGAGTGTTCCCGCCGTCATCAGCGGACGTATATTGCTGGCGGAGATCTTGCGACCGATAACGTATTGCAGGGTGACGACCACCGCAGCATTCACCGGCAGCACCACAGCGACCACGTTTTGCGCAAAGTTGCTGTCGGCATTCGCAGCCAGCACGTACTGCGAAATACAGCTGGCGAATGACCCGCCCACATACGACGCCAGCAGGCCGGAAAGGGTGTACCAGAAGAGCGCGCGGTCTTTAAGCAGTACTGACGGTTGCCACGGCATTTTCTCTTCGGTGGCATCGAGCGCAACGCTTTTTTGCACGAAGAAATGGATAAAACCGAGCGGCAGTGCGGCACAAAAAGCGGCCAGCCAGAACGGCAGCTGCAGGCTGTACATCACCAGTAAGGTGCCCACCGGCGGCCCGATCGTCCAGCCAATGTTCAGGAAACTATAGTTTAGCGAGAAAACGCGCGCTTTTTGGCTCGAGGTCAGCACATCGGCAAACCAGGCCTTCAGCACCGTTGAAAATACCGAATAGGCGCAGTTAATCAGGGAAAAGAAGAGCACCACCAGCGTGACGTTATCCACCAGCGGGATAGCAACAAACCCGGCAATAAAGGCGACGATAGAAATCAGCATGTAGCGCTTTTTATCAAACTTATCGGCGAGGATGCCAAACCCCATACTGAATACCACACCGACGGTAAGCGCAATGGTCAGGGCATAACCAATATTCTCAACGCTCATATTAAATACGCGCGTGAGATAGATGGTCATAAACGGCAGCGTTGCCCCACGACCAATGGTTAATAATAACGACGACGCCAGCAGCGCTGCGGTTGAGCGCCTGAGTGATGGTTTCATATTCCTGCCTGACAATTGCGTTTGGTTTTTTGAGCCGCAGAGATTCTGGCCGCGCTTGCTCGCCGCCAACCTGCAACGTGTATTATTTTAGGTATATATCAGGAGTATCACGACATAAGGGGCTTGTATAGCACCTAATTTATCCGTAAGTGCTTCAGTTGACTGCCAGAAATAATGATCTTCTCGTGGCATGTTTTTTTCGTTACCTTGAAGTGTTTACAAAAATTTAATCATTCAGGGGCAGAGTATGACGCGAAAAGACGGGCTGCTGGCGTTGCTGGTGGTCATCGTATGGGGTCTGAATTTTGTGGTCATCAAGCTTGGGTTGCATAACATGCCCCCACTCATGCTGGCCGGTTTGCGTTTTCTGCTGGTGGCCTTCCCGGCGCTCTTCTTTGTCGCGCGCCCGAAAATTCCGTTCAGACTCTTACTGGGATACGGCCTGACCATCAGCTTTGGCCAGTTCGCGTTTCTGTTCTGCGCCATTAAGTTCGGGATGCCCGCTGGTCTGGCTTCTCTGGTGTTACAGGCTCAGGCGTTCTTTACCATCATTCTCGGGGCGTTTGTCTTTGGCGAGCGTCTGCAGGGTAAACAGCTGGCAGGGATCACCCTTGCGGTGTTCGGCGTGCTGGTGCTGATAGAAGCCAGCCTGAACGGGCAGCACGTGGCGTTACTGGGCTTTATGTTAACGCTGGCAGCGGGGCTGAGCTGGGCCTGCGGGAATATCTTCAACAAGCTGATTATGCAGCATGAGGCGCGCCCGAAGGTGATGTCGCTGGTGGTCTGGAGCGCACTGATCCCCATTGTTCCGTTTATGGTTGCGGCGCTCATTTTTGATGGGCGGGACGTGATGCTGAAAAGCCTGGTGGAAATCGATCTCACCACCATTTTATCGCTGATCTACCTGGCGTTTGTGGCCACCATTATTGGTTACGGGATCTGGGGATCGCTGCTGGGTCGCTACGAAACCTGGCGCGTGGCGCCGTTATCCCTGCTGGTGCCGGTGGTAGGGTTGGCCAGCGCCGCGCTGTTGCTCGATGAAAAGCTGAGTGCGCTGCAGCTGCTGGGGGCCGTGCTGATCATGGCCGGGCTGTACATCAACGTGTTTGGTTTGCGCGTGCGTCGGGTAACGCGGGCAAGAGGATAGGCATAAAAAAAGCCCCGCATCCGCGGGGCAAAAACGAATCAGAAGCTGTGCTGATTATAATAAGGCACGCCTAACTCGTCGGATTTGTCACTACCAGCACCCATGTGGTTGAAGTCATAAGGTGACTGGTCATGTGCTGACGGCAAAATCATCGTGTCACGATTATTTTGCTGCGTTGCACGAGGGGTTTGCTCCGCGAAGGTCTGGCTGGAAAACAGCACCAGCAAGGCGAGGGCGGCGGAGGCTGTAACTTTCATGATTTCCTCGGTTACGTCTTTACAGGCGATGATTAACTACAATGTTTTAGTGGATACAGGTATCGGGATTCACCCGGCACGCTGGTAATACGGTATTTGTGAGGCGGCACGTCGAAGTAGTTCTTAAACGTACGCGTCAGGGTTTGCTGTGATTCAAAACCGTAACGTTCCGCCAGATAGAGGATCGGCTCATTGCTTTCTTTCAGCTTCTGGGCAATTTCCGTCAGCTTGCGGCTGCGAATATATTGACCTAATGAATGGCCGGTCTCTTTTTTGAACATCCGTTGCAGGTGCCATTTGGAGTAACCTGAACGCTCTGACACTTTTTCAAGGGAGAGCGGCGATTCCAGGTTATCTTCGATCCAGTCCAAAATGCTATGAATAGTAATAGCGTCAGTATTGCGTCTGGACATCGTCATACCTCTTTTTCTGTTTACGGCAGTATTTTCTTAAGCAAAAGCTCAAGCGTTGCCACTTCATCTGCCGTTAAGTTTTTTGTTAGTTCCTGATGCAGTGTTTGTCCTACTAGTTGATGACATTGCTCGCACATAGCCGCGCCATCGCTGGTGAGTTTCACCAGGACGCCGCGTTTGTCATTCGGGTTAGGGCTTCGTTCTATCCATCCTTTGCAAACGAGACGATCGAGCATGCGGGTTAGCGCACCCAGATCGACAGAGAGCACCTTTTTCAGCTCAACCGGCGTGATACACACTTCGCAGCGAATGGAGCACAGCACTTTGAACTGCGTGGCGGTGATATCCAGCGGTGACAGATAGTCATTGAGCAGGCGATCTTTTTTCTGGTTAACCATATGAATAAGACGACCCAGCGGAATAATGTCGTTAAAGAGATCACTGGTGCTTTTCACAATGGTTGCCCTGGCAAGTAGTTTAGTCACGGCAGATATTATTGCTCAGGCAAGTATAAGTCAACTGAATGGATCAGCGGATGCCACGAATTGCTAAAACGTTTCATGAACTTTTTTTGCATGCTTTCAATTCAAATAGATAACGAAGGGTTATCGTTAATGACCGTAAATAATCGTTACGTTGAGCGAATGGCTGAACGTCACACTTTCACCCTATAATTGCGGTGATAAACATGGATAAGGACAACGACGCACTATGTTGGATTTGATTAAAGCAATTGGTCTGGGGCTGGTGGTACTGCTGCCGTTGGCTAACCCGCTAACGACGGTTGCGCTCTTCCTGGGGCTGGCAGGGAACATGAACAGCGCCGAGCGTAACCATCAGTCGATGATGGCCTCGGTCTATGTGTTTGCCATCATGATGGTGGCTTACTACGCCGGACAGTTGGTGATGAACACCTTCGGAATCTCCATCCCGGGTCTGCGTATTGCTGGCGGACTGATTGTCGCCTTCATCGGGTTCCGTATGCTGTTCCCTGCGCAGAAAGCGCATGAGTCACCTGAGGCCAAAAGCAAATCCGAAGAGCTGGAAACCGAACCCAGCGCGAATATTGCTTTTGTCCCACTGGCGATGCCAAGTACGGCGGGACCAGGAACAATTGCGATGATCATCAGCTCCGCGTCAACGGTGCGGGATGGTTCGACCTTCCCGGACTGGGTCATCACGGTTGCGCCCCCGCTGATTTTTGCACTGATTGGTATCATCGTATGGGCATCCTTGCGCAGTTCAGGCGCGATCATGCGCTGGGTCGGTAAGGGCGGTATTGAGGCGATTTCCCGCCTGATGGGCTTCTTACTGGTGTGTATGGGCGTGCAGTTTATTATCAACGGCGTGCTGGAGATTATTAAGACGTACCATTAATCACCCGCCCGGTAATGCAAAACGGCAACCGAGGTTGCCGTTTTACGTTGACTGCGGTCTACCCGTGATGGGCCTGTTCTTCCAGTGCGACCGGCCATTTACGGAAGATGAGCAGGGACCAGATGAGCGCCACCAGTGCCGGAATGGCACCCAGATAGCCAATCGCCGACATCGACACGTGAAGGCTAATCTGATTTCCCAGCAGCGCGCCCGCGCCAATACCGAGATTGAAAATCCCCGAGAACAGTGACATCGCCACATCCGTTGCGTCCGGGGCGAGGGCCAGCACCTTCACCTGCATACCCAGACCGATAATCATGATCGCCACTCCCCAGAACAGGCTCAGGACGGCCAGATGACCCTCGCTGCCCGCTGCTGGCATGAGTAATACCAGGCACGCCAGCAGTAAACCAATGGCGCTGCTGACCAGCGCCGACGCGTGCTGATTGCCGAGCTTACCAAACAGAATACTGCCAATAATGCCCGCGCCCCCCAGGATCAACAGCAGAACGGTGGCAAAGTTGGCGCTAAAGCCGGCCACGACCTGAACGAACGGTTCAATATAGCTGTAGGCGGTGTAATGTGCCGTGACCACAATGACCGTCAGCAAATAGATACTCAGCAATGCCGGACGACGCATTAACAGCGGCAGGCTTTTCAGCGAGCCGGAGTGTTCGCTTGGCAGCTTCGGCAGCAGTTTAATCAGGCAGACCAGGGTGATCATTGCCCCCATGCCGATAGCGAAGAACGTGGTTCGCCAGCCAAAGTATTGCCCAACGATACGGCCAATCGGCAGGCCCAGGACCATAGCCAGTGCCGTGCCGGTGGCTATCAGGCTCAGCGCCTGCGCGCGTTTACCCGCAGGTGCCAGGCGGATGGCCAGTGACGCGGTGATCGACCAGAATACGGCATGGGCAAAGGCGATACCGACGCGGCTGATGACCAGCACCGTAAAGTTCCACGCCAGAAACGACAGGACGTGGCTGACGATAAACAGGGCAAACAGCCCGATCAGCAGCTTTCGCCGTTCCATCTGGCTGGTCAGCAGCATAAACGGCAGTGACATCAGTGCCACCACCCAGGCATAGATGGTCAACATAATGCCCACCTGCGCGGTTTCCATCTGGAAACTTTCAGCGATGTCAGACAACAGCCCAACCGGAACAAATTCTGTGGTATTAAAAATAAACGCGGCAATTGCCAGCGTGACCACGCGTAGCCACGCGACTCTGCGGGTAACTGTGTTCGTTGTCATAGCGATGTCGGAGATTCGTTGCTGAAAAGAAGAGGAGACGATCTTAAAACGTCAACCGGCGAAAACTCAACCATTATGTGATGCAGATCTCAAAATTCACCTGGTAAAAGCGGTAGCCGGGGGCATGGTTTTCATTGAATATAAAAGAACATCACAACAAAAACAGGCGGTAAGACAATGCAGGAGATTGATTTTTATCTGGTAGATGCGTTCAGCAATGCCTCTTTTGGTGGAAACCCGGCGGCCGTGTGCCCGTTAGACGCATGGTTGCCTGATGAGACACTGCTCAGAATGGCACAGCAGCATAATCAGTCGGAAACGGCGTTTTTCGTCTGCAGTAAAGCGGGAATTGAGTTACGCTGGTTTACCACCCTTACCGAAGTCAACCTTTGCGGACATGCCACACTGGCAGCCGCGTACGTCCTGTTTAATGAACTCAACTATCCTGACCCGCGTATCCACTTTGATACCGCCTCTGGCCAGCTAACGGTTAGCCGGGAAGGGGACTGGATGACGCTGGACTTCCCGGCATGCCCGACGCAGGAAGAGACGCCCCCGCCGGCGATGCTTGCGGCGCTGGGGATCGGCCATTACGTAGAAGCCCGTAAGGGGCGTGTCTGGGTGGTGGTTCTGGAAAACCGCCAGCAGGTTGAGGCGCTTGCGCCGAATATCTCGGCAATGACGCCTGGCGAACATAAGGTCAGCGTGACGGCGCGGGGAGAGGAGGATTATGATTTTGTGAGCCGCTTTTTCTCACCGGGAGTTGCCGTCTGGGAAGATCCGGTCACCGGATCCGCGCATACAATGCTTATTCCCTACTGGAGTGAAAAACTGGGTAAAACAGCGATGTTTGCCCGCCAGGTGTCGGCTCGTGGCGGTGATCTGCGCTGCGAACTGAAAGGTTCACGCGTGCTGATGAGCGGGCAGGCCTCGCTGTATCTGAAAGGCACCGTCTTTCTGCGCTAAATAACCATAACAAAAGAGGAAGAGACAATGCAGGAAATTGATTTCTATCTGGTCGATGCCTTCAGCGACAGGGCGTTTGGCGGCAACGCAGCGGCGGTTTGCCCCCTGGAAGAGTGGCTGCCGGACGAGACGCTGCTCAACATGGCGCAACAGCACAATCAGTCTGAGACGGCCTTTTTCGTACGCACTGACGGCGGATTCGAGCTGCGCTGGTTCACTACCCTTGACGAAATTAACCTGTGTGGACATGCCACACTGGCGGCATCGCATGTCATTTTCGAATACCTTGATTATCCACACACGGAAATCACCTTCACCACCCGTTTCGTCGGCGAGCTGACGGTAAAACGCAGCGGTGACTGGTTGACGCTCAACTTCCCGGCCTGGCCGACGGCGGTCGTCGACAATCCGCCAGCGCTGCTGTTGAGCGCGCTGGGCATTGAGCGGGCAAAAGAGGTGCGTGTCGGGCGCGATTACATGGTGGTGCTGGAGAACCAGCAGCAGGTAGAGGCCCTTACGCCGGATATCTCAGCAATGATTCCGCTGGATAAGATGGTCTGCGTCACGGCACCGGGCGATGAATATGACTTCGTCAGCCGCTTCTTCTGTCCGGGAGAAGGGGTGCCGGAAGATCCGGTTACGGGGTCCACTCACAGCATGTTGATTCCCTACTGGAGCGAAAAGCTGGGCAAAACCGTGCTGAACGCGCGCCAGGTCTCGCGACGGGGCGGGGATTTACGCTGTGAGCTGGCGGGGGACCGGGTGTTAATCGGCGGTCAGGCCACCCTGTATCTGAAAGGGCATATCTATTTACGCCAGGCGATGTAAGCCAGGAATGGGCCACCGTCATTTCATCATCGGGAATGACGGTGGCTTGTCGGGAATGACGGTGGCTTGCGTTAATCAAACGTTCGTTTTTCCCCCTGCCAGCCAGACGTAATCAGAAATTCACGCCACGTTAAGGTGGCAGGGTTTATGGTTCTGCTCCAGTTAAGATCCCGGTCTTTTCCGTAATAGCCGTAGTTCACGGCATATTCCGTCATGCCGGTAATTTCACTGACCAGTGCCGCGTTGTCTGCGAAATCGGGGAAGTGGTGAAGGAGTGCTTCTCGCGTGTAGGCTGAGCGATACCGGGCTTTTATGCCGGTGACCTCCGTGAAGGTTTCCACCATCTCACGCGGCGAAAGACACTCACCGACAACGGGTAACGTCATGCCGTTGTAGTGTTCGGGGTTATCGAACATCTCAAGCACCGCAGGGCCGGTTGCCGTGAGCGGGTCGACAAAGGGCGCCCGAACGTCTTCCGGGAGATAGAGGGGAAAGATCAGCTCGTCGCCTTCTTTACGCGGCGGATAATATTCGGCCAGATTGGTGTAAAAGAACGCCAGTTGAATAAACGACGCGCTGACGGGGAGTGTGCGGATGTACTCCTCAATTCGGCCCTTATCGCTGAAATGAGGAGCCCATAGAGTTCCGGCTGTTATTCTCTCGACGTTTTCCAGACTGCTGAAGACAAGGTGTTTTACGCCGGCGTTGACGGCGGCATCTGCAAGCCTGTAACCCAGCGCCGTTTCACCCGTTGGCATCTGCGTCGATACGGGGATGAAACCTGGTGTCATCAGAAACGCTCCGTCTGACTCGGCAAACGCCCCGATCAGATGCGCATCATTGCCCGTCTGAAGGGTGATTTGCCTCAGTTCAGCGCCCCGTTCCGCCAGCTGTTTCGCCGCAGGAGAGTCCGTGTTTTGCGTTAAGGCGCGCACCCGATAGCGCCCACTTTGCAGCAGGGTTCTGGTTACGCTACGTCCTTGTTTACTGGTGGCACCAAAAACTGTTATGAGTGGTTTTTTATCATACGACATTTCATTCTCGCTCTGTGTTGTTGCGGTAGTGCATTATCGGAATGCGGGCGGCGAGCGTGAAATCGATTTATTTCTTACATGATATCCATCCTATGAATACCAAAAAGCCTGACGTAAACCTGCTGCTGACTCTGGAAGCGCTGGTCGCGGAGCAAAATGTCACCAGGGCCGCCAGCCGGCTTTGTCTTAGCCAGCCTGCCGTCAGCGCGCAGCTTAACCGGCTGAGGGGGATGTTTAACGATCCGTTATTGATCCCGGGGCGCAGGGGGATGACGCCAACCCCCAAAGCTCTAGAGCTGATGGCGACGCTTGGCGGGGCGCTGGCAAAAATACGGGATACGCTGCAATCACATGAGGACTTTGATCCGCTGCACGATTCGCTAACGGTCTCTCTGGCCTGTACTGATTACGTGCAGGCCGCGGTCATTATGCCGCTGATTGTGACCCTGCAAGAGATTGCCCCCGGCGTGCGTATTGCTGTCAGGAATTACGATCCGCATCAACTGGCCCATCAACTGAGCTCAGGCGATGTTGATGCTGCCATTGCCACGCCAGACCCTGCGCAGGCGCAGCTCAGAACGCAACATCTTTATGACGAATCGTACGTGCTTATCGGGCGCCCTCAGCATCCTGAACTGAACGACCAACTGACAATGGAAGCGTTCGCAAAACTTGAGCATATTATCGTGTCCCCCTCGGGGGGCGGTTTTACCACGCCGCTGGATGTCATGCTGGCGGAGTCAGGGTTGCAACGTAAGGTTGCGGTGTCTGCGGCATCATTTCTGTTTGTTCCCGGCATGGTGCAGATGAGCCATCTGGTAGCACTTGTGCCCCGACGATTAATTATGGGAACCATTAACCCACTCACCGTGGTGGAACTCCCCTGGCTGAAAGAGACGTTTGACGTCAGTCTTATCTGGCATGAACGCAGCCATAACCACGCAGGACACCGCTGGCTAAGAGATACCCTCGTCAGCCTGAACCGCAATGCTGATATAAGTTAACGGTATGAAGCACGTGTGCAGGGCTGCGCTATGTTGAAATAAAAACAACAAGGAGCCCGCCATGTATTCCATTACCGCTGAATCTGCACATCACCCTGATATTTTGAATCTGATTGCCGCGCTTGACCGCTATCAGAGCGAACTCTATCCCGCTGAAAGTAACCACCTGCTCGATCTGACCGAACTGCCGACAGCCTCGCTGATCCTGATGATTATTCGGGACCGGCAGCTTCATGCCGTCGGGTGTGGTGCCGTGGTGCTCAACGGCGACGGGACCGGTGAAATGAAACGGGTGTATATCGATCCGGCTCATCGCGGGCAACATCTCGGCGAGATGCTGCTGGCGGCGCTGGAAGATGAAGCCCTGAGCCGTCACTGCCACACGCTTCGCCTGGAGACGGGCATCCGGCAACATGCCGCCGTCCGTTTGTATGAGCAGTGCGGCTATGAGCAACGTCCGGCGTTTCCGCCGTATGTTGATGACCCGCTGAGCCTGTTTATGAAGAAGGCACTGGTGGTTGACGTTCGTTTAGCAGCGCTATAAAAGCCTCCAGCGGGCGGGTCATAGCCCCGCGGCGCCAGACCAGCCAGGTGGTAAGCCAGCGCCAGTTTTCTGCCAGCGGCCAGGCTTCCACCTGATGGTGGCCTGGCATACTTTCCAGCATCGAACGAGGCATCAGCGCGATACCGGCGCCCGCGATGACGCAGGCGAGCATGCCGTGATAAGACTCCATTTCATGAATACGCCCGGGCGTGGCTCTGTCGGCGTGAAACCAGCTTTCCAGATGTCGGCGATACGAACAGTTTGCGCGAAAGGCGTAGACGTCACTGCCGCTTACCTGCGTGGCGCGTGCCACTTCTGCATGCCCGGCGGGCGTGACCAGCATCATCTCTTCCCGGTAAACCGGCATGCCTTCCAGTTCCGGATGCGAAAGGGGGCCGTCGACAAACGCGGCGCTTAAGGTTCCCTCCAGTACGCCGTCAATCATTGTGCCGGACGGCCCGGTAGAGAGGGCAAACTGGATACGTGGATAGCGCTGGTTAAACTGCGCCAGGCTTTCCGGAATACGCACGGCGGCGGTACTCTCCAGCGCGCCAAGCGCAAATAATCCCTGCGGTTCATCACCGGCGACGACCATTCGCGCCTCATCGACCAGCGCCAGGATCTGCTTGCTGTAGCGCAGGAAGTTATGCCCGGCGGGGGATAAACGTAAACGCTGGTTCTCACGAATAAACAGCTCCACGCCAAGATCGGCCTCCAGCTGGCGGATGCGGGTGGTCAGGTTCGACGGAACGCGATGCACCTTTTGCGCCGCCTGGGTGATGCTGCCGGTGAGCGCCACGGCGTTAAACATTTCAAGCTGAGTTAAGTCCATGCCATTCTCGATTCGTGAACAAGGTGGTTAGTATTATTCATTTTTAAGAAATAGCAGAGTGCGCCACAATGAATCAACCGTTATTACGTGGAGACCATCATGACTTATTCCTCTGCTACACATGCCCTCTCTGTTAACCCAGCCACCGGTGAGACGCTCGCGGCGTATCCGTGGGCGAGCACCGACGACGTTGAACGCGCAATTGCGCAGGCTGATGCCGGTTTTCGTCAGTGGAGACGCGTAAGCGTTTCCGACCGGGCGCAGAAGCTGCGCGATCTCGCCAGCGCGCTGCGCAACCGTGCAGACGAG
Organism: Enterobacter sp. J49; assembly: GCF_002148625.1. Taxonomy (NCBI): domain Bacteria; kingdom Pseudomonadati; phylum Pseudomonadota; class Gammaproteobacteria; order Enterobacterales; family Enterobacteriaceae; genus Enterobacter; species Enterobacter sp. J49. The sequence goes on from NZ_MWPY01000033.1 coordinate 662,006, forward strand.
ATGGCACGAATGATCTCCCGTGAGATGGGCAAACCCATTTTGCAGGCGCGTGCTGAAGTGGCAAAATCCGCCAGCCTCTGCGACTGGTATGCGGAACACGGCCCGGCAATGCTGCAGCCTGAACCGACCCTGGTAGAAAACCAGAACGCGGTGATTGAATACCGGCCGCTGGGACCTGTTCTTGCCGTCATGCCGTGGAACTTCCCGCTCTGGCAGGTACTGCGTGGCGCGGTACCCATCCTGCTGGCCGGGAACAGCTATCTGCTCAAGCACGCGCCAAACGTACTCGGCTCGGCTGACCTTATTGCGCAGGTATTTGCTGACGCCGGTTTTCCGCAGGGTGTCTTTGGCTGGGTGAATGCCACGAATGAGGGCGTGAGCCAGGCGATCAACGACCGTCGTATTGCTGCCGTAACCGTAACCGGCAGCGTGCGCGCGGGTGCGGCGATTGGTGCGCAGGCGGGGGCAGCACTGAAGAAATGCGTCCTGGAGCTGGGCGGTTCAGATCCGTTTATTGTGCTCAATGATGCTGATTTGGATCTGGCGGTGAAAGCAGCCGTGGCCGGTCGTTATCAGAATACCGGACAGGTTTGCGCCGCCGCTAAGCGCTTTATTGTGGAAGAGGGCATCGCTGATGCTTTCACCCAGCGTTTTGTCGAGGCGACGGCGGCCCTGAAGATGGGGACGCCGGATAGCGAAGAAAACTTTATTGGCCCGATGGCGCGATTTGACCTGCGCGATGAACTGCATCAGCAGGTGCAGGCCACGCTGGCCGAAGGCGCCACGCTGCTGCTTGGCGGGGAGAAAGTCGCCGGTGAAGGTAACTACTATGCACCGACCGTGCTGGGGAATGTCACTGCCAGCATGACGGCATTTCGTCAGGAGCTGTTTGGTCCGGTTGCGGCGGTTAGCGTTGCGAAAGACGCGGAGCACGCGCTGCAGCTGGCTAACGACAGCGACTTTGGTCTGTCCGCAACCGTCTTTACCGCGAACGATACGCTGGCGGAGAAATTCTCCCGTGAGCTGGAGTGCGGTGGGGTGTTCATCAATGGTTTCAGCGCCAGCGATGCACGCGTGGCCTTTGGCGGCGTGAAGAAGAGCGGTTTTGGTCGTGAGCTTTCCCACTTCGGTCTGCACGAGTTCTGTAACGTGCAGACGGTATGGAAGAACAGAGTCTAGTTCGCTCTCCGATAACGGCCTTCAGCACGAAGGCCGTTGTCATTTTCCTGCAATGGTTCTGTCATTTTCGTTTCGTAGACTCGCACGCGTCTAACGTCTTGTTACTGAAGAAAATTATGAACCTAACGCAAATTTTTCGCCGTATTGCGCAGCGCCTCATCCCTCGTCAGTTTGGCCTGCTGACCGGTATTTTCTGTATTATTGGTCTTTTCTCCGCACTGCAACTCTCCTCTTCATTTTTGCTCAATGCTTCCCTGAAAGACGCTCAGCGCAACGAGCAGCAAAATCTGCTGGCATACCAGCAACAGAGCAAACTGGATCTGGCCCGCGTGTCTCTGCTGGCAGCAAGCGATCTGCTTAACCGCTCCGGCGTCTGGTTTATGCAGGATAAAGAGACCGGCTCTGAAGGAAGCTGGCACAGCCTGATGGACGAAGCTCAGGCGTCGCTGACGGTTTCTCAGCAGGCCTGGAACGCCTGGCTGGCGCTCAATCCGCCAAAAGATGACTCCCTGATCACCAGCTACCAGCTTTTCTACGGTGCCATCAAGGAGCAGGCGGAAGGGCTCATCAAGACCAACACGATCGACGCCTTTTTCGCCGTGCCTGCCCAGGCTTTCCAGACTGACTTCAACGAAAACTATGCCCGCTATCAGCAGGCCAGCGAGAAGCAGGCGATGCAGGGCCGCCAGAGTCTGATGGCGCAACTCTCTGGCCTGCAAACGCTCTTCCTGATTGCACCGGTTCTGCTACTTGCCATCGCCATTCTGGTGTGGTTCGGCATGTCCCGCTGGGTCATTACGCCGCTGCGTCGGTTGATTGCTCACATTAACCAGCTGGCGGCAGGAGACCTGTCCGGTACACCGCCAGGCGTGCTGCGCTTTAACAAGGAGATCGGACAGTTGAGCGACAGTGTTTCCACCCTGCAGCACGGACTGCAGGAACTGGTGACCCAGGTCAGCAATGCCACCCACGAAATGGTTGAAAATATAGGCTCTCTGGCACAGGGCAACCAGAAGCTGTATCTGCAGTCGGCTCGTCAGGCGAAAGAGCTTGAGGATGTGACGACACACATTGCCGCGCTGGAAAACCACGTGGAAGGGAATACAGGTTATGCAAAACTCGCCAGCTCCAGGGCGGACGAGGCGCGCCAGGTAGCCGCGGGCGGCGATCGGATGATGACAACCGTCAATGCCTCCATGCAGGCGATCGTTGACCGATCGTCAGAGATGCGCGGGATCGTGGCGATGATCGACAGCGTGGCGTTTCAGACCAACATTCTGGCACTGAATGCGGCCATCGAGGCTGCCCATGCGGGGAACCACGGGCGCGGGTTCGCCGTTGTCGCCCGGGAAGTGGGGCTGCTGGCCAGAAAGAGCAGCCACTCGACGCAGACTATTCAGGCACTGATCAATCACTCTTTGCAGGGCATCGAAGACGGTTCCCGGGCCGTTAACCTGCTGGAAGATAATCTGCAGCAGGTGATCGGGCTGGTGGCTAATTTAAGCAGTCTGCTGAATGAGATCTCGGTCGCGACCCTGAGCCAGGGGGAGAGCATACATCTGATGACGCGGCAGCTTCAGGCGCTGAATCAGGTTTCCCGTCAGACCGACATGCTGGTGTCTGACGCGTCGGATGCTTCTGAACGGCTGCATAAGCAATCCGATCTTTTATTGCAGGCGGTTTCGCGTTTTCGTCTTAGCGCCTGACGCAACATATAAGCCTCTGTTATACTCGCAGCCCGTTTTAGCCTGAGGGCAAGGAGCAAAGTGTGGCTGCGGTCATCCATAATGAGATGTTGGACGAGATTTTGTCGCAGGTTCGTCCGTTAATTGGAAAAGGGAAGGTTGCCGACTATATTCCGGCCCTTGCCTCGGTCAGCGGGAATAAGCTGGGTATTGCCATTTGTACGGTAGACGGGCAGCGTTACCAGGCCGGTGACGCCACCGAGCGTTTTTCAATTCAATCGATTTCAAAAGTACTCAGTCTGGTTGCGGCCATGCGCCAGTATGAGGAAGACGAAATCTGGCACCGCGTGGGGAAAGATCCGTCCGGGCAGCCTTTCAACTCACTGCTTCAGCTCGAAATTGAACAGGGTAAACCGCGTAACCCGTTTATCAATGCCGGTGCGCTGGTGGTTTGCGATATGCTGCAAAGCCGTCTTAGCGCCCCTCGCCAGCGCATGCTTGAAATTGTCCGCCAGCTCTCGGGCGTCGCCGATATTGCCTACAATGCGGTGGTGGCGCGCTCGGAGTTTGAACACTCCGCCCGTAACGCGGCTATCGCCTGGCTCATGAAATCGTTTGGTAACTTCCATAACGATGTCGCCACCGTGCTGCAAAACTATTTTCATTACTGCGCGCTGGAAATGAGCTGTGTTGAACTGGCACAGACATTCTTGTTCCTCGCCCATCAGGGGCATGCGCCGCACCTCGCGCAAGATGTTGTCTCGCCCATGCAGGCGCGTCAGGTGAATGCCCTGATGGCGACCAGCGGGATGTATCAGAACGCCGGAGAGTTTGCCTGGCGCGTCGGTCTTCCGGCTAAATCGGGTGTCGGGGGCGGGGTGGTGGCAATCGTGCCTCACGAAATGGCGATTGCCGTCTGGAGCCCGGAGCTGGATGAAACGGGAAATTCACTTGCCGGTGTGGCAGTTCTGGAGAAACTGACCCAACGTCTGGGACGTTCCGTATACTGATGTCGACCCTGGATCCGCTTTTTGCCCGCCTGGCGCGATCGCCTTTTCGTTCGCGCTTTCGCCTGGGCACGAAGGAACGGCAGTACTGCTGGGACAAAGGTGCCGAAACCATTGACCAGCACGCCGCCGATTTTGTTGCCCGGCGTCTTGCACCGGCCCATCCCAACAATGACGGAAAACAGACGCCCATGCGCGGTCATCCGGTGTTTATCGCTCAGCATGCCACCGCCACCTGTTGTCGTGGCTGTCTGGCAAAGTGGCATAACATTCCGCAGGGTGTTCAGCTCAGCGCGCAGCAACAGCATTATATCGTCAGCGTGATCCACCACTGGCTGGTGCTGCAGATGAACGCCTAAATTTGACGAGTTATGATCCTGTTGTATTTGTGTTATAGATGCAGGTTAAGTTAGTTCAGATCCTGCTGACGATCGACATAATCGCCATAAGTTATTATACGGAATGATATTTAATGCGTTCTGCTCTCTCTGCCTTCAGGTTTTTTCAACCCGATACTCCGCTGCGTAATGCGTCGTGGATCTTTATTCTCACCACCTTATTCTATTTTGTGGGTGCTGAATTGCGTCTGGTTGAAGCGTTGTCGCTGTTCTGGCCACTGAATGGCGTTATGGCGGGAGTATTCGCCCGTTATGCTTATCTGAATCGTCTGCATAACTACGCGGTCGCGTATGTTGCCATGCTGATGTACGACGCGGTCACCACCAGCTGGGGAATGGCCTCGCTGGTGATTAACCTGTCGAATATGATTTTTATCGTCGTGGTCGCCATACTGGTTCTGCGTGATAAACGGCTGATGAAAACCCCCGATCCGCTTAATGCGCTGCGTCTGTTTAACTACTGCCTGATTGCTGCGCTGCTGTGTGCCTTGCTTGGCGCGGTGGGGTCGGTCGGTATCGACAGTCACACCTTCTGGCCGCTGTTTGCCGACTGGTTTAGCGAGCAGTTTTCAACGGGGGTGCTGATTGTGCCGTGTATGCTGACGATTAGCCTGCCCGTGCGTGATATTCAGTTACGTCTGGAGCAGCTGTTCCCGGTTATGGCGTTGATTGTCTCGGTGGTCGCATCGGTGGTGATTGGCGGCGCGGGGAGCCTCTGTTTCCCGCTGCCGGCGCTTATCTGGTGTGCGGTACGCTACCCGCTGCCCGTCACCTGTTTACTGACGTTTCTCACGGGCGCCGTTGAGATCATTCTGGTTGCCAACTCCATTATCAATATTGCCGTTGCGACACCGCTTTCGACCCCGATGATGTTCTCAGCCCGGCTGGGCATTGCCACTATGGCTATTTGTCCGGTGATGGTCTCCGTCAGCGTGGCGGCCATTAATTCACTGATTCGTCAGGTGTCACTGCGGGCAGATTATGATTTTCTGACGCATGTCTATTCCCGCTCCGGGCTTTATGAAGCGTTAAAGCAAGAAGAGGCGCACCGGCATTCGCGTTTTTTAACCGTCATGCTGCTGGATATCGATTACTTCAAAAGCATCAATGATAACTACGGTCACGAGTGCGGTGATCGCATACTGGCGGCCTTTGCCCGGCAGGTTCAGCAGGTTGTCGGTGAGGACGGTATGGTGGCGCGAATGGGCGGAGAAGAGTTCGCGGTGGTCGTGAACTCCGGGGATGCGCAGCACGGTTTTGAACTGGCTGAACGCATTCGAACCACCGTCGCACATCATCCGTTTACCTGGCGCCAGCAGACGCTGTATCTGACCGTCAGCATTGGCCTGGGCAGCGGTAAATCTGAATCATGGCAGTTGACGGAGGTCTTTAATAAGCTGATGGCTGAAGCGGACGATCATCTCTATCGCTCAAAGAAAGCGGGGCGAAATCGGACCAGCGCCCGGTTGTCGGATGAGCAGGTTACTGCAACCACCGGCAGCGAAACATCACTGCATTAGTCGTCATGAGCCAGTGACGTTAACAAATAGCGTCTGAACAGGATATTCGTACACTGACAATGTCTCTGTTTAAGCTACGCTTTTAGTAAAGCTTGCGTCAGGAGACGTTATGAAAACACCTGCAACCCCTGAAAATGAAACGGAACGTCTGAACTCGCTGCGCGAATCAGGCCTGCTTGAAATCGACAGTTCGCCGGCCTTTGACCGCCTGACGCGTCTGGCAAAACGCTTTTTCCAGGTGCCGCTGGCGATGGTCAATCTTATCGATGAGCATTCGCTGATCGTGAAGTCAGCGGATGGCCAGGCACCGGACTCGGTCCCGCGCAATATCTCATTTTGTGGCCATACGATCCTCAGCGAAGCGCCGCTGGTGGTGGGGGACATGCGTCAGGATGACCGCTTTGCTGATAATCCGCTGGTGGCCGGTGAGCCCGGCGTTCGTTTCTACGCTGGTTTCCCGCTGCGTCTGCGCGACGGCGCGAGTGTCGGATCGCTTTGCCTGATTGATTATTCTCCGCGCGAGTTTACGGCGGCCGATCTTGCCGTGCTGGGAGACCTGGGCGCGCTGGCAGAAGATGAATTTGCTGCCGTCAGTGCGGCGACTACCGATGAACTGACGGGCTTATTCAACCGTCGGGGCTTTAATCAGCTCGTCCGGTTTACCCTGTCCGTCGCCCGACGCCGTGCAGAGCCGTTAACCCTCGGCTGGCTGGATCTGGATCGCTTTAAGGAGATAAACGATCGCTACGGCCACGAGGAAGGTGATAAGGCGCTGAACGTGATGGCGCAACTGATGCGTTCCTCCTTCCGTGAGGCGGATCTGCTGGTTCGCTTTGGTGGGGATGAGTTTGCCGTGCTGTTCGCCGATACGGATGAGCAGGGGGCCTGGATTGCGATGCAGTATCTGGCCGAGCAGGTCGAAAATTATAATGCCCGCAAACTGCATCCGTGGTCGCTTCTGTTCTCGTGGGGCCTCAGTGAATTTGACCACAATGGCCATGACCTGCAACAGTGGCTAAAAGAGGCCGATGAAAAGATGTATGCCATGAAGCAGCAACGCCACCGTGAAAGATGACATAACAAAAGCCTATGATCGATCCGTTTGCGTTAATAAGATGTTAATTGCACAGTGACGGTATTCAACGTAAGGAAAAACAATGAATACCTCACTGCACATCAAAAACCTCACCCGGGAAGAGATCCTCACCCACCTCGATGCGTTGTCCGCGATCCTCGAAAACTGCGTTAACGGCGGCGCATCCGTCAGTTTTATGTTGCCCTTTAGCCTGGAGAAAGCGCGTGCTTTCTGGCGCGGTATTGCTGAGAGCGTGGGACGCAATGAACGTCTTGTGCTGGCCAGTATCGATCCGCAGGACGGCGTTATCGGCACGGTACAGTTGATCACCGATCAGCCGGAGAATCAGCCGCATCGCGCGGATGTGGCAAAACTGCTGGTCCATGAAAAAGCGCGCCGTAAAGGGGCGGCAATGGCCCTGATGGAAGAACTTGAAGTTCAGGCCAGAGCCAGAGGCATTTCGGTCCTGGTACTGGATACGTCCACCGGCAGCGGTGCCGAGACGTTCTACCAGCGTGCTGGCTGGCAAAAAGTGGGGGAGATCCCGCGCTATGCATTGATGCCGGATGGCGCGATGACCGCCACCTCCGTGTTCTATAAGTTCTTATAATTATTTTTCACAACTCCATCATGAATTGATCAAAACAGGGTTCCCGGTCGTAAAGTTTTGATAAGTTATCGTACCAATCTTATCAGGCTGTATGACTAATTATAAAAGGAACCCATTGTGAACACACTTAACCGTCATGATTTTCCCGGTCCACACTATCCGGAACGTATCATTCAGTTTGGTGAAGGTAATTTCCTGCGGGCGTTTATCGACTGGCAAATCGACCTGTTAAACGAACATACCGATCTTAACGCCGGTGTGGTGGTCGTTCGTCCCATTCAAAGTGATTTTCCGCCGTCGCTGAATACGCAGGATGGTCTGTATACCACGATCATTCGCGGCCTGAACGAAAAGGGCGACGCGGTGAGCGATGCACGTCTTATCCGTTCCGTTAACCGCGAAATCAACGTTTATAACGAATACGATGCGTTCCTCAGGCTGGCTCATAACCCGGAGATGCGCTTTGTGTTCTCGAATACCACGGAAGCGGGGATCGGTTATCACGCGGGCGACACCTTTGAAGATGCGCCTGCCGTCAGCTACCCGGCGAAGCTGACGCGATTGCTCTTCGAGCGTTTCAGTCATTTTAACGGTGCGCCAGACAAAGGCTGGGTCATCATTCCGTGTGAACTGATTGACTACAACGGGGATGCGCTGCGGGAACTGGTGCTGCGCTACGCGCAGGAGTGGGCGCTGCCGACGGCCTTTACTGAATGGTTGAACGATGCCAACTGCTTCTGCTCGACCCTGGTTGACCGCATTGTAACGGGTTACCCGCGTGACGAAGTGGTCGCCCTGCAGGCTGAACTGGGTTATCAGGACGGGTTCCTGGATACCGCCGAACACTTCTATCTGTTTGTGATTCAGGGCCCAGACTCCCTTGCCAGCGAACTGCGTCTTGATAAGTTCCCGCTCAACGTATTGATCGTGGATGACATCCGGCCTTACAAAGAGCGTAAAGTCGCCATTCTGAACGGTGCGCACACGGCGCTGGTACCGGTAGCCTTCCAGGCCGGGCTGGACACGGTAGGCGAGGCGATGAACGATGCTGACGTGTGCGCTTTTGTCGAAAAAGCTATCTATGAGGAAATTATTCCGGTACTGGATTTGCCGCGTGATGAGCTGGAATCGTTCGCCAGTGCGGTAACGGGCCGTTTCCGTAACCCTTACATCCGGCATCAGCTGCTGTCGATTGCCCTCAACGGGATGACCAAGTACCGCACCCGCATTCTGCCGCAGCTGCTGGCAGGGCAGAAAGCAACCGGGTCATTGCCTGCGCGACTGACGTTTGCTTTAGCGGCACTGATTGCGTTTTATCGCGGGGAGCGTAACGGGGAAAGTTACCCGGTACAGGACGACGCGCACTGGCTGGCGCGTTTCCAGCAGCTGTGGACACAGCATCACGATCGCCAGATCACTACCCGCCAACTGGTAAAATCGGTACTGAGCGTGGGTGAACACTGGGAGCAAGATCTTACGCAGGTTAACGGCCTGGTCGAGCAGGTTACGCGGGATCTGGATGCTATTCTGCAACAGGGAATGCGTGCGGCGGTTAAACCGCTCTGCTAACACCGTTGCCCGGCTTCGGCCGGGTTTTAATGGGGATCTTATTAGTTACAACATACTATTTGCTCTGTTTTTAAAAACACCTCTGGCACCGTGCGGTTTAGGCTAGCCAGGTCAGAAAATTCAATGTTTTATTAACATGCTTGCAACCGTGAGGGGGATCACGTTTAATAGCCACGCTCTTTTTCTTTCCTGAAACTCACTATGATTGTTCGTCCTAAACAGCACTGGTTACAACTCATCTTTGTCTGGCATGGCTCGGTACTGCCAAAAATCTATACCCGCTTGCTACTCAACTTCCTGCTTTCTATCGCCGTGATCCTGATGCTGCCGTGGTACACATCCCTTGGCATCAAATTTACCGTTGCGCCATTTAGCATTCTCGGTGTGGCGATCGCTATCTTTCTCGGTTTCCGAAACAACGCCTGCTATTCCCGCTACGTTGAGGCGCGCCAGCTTTGGGGGCAACTGATGATAGCGGCACGCTCTCTGTTTCGCGAGGTAAAAAACACCTTGCCGGACGATAAACATCTCGGCGAGTTTGTCCGCCTGCAGATTGCCTTTGCCAACTGTTTGCGCATGACCCTGCGCCGGGAAACGAACGCCGAACAACTTTCCCGTTATCTTCCGGAAGATGATTTACGCAAGGTGATGAACGCCAACTCGCCGGCGAACCGTATTTTACTGATCATGGGGGAGTGGCTTGCCGTCAGGCGTCGCAATGGTGAGCTCTCAGATATCCTGTTCCACAGTCTCAACAACCGACTGAACGACATGTCCATCGTCCTGTCGGGTTGCGAGCGTATTTTGACGACACCCGTACCGTTTGCTTACACGCTGATCCTTCATCGTACGGTGTATCTATTCTGCATCATGCTGCCGTTCGCGCTGGTCGTCGATCTGCACTACATGACGCCTTTTGTGTCGGCGCTGATTTCTTACACCTTTATCTCGCTGGATACGCTGGCGGAAGAGCTGGAAGACCCGTTTGGTACCGAAGATAATGACCTGCCGCTGGACGCCATCTGCAACATGATGGAACGTGACCTGTTGCAGATGAACGATGAAGAAGAGATCCCCGAAAGACTGTTACCGGATAAGTATTATCAACTGACCTGACGGGCATTCCATTCGTCACGGGTGATTTCCCACAGTTCGGAATCCAGTATGCCGCTGACGTACGCTTTCTTTTCTGTCCTGATAAGCCGCATGCCGCTACTGTCTGAAATACGGCGGGAGCGGCTGTTAGCAGCCGCTTTTGGCGCACGCAACACCGGCTTGTTCAGGGTGTTAAACCAATAATCCGTCGCCGCAATACTGGCCTCACGCATGTATCCCTTACCCTGAAACTCCGGCGCCAGCCAGAACCCACGGTTGTTATCTTCGACATCGTACAGGCAGATAATCCCCATCAGCTCATCCGGTGCCTCGCGACGTCGAATACTCCAGAACCAGGCAATGCCTTTTTCCATATCCGGCAATGCAACGTTATTAACATAATACTCCGCGCCGTTATCCGGGTAGGGCCAGGGTACTGAGGAGACCATATAGCGAACGATTTCCCAGCGCGGATAAAGCCGCTGTATCTGGACGGCATCTTCCGCGACCAGGGGAATAAGTAACAGGCGGTCTGTCGTTAGCGTCGGTATTGTCATCCGTGGTTCTCCCTGTTTAAGCGTTATGTTTTTGTTCACCTTCTGGTATTTTCATCTCTATCACATTCTTTTTCGGTGTGCTGGAATTCTTTACTACCAATAACTGCTTTTAAAAGGCTTTCGATTTGTAATAAGAGGAATATATGGCTGTTACGGTAAGAGCTTTACGCGCAGAAGATTATTCCCAGTGGCGTCCGCTGTGGGACGGCTACACCCATTTTTATGACTGTGTCCTCGATGAGTCCGTGACCGCCGCGACATGGCAAAGGGCGCTCGACGAGCGATCATCGATGTTTTGCCGGGTTGCGGAAAGCGACGGCAACGTCATCGGCTTCGCCATGTGTATTTTGCACGAAGGAACCTGGTCGACAGCGCCCGTTTGTTATCTGGAAGACCTGTTTGTTGCTGCCAGCCAACGGGGAGCAGGGACCGGAAAAGCGCTCATTGACGCCCTGATGGACGAAGGCAAGCGCGAAGGGTGGTCGAAACTTTATTGGGTCACGCGGCAGAACAACCCGGCACGTAAACTCTACGACCAATATGGCGAAGCCGACGATTACGTTCGTTATCGCGTCTCGCTTTAAGACGCAATGACCTGTGTTTGTATCACATTGTATCAACGCCTCTGATACATACACAGGCTTGCAATAAAGGCCCATTCGCACATATCCGCTATACAAACCGATGTTGTTATATCCCCGTGAATCGTACTCAATCGGAGATAACAACATGTTCAGCAAACTCGCATACTCAACTCTCGCATTAACCGTTTCTCTTGGTACCGTCATGTCCTGTCAGGCCGAAGCAACCGGTACTGATTTCGCGACGGCGTTTGATCATCCTCAGCAGATTAACGCCGGCGACCTTAACGTCGGCTATGTCGACATCGGCCCGAAAAATGGTCAACCGATCATTTTATTACACGGCTGGCCCTACGATATTCATAGTTATGCGCAAGTTGCTCCCGCGCTGGCTGCCAAAGGATATCGGGTGATTGTGCCTTCTCTGCGTGGTTACGGAACTACCCGTTTCCTCTCAGATAAAACGCCGCGTAACGGCCAGCCTTCGGCCATGGCGAAAGACATTGTGAACCTGATGGATGCCCTGAACATCAAGCAGGCCGTTTTTGCAGGATACGACTGGGGTGCCCGTACGGCGGACATCGTCGCGGCGCTGTGGCCAGAACGCGTTAAATCGCTGGTCTCCGTCAGTGGATACCTGATCAGCAGCCAGCAGATTGGCAAACAACCCTTACCGCCGAAAGCAGAAGTTCAGTGGTGGTATCAGTTCTATTTCGCCACCGAACGTGGCGCTGAAGGCTACGCCAAAAACACCCATGACTTCGCCCGTCTGATCTGGTCACAGGCATCACCTGACTGGAAATTTAGCGATGCAACGTTTAACGCCAGTGCCAAATCCCTTGATAACCCGGACCATGTCGCGGTGACGCTCAGTAACTACCGCTGGCGTTTAGGGCTGGAAAAAGGGGAGCGCAAATACGACAGTTATGAGCAAAAACTGGCAACGCTTCCGAATATTACCGTCCCGACGATCACCATTGAAGGCGGAAACAACGGGGCGCCGCATCCTGCTCCACAGGCCTACGCCGGGAAATTCACCGGTAAGTATGAACACCGTACCTTTGGCAAAACCGTAGGTCACAACCCACCACAGGAAGATCCGCAGGATTTCGTCAACGCAGTTGTGGACGCAGATAAACTCTGAAATGTGCTATTTTCAATACGTTACCCTTCAGTCTGGAGATTTCTGTGGAGCATATTGATCATATCCTTGTCGTCGATGACGACAGGGATATTCGTGAGCTGATTGTCGATTACCTCGTTAAGTCCGGATATCGCGCCTCTGGCGCGGCAAATGGCAAAGAGATGCGAGTTGTGCTTGATAAACAGCATATCGATCTTGTGGTGCTGGATGTCATGATGCCCGGCGATGACGGATTAACGCTGTGTCGTCAGCTCCGAAGCGGTAAACATAAAGACTTGCCCATTCTGATGCTCACGGCGCGTAACGAGGAAACAGACCGGATCCTGGGGCTGGAGATGGGGGCAGACGATTATGTCGTGAAGCCTTTTGTTGCACGCGAGTTACTCGCGCGGATCAAAGCCATTTTACGTCGTTTCCGCACAATGCCCCCCAATTTACAGGTGACGGAAGCCGGGCGACTGGTCACGTTCGGAGAATGGCAACTGGACACCGTGGCCCGTCATTTAATCGACAGTGAAGGGATGGTAGTGGCGCTCAGCGGAGCGGAATATCGTCTGCTGCGCGTGTTCCTCGATCACCCTCAGCGTGTCCTGACCCGGGATCAACTGCTAAATCTGACCCAGGGGCGCGATGCCGAGCTTTTTGAACGATCGATTGATCTGCTGGTGAGCCGGGTGCGTCAGCGTCTGAATGAAGACGCCCGCACGCCGGCCTATATCAAGACCGTGCGCAGTGAAGGCTATGTCTTTACAATGCCGGTGACCATAAAAGAGGCCAATGAATGACGCTTTGGCCACGCTCGTTGCTGTCCCGTCTGTTGGTCATCGTGCTGGCTGGACTCTTACTGGCCAATACTCTCAGCCTGACGCTGGTGATGGTTGAACGCATGCACAGCGCCCGCAGCGTAATGCTGGGTAATCTGGAAAACGATGTAGCCACTAGCGTGGCCATTCTTGACCGACTTCCCGCTCAGGAGCGGGCGGCCTGGCTGCCGCGGCTGGAGCGCGGTAACTATCGCTATATTCTCGGGCCTGGAGAACCGGGCGCACCCCCTGAGGATAAACGTTCACGCGACGCCATTCGAACGCTAAAAGAGACCCTTACGGCTGACTACCCGCTCACGTTTACCGCCGTTCCCGGTCCCATTTCCCATATTCAGGCGCATCTCACCTTACGTGATGGCGCACCGTTGACCATCGATCTGACGCCACGCATGCCGCCGGTTGCCAGCTGGTTACCTGTTGTGCTGGTATTGCAGCTGCTGCTGCTTGCGGCCTGTGCCTGGATCGCCGTGCGTCAGGTGATTCGGCCTTTTTCTCAGTTTACCCGTGCGGTTGACGCGCTGGACCCGGCGGCAAACACACCAATGACGGAGAAGGGGCCGGTAGAAGTGCAAAGAGCCGCGCATGCCTTTAACGCGATGCAGGCGCGCATTCAATCCTATCTTCGCGAACGCGCGCAGATCCTGGCATCCATTTCTCACGACCTGCAGACGCCCATCACGCGCATGAAATTGCGCGTCGAGATGGCCGATCAACCCGAGTTACGGGACAAGTTATTGAACGACCTCGATAACATGACCCGTCTGGTGCGGGAGGGGATTGCCTATGCCCGGTCATCAGAGTCCCTGGAAGAGACCTCGCTAAAGCTGGAGCTCAATGCCTGGGTAAACAGCATTGCCTGTGATTATCAGGACATTGGTAAAAACGTGCAGTTTCAGGCAAACGACGCCCGCCTGCCGATAGTGACTCGGCCGCAGGCGCTTCGCCGGGTGATGACCAACCTCCTGGATAACGCGCTTAAGTTTGGTGGCTATGCCGTTATTGAGATTGATGATTCTTCTGCCGGACACATTGCTATCCATATTCTGGACGGCGGGCCGGGGATACCCGAAGCTGAACTCGACGCGGTATTACAGCCTTTTTATCGGGTAGAAACATCGCGTAACCGTGATACCGGCGGAACCGGCCTGGGGCTGGCGATTGCCGCACAGCTGACCGCGCAGCTTGACGGGAAACTGCGGCTGGCAAACCTTCCTGAAGGCGGGCTGAAGGTCACGGTAACGCTGCCGCGTCGCTAATTGTACGGTTTTGTATCCGGTTGCGTGACCGATACGAGAGCAGACAAATCGTCCCGTTTTGCACACATCCCAAACACATCCGTACGATGAAATACCCTCACTGCAGCGTCGCAGGCCATCTGTAATGTGAGGTTTTTATGTTTTTGATAATCGCGTTTCTGGGCGGGATGATAAGCCTGCTCAGTCCATGTACGCTCCCGGTGATACCTCTTCTGTTTGCCGGTTTTCAGGGGCAGCGAAGACATATCCTGGCTCTGCTGGCAGGGATGATCGTGATGTTTACCGTGGTGGCGATGGTTGTCACGGTTGCCAGCGAATGGATCACGGATGCCACGATAATAGGGCGCTGGCTGGCACTCATTATTCTGGCTACAGCCGCGCTGGCCTTAATTTTCCCGTCCTTCGCCCAGCGCATAGCCGGGCCTGCGGTCAGCGCGGGCAATATCCTCAACACCCGCAGCGGACAAACGCGCGGAATGTTTTCCGCTTTCCTGGCCGGACTGGCCGTCGGTCTGCTCTGGTCTCCCTGTGCCGGACCGATCCTCGGGGCTATTTTCAGTATCAATATTGCGGGTCATTCGGCCATCACCACCGGCGCGCTGCTGGCGGCGTATGGCAGCGGATGTGCGCTTATGTTGGGCCTGCTTATGGCCGGCGGTCGGAAACTGATGGCACCGCTGCGGGCCAAATCAGCGCTGATGGAAAGGTTGCGCAAGGGGGCGGGCGTGGTGATGTTAGCGGCTGTGGCGTTCAACGCCACGGGGATGAACTCGGTGCTGAAAGGTGCAAATGGGGTGGCAGACCGTCTTGAAACGACGCTGTTGACCCTGGCGAAGCCCGCCACTGCGCCAGTAAAACTGCAGCCGGTCGTAATGACCGAACCCAGCAGTCAGTTGCCTTCGTTAAGTGGCGGAACCGGATGGGTTAATGGTGACCCTGTCACGTCTGAATCTTTGCGGGGTAAAGTCGTCCTGATTGATTTCTGGACCTGGGACTGCATCAACTGCCAGCATACGCTCCCGCATGTCCGCGACTGGGCCACGCGATATCAGTCCCAGGGTCTGGTGGTCATCGGCGTGCATACGCCTGAATATCCGTGGGAAAAACCGCTCTCGTCGGTGAAAAACGCGGTGAACAAATGGCAACTGCCGTATCGGGTCGTGACGGATAATAACTACCAGATCTGGAACGCCTTCGGGAACCAGTACTGGCCGGCACATTACTATTTCGATGCCAAAGGGCAGTTACGTTATACCTCTTTTGGCGAAGGTAACTATGAAGAACAGGAAAAAGTTATCCAGCAGCTGCTTAAAGAGGCCCGCTCATAACGTTGCTCAGGGCTGACGTTGAGCAATGATAAACAACCGTGGAAAAGCCAGCAGTATCTGCCCGTTTTCCTGGAGCGGATACTGCTCTTCCAGCATTTCATGGTAGCGCTTGAGAAAACGTTTCTGCTCGCTCTCATTAAGCTCCTGCAGCCACGGACGTAAACCGGTAGCGCTTACCCAGTCAATGATGGCCTGGTGTGAGCTCATTTTATGGAAATAGGTTGTCCGCCAGATATCCACATCACAACCGGCGTCTGTCAAAATGTCGTAATAGGCATGCACGCCGGGCAAGGCTTCACGACCCCGGTCGGGATAGCCTTGCTCCCAGGCAACTTCACGCATCGCCACATGAGTGGGCTCAAGCCAGTTGTCAGGCATCTGAATGGCCAGTACGCCATTTAACGTGAGCAGAGAGACCAGGTGCGGCAGGAGATCGTAGTGGTCAGGCACCCACTGCAACGCGGCATTGGCGTAAATCAGGCTCAGCGGCTGGCCGGGCTTAAACTGGCGGATATCGGTCTCGACAAAGTGGCAATCCGATAAGGCGCTGCGGGCTTCGTCGAGCATCGCAGGTGAGTTATCGACCCCTGTGACGTGCGCTGAAGGCCAGCGATGTTTTAACAGCGCCGTACTGTTTCCAGGCCCGCAGCCCAGATCGACGATGGATGACACGTCATCCAGGGGAATTCTGGCGAGCAATTCAGCGGCGGGGCGCGTACGTTCGGCTCCGTATCGCAGGTACAAGGAAGGGTTCCAGTCAGCCATCTTTGCATCTCCGTTGTGCATGCTTCAGCAAGAATAGCACACGCAGACACCTGCACTACGGCAGGTGTCTGTCCTGCAGCAATTACAGAATGCCTTTCAGGGCAACATGATAAAGCAGCATGATGGTTTTCCCGTCGACAATCCTGCCCGTTTCAATGCCGCGCAGTGCCTCTTCCAGCGTCATTTCCAGTACGTCGATATCCTCACCCTCCGCTTTGAGTCCACCGCCTTCACTGGTTCTGTCTTTCGGCTGGTATTCGGCGAGATAAAAATAGAGTTTTTCAGTGACGGAGCCCGGGCTCATGTAAGCTTCAAAAATTTTCTCAACGCGGGAAACGCTATAGCCGGTCTCTTCTTCCGCTTCTGCTTTAATCCGGCTTTCCGGATCCATGTTATCGAGCAAGCCCGCAGCAGCTTCAATAAGGTCATCTTCGTGCCCGTTAATAAAGACAGGGAAACGGAACTGGCGGGTCAGGATCACCGTCTTTTTATCCCGGTTATAAAGCAGGATGGTGGCTCCGTTTCCCCGGTCGTACACTTCGCGATTTTGCCGCTGCCATTCGCCATCGCGTCGCTGCAGATCAAAGGTATATTTTTTCAGGATGTACCAGTTATCAGACAGTGTTTCACTTTCTATGATGCGTACATCTGCACGTTTTGATTGCACGTTTGTTCCTCCTTACGTAGAGTAATTATCATAAACAGCATTGTCGTGCAGTTTCAAGATTAAACGTGCAATATCAGGAATTCCTTATGCTCACAACGCAGCGAAAACAATTGATCCTTGAAAAGCTCGAGGCTGAAGGTCAGGTCCAGTCGAAAGCGCTCAGCACGCTCTTCGCGGTGTCTGAAGACACCATTCGGCGCGATTTACGCGAGCTGGCGGCAGAAGGGCGTTTACAGCGTGTTCACGGCGGGGCGCTGCCGTCATCCTCGGCCATTGCCCCGTTTGCTGAGCGTAAATCGGTAAAGATGGATGCCAAGAAAAATGTCGCCCGTAAAGGTGCGCAGCTGATTTCTGACGGCCAGGTGGTGATCATTGACGGCGGCACGACCACGTCAGAGCTGATTACGTTTCTGCCTCCTGATTTGAAGATAACCGTGGTCACGCACAGCCCAGGCATTGCGCTGGGACTTGTCGAACATCCCTCCATTGAGGTTATCCTGATCGGTGGCCGTCTGTATAAACACTCTATTGTCGCGGTCGGCGCGGCTGCTATCGAAGGCATCGAAAAAATCCATGCGGACCTGTTCTTTATGGGAGTGACTGGCATCCATCCTGATGCGGGCCTGACGACCGGTGATTTTGAAGAGGCGAGTATCAAACGTGCATTTTCCGGCAGAGCCGCCGAAACGGTTGTGCTGGCTTCCCCCGAAAAAATCAATACCGCGTCATCTTTTGTGATTGGCGATCTGTCGCTGGTGAACACGATTGTCGTTGAAGACGATACCGATAGCGCCTGGATTAATGCGGTAAAAGAAAAGGGGGTTTCCGTGGTGATGACCTCTGCACGGGAAGAGGTGTAATACATATCAATATCCCTTGAAGGGGATAACGCCTCTTTTATACCCATGAGGGGATAAAAAGTGCAGATCTCTCACTTTGCTGTTGACATTATCCGCACAAGAGGATAATACATGTATTATCCGCACAAGAGGATAACAATGTTGGGAATGCAAATTATGAATCCACCATACATTTATAGTCCGGTGCAACTGGCTAATTATATGAAACTGGTCCGTCAAAAAAACAGCTGGACCCAAATCGAACTGGCAAAAAGGATAGGTATTAAACAGGCTACTATCTCTAATTTTGAAAACAATCCTGACAAAACTACCCTGACCACTTTTTTTAAGATTTTACAGTCGCTTGGTTTGATGATGGCGCTCTATGAAAGCACAGAAGCAACGACGGGGCCGGAGAAAAATAACCAACAGGGGCTGGACTGGTAATGTCAAAGCTTGTGACATGGATGAATAATGAACGTGTTGGCGAGCTTACGAAGCAACCGAACGGAGCTCAGACCTTTAAATATGACCGTGGCTGGATGTTTAGCCATCATGCACGCCCTTTATCGCTCTCGCTGCCTCTGCAGTTTGGCAACATCACATCTGACGCGGTGTTCAATTTCTTTGATAACCTGCTGCCTGACAGCCCAGTCGTGAGGGAGCGTGTTGTTAAACGCTACCAGGCAAAATCCAAGCAACCATTTGATTTACTTGCAGAAATAGGACGTGACAGTGTTGGTGCAGTAACGTTGCTGCCAGTCGATGAAGATATCAGCATACCGGGAATGACGTGGGAACCGCTTACCGAGAAAAAGCTTGAAGCTGTACTGTCCGCTTATAAATCTGATATCCCGTTGGGCATGATTAACGAAGAGAATGATTTCCGCATTTCCGTCGCGGGTGCTCAGGAAAAAACAGCGCTACTCAAAATGGGTGATGAGTGGTGTATCCCCAGGGCTGCAACGCCCACGACACATATTATCAAACTTCCAATAGGCGAAATTAAACAGCCAAATGCCACGCTTGATTTACGTGACAGCGTAGATAACGAATACTTTTGTCTTTCACTGGCAAAGACACTGGGTTTTAACGTTCCTGATGCGGAAATAATAAGAGCAGGTGGCGTTCGTGCACTGGCAGTAGAACGCTTTGACAGACGCTGGAATACTGACCGCTCAATATTATTTAGGCTGCCTCAGGAGGATATGTGCCAGGCATTCGGCCTGCCATCAGCCCTGAAATACGAGTCTGATGGTGGCCCAGGGATTACACGGATCATGATGTTTTTGCTGGGTTCCAGTGAAGCCCTGACGGATCGTTATCAGTTTATGAAATTCCAGGTTTTCCAGTGGTTACTTGGGGCGACAGATGGGCACGCTAAAAATTTTTCCGTCTTTATTCAGCCACACGGGAGTTACCGCTTAACACCTTTTTACGACATTATTTCCGCGTTCCCGGTACTGGGTGGCGCAGGGATCCATATCAGCGATTTGAAGTTGGCAATGGGCCTGAATGCATCAAAGGGGCGTAAAAATGCCATCGATAAGATATATCCTCGCCACTTCCTTACTACTGCGAAAGTCGTAAAATTTCCCGAAGAGCAAATGTATGAAATCATGCAAGAGCTTGCTGAACTGGTGCCCCAGGCTCTTGAGCGTGTTATTGAAAAATTACCTATTGATTTTTCAAAGAAAGTGAAGACATCCATCGCTACAAATGTGCTCAGATTACACGCGAGATTGTCTGGGAGTTTGTGATCCGGCCTGTCGGTAAGCCGACAGGCTGGCAGGCAACATCAAACCTGAGGGATATCCTCAAGCGCAGTGTAAATCTTAAGCCCCAGCGTTTGCGCCACCTCTATGTCCATATCGGCCCCTTTGGACGCGCCGGCAATCCGGTAGATAGCATCACATTTCGCAATGAGTCGGTGCGCGACGGGATACAGCATTGCTTCACTGATTTCATCACCCATCGATTTCGAGCCAGCCGCTTTTGCCAACGGTAAGGCCAGCCATTCGCCAATAACCGGAACGTGGCCACGTTGATAGACGGCTAACGCCGCATTTTCAAGACGAGCAAGGTTTTCATCAATGCGCGCCTGCACGCCATCGGTGCCGCTACGATAGGGGCCGGCGATTAAAATCAACTGTTGTGTCATATCAACCTCAGTAAGTAAAAATGCATGAGTTTGCACGTTTGTGCGTCTTTTGTTTCTCTCTTCATATTAATAGGCAGTTTCGTGCAATTTCAAGCAATATTGTGCATTATGGTTTTTTTAAGACAGTTGCAGAAGAGTCGAGCTGGTCTATGCTCAAAAAGCAGAGATCAGCCATTCTCTGGGCGTATTGAAAAATAACAATAATCTTGCGTTTCAGGGGGAGAAATGAAGAGGATCCTGCTCGTTACAGTGTCATGCTTGCTCTCAGTAATCTCTTTTCTCAGCGTAGCCGCAGAGCCGCGCCAGGAGCCGACAGATCGGGAGCGCGCCAGAACGGTTTATATTTTCCATCAGCCGATTGTTATGCTGCAGGCAAAATTCGGTCTGACCACGCCTGAAGAGCGAGTTTTGCGCATTCGTAATACGCTGCGCAATTTTTCTCAACAGGATGTTCGGGAGCCCCTGAAAATGATTCCGGTTACCCGTTACAACCAACCGGGAAGATTGATTGTGATGAACGGCAAGCCGGTGATGTTACTGGCACAAGCCGATCTCGATGAGGGTGACGACCTGACGCTTGATGAAGCTGCTCAACGTGTGCTGACTCGAATGGAGGCACAACGTACGGCACTTCGCGATCAATATGACGCCGGGTGGCTGGCATTATCGGCAGGCAAAACGGCCGCAGGGGTGCTGGCACTGTTTGTTTTCTGGTACGGTGCCTGGCGGTCATGGCGTGGAGTAAGGCGTTTTTACCGAGGCCGCATTCTTGAGAACCGCAGTATCATTCCACAACGCTGGCGCAGGTTTGTCGGCGCGATTGAGACTCGTTTGTATGCTTTGCTGATGATTATTCTGGGTATTCTCGGGCTTTATATCTGGCTAAGTTGGTCATTCAGTCTGTTTCCCTGGACGCGCGTTTGGGGGGCATCGCTGGGTGACTGGACCATGCGTGTTCTGCGGGATATCGCACTGTCCATTGTCTCGGCTATGCCGGGCATTTTGATCGTCCTGATTATTTTTCTTATCACAGCCTTCATTCTAAAACTCCTTAAAGTCTTGTTAAATCAGGTAGAAGCAGGGCGTTTACACCTTCCCGGGATCCATCCTGAAACCGTCGGCGCGACGCGGAAGTTAATTTCTGTGGTGGTGTGGTTATTTGCTCTGTCCGCGGCATACCCGTTTTTACCCGGGGCCAATTCACTGGCCTTTAAAGGTATCAGTGTATTCTTTGGGCTGATGTTGACCCTGGGATCTGCCGGGGTGATGAACCATGCCATGAGTGGCCTGGTACTGATTTACTCGCGAGCCTTGAGAAAAGGCGACATCATTCGGGTCGCGGATAACGAAGGGTTGGTTACCGAGATAGGTATGCTCGCGACGAAAATCATTACGCGGGAGAATTATGTTGTAACCGTACCGAATGCTGTCGTAGTTAGCGGCAAAATCACTAATCTCAGCGCGCAAAATCCAGATGGTGGCGTGAACCTGACGACAGGTGTCACTATCGGATACGACACGCCATGGCGGCAAGTTCATGCCATGCTGGAGATTGCCGCCAGACGGGCGAAATGTATCGATCAGTCACAACAGCCGCTGGTAAGACAATTGAGTTTGATGGACTGGTATATTGCTTATGAACTTCAGGTGAAGCTGCGTGCCGGGCAATCACTGGCGGAGGCCCGCAATGAACTGCACAGCAATATTCAGGATGTCTTTAACGAGTTTAATGTACAAATCATGTCGCCAAACTTTGTGATGCAACCAGAAGGCGCGGTCGTCGTGGCGGAAGATAACTGGTATGCAGCGCCGGCAGAGAAGCCAGAGAATAAACAGCGTGAGTGAAGATGGCTATGCAGGTTTAGAGGATTCGGAGCAGATAAGGTGCATTAGAGGCTGTCAAACACCAGAACAAGGATGACCACAAAAAGCCAGATTCTGCCTTAATCCATGTAAGTGCGCATAATGTATATTATGTTAAATATGCTGGGTTTGAAGTTCAGTACATGAGGACCGCTCTTTCAGCAACTTACCGGCGAATCAGTCGTTTGCTAAAATTCAGTTGTGGCTTTACGATAACTTCATAACGCAACAATTATGGGGATATCGCTAAGTTCATGGCATATTCCATCTTACATTTATCCAGGAACAACCAGAGAACTCATCTCATGGTTGATACCGTAACTACCCTGCCCGTCATGTTCACCACAATTTAATGCAGACGACAAAGTCATTCAGGGTATGGAGCTTGATGCTTACATCAAGGCCGAGTAACTAGCTATGGTACATGAGGGGCTCGAAAAATCCCCCATTCAGCCTTCGACACTACATGCTCGACTTAAAGCAAAAGGAATTATGATTGAATCCGTTTTAAGGTTGGCTGTACTTTCAATGTAGAGATTTCATGGCTTTTGTCATACAATTAACATGCAACTGCGGAAGATTATGCAAAGTGGATGGCCATCTTTATACCTCACGTTTTCGAGAAGAAGCGCAATGAGCATGACGAAGCATACGTCGTGTTTGTTAAGTCAGCTGGCAACCGGGGAAATCTTATCTATGGAGTGAGAATCTCCACTGCTATCGGATCCTTCAACAATGGCTCATTCCTGTACATCACGTATTACGGGACTTTGGCGATAGTTGAGTATATGGATTGAGTTCAAAAAGGAAAATAATGGCTGCATTTACAAGCGAGACAGAGCAATTTTTACAGCGCGTTGAGGGCGACAAAGAGCGCTGGACGTCACAGTACAATCCTGGTGACACTGTTCCTGTTTCAGGAATTTACCGTTGTACCGTATGTGGCAAAGAAGTGACCAGTAATAAAGATGATCCATTCCCGCCACAAAATCACCATCAACATAGTTCTCACCATGAAACGGATACGAAGAATTGTCCGCTTTGTGCGGATGAAACCCTAAGGAGAAGCTTGTGATAAAGACAATTACCATTCTTTTAGTTGGCTTGTTTTTTTCTGCATCAAACGCTTTTGCAAATACAGAATTAGTTTTTCAATGCATGACAAAAAGCAAAAAAATAATAAAAATATAACGTACAGATGAAATCTTAAAGTATACATATGGCAATGATAAAAAAATGATTTAACTCTAGAGACTCGACTTTTCAGCGAGAAAATTCCAACTATTTTTTCATCAGATGTTCAACTTGGAAACAAATCCGGACCTTATGTTTTTAACACTGTTACATTCCATAATGGAGAATATACATATTCAGTCTCCGCATTAAGTGACATCAATGTTCCATCAGACGAAACCTTTACAGGGGTTTATGTCAGCGGAAACAACATAAAAACCAATAAAATAAATGAATCGCCACGGATAATCTAGACACTTCCGAGCCGTTGATAATACTGGTTTTCATATTCTGTCGGTGACATCTGATTGCTCGAACCATGCCGACGCTTACTGTTATAAAACATTTCGATGTAATCA